>CAYRRV010000006.1:55532-140082 GCA_964426725.1 uncultured Bacteroidales bacterium | reverse complement strand
TTAGTAACCTTCGGTGGGTTCGATGCGTTTTCTGGTAGGTTCGATGCGTTTTCTGTTGGGTTCGATGCAATCATCAAATAAACCAATCATCAAAACACAATACCCCAATACCCCCATCCCCCAATACCCCAATCCCCCAATAACCCAATCCCCCGCTAACCCAATCCCCAAATAACCCAATAACCCAATACCCCAATACCCCAAGACCCCAATACCCCAATACCCCAATAACCCAATCCCCCAATACCCCAAACCCCCAATACCCCCATACCCCAATAGCCCAAAAACCCACTAACACAAAACCTGTCATCACCCAGTCAAACCCGGCAACCCAGCAACCAATCCTTCGACTGTCGCTCAGGGACCGAGCAACAAGCAAACCACCATCCCCTAATCCATCAATATCTTTAATTAACCATCAATAACTATCAATTATCTTTTATCTTTGTACCCTTAAAATTTGAAAAGATGGCAAAGATTGAAGAAATAATTTTCCGTGGTGTTAAAAACGGTTGTAAAAACCTTTACCAGTCGGAGGTGGCTGATGCACTTGTACAACTACAGATGACCAGAAAGGATTTCGAGGGCGATATTACCCTTGTCGTGTTTCCATTACTGAAATTGAGCAGGAAAAATCCGGAACAAACGGGTAATGAAATTGGAAACTACCTGGTTGAAAATCTTCCTGAAATTGAAAAGTACAACGTTATAAAGGGTTTTCTTAATCTCACGATTTCCCCGGTTGTTTATATTTCAGCACTCCTTGAATCAAAATCAGCTGATACCCTGATAGAACAGCTTGCCAAAGAGGACCAGAGAAAAATCATGGTAGAATATTCTTCTCCCAATACCAACAAACCCCTGCACCTGGGACATATACGAAATAATCTTCTTGGCTATTCCATATCATCAATCCTTCAGGCTGTCGGACATGAGGTAATCAAGGTAAACCTGGTAAACGACCGCGGCATTCATATTTGCAAATCGATGCTGGCCTGGCAAAAGTGGGGCAATGGCGAGACCCCGGAATCTTCAGGGAAAAAAGGAGATAAGCTGGTTGGTGATTATTATGTAATGTTCGACAAGGAATATAAAAAACAGATACAGGCACTGGTAGATGAGGGAATGAAAAAGGAGGAAGCTGAAAAGAAAGCCCCCCTCATCCTCGAGGCACAGGAGATGCTCCGTAAATGGGAAGCCGGAGACAAGGGGGTGAACGAGCTCTGGCAAATGATGAATCAATGGGTTTACGATGGCTTCAATATTACTTACGAACGCATGGGAGTTGATTTTGATAAAATCTATTACGAATCGGAGACATACCTGCTGGGCAAAAAAATTGTTTTGGAAGGCCTTGAAAAAGGTATTCTTTACAAGAGAGACGATAATTCTGTATGGGCAGATCTGAAAAATGAAGGTCTTGATGAGAAACTTCTTCTTCGTTCCGATGGTACATCCGTTTACATGACGCAGGATATTGGTACGGCTGTTGAACGATTCGACGAGTTCAATATGAATCAATTGATTTACGTGGTGGGCAACGAGCAAAATTATCATTTCCAGGTACTGGCAGTGATATTGAAAAAACTTGGTTACAATTGGGCTGATACCATCAGACACCTGTCATATGGTATGGTTGAACTTCCGGAAGGAAAAATGAAGTCGCGTGAGGGAACTGTTGTCGACGCGGATGATTTAATGGATGAAATGATTAAAACAGCCAGGGAAATGTCTCTTGAACTGGGAAAACTGGATGATTTTGAAAGCGATGAAGCTGAACAGGTTTTCAGAACGATTGGTATGGGAGCTCTCAAGTATTTCATTCTAAAGGTAGACCCAAGGAAAAACATGTTGTTTGATCCCAGGGAGTCTGTTGATTTCAATGGCAATACCGGTCCTTTTATCCAATACACGCATGCCAGGGTGAAATCGCTGCTGCGCAAAGCAAATGAAAGAGGTCTTTCCCCGGTTGAGAAGGATGCTGGCAGCTATACCCTAAATGATAAGGAAAAAGAACTTGTAAAGCTTATCGGAACCTTTCCCGGGGTCGTTAAAGATGCAGCAATAGAGATGAGCCCGGCCCTGATCGCCAATTTTGTTTTCGACCTGGCACGTGAATATAATCAGTTTTATCATGATTACCAGGTGCTTCGCGAGGAAGATGAGATGAAAAGAAGTCTTCGGCTGATTCTGTCAGCTGTTACAGGGGAAGTAATTAGCGAGGGTATGAATTTATTGGGCATTGAAGTACCTGAGAGGATGTAAAATAACAATAATCGTGGGCTTATTTTGTTATAATTATGTTAATTGTTAAGAAAAGGATAATTTTTCTGTTGCCTTAACTTTGATTATTTTTGCACGACAAGTAAATTGAATTAATATTTTATAATATATGTTTGAAAATTTATCAGACAGGCTCGAACGTTCATTTCAGTTATTAAAAGGACAAGGAAAAATAACTGAAATTAATGTTGCTGAAACATTAAAAGATGTAAGACGTGCATTGCTTGATGCCGATGTGAACTACAAGATAGCCAAGAATTTTACCGACACGGTAAAGGAAAAAGCCCTCGGTCAGAACGTGCTGAATGCCGTGAAACCAGGTCAGATGATGGTAAAAATCGTTCACGACGAGTTGGTGGTGCTCATGGGTGGCGAAGCAGAAGAGATAGATCTTAAGGGAAGTCCTGCCATCATATTGATCGCGGGCCTTCAAGGTTCTGGTAAAACTACTTTTTCCGGCAAACTTGCCAATTTACTTAAGAACAAGAGAGGCAAGAATCCTTTACTTGTTGCCGGTGACATTTACCGGCCTGCTGCTATCGATCAGTTAAAGGTGCTGGGAGAGCAAATCAATGTTCCGGTGTATACCGAGGAAGACAATAAAAATCCGGTTAAAATCGCAAAAGCAGCAGTTAAGGAAGCCAAAACCAATGGTCATGACGTGGTAATTGTCGACACGGCAGGTCGTTTAGCCATTGACGAGGAAATGATGAAAGAAATCGCGGCCATCAAGGAAGCATTGAATCCTCAGGAAACTCTTTTCGTAGTCGATTCCATGACTGGTCAGGATGCCGTGAATACCGCCAAGGAGTTCAATGACAGGTTGGATTACGAGGGCGTGGTTTTGACAAAACTCGATGGTGATACCCGCGGGGGTGCAGCTCTTTCAATCCGAAGCGTGGTAGATAAGCCTATCAAGTTCGTGGGAACCGGAGAAAAGCTCGATGCCATTGACGTGTTTCACCCAAGCAGGATGGCCGACAGGATTCTCGGCATGGGTGATATTGTTTCACTGGTAGAAAGAGCCCAGGAACAATTTGACGAGGATGAAGCCCGTAAGCTGCAAAAGAAAATTGCTAAGAACCAGTTCAATTTTAATGACTTTATCTCCCAGATTGGACAAATTAAAAAGATGGGAAATATCAAGGAACTGGCCAGTATGATTCCCGGGGTGGGCAAGGCAATCAAAAACCTGGATATTGATGATGATGCTTTCAAGGGTATCGAAGCCATAATACATTCCATGACTCCACAGGAAAGAGAAAATCCCCAGGTTTTAAATGGAAGCCGTAGAAAAAGAATTGCCAATGGTAGTGGTACCTCTATTCAGGAAGTCAATCGCCTGATCAAGCAATTTGATGAGACCAGGAAGATGATGAAGATGATGTCGGGAGGTGGAAAAAATCTCGCCCGCATGATGGGGGGTGGTGGAATGCCGATGATGAAATAACAGTAAATAACCGATAACCTTAAAATAGTTAAAACGCATGAAGTTGATCGATGGTAAACAAGTTGCTGCCGATATTAAAGCTGAAATGGCAAAGGAAGTAGCTGAAATTAAAAAGAATGGTGGAAAAACACCGCATCTCGCGGCCATTTTGGTGGGGCACGACGGGGCCAGCGAAACATACGTGAATCACAAGGTGAAAGCCTGCGAACAGGTTGGTTTTAAATCAACACTGGTTCGTTTTGAAGACGATATACCCGGGGAAAAATTGCTTGAATCTATCGAACAACTTAATAATGATACAGATATTGACGGATTTATTGTACAATTGCCCCTGCCAAAGCATATTGATGAGCAGAAGGTTATTGAAGCCATTAAACCTGAAAAAGACGTGGATGGTTTCCATCCCATTAATGTTGGTCGCATGATGATTGGCCTTCCCGCTTACGTTTCAGCCACACCGGCCGGTATTCTTGAATTATTGAAACGGTATAATATCGAGACCTCTGGCAAACATTGCGTGGTGATTGGTCGCAGTAACATCGTGGGGCGGCCCGTGAGTATTTTATTGTCGCTAAAGAACAATCCCGGCAATGCCACGGTCACCGTTTGTCATAGTCGTACCCCTGATATTGCTGCTATTGCCTCTCAGGGTGATATTCTTATAGCAGCTATTGGTAGTCCCGATTTTGTAACTGACGACATGGTAAAGGAGGGTGCCGTTATCATAGACGTGGGAACAACCCGCGTGAAATCTGACAAGACCAAATCGGGTTGGAAATTGAAAGGTGATGTAAAATTCGATGAGGTTGCCCCCAAATGCAGCTATATAACTCCCGTGCCAGGCGGTGTGGGCCCCATGACAATTATATCACTTCTGAGGAATACCTTGCTGGCATCGAAAAAGGAGATTTACGGGTAGATTGATGTCCCGGGACCATTGAATCTTCGGCCTTCGAGTCTTTACTATTATCCATATTATCAGGATCGTCCTGTTCTTCCTAAATTCATATTCCGTTTATTGGACAGGAATTTTTTGATATTTAGTCTCTTTGATCACTTACGATTCCATATCTCCCAGGCCTTTTCTGCTTGTAACTCCAGCATTTTTAACCCGTTTACAATAGTGGCTCCCTGTTCTGATGCTTTTTTCATGAATGTAGTTACAGTCGGGTTGTAAACCAGGTCAAAAGCAAGATGATTGGCATTCATGTGCTTGTATGGAAGGGGAGGAAAACTGTATATGTCAGGATGCATTCCAAGTGGGGTCGTATTGATGATGATGGTATATTCACGGATGATCTCCTCATTTATTTCTTCATAGCCTATTGATTTATCACTTTTAGGCTTTCTAGAGACTTCCATCCAGTTGATGTCAAGGTCATCCAAAACAAATTTAACTGCTTTTGAAGCACCACCTGTTCCCAGGATCAGTGCTTTTTTCCGGTTCTCGTTCAGATGGGGCAGGAGAGAGGTTCTGAAGCCATATTCATCCGTGTTAAAGCCTTTCAGTGTTATTTTTTTTTGGTTATTTTCAATTTTTATGGTGTTTACAGCTCCTATTGCCCGGGTCTTCTCATCGAGTTCGTCAAGAAATTGCACAACCTGCTCCTTGTAGGGGATAGTTACATTGAGACCTTTTAATTCAGGGTTGTCGTTAATAAGAGAAGGAAATTTATCAATTTTATCGATGGGGAAATTCCTGTATTCAGCATCCGCAATACCTTCCCTGCTGAATTTTTCAGAGAAATAGCCCGCGGAAAATGAATGTCCAAGGGGAAATCCTATGAGTCCGAAGATCCTCATACGGTTTTCTTTTTACCCGTGAAATTTTCCATGACGATAATAGTAAGGAATCCCGCTAGCATTAAGCCAATGGCGGCCCAAATTTTTGGGTCTTGCGATGCGACTGATTCAAACGTGCCTGGCAGCACATTTTCTTCAATCAATGGTTTTACTTCTCCATAGCTGTCTGTATAAGTTTCTATGATAATTTTCCATGGCCAGATCTTGTTTAGCGAGCCTATCATAAAACCGGCCAGCACGGCAATGGTTATTTCATGATATTTTTTAAGTAACCACGAGAGCACGTTGGAAAAGGCCAGTAATCCAATGATCGCTCCCAGGCCCAAAACAGCAATGACATCAAATTTGGCCTGGTTCAACGCGTTGAGTATGAACTGGTATTTTCCCAGGAGGAGTAATATAAAACTACCTGATATTCCCGGTAAAATCATGGCACAAATTGCCAGCGCTCCAGAAAAAAAGATAAACCAGTAGGCCTCTGTTGTTTCAGCCGGCGTTACTTCCGTGATGATATAAGCAATTGCCACACCAGCGATTATCGCGATGATGGTTCGGGCGTTCCACAGGCTTATTTTCCTGGCAACTACAATGGCGCTGGCAATGATGAGGCCAAAAAAGAACGACCAAATCAAAATAGGTTCATTTACAAGAAGGTATTCAAGAGCTTTTGCCAGCGTGAGAACACTGATAAATATGCCAATTAATATTGCCAACAGAAAATTTGCATTGACATGTTCCCAAAAGCTTTTAAAACCTTTGCTGAATAATTTTTTTACAGCTTTTAAATTAACAGATTTAATGGAATTGATTAGTTCCTCGTAAATTCCGGTAATAAACGCGATAGTTCCTCCTGACACACCAGGTACCACGTCAGCCGCGCCCATCCCCATTCCCTTGAGGGTTAGAGAAATGTAATCCTTGAAATTTCTTTTCACGGTTTTAAATTTTGATCAAAATAAAAGTAAGGTTTATGAATGACTATTGCTTGAATTTATCAAATTCAGGTGGAAGGAAATCAAAAAAGGTATCTCCCCGCATACCTCTTCTGAGGGCTTCCAATGGAATTACTTCTTGTGTTGCTATATTTCCCAGGTTCACGTTAGTGCCGGAGAGTTTAATAAACCAAACCTGTTGATTTTTGTTGGGGGCCTCCCATAACACGTTATCGGTTTTTACATGTTCGATGATATCATTGATAATCTCCATGTTGGCTGTGCCATCAGAGTTGTAGATTCCAATAGTTCCGCTTTCTCTTGCCTCGGCGATAACTTTCCAGGCACCTGTTTCCAATTCGGTTTTCATCATTTTCACCCAATCATCAGGTGATATTTCTACCCCTTTTTGTTTTGAACCAACCTCGGAAAGAACGGTAACCTGTTTAGAGAGAATATCGATATATTTTAGCTTTTCATCATGCGGAAGATGGATGGAACCATCAGAGATCTCGGCTGTTTCGAGCTTGTATTTTTCAATCATGCGGCGAAAATCATCAAACCGGTCTCTCACGATAAACATTTCGAAGAGGGTTCCTCCAAAATAAGGACGGATTTTTCCTTCTTTATAAATTTTTATTTTTTCTTTTAATTTATTAGAAATCAGTGCGGTGCCAAATCCAAACTTCACAAGATCCGTGTATTCTCCCGAGGATTCAACGAAATTTTCTGCCTCATGCACACTCAATCCTTTATCCATCATCATCGTGAGGCCTCTGTTTCTTGGTTTTGATTCTCTTTCCGGAATAAAGGGGAGGTGATTTTTCATGTTACGATTTTTTACTCGGTGTTTAGTTTTGTTTTTGGCGAAAATTCGATTTTATAAGAAATTATTCAGGCTTTTGTAATGATTGATAAGGTATTTTACCTTTTTTAGTTTTTCTGCTTTGGGGTAATACTTGAAAATTTCATCGTGAGAACTGAAATCGAGCATAAGTCCTTTCTCGAAAAATTTGAATCCCAGGTTATCTTTTTTCGTGATGAAATGTAAGGCGGCCAAGCGGTAATTAAGAGAGCCTACATCAAAGTTATAATGATAAGATTCATTCAGGATAGAAACAGCCTGCTCAATCTCGTTTCTCGCGAGATATATATCTGAAATACTTAACCAGGATTCATAATCGTAGGGATCAAATTGCGTGGCTTTCTTATATGCCTCAAGGGCCAGGTCGAGTTGTTCAGTTTTTTTATATACATTACCGAGACCAAACCAGAATTCCGGGTTCTCATCATCGAGTTCAATCGCTCTATGTATATGAATAAAGCATTTTTCAGTTTCTCCCTGGTATTGCAATACAATGCCGAGGCCAAAGTGTGCATCACTGTATTCCGGATCAGACTGAATAGCTCTTTGATAATAGCCTGTCGCGGTTTTATATCTTTTTAGCTTTTCAAAACACTCCCCGATATAACATAAAACCTCCGGGTTCTCGTCTTCTTCAACTTTAAGAAATTCCCTGTAAGCTTCGATAGCTTTCATGTAATTGCCGAGGTTCACGTATGTATTTCCCTTGTTATAAAGAGCGGGACTAAATTCCGGTTCAATAGCCAGTGCAAACTCGTATGCTTCTATTGCTTTTTCAAGGTTCCCGTTTTTACCATATACAGTACCCAAATTATACCAAACATTCTCGTTGAATGGCTCCAGGTTGAGGTATTTCTTGTAATAATGAATGCTCGCGTCATATTGATCTATTCGCTCGTGGCAATAAGCCAGTTCATAAACGAAAAGAGATCTTTTAGGTTCAAGGGTATGTCCTTTTTTCAGGTACCTGATGGCATGTTTATAATGATTCAGTTGTTGAAGGATGTCCGCTATGTCGTAAAGTATTGCTCCCGTTTCATCAAAAGCAGATTCAACAGCCATATCAAAATTTTTCAGGGCATCCGAGGTTTTTCCCATTTCCATGTATACCCTGCCTTTTAAAAAATATATTTCGGTATCTCCCGAGTTGATCCTTTCAATTTTTTGTAAAAGTAATAAGGCATGCTCAAAATCTCCCTTATCTATGAGAATTTCGGCTTTTTTAAATTTCAGTTCAATGGATTGAGGATGTTGATGAGATGCAATATCTGCTGCCTGAATAGCTTTACCATACTTATCCCTGTCAGCATAATAACTAATAATATATTCAAATTCATGGACATCAAAAAAGATATACCTATTATCTTTCAGCATGTTCTCATACCTTTGAACCATCTCAAGAAGTTCGCTTTCATTGTACATAGAGCCCCGATCTTCGTTCATAAAAATCTGTCCAAATTTTCATCAAAAGTAATAATTATTTGATTGATTACACGAGAATGGATGGTATTATTACGAACAAATATTCGAGAAGTGTAGTGACGTTTCACTATTGATATTGTAGAAGGGATGTCTATATTTACGGCATGTGGCACAGCTCAAACGCCATTTTTTCATTGTTAAGACACCTTGATGTAAAATGCTATTTCCCCGCACCAAATGTATCTACAAAAAATCCTGGTTCAGTCTTAATCCTGCTCTCGAATTTTTCGGATATGGTTTTCACCCGATAACTTAATTCTTGCATCAATTGTTGATCATTTACATTTAGTTTTAATTCTTCAAAGTAGTTTAGCATCTTTTGGTAATGAGCCCGTGTGATAGCTTCTTGTCTCGCTTCTCTTCTGGAGGCAGATTTTTGCGCGAGGTCCCCTTTTAGAGCAAGGTATGCATCATTGAACATGATCAACCGTGAGGCCATGTATTTCCCGTAATCATTCACGAGTATCTTCCACAAGGTTATATCAGGATTGAATTCTTCATGATTCCACAATCCAGCGGCTGTAACTTGTAGTTTTACCTGTTCAAGTCGGCTTAATGACTCGTTATAGATAATAACCTCTCCACCATCAAACCTGGATTGATGACCCGTTGGAAAACTGAGAGATGCCGGACTGAAAAGTGATCCGGATCTTGCTTTACCCGGGTATAAATGAATGTATTCCTCTTTTAAATCAGAATAAAGGGTATTGTTTAAATATATGGGATAACGACCTGTTAATTGCTTGTAGTATTCTATACTGATATTATCCAGACAACGTGTTTCACTGCAAATTCCTGACCAGACAAATGAAATATTCACGGGCAGTTCCATTGATAACCCCGTGAAATAAGTTTCAGCATTTCCCATGCTTTCTAGTACCCGTTCATTATGATAATAGGGTGAGATATATTTTAATTCCCTGTCATTATAATTTTGATCGATGAATTTTTTAATAAATCCGAGAAAATGAATGTCTCTTTTTTGGAGTTCAACTAATTCCTTTACCGGCCTGTGATAATAATTGAAACCAAATCCGTTTTTTGTCCATGGTAATGTCCCCGCATGTATAACAATACCCTTGTATCCTTTATTTAAGAAACGATTTGTTCGGTCTTTCAGTTCCTTCACGGATTCAAAATTATTCAAATTCTCCATGAGCACGTTCATCTGGTAGGGTTCGTTTTGGATTGCCTTAAAAGTTTCTGTCTCATTATTTAGATTTTCAAAAACATAGAAGTTGTTGAAGTGGTATGAAACAAGCTTATCAATGTTTTCTTGCAAGGTGAAAGACGAATCCGCGTGTAGGAAACAGCCTCGCTTACTGAAATCTGGAAAATCAAATATCTGACAACTATTGTAGATATACCCGGTATCTTCAAATAATTTAAGTAGTGTATTTATGCCATGAAAAATTCCTTCTTGCCCCGGGCTACTGAGAAATGTCGAGTGTTCTTCATAATTGGTAAACAACGAGTACGTTTCTTTATTGCCAAAAATCTCCGAGGGAATGTTTGGGTAATCGGTGTTCGTTATTATTTCCTTGTCGTTAATCCTGAAAACATGACTGACGTTTTCAGGTTGCCTCGTTAGGATTTTAACACGGATTTCTTTGTTTTCTGCTTGGAGTAAGTTTTCTATTTTTTCCTTCAGTAATTCAGCCGACTTTCTGGTCAACTGACCGGCGTTTCCGGGTATTACTATAACAGGGAACTTATCTATATCCTCGGGATCAAAAAAATGGAATCGTTCGCCAGCTTGCAAGAACTGGGGAGCAGGAACCAATAAATCCCAGGGAGATAATGTTTTATTCATCATGGCATTCAATCGCTCGAGTTGCGAGAAATTGGCTTCGGTATACCTGAAATCTACATTATCCAAGTGCATGATCCCGCTTCCCTTTAGACCAATAAATATTTTCACGAACCTGGCTTCATCCGGAATATTACCCTCGTCATAGGGATAGTGATAGGTTCGACCAGTTACCCTGGTCCATCCAATCGAATCAATGGCCCAAAAAGCTGAAAACGGGTAACCCTTGAAGGTTTGGTCTACTTTGCCAGGAATAAATGGAAGGTATTTTCTGCCATCAACCTGTAATTTGTTTTTGTCATAATAGTAAATTCTGATATCAATTGCATCGTAAAGCCTGGTACCGAGGCGGGATTTCGGGTTGACAATATTTTTTAGCTTTATGTCATAGTTCAGCATGTAATTACCTGGTATAACCCTGATAAAGTCACTGATAACTCCCTCGCCAGTTTCATCGGTTACATCAGCATGTTCCCGCGTGATTTTTATATAGTGATGTGAATTTGCTGAATCTTTATTCTCTATCCACTTCACGTTTTTGCTTGTTTCCTTCCAGCCATCAATCACGTATGCATTGTTATCCGTATCATAAAAAAAGTATTTCCCCGATTCAAAAGAGGCATTAAAAACAAGATTCCCTTTTTCAAATTTATTTAATCTTTGTCGCAGGGGAATCGTAAAAGGATTCTCGCTGCTCCATAATGCCTGGTTACGACTGGCTGCTGGTTTCTTTTTACATCCACTCAAGCAGCTCAGCATAAAACAACACCATGTAATTACCAGGATTTTGTTCATTGATAAAAAAGTATTTTAATAAAACTTCAATTTACGAAATAAAATAAATTCATCCTATCTGTGAAAAAAATGGAGAGGTTTTTTTCGTTTTTTTTCATTGTTACATGATAAAAGCAATATGAAGGGATAGCCGGTTATAAATATATTTCCTGCTGGTAGGGTTGTAGCTGCCTGGATGATCATATTCGAATTCATCTTCCAGTATCTGGTGTCGATAACCTACTGAAATCCCAATTCCGCTGTTATTTTTATTATTAAGTAAAATGCCTACCCCCGGGTTCACGAAAATACCATTTTGGTGCAATACATCCCTGTACCCATCGCTTTCCTTTTTGTTAGTTGGAAAATATAATCCCCCGGTAGTATATAGATATGGACTAAATCCTTGCTTTACAGGTATGTAGTATCTTATATCAGCATGCAGCGGGATCGTGAGATAATTCAAGATTTCAATACCTGAGCCTATACCGAAACTTAAATGGTTTTGAAAGAGGAATGTACCGGTATAATGTAAACTTACCGGGGTATCAATTTGATCGTTACCGCTTCCTGCCAGAATTCCTGCATTAACCAGGCCATAGTAGCGACCCGGGTACAGTTTTCTTTTAACAGGAGACTTTAATATCGTGTCGTTCGCGATTCTCTTAATTTCATTGGCATGAAAAACGATTAAATTGTTATCCAACGTCCAGATCGAAATGGTTGTGTCATTTTCGACAGGGGCAAGGGTTCCCGTGTATATGCTACCATTCTTAAGAAACAGGATATCGTTTTGCGAAAAAACGGTTTGAATTGACAGGAGCGTAATAATGAACAAGTGCAATGAGGCTTTTTGAAAAGTAATCATTTTAAGATATTTTATTACATAGACGCGATTCATGCAACCATGGTTGCTTTTGTTAAACGCAACCTTATTCGAAATTTTCTCATCTGAATGTAAACACTGGCCATGTTTTTGAAACCGAATTGTTTAACCAAATTAAGGAACACATGAAACAAGCATGTACAAGTCATAACACCAGCGCGGACGAACAAAACGTTGGTTCTCCCGGATTTATTTGGGACAGGCCTTTAAATAGCAATTTGCTTCGTATTAAGGCTTCATACACTGGGGTTTACAGCAAAATCTTTAGCCAAGTCCGCGAGTACGCTGAAGCAAATAAAAATATATTCAATATTTTGTCTATGCTTTTCTTCATCGTAGCATTTACCTCCTGTGAGGACAAGATTTATGATGAATATAGAATGAACGTTCCCCTCTACATGTCTTATAACGAGCTAAGAACGGTTATAGGAACTGAGACTCCCAGGGAAATCAATCAACCCGGGAAGATTTACATTAAAGACAACTATCTTTTCGTGAACGAGTATATGAAAGGTATTCATATTATTGATAATACCAATCCTGCTTCTCCCCAAAAAGTATCATTTGTAGAGATTCCCGGTAATGTTGATATGGCCGTGAAAGACAATTTCCTGTATGCCGACAGTTATATTGATCTTATCGTGATCGATTTAAGCGACATGAATAACATAACTGAGATTTCTCGTGTCGATAGTATTTTTCCTTATATTATCCCGGAGTATGACTACAATTACCCGGTTGAACAAATAGAATCAGGTAAAGGGGTGGTGACTGGCTTTGAAGTAAAAACCGTGGAAAAAAATGTGGAAACCAACCAGCAGCATTATCCCATGTTTTGGGGTTACCGGGCCGAATCCTTAGACATGGTTTCATTTAGCACGGGCAATAAAGTGGGTGGTGGAGGTTCTTCTTATGGCACGGGTGGTTCTATGGCCCGTTTCATGCTTTATGCCGACAAACTTTATGCTATCGATAATACGAACATGCATATTTTTGATGTAACAACCGGGAATAATCCTCTTCTAAAAGCTAACAAGCATATTGGCTGGAATATTGAAACACTTTTTTACTATAATGAACGCATGTTTATAGGTACCCAAACCGGAATGTTAATTTACAGTCTTGATGATCCGGTAAACCCGGAAAAAATCAGCGAGTTTTCACATATCAGGAGTTGTGATCCGGTGGTGGTGGAAGGTGATTATGCTTATGTTACATTGCGTTCCGGGTCAAATTGCGGGGGGATGGTAAATGAATTGGACGTTGTAGACATCTCCAATATTTATTCACCCAGTCTTGTCAAAGCATACGCGATGGTAAATCCTCATGGGCTGGGTATTGACGACAATATTCTTTTTTTATGTGATGGTGAGGCAGGCCTGAAGATATACGACGCACGAGATCCTATGAAAATCACGGAAAATGAACTGAAAACTTACGATGATATTCATGCTTTTGATGTCATTCCGGTCGATGGAGTTTTAATAATGACCGGGGAAGATGGCATCTGCCAGTATGATTACGCGGATATTAACAATATTAATCTTCTAAGTAGAATTAATATCAATGTTGAACCTTGATCCCGGCAATGATTTTTTTTCTGATTTTTCCTTTATATCAGAGCTCCGGTTAGGGTGGCATGGATTTCCATGTTGCCCTTCCTTTTATTCATTGATAGTGGATTTCCATTCGGGGTGATTTATAAAGCAGTATATGAAATCATTCCTACCCCTTTAAACCACGTTAGACGATATCTTTTTCCTTGTTAGCATTCACGAAGATAATATTACCTACCCCGTCATAGTTGCTAAATACTTCTGTTCCGCTGTGCTTTAACTGTTCACCGCGGAAGCCTGTAACTACAAGCCCGGCGTCTGCCGATTTCTGGTTAATGAGGGATTTTATACTGATATTTTCATCTAGTTTGATAATTTCGATGTTATTGGGAGAAATTGGCAACCGGCCCTTCTGAATTAATTCCAGGAGTTCCGAACGGCAGTTCTCCAGTTTATCATCACTACAGATATCAAATATTTTAATAACACCCCGTTTCCATACCGGGTGACCCAATATAATATATCCAAGCAGGATCATCAGGTTGGCATTCTCGTAGTCAGTATTCCGCAACCATACATGAATCCCGTTCTTGTATAATATTTTCTTGTGAGAACTACCCAGCACAACACAATCGTAAGTAGCAGCGTTTACCAGGCTAAAGTTTTCTATTATTTGTTTCGTGCTTTCAATGTCCTTTTTGTTAAACTCGAAGATAACCATGTTATTCTCCATACCCGATATACTGGGAAGCTGAATTATTTGAGCTATCGCGCTCGTGTAAGATGGAGATATTAACGTGTCGATATAAACATTGTCTTCTTTTTCCGTGCTTTCAATAATTTTTTTTAAAGTTTCCTGGGCCTGATTTTGAGTTACTTTCGACAAATACCCGTTAATCAGGTGAATGTAAGTGCCAAAGCCATATCGGTAAGATATCCAATTTAACAGTTCTAGTGCATTATAGCGTTCGAAGGTTGAAGAAGATATACAAATAGCAGACGGGCGCCAGTTACTAAGGCTTTTCTTCTTAGATTTTTGGAGGTAAACATGTAAACGGCGACTCAACTGGAACATGGCTCCCTGGAAGATAACTTCCATGCCCTGCCTGTCTTTGTGGTAGTTGCTCACGTACAAGTAAATGGTTATAATCAGTATGATAGCGAGTATAGCATATCCCGTGTTGATCATGAACATCAGAAAAACACACATGAGAAATCCTATCAGCGACAGGTACCACCTGGACCGGAAGGAGGGACGATATGAAAGATCCGCCCCGAAATGATAAAGAAAGCTGATAAGGCAGATGCTTCCATAGGTTACCATGAAAAACATCGATATAATACTTGCTACTGCATCTACTGAACCGAGAGCGACAAATACGAGCGCGATAACCGTGGTCAGCAGTGTTGCATTAAATGGTTCATTGGCAGAACCTTTGCCTTTAGCAATGATATAATTAAATCTAGGGAAAGGAAATGAACGATCTACACCTAGCGCCTGTAATGTTCGAGGGGCAACCATGATAGACCCAATGGCAGACGAGATTGTACTCGCGGCTAGTCCTAATGGAATAAAAATATTACCGGCTACCGCGATGTTCGACATCATAAGTTGATTATTGATGAGGTCTTCTGCACTCGCCGAAACATGTAACTTCCAAGCAATGAAGAAATAAATAACCATTCCTGACAGGGTTGCCGTGATTGTTCCCAACGGGATAGATTTTGACGGGTTTTTCAAATCACCTGAAAGTCCCACGCCAGCGGTCATACCCGTGAATGCAGGGAATACAATGGCAAAAACAATAAAAAATTGGGAGGGTTGCCTGATGCCTGCAAGCAAGGGATTTTTATCATACGTTTCCGCGTAACCAGTGGTACCAATAAAAAAGAGGATTAATGAGATAAACAGGATCGCCACAACGATATACAAGGTTTTTACACCCATGCTGGCCCCCCTGCTTAACATGAGCAAACCAAGCAGGAGCATTGCCGGTATGCTGATTACCTGCCTGGGAAGAGTGACATCGTATTGGTTTTTTACCCAGTTGAAAAGTGGTTCGAAAGCTTCGGTGAAAGCAATTACATAAAAAGCAACACTTATAGCCTGGGAAAAAAATAATGAAATACCTATTGTAGCACCAATATTTAAACCAAAAGAACGGGAAATAATAAAGTATTCCCCGCCACCTTCAACCTTCTGGTTCGTCGCGATCTCGGAAAGTGCCAATGCTGTTGGAATGGTCACGAGATGGCCGATGAAAATGATGAGGGTAACACCTACAAAACCAAGAAGACCAACAGCATATCCAAATCGCAGGAAAAGAATGGCTCCCAGAATAGTTGAAATTGCCGTGAAAAACACGGGCGCCGTACCAAATCCTTTTTTCTTTCTTGTCGGGTGTTGCATGGTTTAGATATTGGTTCTTAGGTTTGACTAAGATAAGCAAAATTTAGATTCAAAATATAACCCGGCCAAGGCAAATCTCTTATTATGCCTCCTATCTATAATCTATCTAATTGTTTTTAAGCTATTTACACATAGAGTTGATTTCTATACAAAGATAAGCCTGAATCGCGTTTTTAACGAGCAGCCCCTGGAGTTGGTAAACATTAATTCAATTAACTGTCTTTCCGGTTCATATCTTGCTTTTTTTACAACAAAAATGGTAAATTCAAAAATGTTCTGAATTAAAACAATATTAATATTACTGTACAGATTATATAACATGTTTCCCTCTATTTCTTGTTTGGCTTTTTCCTTTATTTTCGCGCTAAATTTAAATCCTGAATCATGGTATTTATTAAAAAAGACAAGCTCTTTTCCGGTGAATGGTTTAAAAACTACGCGTTAATCCTGACCGGATCATTTATCCTAGCGGCGGGTTTTGTTTATTTTATTACCCCTTACAAGATTGTGCCGGGTGGTGTTTACGGGATCAGTATCGTGATCCATTACATGACAAAAGGTGTATTTAGTTTTGCCCCCGAAGGTTTTCCTATAGGTTTAATGGGATTAATATTGAATATCCCCTTAACAATTATTGGAATAAAAATACTCGGACCCAGGTTTGGGATGAAAACAATAGTGGGTTTTTTCCTGACTTCTGGTTTTATTGATTTGTTGTCATATTCCTGGGGTGATCAACCGCTGGTTGAAGATGACGCTTTGCTTTCATCGGTTTTTGGCGGGGTACTGATTGGGTTTGGTTTGGCTCTCATTTTCATGTCAAGGGCTAGCTCAGGGGGGTCAGATATAGTGGCCATGATTATTGAAAAATATACCCGGAAACCCCTTGGTGTTCTTTTAATTTATGTTGATTCAGTGATTGTTCTGATAGGCCTTATTGCCTTCAGGGATTGGAAAATACCCCTCTATTCCTGGATAGTGATTTATATCACGGGACGGGTCATTGATGGTACAATGCAGGGACTCAGCTATTCAAAGTCGCTGATGATTATTTCTGATAAATACGAGTTAATCCGGCAAAAACTTCTCTTTGAATTGGAAAGGGGAGGTACCTATATCCCCGCCCAGGGAATGTGGGAAGGTGAACAAAGAAAGATTATATTCACAAACATAAGTCGACGGGAATTTGTTATCCTGAGAGATTATATCATGGAAATTGATCCAAACGCGTTTGTTACAGTTTTTGATGCAAGCGAGGTGTTAGGATTAGGATTTAAACCAATAAAAGAAACGTGATAACACATGCAACAAGCTGGCAGGTATATCATAATTTTTGGGATTATAATTTTTATAATTGGTGTGATAGCTTATTTCTTCGGGGATAAACTAACCTGGCTGGGACGACTGCCCGGTGATATCCGGGTGGAAAAAGAAAATTTCCGGTTTTATTTTCCCATTACCACAATGATTATCCTGAGCATTCTCCTGTCTTTGATTCTTTATATTATTCGAAAATTGCTGTGAAATTGGTTTTACCATTATCGTTCATCGATGAATTGCTGAACTTCTTTGATTATTTCTTCTTTACATGTTCGTAACCAAATCAGGGAATTCTTATTCTCAAATAAGTAATCTGTTTGGGCTTGTTTTGTTTTGAACTCCCCGAAAAAGGATGCTTCTTCTTTCTTATCACCAAATTCGAGATTTGCAATAAATTCATTTCCGGGCAACGACAAGTAATATAACTTGTATGATGTTAATCCCTCAAAATATGGTTCCAAATGGGGTGCACCGTTTTGGATGCCCAGGATTCCTCTTAAAAATTTGACAGTATTCATCTCTGTTTCCAGGGCACGGATGTTGAAAATTTCCGGTAATGTAAAAATCTTCTTTTCTGTTTCTTCCAGTTCAATACTCGCGGCCAGTTCAATTGCCTTCTTCATGGATGCTTTACTTCCATAACTATCGGAAATACTGACATAGAATGGGCCGCTGACAAATTGATATTGATAAGGAATCAGGCAATCCAGGGTGTAAAGTGTCGGGATATCGGAACAATCGCGGTGGTAAATCGAGAATATGCCGTAAGCGCTCTCGGGGTCTTTCATACGGTATATATTCATATTAAAATCAACTTCCCGATACGTTACTGATACAAGCCATAATTCCTGAAAACCATACTCAAGGTATACATCAGCTCCCCCATTCATGTAACCCCAGAGAGAACCGTCGTTGTATTTTTTTATTTCCCTGATTTCAAGGGAATCACTTGAAATCTCCTTTTTAAAGAAGTCTTGCGCCTTCACGTTTATTGTAATCGATAAGATCAAGACTGTTATAAGATATTTAAACCACATAATCAGGCCAATTCTACTTTTTCATGGTTGATTTTATCAGGATTCGTGAAGCCCAGGCCAAGTTCTTCTGCCATTTCCAGAAATTTTCGTGATCTTGGGAGGTCCACTTCCTGTATTTTTTCCTCTATTCTTTTCTTCAGTATAATCTCGTAACCTATCGTGTCAACCGCTACCGGGTCGGTACCTGCCAGAACCGTGTTGTAATTTGTGATGAATTGAGGATTAGCCCCCGGGCCACCATTGTAACAGCCTTTAATACCATCCACGATATTTAACACAACCTTATCACGAAGAGGCGGGAATGCACATACCTCAGCGCATGTATCTGCCCACAATTTTGAATGTAACCTGCCGGTATTGCTTATAGCCCCATAGGCCAGGTTTTTTAGACACAAGGTTACCGTTGAACCAGCGTTTTTAAGTATGGGTATATTAATGATTTTATCTACTTCCCGGGTACAAATTTTACTAAAATACGAGTATTTACCCTGGTTGATCATGTATGGCAGGGTTTCCTCTTTGTAATCGCCTTCAACATCAGCAAAATAGTACCATTTTTTATCAATCATTTTAAGACCATGAAGATCACCATTTTCGTCATACCATGAATCGTTTTCATCCTTGTGTTCCGTTCCCATTATATTGGTGCCGGGAAAGTTCTCCGGGGTGAAGCCTGTTTCTTCCAATTGAGGTTTTCTCCGATCCCATATAACAATATCACTCGCGGGTATGCCGGCATTTTTCAATTGTGTTACAATGGCCTGTACCACCTCCACGCTCGTGCTGAGTAATTTTCCTGCCACGGGGTTGACTTTCAAGCCAATTTTTTCACCCGGCGTCACGAACATTAACCATGCATCATTGATGCTCTTTTTTCCTGTTAAAGTAAGAAGGGATTCTTTTACCATCTCGTGAGCTGCTTCAGCAATAATCTGACCCTCTTTGTAGCAGTTGGCATGTATGGTTTCCACTACCGCACCTGGAAACCTTCCCGGCATAGATGTTTCTGTCCTGGGGTATTTCAAAGCATCACCAACATTGGTAAATGGTCTTTCATCATCGTTCATTATTGCACCTGAAGCAATACAAATATTGCCAGGGAGAATAACCGATCCAACACTTCCTGCCGCGAGAAGTTGAAAAAAATTTCGTCGGTTCAAAACTTTTTGATTCATTTTTCTGTCTTTTTTTTCGTGAGAATTAAGGTCAAGATGTTTACCATTCAAATTTAAACTATTATCTTTCAATCCCGAAATTTGGTTAGATGTTTTAAAAACAGTATCGTATTTTGATCAAGAAGAATAATATAGTTTATTGCCTGATAAACAGAATGTTTAAAGTTATTTTTACTTGTATCTTGTTTGTTCACTTTTTTTCAGAGGTGGATGCATCGGATACTAAAACGAGAATAGATACTTCATATTTCTACCCGGGAGATGATGATTTTAACCTGATCCTGGCAGCAGATAAAGGAGACAGCGCTGCTGTATTATATCTACTAAACAAGGGTGCGGATGTGAATGCAGAAACTGATTTGGGCATTACTCCTCTAATGTATGCTACAGAAAATAATCATTTCACGGTCGTGAAAATCCTGGTATTAAATGGTGCAGATATCAATGAAAAACCTCATAATGGTGTAACAGCCCTGATCAGTGCAGTCTGGAACAATAACCTGGATATTGCCGAGTACCTTATACTGAAAGGTGCGGACATCAACATGGGTGACAAACACGGGATTACTCCCCTGATCTATGCAGCCGGGTATAATCTTTTCATTATGTCTGATATGCTCATTTTTTACGGCTCAGAGGTTAACAAAGCTGATGATTATGGAAATACACCTTTGATGGCAGCAACATACAGTGGTAACACCGAAATAATCCGGTTACTTTTGGATGCTGGTGCCAATATTAATGCTGCAGATGATAAAGGGTATACTTCACTGATGATCGCGATTCAACAAAAATACCAGGATGTAATTTTTTTGTTGTTAAGAGAAGGCGCTGAATATAACGAGTCTAATAAATATGGCTACACCCCCCTTGCTCTTGGCGTGCGGTACAATAATGCTGAATTGGTAGACACGTTAATTGAAATGGGGGCCAATGTAAACCTTAATATCAATTTTGCTACCAAACCCATGAACCTGGCAGATCGGAATTCTGAAGTTTATTCCCTGCTAAAACAAAATGGAGCCCAACCTTGCTTCAGGCCCGATTTCAGCTTGTTCAATATCAGAACGGGGATAAATGCTTCATCAAGCGACATGTTGTTATCCACCGGCTTTGGGTTAAGAGATAAAAGGTATAATTTGGAAGGAGGCATTGACTTTCTCTTCAGACCCAGCGCGAGGCCTGTTCTTGAAAAAGAATCACCTGGCGTGTTTTATCAATATTGGGAAAGGCGCCTTGGATTTATGCTGGACATGGCAAGGTATATCCCGTTGCATGCTGATCCCTATGCACTGAATATAGGATTGTATGGTAAAGGGGCTGTTTTGTATACATTTGGTAAATATATTGGTACCGGTTACGGGCCGGGTAAGAAAATCCTGTTTACACCTTCCGGTGGACTTTACTTTAAAGGAGATTTTATTTCCCTCGAGATTGGGTACCAGTATCTGAACCTCAATTTGCATGATTACTCACCCCATCATTTTACCATTAATCTCAATTTTTTATTAAATTTGAGAAAAGGATCAACTGGTTATAAATCAATTTTTTGGCTCGAGTATGATGAATAAGACTAAAGTGGTCCGGATAATCATTGTTTTGTTCATGGCATCTTTACCTTTCTTTGCCTGTGAGAGCTTGTATGTTGACTGTAATGAATGTTATTTTTACGAGCCTGATAGTGCTGACCTATTCGTTCAGGTAACTATAAATGATGAAAATCCTTTTGTACCCCTGATTTTTTACAAGGGAAACGTAAGAGACAGTGTAGTCGAATGGATAGATACTGCCACTGCAGAGAACTTTTTTCTATTCAGCCCGGTTCATCAGTTTTTCTCTGTTGTAGCAAAGTATAGGGTGGGCGACAAGGTTATTTTTGCCATTGATGGTGATGAACTAAAAACCAACTACCAGGCAGACGTGTGTACTGAACCCTGCTATACCATCACCGGTGGCGAAATGGATGTAAGATTAAAATTTGAATAAAAGCTGAACCTGGCAATTGATTACTGATGTCCCAGTAACGCGTAACAATTAATATTGCAGGAGGGATGTCACTTTATTCAGGACATGTGGCACGGGCAAGCCGAGCCGTCATATTTTCATTGACAAAACACCAGGATTAACTGTATCAAACACCAATGATTACATCTACAAAAGATAAGATTACAATTAATAACAATTGATTATCGATTGCCATGCTTCACCACCCCATCTGTTCATCAATCATTCTTTTTTCCTCGAGTCTTTGGGCCAGTAATTCAGCATAGGATTTAGCTTCAATGCTGTTAAACCGCAGGCTGGTATTATTGGCCCACATGAGCGCTGTTTCCAGGTCTCCATCAATTTCATAGGAAAGTATCGTGTTAAATGAGGCATGCTTTGCCAGGGCTTGCTTGCTACTACCAGTGTATTCTCGCCAAATATCAAATGCTTTTTGCCATTCTCCTGATGCCATGTGCCGGGTTGCTTTTTTCATGTCACTGTTTCCGCTGACGTAATAGTATCTTGTTACAGGGACCCAGACGGGCGATATCATGTTTCCATATTTTTCACCCGAGAGGAAACTGAATCTATCAAGTATTTCATCAAAAGAAGGAAGACCGTCCAGCGCTTCATCAACATTGGATCCCCTGCTGTAATAATCATCATTAATTTTTACAGTGCGCCTTTCTAATTTTCTGTTTATTGGATCGAAAATCTTCCAGTTGCATTCCGCAGTAATATCAACTGTAGCGCCATGTATTTCTTCTCCATAATAATCAGATACATATTCAGGTGCAATATCTGAATTTACCAGGATTTTCTGCCTGTCAAGCAATATTATTCCATCGGTGGTGGTTTCCTCACAAAGCTTCTCTACCTCGTTCCATGATACCTGATTCAAATCATTGAAATAAAAATCAGCAGTGTCTTTCACGAAGAACCTCGGCCCCTCATTTAATATCTGCTTTAAAGCCAGCCGGGTGTTTATCATGAAATTATCTTTAATTTCACCGGGTAAAGTATCCCAGAAGGTAATATCACCTTCAACAGAGATATTTACATTGTCTTCAGGATTTCCGGTAAGCAATAATACATTCTGAATATTCAAGGATACAGATGTTTCTGCAGGTTTGAGCACTTCAATTACTACCTGGTTCATTCGTGTATTCTCGAAATATATTGATGGACTACAGGAGGAAATGAGTACTGGAAGGACAATAAACAATATACTTGCAGGTTTCATTATAATTTCAGTTTATTCAATAAAACCGAAAGTTAATCAACTTATTGTGAATCCACTTGTTTGAAAATAAAAAAAATATGGAAAACAGGTTAATACATTTTATTAATCATTTCTACCCAGCTATTTCTTTGTTTAACCTTAAATTTAAATTCGCCTCCATCTTTTTTGATGACATTTAATCCATTCGGAGAAAGGAACCCGGTTTTAAAATATAGAATTTCCTGAATATCCCCGGGATATACTTCTACTTCATGTGAAGCAGCACCAATGGCATCGGCTTTGAAAAATAATCTTTGGTTCGTAAGGATAAGTTTCCCGTCGATCGCGGAATTACTTTGATAAAAATTACTATCTGAAGCTTTAATTACTACTTCATTTGGATTCAGATCTACTTTCATTTTCAGGGATTTTAATGCATAATAAACAATTTATCCTTTTCTAAATATTACAACCTAATCACGACAAATCACAATAATTTATAACAAATCACAATAAATATCACTAAAATAAAGACGGTAGAAAATGCCATTCGTTACAGGTTTATCCAAAAAAAATGCTTTTTTTGCAGGATATTTAACGAGATTATGGGTTTCTCCCGGAGATTTGACCACTGGAAGAGTTGTAAATGATGACTACTGAATTGATATTGAAGCTTGTATTCTTTGTTGTTCCCCTGGCATATTCCGCGGGGCCTAACAATATCATGTGCGCGGTTATCGGTTCACGATACGGGTTGAAAAAAACCATACCTTTTATAGCCGGGATAAACGTGAATATTTTTATGTATTCCATGCTGATTGGTTTTGGGCTTTCCCGGTTAATTAATGCCTTTCCATGGGTGCAGGATGTATTCCGCTACGGGGGAGCTGTTTTTATTTTATACCTGGCATATGGTTTTTTCAGGTCATCAGCCATGAATGAGGAGAAAAACCGGAAAATACCTGGTTTCACGGAAGGATTTATCGTGAATTCTCTTAATCCTAAAACAATTACTGCACTCGTAATTATTTTTGCAGAATTCTTGCCATCTACCGGGAACCGGTTGGGGAATGTATTTATCTTATCAGTTTTCCTGGTGGTACTTTCAATGGGGTCTCATTTTCTTTGGGGGCTGGGGGGGTCTACCCTGACAAGATATACACGTACCGAAAAAGGAATGAAATGGATAGGGTATATCTCGGGCGTGATGATGGTTATAGTAGCTGTTTGGATAATTATATAAAATCAGGAAATAGAATGAAAGTACATTTTTTTCAGCATGTTCCATTTGAAGGACCCGGACTGATTAAGCACTGGGTTGACAGGAACGGGTTTCAATCAACTGTAACACGCTTTTTCTGTAACGAAAAGGTACCCCTTGTATCAGATGTCGATATGTTAATAGTAATGGGAGGTAACATGAGCGTGAACGATGAGATATACCTGCCGTGGTTAAAGGAAGAGAAACAGTTTATCAGGGAATGTATCAAGCGGGAAATACCGGTTCTCGGGGTTTGCCTGGGTGCTCAGCTAATAGCGAATGCTCTCGGGGCAAGCGTTTACCCTGGAGTTGGTAAAGAAATTGGTTGGTTTCCGGTTGATTTCACCCCGGAAGCCCGACGAATTGAACCATTTAAAGAAGTTCCCGACAATTTCATGGTTTTTCACTGGCACGGTGAAACTTTTGATTTGCCCCCGCGTGCAAGATTACTGGCATATAATAATACCTATCCAAGACAGGGATTTATTGTCGGGAATAAAACCATAGGGTTACAGTTTCATATTGAAATGACAAGGGAAAATATCGCCGATATAATCCAAAATTGCGGCAATGAAATTCATGCTTCCAGCGGGAGTATTCAGTCAGTTAAAGAAATTTTATCCTTTGTTTTAAATGATTTTCAGCGTGAGCAGTTTTTATTCAGAATTCTGAATTTTTTGGCGGGCATAGAAGTGAATAAAGAATATTGTTAATAAGATTTTAAAAATGATACCGGAATTCCTTAGTTTATTTTAGCTTATTGGTTATTTTTGAAAAATTGTAGATGAAGTATTGCTTTTATGAAGAGTAGACTGAGTTACGAAGAACTACTTGATTTAGTTAACAAGTACAGAAAAGAACTGGATGAGAAGAGCCTGGAGATGAATCATCTCAAGCATAGTTTCCTCTCTATTATTTCTCATGAATTACGTACTCCGATGCATGCTATCCTTGGGTTTTCAAGGCTCCTTACAAGTGATGAGCTTTCCAGGGAGGAAAAGGAAGAGTATTTCGACTACATTAATCAATGCAGTAATAATCTTCTCAACCTGATTAATAATCTTATTGATGCTTCTCTCATAGAAAATGCTGAATTAGAATTAAGCCAGCGTGCATGTTACCCAAATCGTATATTGGAAGAATTGCATGAAAAATTTCAAAAAGAAAAGCACAGGATGAAAAAATTTAACATCGCGCTTTTAAAAACTTCCCAATTTGAAGATCCTGATTTTAAAATTAGTACGGATCAAATCCGGCTGGAACAAGTACTTTCAAATCTTTTACATAATGCCCTTAAATTTACAGACAAAGGTATAATTGAATTCGGCTTTTTTATTCGCGATGATAATAAGCTGCAATTTTTCGTGACCGATACAGGTAAAGGATGTAAACGAGATCCTTTATTATTTGAAAGTTTTTACAGAAAGCATGATAATACCTCTGATCAATTGCCCGGTGCAGGATTAGGATTGTCTATCAGTCATGGATTGGTAAAATTACTTGGGGGTACTATTTGGGTTGAGGATAATGACTATAATGGATCAACATTTAATTTCACGATACCAATGAGTGATGACAGTGAACTTCCATCCATGGGAGACAACAAGAGAGATAATGATTATCTTCATTTTGTTTTCTAATCATTTTAATGAAGCGTCACACTTGATATTGGAGAAAAGATGTCCTTTATTTAAGACTTTTGGCAGAGAGCAACCGTCATTTTTTCATTGACCTGACACTAAAGGGTATCCCTTAATTTAAAATCCTGATTATCTTGACAGGTACTTGATATTGTTAAAAATACCCCCGGTAATCTGAACGGTTTCAACAGATACATCCTTTCGTAATGTAAATGAAAATGTACCGCTTAGCTTTTTATTGGAATCGTCAATATTATCGATGGTAACAGTGCCTGAGGTACTAATGTATGTATCATCCATGTTTGCTGTTGCGCTGGCCTTATAAATGGCATTGCATTTTGTCTCCAGGGGTTGAGCCGATAGGTTGTAAGTGCCGGCCTGATCTCCATCAATCGTAATCTCTAATATTTTTCCCGCCGCAGAAGTTCCCACGATAAAAATCCTCTCATTTTCCAGGGTGGTAACCGGCATGAGGGTTTTCCACTCTTCACCATCAATAAAAGCAGACATATGATAAGTGAGCATGTCTTTTTCGCATGAAGAAAATAAAAAAAACGAAGCAATTAAAAGCAGGTACGTGAAATTTTTTTTCATGTGTTTATGTTTTCATGGACGTTTCATGTATAGTACCATTTTTATACATGCAATGATACGATATTTCGTTGAAATAGTTAACAAATTATTTAACAGAGAAAATAAAAAAGCCCCGGTACCAGACCAGGGCTTTTACATGAAATCAAATTACCGTGACGTGCTACTGGTATCTCGTCAGGTTAATATTGCAGGAGGTACTTTTTAGAAATTTAGTGACGCGTTATACCTAACATTGTATAAGAAATGCTCCTTTATTTTAAAAAATCGTGGAACAGATCAACCTCCATTTTTTTGACAAGGCACGGGAACTTAATTTTTTCTCTTAAGCCATAATTGTTCCATTTCTTCAAGACTTCTTCCTTTAGTTTCCGGAACTACTTTCCACATGAACCAAGCGGCCAAAATACCCATGAACCCGTATATCCAGTATGAAAATCCATGATGAAACAGACTGGTTAGTGTAACATTCTTATCAAGCATGGGGAATGTCCATGATATAATAAGATTAGCAATCCATTGAGCGGCCACGGCTATCGACATAGCACCGCGAATAGCATTCGGGAAAATCTCGGAGAGCAGTACCCAGGTCACGGGTCCCCATGAGAGGGCAAAAGAGGCCGTGTAGGCTAACATGGCAATGATGGCACCAAAACCGGGCATTCCTTGTTTTGCAAAGAAAGCAAGCCCGAGCCAGAACATACTGACGGCCATTCCCAGGGCACCTATTATCATAAGGGGTTTACGTCCGAACTTGTCTACCGTTAAAATAGCAACAACGGTAAACAGAAGATTAATGGCTCCCACGATAATGGTTTGCATGAGCGCGACATCTGTTTTAGCTCCCATGTTCTTAAAAATGTCAGAAGCATAATACAAAACAACATTGATTCCCACGAACTGCTGGAAGACGGAGAGCATGATTCCAATAACAATAACTAGACTTCCGTAATGCAGCCATGGTAATCTTTTGGCAGACAGAGATTTTTTGATATCCTCAAGCACCTTTTCTGCTCGTTCTTTTCCATTTAATCGGATCAGTAATTTTCGCGCGTTATTCTCCTTGTTGGCCAGTACAAGAAAACGGGGAGTTTCCGGCACGAAAAAAAGCAGAATAAAGAAGATTGAGGCGGGAATAATTTCCGAGGCGAACATTCTTCTCCAACCAATTTCATATACCCATATGTCGGACTGCCCTTTGGCGATAAAATAATTCACGAAATAAACCACGAGCATACCAAAGATTATGGCGAACTGGTTCCAGGATACGAGTTTACCCCGTATACCCGCGGGTGCTATTTCTGCTATGTACATGGGTGACAACATGGAAGCAAGTCCTACTCCGATTCCTCCTACCACGCGATAAAAGATGAATGAGCTGATTACTTCACCTCCAAAAAAATTCAATGTTTCCGGCATGGCGGAACCTACCGCGCTGATTAGAAATAGCACTGCCGCGATAATTAATCCTGATTTACGGCCTATATTCTGACTAATATACCCTCCAATAGAACCTCCGATAATACAACCAATCAGGGCGCTCGCGTTGGTAAATCCTTTTATGGAACTGGCCATGTTCTCGGTCATTTCACTAGCATGCCCGAGGAGTGTCGTGTAGAGTAAGAAAAGGACAATTACTGAAACTATCACGCTTGTAATACTTCCTTTCCTGGCACCAAACAGTTTAAAGAGGAAACTGTTGATCAGTATTAAAATCACGATAATACAGATAGTTACAGCAACCTTGTATTCTATAATTACTGAGGTTGCCATCTCGGGATTAATTAAAAGGGGTGTAATAAAATAGGCTTCCAGGGCACTCACTGCTCCATTAATAACAGCGGTGTCATACCCGAAAAGCAATCCACCCAATGTAGCAACCAACGTGAGAAGCATAATAAGACCGGTGTTAGCTTTCCCGGGAGCATCTTTTAATTTTGCATTCATTTGATTTAATATTTGCTGTGTTTTTTAAACATATTGGTTGATTATTGACTCGAAGAGTTCCTGTTTACCACTGATTTGTTTTGGGTCATCAGATGAAAGGGCAATATCTCTGAGATCTTCCAGGCTAAGTTTACCTTCCTCGAATTCCTTGCCTTTGCCTGTATCGAAGGATGAATAGCGCATTTTTCTTAATTTGATATAGTTCGAGTTTTCAAGAATGTCCGTTGCAGCGAGAAGTGCACGGGCAAATACATCCATGCCTGTCACGTGAGCAATAAAGAGATCTTCCAAATCAGTTGAGTTTCTTCTGATTTTCGCGTCAAAATTAATTCCTCCCGTTGTAAATCCACCGGCTTCAAGGATAACCAGCATGGCCTCTACTGTTTCGTAGATGCTGAGTGGAAACTGATCAGTATCCCAACCATTCTGGTAATCTCCGCGGTTGGCATCAATGCTTCCGAAGAGTCCCGCGTCGGCAGCTACTTGCAATTCATGCTGAAAGGTATGTCCCGCGAGGGTTGCATGATTTACTTCAATGTTGAGTTTGAAATCATCGGCTAAACCATATTTATTCAGGAAACCAATCACGGTCGCGGCATCATAATCATACTGATGCTTGGTGGGTTCCATTGGTTTGGGTTCAATCAGGAAAGTACCCTTGAATCCTTGTTTTCTGGCATAGTCCTTCGCGGCATGTAGAAATTTTGCCAGGTGGTCAAGTTCTCTTTTCATATTGGTATTCAGCAAGGAAAGATATCCTTCCCGTCCTCCCCAGAAAACGTAATTTTCTCCTCCCAGGGCAATGGTGGCATCCAGGGCGTTCTTGACCTGGGTGGCAGCGCGGGTTATTACCTGGAAATCGGGGTTGGTAGCTGCACCGTTCATGTATCTCGGGTGAGAAAAGAGATTCGCGGTTCCCCAAAGAAGTTTAACACCGGATGCTGCTTGTTTTTCTTTAGCATACTCAACCATGGCCTGGAGCCTTTTCTCCGATTCGGGAATGGTATCTGCCTCCTCGACTATGTCGAAGTCGTGAAAACAATAATAGGGAATTCCGAGTTTGGTAATAAATTCAAAGGCTGCATCCATTTTTTCCTTTGCTTTTGTCATTGGATCAGTGCTTGTATTCCATGGGAAGAAATGGGTATCCGCGCCAAACGGATCAGCTCCCGTTCCACAGAATGAATGCCAGTATGCTACTGCAAAACGCAGGATTTCTTTCATGGGTTTGCCCCCAATTATTTTGTTTTCATCGTAAAACTTGTATGCCAGTGGATTTTTTGAATCTTTCCCTTCATACTTAATTTTCCCAATCCCGGGAAAATACTCCTTGTTTCCTTTTAAAACTTCCATGATGATTAATTTTAATGATTATTAACTGAATATAAATTTTCATTTTTGATTATTGTATTAGCTTTACCAGCTGTTTTTTCCAGTTTTGATAAGCCCCGTCAAGTTTGTTTTGCAGATCTGCCGATGGAGATATTTCTCCAAGGATTTCCAGATTTTCGAAGGCTTCACCGGTATTTTTATAAATACCGGCACCTATTCCCGCTCCCCGCGCAGCGCCTTGTGAACCATCGGTGTTATATAGCTCGATAGTTGCTCCCGTGAGTGAGGCCAACGACTCGCGGAAGACAGGGCTTAAAAACATGTTGGCATTACCTGCCCGGATTACCTGGGGCACGATTCCTGTCTGTTCCATGATCTCCATGCCATATTTAAATGAGAAAACAATCCCTTCCTGCTCTGCCCTTATAAAATGACTCCTGTTATGAATATTGAAATTTAGTCCGTTAACTTGACACCCGGTGTCCTTGTTGTTGAGCATTCTTTCTGCCCCATTGCCAAAAGGAAATACTTGCAGGTTTTCTGATCCGGGTTCGATTACTTCAGCCAGCCGATTCATCTCTTCGTAAGACAAGGTGGACGCCATATTTTGCTTCGTCCATGAATTCATGATGCCGGTTCCGTTTATGCAAAGCAATACTCCCAGCCGGGTTCCTTCCATGAGATGATTTACATGGGCGAATGTATTTACCCGCGAGAAAGGATCATATTTTGTTTCATCACTCACACCGTAAACCACACCTGATGTTCCGGCGGTGGCAGCCACTTCCCCGGGGTTGAGCACGTTTAGCGAGAAGGCATTGTTGGGCTGATCACCTGCCCGGTAAGCAACAGGTATGCCCGGGGTTAAGCCAAGTTCTTCTGCAGCAGAAGAAGTAAGGTTACCCTGACTTGAGAAAGTGGGCACGACATCTGGAATAAAATCGTGTTCAAATCCATAATGCTTCATGATTAAATCAGAGACCTCATTCTTCCTGAAATCCCAAAAAATTCCTTCCGATAATCCAGATGCCGTGGTGCAGATTTCATCAGTTAATACCATGGCAAGATAGTCGCCAGGTAGCATGATCTTGTATATTTTGTCGTATATTCCCGGTTCATTATCTTTAACCCACTTGAGCTTGGAGGCCGTGAAATTACCGGGTGAATTCAACAATGAAGCAAGGCATTTTTCTTTTCCTATAGCCTCAAATGCTTGGTTACCTGTTTCAACCGCCCTGCTGTCACACCAGATTATAGAAGGGCGAAGCACTTTCTTGTTTTTATCAATAAGAACAAGACCGTGCATTTGATACGAAACACCAATGGCCTGTATATTACCTTTGGTATCGGGAACCATTTTGATAACATCACGCGTGGCTAGTTTCGCGTTTTCCCACCATGACGCGGGTTCTTGTTCCGCCCAACCGGGTTGGTTGGCTATCATCCTCATTTCTTCTTTTGGATGAAAAGCGCTTGCCAGGCATTTTCCGGTACCTGCTTCTATAATGCTGGCTTTCACGGATGAACTTCCTAAATCATAACCTAATAAATACATATTTCTAAATTTTTAAACTGCAAATACATTATTGTTTTTTCTGAATTTTTGAAATGTTTTCCTGTCAAATGAATACAAACGGGCAGGTTTATGTGCCACGTTTGTCTGCTTCTCGTCAAGTGGTATGAGATATTTTAACTGCAATATTTTTTTTCGGAAATTCCTGTTATCCAACTCCTGGTTTAAAATAATCTCGTACAATTTTTGCAATTGGCGGATAGTAAATTTATCGGGTAGTAATTCAAATAACAGGGGTTCTGTTCTGATTTTTTCCCTGAGCACTTCCAGTCCCCTGTTAAGAATCTCGTTGTGGTCGAATGCCAGCAACCCTTCTTTCCCGACGGGGATCCACCTTGCTTCATGTCTCAGCGCGTCAAGGTACTTATTTGTTCTACTGAAATTGACCAGCGAATAGTACCCGATAGATATAACCCGTTCGATTTGCAAACCTGAAGTAGATTCCAGCCAGGCCCTGTCTTCATCATCCTTTATACGGTCGGGAGAATCAAACACGTGAAATTGTTGCAGGAATATATTTTCAAGTCCTGTTAGCTCTTTTAATACTCTTTGTGAAGCATCTGCAAGGGTTTCAGTATTGTAAACTAAACTTCCCGGTAACTTGTGTTTCGCGGTTTGACCTTTTTTACTGTTCCTTTCAACAAGCAATACTTTTAACCTGGTTGTATCGAACCCAAATACAACACAATCGACTGAAACATGGGGGTTTAGCCTGCTTGTCATGCCAAAATTAATTTCCCCTAAAGTAGGTAATTCCAGCATGAAATGCAAACTTAGCGTAAAAAATACGTTAAGTAAATGTTCCTTCGAACCTAAATCTGATATGAATAAAAAGGATTGGCAATAAATGCGGGTATTTTTATGTTAAACTATTTAACTTAGCACTTCAAAAAGAATGATTTGACAATGGCCGGATACGATTATTTATTTCCCGCGAAATACACGGCTTACAACGTGATGCTGAAACCTATCGGCCCCGTTTGTAACCTGAATTGTACTTATTGTTATTACCTGGAAAAGAAGAATCTCTACCTGAGACAAAAAGATTTCCGGATGAACGATGATGTGCTGGAAAGATTCATCAAAGAGTACATCGAGAGCCAGAATGTGCCGGTAATTAGTTTTGTGTGGCAGGGAGGAGAACCTACTTTGCTTGGCCTGGATTATTACAAAAAAGCGTTGGAGTTGCAGGGGAAACATGCACGAGGCAAGAGAATAGAGAATGTTTTTCAAACCAACGGGACCTTATTAACCGATGAATTCTGTAAATTTTTCGCTGAAAATAATTTTCTGGTCGGTGTATCTATCGATGGTCCGAAAGAACTTCATGATAAGCACCGGACGTACCGTTCAGGAGGTGGTTCATTCGATGAAATTATGGCGGGTATAAAGCTATTAAAGAAGTACAAGGTTGAATTTAATACCCTTTCTGTTGTTAATAAAGACAACTCGTATTTCCCGCTTGAGGTTTACCGGTTTTTAAAAGAAATTGGCAGTGGTTTTATACAGTTCATTCCAATTGTTGAACGAGTGGCAGATACACCTGACCCCGAGGCTCTCAACCTGGTAACCCCTGCCTATTCCAAGGGAGCAACGATAACTGACTGGTCCGTTGAAGCGGAACAATATGGCCGTTTCTTGACCACCATTTTCGACGAGTGGGTGAGGAATGACGTGGGCCGGTATTATGTTCAGATTTTCGATGTAACCCTGGCCAACTGGGTTGGAGAAAGACCCGGGTTATGCGTGTTCAGTGAAACTTGTGGTGATGCTACCGCGATGGAGCATAATGGCGATTTGTACTCCTGTGACCATTTCGTGTATAGCGATTATTACCTTGGAAATATAATGGATACGCCGTTGATTGACATGATCAAATCAGAACGTCAGGTTGATTTTGGCTTAGGTAAGCGGAATAACCTGCCTGCTTATTGTATCGATTGCGAGTATCGTTTTACCTGTCATGGCGAATGTCCCAAAAATAGAATCGCCTACGCTCCTGACGGGGAATATGGCTTGAATTATCTTTGTCCTGCCTATAAGATGTTTTTTGCTCACGTGCATCCTTACATGCAATACATGGCTGATCAACTAAAGAAAAAACAACCACCGGCAAACATTATGAACTGGGTTCGGCATATGGACGCGAAAAAAATGCAGGAAATGAATCCAGGAAAAGAAGTAGGAAGAAATGATCCATGTCCTTGCGGTAGCGGGAAAAAATTCAAGAATTGTTGCATACACATCTTGAAAAAGTCTTAAACCACGGTTGTTTTTCTTTTTTCTGATGATTTGGGAAGTGTAAAGATAAATTTACTGCCCTTTCCGGGTATTGATTCAACTCTGATTGAACCCCCGTTTTTCTCGACAAATTCCTTACAAATTATCAGTCCCAGTCCGGTTCCCGATTCACCCGATGTGCCTGAGGTGGTATGGAATTCTTCCAGTTTGAAAAGTTTTTCAAGATCTTTTTGATTAATCCCGATTCCCGTGTCTTCCACTGTTATTTGTACATGTCTGGTCAATTCCTCGTTGCTGACTTTTATTTCACCATTGTTATTGGTGAATTTGATGGCATTGCTAATTAAATTACGCAGAATCGTATTCACCATATTTTTATCGGCATATACTTTTAAATCGCTGTTTAGCTCGGAAAATAAATTAATACTTTTCTTTTTCGCGCTGGCTTTCAGAAATTCGATGTTCTGATCCAGTATTTCATTCATTTGTAAATTATCGGGTTGATAATTGATTTTATCTGTCTGGGTACGTGCCCATTGAAGTAAGTTTTCAAGCAGGTTGTAGGCAGTTTCAGAAGAAATGTTGATCAATTCAACCAGTTCCAGCTTTTCTTCATCAGACATCTGGTTGAAATTGCTCGATAATAATTCTGAAAAACCTGAAATAGCATGGAAAGGATTTTTTAAGTCATGCGCGATTATCGAGAAGAATTTGTCTTTGGTTGCATTCAGTTTTTCGAGTTCCTCGTTTACTATTTTCAGGTTCTCGGCCTGTGATTTTACTTCTTCAGATTGTTGTTGTATCTCTTCCTGCCTTTCTTCGAGCAAAACATTTACCTCCTGCAAATTTTCTGCCTGCTCCATAAGTTTCCTCTCGGTTTCCTTGATATGTGTTACATCTCTACCAATCCCGACTATCCCGATAACTTCACCATTATCATCTTTGAGAGGTATTTTAGTCGTGGACACGTATTTCCTGTTGCCATTTTGATCAAGACCGGGTTCCACGTGATTGATAAGGGGCTTTTTTGATTGAATTATTTCCTGTTCATCCTGGTAAAACTTATTCGCGAACTCGGGAGGATAAAATTGCTTGTCGGTTTTTCCGATTAAATCATCTGGTACTTGTCCTCCCATTACACGTGCAAGATGTTTATTGGCAACAATAAATCGACTGTTTCTATCTTTTATGTATATGAAATCCGGGATATTATCAATTAACGTTCGGAGTTGGTTGCGCTCGGATATGATATCTTTTTCTGCCTTTTGCTTGATTGCATCCCTCTCATTCCTGAGTTCAGCGATTCTTTTATAAAACAAGAATATTATTAAAAAGGCTAATAATACGGAAATGACAATTTTAAACCACAATTTTCTATAAAATGGAGGGGTTATCTCGATTTGCAGGGATTGCCCTTTCTTGTACCAAATTCCATCATCATTGGATGCTGTAACCTGGAAAATGTATTCTCCTGATGGTAGTTTCGTTTGGGTAAGCAAGTACCTTATTAAATTATTAATTGTAGGGTTTTGATTATCAAATCCAGTTCCTAATTGAAGAAAATCATACCCGTCAAATTTATCGAGCACATCCCAGGTGCCAAACCACAAAAAACCATCTTTATCCTGAGTTATACTATTTACAGCAGGCTTCAATAATCCTTCATGAAATATCAGGTTTCCTTGCTGAGAATGGACAGCAAATGAAAACATGAGTAAATTAATATATAATAGTATTTTCATCATTACATGATCATGTTCTCGTATGAAATTATACGGGATAAAAGTCTCTTTGTTATGATAATTCGTTGTTTTTCTGAATCAAGGTATTTGACTGGTATCAATAAAAAAGTAAAAATAGATATATTTTTACTGAAAACAAAGAGATAAAGCAATAACATCTAACAATAGAAAAAATATAAAAAATAAGGATTTGGTCGAAAAGACTTTATAGATATCCTCGGCAATGAAATGAATATTTGTGAGCAGGTCTGTTTTGATCAATTGGATTATTTTAAATTTCATGATAAGGTATTATCCTGATTTGGATTTGCAGGGAGTACCGATTAGTGTTTTTGTTGGTTTTAAGAATGTGATTTTACAAAAGCTAATTCGTTATGACTGTTTTAAAAACGAGAATAGTGAGGCAGGTGACGTTTTATTGAAAAAACAAATTATGAATTCTGAATTTAAAAAAGGTAATGGTTTTGCAGGGCTTCAGGAACTCACCTGCAAATAAATATATTTTTTGTATCTTGCAGAAAAGTGGAAACTGAATATAAACCGAGGGTATTACATAAGAAATTATAAAATTAACCAACGTGTAACATGTTTATAACAATTTAAAACAATGCTATCAACCCTATTCAATTTCGACTTCAGGTTCTGTAAGACTTCTACTTTTTTTTGAGATTGATAATTTATTGTTAAATGAAGAAAAATGTACTAAAAAAAGAGTTGGGCTTATTTGGCGTGTTTTCAATGAGTACGGGCGCAATGTTCAGTAGTGGTTTTTTTCTTTTACCAGGGCTCGCGTCTCAATATACCGGTTCTTCTGTTTTTTTGGCCTATCTCGTATCAGGATTACTTATTGTACCTGCCATGCTTTGTATGGCAGAAATTTCTACCGCGATACCCAGGGCAGGCGGCGCTTATTTTATCCTCGATAGGGCATATGGCCCGTTATTGGGAACAGTTGGAGGAATTGGCACTTATCTCGCTCTTGTTTTAAAATCAGCGTTTGCTCTCGTTGGTTTGGGTGCGTATACATCCCTGGTTCTTGATATTCCAATTAGAATCATTGCACTGGTATTGACAATTCTATTTACACTTACTAACATTCTTGGTGCAAAAAAAAGTTCTTTCCTTCAAAATGCATTCGTTATCATAATACTCCTGATTTTAGGATTGATAATATTTGACGGGTTATTTCAACTCATAAGCAACAAGGAACTCAGTGTCCTGGCTGGAAAGAATTATTCTTCTTTTTTTGAACACGGGCTGAATGGCTTTTTTACCACGATTGGTTTTGTTTTTGTATCCTATGCAGGACTGACAAATATCGCGAGTGTAGCTGAGGAAATTCATAATCCAGAGCGGAATATTCCTTTAGGTATGATCATGTCACTCATCGTCACTTGTATAATTTATGTTTTAGGAACTTTCTTAATGGTAAGTTTTATTGACAAAGACAATTTTTCGGATGATCTCACTCCCGTGGCAACATTGACTGAATTCACTCTAAAATGGATCCCGGGAAAAATTGTACTGATCATGATCGTGGTAACCGCGATTGCTGCCTTTTCTTCAACAGGCAATGCAGGAATAATGTCATCTTCGAGATACCCGTTGGCCATGGCGCGCGACAAATTACTTCCCCCCGTATTCGGACGTCAAAACAAGAAAACTAAAATGCCTGTTTTCTCAATTATCGTTACATCCGTTATAATTGTTTTCATCATTCTTTTTGTAAGTGCGGAAGGTATCGCAAAAATGGCAAGCGCTTTTCAGTTATTGATATTTTTCTTTTTAAATTTCGCGGTTATTGTATTTCGCAGCAGTAAAATTGATGCCTATGATCCCGGGTACCTGGCACCTCTATATCCATATTTGCAGATACTCGGGATGGTAGCATCCATTGCCCTGATAATGTACCTGGGGTGGGCGCCTTCGCTTTTTTCTGCAGGACTAATCCTTTTAAGTGTCCTATGGTATAATCATTATGTCAAAGGTAAGGTGACAAGAAGAGGAGCTATATTACATTGGTTTGAAGTTTTAGGAAAAGAAAAATATGACAGGATAGAAAATGAATTTTTTCATATTATTAAAGAAAAAGGATTACGTGAAAAAGATCCATTTGACCAACTGGTAACAAATGCTGAAATTTCATTTATCAAAAGCGATAGTTTTTTAAAAATTAGCAAAAAACCTTTCAAGCAAATAATTCAGGAGACTGCTGGAAAAATAGCTGAAATGATTGATATTGACCGGGATGTTATTATTAAAGAGTTTTCAAGGAAAAGAAGCATTGATGCAGAATTTATTATCCCAGGCGTCTCCGTTTCTTTTGCCAGTTTTGAAAAAATTTCTTCTCCCCGGGCATACATTGTTATATCAAAGAAAAGCATTAGAAAGAAAGTTGTCAAGCACAAGATCAAGTCAGAAGATAATATACATGTTTTCTTCTTTATCATTGCCCCTTCAGACGACAACAAGCTATTACTCAGAATACTGTCAAGATTACTTGAGATTACAGATCGAAATAATTTTCATCATGATATTGCTTCAAAAAAAACTCCCAGGGAAGTCAAGGAATATCTACTGCACGGCGACAGATTCGCGAAAATAATAATTACAAGTGAGAATAAAGCATCCATGGATTTGGCAGGAAAAAAGATCAAAGACCTTAAATTACCCAAGGGTGTATTAATTGCCATTATAGAGCGAAAGAACGAGTCAATAACGCCGTATGGAGAAACCGTGCTCTTGGAAAATGATCGCTTAACTGTGATTGGGCCGCCTGAAAAAATCAATGAAATCCAAAATAAGTATACGCTTTAAAAACAATCCATGCAAAAGAAACATCTCAACATTACCATTTCAGGAAGGGTACAGGGAGTAGGATTTCGGTTCTCGGCGAGGGAAAAAGCACGTAACCTCGGTCTCAGGGGATTTGTGAAAAATAATTACGATGGCTCGGTATATATTGAAGCAGAAGGTGAACCAAACAATGTACGGGAATATGTATATTGGTGCAATCATGGCCCATCCTCGGCCCGGGTTGAAAAAGTGAACATTGAAGAGGATGTTGTAAAAGATTTTAAAACTTTTGAAATCCGAGCTTGAGCATTACATTATATTTTATTTAGAGTAAATGACCAAATAACGCTAACAGTCAGCCAAAGCGTGAGTGCCAGAATGCAGGGCTGCAATAAGCGCCGGTAATTTATTTTTTCATGTTAAGATATGTGCTCACTATGGTCAGGTATCAAGATTTTCCAGTGACGCGTATCTGAAACAAATGCAATAACCCGGGAAAAGAAACTTATTATATGATTTCCATGTTGGATACTTTAATCCATCCCTTGTTACCGTCCGCTATCCGGATCTCTTGCCATTCACCTATCCTGTCTTCAACATGTACCTTTGTACCCTCGTGTAAAACGAACAAATCGTTGCTGGTTTCATCAGGTGAACTTTTTATGGTAACCGAAGGTGTCATGATAATAGCAGTATTGTCAGAATTTATTTGTTGATGTTTTTCCAGGGCAATGTAGAATGTAAGTATCGTGAAAAGTATTAATATTACTGACAGGACGAATGAAGTCTTCTTTACACCAATTCTGATCGAAAACAGGTACAATGAGAAGAAGGCCAGGAATAAAATGAAAAAGGTCACGCTCAGTATGGCCCAGGTTCTCGAGGAAATAAAACCAGTGAACTGTTTCCACCACCGGATATAAAATATTTCCGGTAGCTTTTCTATTTTATCGATCACGTATGTATTGGCCAGGGCAAGATTATATTGAATGTCGGGGTCAGAGGGATCGAGTTCCATGGCACGCTCGTAATTCAAGATGGCCTGGGCCAGCTTATTCGATTTAAAAAAAGCATTTCCTAAATTATAATACAATTCCGGGGCCTCGAATCCCTGATCAAGAATTGCACTGTAACCGGAGATAGCTTCCTCGTATTTTCCTTCCTGGTAGAGGGTATTGACTTGCTGTAATTCAGGAACAGTATCATTACCCGACATCGTGACCATTATAAAAAATGATATGATTATACAAGCAAATCGCATTTTACCTGAGTTTTTGTTCAATATTACTAATAACTTCTACTACCTGTTGATAGGCTACATGCATACTGGTTTCTTCACCTGCCGGGGCATACCTTTCATATTCCAGGGTATCCAGCAGGGAAGTAAATGTTTCGATTGTTGCTTCATCCAGATCGTTTTCCCGTAACAATTCCCTGATATTATCGCGGGATAACCGGGCAACCGGAATATTCAATTTATCGGATATATAACCCCAGGTAGCTTTCAAAGCTTCCACGTAAAATCCCTCTTTCTCTTCTTTTTTCATTAATTCCCTGGCTTTTTTCAAACGCTTCCGGGCAATCTGATTGGCTTTCCTGTTTCGCGTACCTGCCACGTCAGCCCTTTCTTTCAATTGCCTGCGCCTTATAAAAATCACCCCGAGAAACAGGAAAGTGGGCGCTGCATAGAACAACCAGAATAACTTGCTGCCAAAAAAGCTGTATCCCCTGGGATGCAAATTGATATTCCCGGTTTTTATAAAACGGATATCTTTACCAATATACTTCACTTCCTCGCGGGTCAGGTTCCCGCTCATCACGGTTTGTGCATTTTCCTGGTCGCCCCTTGCCACCGCGATATGAAATTCATTGGAATTTAAGGTTTTATACCTTGATTCTGATAAATCGAAGTAGCTGAACTCCACGGGGGGCAACCGAAACTGGCCGGCGTGGCGCGGAATGAGAAGATACTCGAAGGTCTTTTCACCGGTCATTCCCCCTTCGGTGCTCCTTATATTGGATGAGATTTTCGGATCATACGTGTCAAAATCGGGCGGGAAATTTATTTCCGGCTCCCTGATTAATTTCAGGTTTCCCTTACCGGTTACCTTTACCTTTAAGGTGATAGCATCATTTGCAGAAACATCCGATTTATTAATGGTTGCCTCCAGGGAGTAATCGCCCACGGCCCCGCTAAACCCGTCAGGTTTTCCGGGAGGTAAAGATTTCACGTTCACGCTTGTAACCTTACTGGCAACCTGTTTGGCCACGTTTTGAAAAGGCGAACTGAAGAAATCATCAAAAAAGCCCCGCGACCTCCTGCTTCTTTGAGGTATAATACATTCAATCTTAAAGGGCGTAATCGGGATATCCCCGGTTCTTTGTGGGATCAAAACATATTGCTTGAGCACGGCCGTTAAATAAATCTGGCCGTTTACATTTTCCCGCTGCAAGGAGATGTTTCCAATTTCAATATCATCACTGTAAAAACCCTCCAGGCTTGGGAACTCGGCATTTTGTAAGTCGGTAATATTATATTTTGAATACAATTTCACACTGGCAATCACCGGTTCTCCAATGTACGGGGATCTTTTACTGAGTAGCACGCGCAAGAACAAATCACCATCATCTGAGGCGGCATCTTCTCCCTGCTTTCCACCCTGGGATTGGCTGGGTGATGATTGTTGCTGACCGCTTCCTCCTGAACCTTGCACAACTTCAATTTCCAGTTCTTTTGATGAATAAGTATCATTTTCTACTGTTACTTTAACGGGAGAAATGGCATGTTTACCCGGTTTCGCGGCTTCCAGAGTGTAAGTAAAAGATACCGTGTAACTTTGTGTCATCTTACCATTGATAATCTGCACGTTACTGCTTCTGGAAGTGCTTGGGCCACCAAGAACAATAAATCCATCAAACTTTGGTGGTGAGAAATTGGATGGATTTGCATTCACGGTATATACAAGCCTGAATCTTTCTCCCATTTCAACCACCGGTGGGGCAGAAACAGAAACATTCACTTCCTGCCCCCGGGTTTGGAGTACCAGCAAGAGAAGTAAGCCCGGTATGATAAGCCATCGCTTCATTTTCTATTTCATTTTTTAATTTCTCGGTTACCAGTCTTTACCCGATTTAACCGGTTTTTTAATTTTAGCTTTCTGAATTTCCTCTAATAACTTCTTTTCCTCGTTCTCTATTGCCTGCAACAACCTTTCCGCGTCTTCTTCAGAAATCTTATACTCTTCTCCCTCTCTTTCTTCTCCTTGATCTTGCTTTTGTTGCTGTTGCTGTTGCTGTTGATCTTGTTGCTGTTGATCCTGTTGTTGTTGATCCTGTTGCTGTTGATCCTGTTGTTGTTGATCCTGTTCTTGTTCTTGCTGTTCCTGCTGTTGATCCTGTTGCTGTTGATTTTGTTGTTGCTGATTTTGCTGCCTTTGCGCGAAAGCCAGGTTATATTTGGTTTCCATGTCATTGGGATTATGCCTCAATGCTTCCTTGTAGGCTTCAATGCTCTCCTTGATCTTATTGGCTTGTAAAAAAGAATTACCCAGGTTATGATAAATTTTGGCCTTCTCTTCTGGTGAAAGATCCCGGGATGCAAGGTCCTGGTATTCCTTTACCGCCTGCTCGTAGTTTTCCTGCTTGTATATCGCGTTTCCCAGGTTATAAGACGATTTCAAATCTTCATCACCTGCCTTTTCCAGTGCCTTTCGATAGGCTATTTCTGCTTCATTAAATTTTTCTTCATCATAGAGATCATTTCCCTGGCGGATGTATTTTCTCTCTTTCTGCCCGTGCAGATTAAAACATCCCGCCAACAACAATAATATGACAATATACTTCATCATACTCAGATTTTTACTTTGTAGATATTCAATCTTCTCAACCATTTGCCTTTTTTTTCTTTTACAAGAAAATCAATCATCAGGATTAATAAAGCGAAACCGGCGAAATACTGGAATTTATCATCGTAATCTGAATATATCCTGGTTTCATATTCTTTTCTTTCCATTTCATTTATCTCATCAAATAAGGTACTCAGTCCGATATTAGTATTAGAAGCTCTGATATAGCTACCTTCTCCGGCGGCTGCTATTTGGTCAAGGGTTACTTCATCGAGTTTAGTTATTACCACGTTCCCTTCCCGGTCTTTCCTGAAATTCCTTGTATTATGCCCTGGCTGAAGCGGAACGGGGGCTCCCTTTGGTAAACCCATACCGAGGGTATATATTTCAATACCTTTTTCTGCTGCTTCTCGGGCTGCTTGTACCGGGTCATCTTCATGGTTTTCGCCATCAGTAATAATGATGAGGGCTTTTTGCAATTCGCTTCCCGGTGAATAGGAATTCATGGCCATCCGTATAGCAGATCCTATGGCCGTACCCTGCCTGGGAACAACCTCCGGATCGATAGAGGGCAGGAATAGTTTTACCGCGCTGTAATCCGTTGTAATAGGAATCTGCATGTAGGCATCGCCCGCGAAAACAATAAGCCCAATTTTATCATTCCTCAATTTATCTATCAATTTTGATATTGCCTGTTTTGCCCTTTCCAAGCGGTTAGGTTGAATATCTTCAGCCATCATACTGTTGGAAACGTCCAAAGCAATCATCAACTCAACTCCTTTTCTTTTAGCTTCCTGTAATTTTGAACCAAATTGAGGTCTTGCCAGTGCAATGATAATTGATCCCAGGGCAAGTAAGAAAAATATGAATTTAATCACGAGTCTGGATGTTGAACTATCCGGCATCAGGATATTAATAACATTTTCGTTTCCAAATCGTTTCAATGCTCTTTTCCTGTATGTCAGGTAACCCGCGTAAACGCCAATGAGTAATGGTATTACCAGTAGCAAATATAAATAACCCGGGTTCGCGAATCTGAAAACTTCCATAATTATTCTTCCATTTTTTAAGGTGTACTCCTTAACAAGGTATACCTGACAGAAAAATCTGCCAGTAATAAAATCAAGGCTACCAAAATAAACCAGGTATATTCTTCTTGTTTCTCCGAATACTCTTTCACGTCAATTTTAGATTTTTCCAAACTGTCAATCTGCTTGTAAATTTCAACCAGACTTTCATTATCGGTTGCCCTGAAATATTGTCCATTCGTTAACCGGGCTATTTCCTGGAGGGCATCCTCGTCAATTTCCACTTCCACATCCTGATAGCGCGTACCAAAGGGTGTATGCACCGGGTAGGGTGCCATGCCCCTTGTACCAACACCCACGGTATAAACCCTGATACCATATCGTTCGGCAAGTTCTGCAGCAGTAACGGGTGCAATAGAGCCACTGTTGTTCACTCCATCAGTAAGCAGTATAATTACCTTGCTTTTCGCCTCGCTGTTCTTTAACCGGTTAACTGCAGTGGCCAATCCCATACCAATAGCTGTACCGTCCTCGATCATCCCGCTTTTTACTTCCCCGAATAAATTCATTAACACTGCATGATCCGTGGTAAGCGGGCATTGTGTAAAACTTTCAGCGCTAAAAACCACCAGGCCAATCCTGTCATCGGGTCGTCCACTAATAAACTCCATCGCGATATTTTTGGAGGCTTCCAACCTGTCTGGTGTAAAATCCCTGGCCAGCATACTGCCCGAGATATCAATGGTAAGTACGATATCAATTCCTTCAGTAGTAACATTTTTCCATTTGCTAACCGATTGTGGTCTGGCCAAAACAACAACCAATGAAGAAAAGGCAAGAATTTTTAATCCAAACAAAACATGTCGAAGGTAAATCTTATAAGAACTGTTGAACTGTTTCAATCGCAGCGTTCCTGAAATTTGTAATGATGGATTGAACACGCGGTTTCGCAGGACATACCATGCAATGGCCGGTATGATCAATAGCCACAGGTAAAGAAACTCCTGATTTTCAAAAGTTATATCTCTAAACCAGCTCATTTCGCATTTTAAGTTTTTTCAGTTAATATCACTTCCTTATCCTTTTCTTCAACGTCGGTACTAAACATTGTATTTTTCACGAAATTATACGCGTTTTCAATATTTTTCTCATTTTCACCTGGCTGGGGCAGTGCTTTTGCAAATTTCACCATATCGGCCAGCAAGAGTAATTCTTCAAGTAAAGTCAAGGTTTGCCTGTCTTTCAGGTTGACACTTTCAAAAGAGTGTAGAATCTCATCACTGGTCTGCTCCATCGCCTTGATACCAAAACGCTTTTCAATGTAAACACGAATAATTTCTGTCAATCTGGTATAATACTCTTTCGTTTTACCCTGCTGCCAAAGTTTTTCCTCCTTCAACTCTTCAAGTTTGTTAAAAGCGTCCGTGTGAGGTGGTTTTTCAATAACCCGACGGGCAATCACGGGTTTTTTCCTCCTGATCCTGAGCACGAAATATACAACCAGAAGAACCACTATAATGCCCAGCAACAATAGAGATGCAACGGGCAGTATTTCCGATATGGTGAGGGGGGCTTTCATGGTTGACTTGATATCAAATATCTGATTGGTTGTATCAACCGGCATCGTGTAGACGGTCATGGAAACTGGAGATGTGTATGCCGTGTCTGAAAAATCGGGCGATGTAAAAGGCAAGGCAACAGGCGGAATGGAATAAGAACCGCTATCGAAACTGGTAATCCTGTATCTCGCCGATATTTTTTGCAGCCCGTCTGCTGTTACTTGTGTGTCAGCCGGTACGGTTTCCAAAATTTCAACTCCATCTACAAGGGTATCGGAAAAAACCGGTAGCAAGATATCAATGCCGGTAATTTTTTCAATTTCGAGGCGGTACCAGGTTTGGTCACCTATTAATAAAATATTGGTATCCAGGGTTGCCTTTGCAGATAACTGCTGTGCCCCGGCTGAAAAACACGTGGTAAAAAAGGCAATTAATATTAGGATATAGTATTGTAATATATGTTTTAACCTTTGCATCATCTATCTCCTTTTAAACAGGTTGACAAGAGGTTTCACGTAATCCTGGCCAGTTAGCAATTCAACATTATCCACGCCCGCCTTCTTGCATGTATCTGTCACTTTTGATTCGAAGCTACTCCACCAGCCACTGTAATAATTTCTAAATTTTTTATCGGAAGTATCTACCCAAACCATTTCACCGGTTTCTGCATCTTTCATTTTCACCATTCCCATGGAGGGAAGTTCCTTTTCCCGGTTATCGGTCACTCTCAAGGCTACTACATCGTGCTTGTTATTAGCGATGCGGAGGGCTTCCTCGAAATTAAGATTACCGGATTTATCAAAATCCATGAAATCAGAAATAAGGAATACAGTACCCCGCTTTTTTATAGCATTGGTTAAATAGCGTAATGCCTCCGCGATATTTGTTCGGGTACTTTCCGGTTTAAAGTCAATTAATTCCCGGATAATCCGAAGGATGTGTTGTCTTCCTTTTTTCGGTGGAATAAACTTCTCGATATGATCGCTGAAAAAAATAACCCCTATCTTGTCATTATTCTGAATGGCGCTGAAGGAAAGCAAGGCAGAAAGTTCCGTGATCAGGTTTTTCTTTAGTTGCGTGGTTGTGCCAAAATTACCCGAACCACTCACGTCGATCAGTAATATAACCGTTAACTCTCTTTCTTCTTCAAACACCTTGATATATGGATGATTAAAACGGGCTGTCACGTTCCAGTCGATGTTCCGGATATCGTCACCATACTGGTACTCGCGCACCTCGCTAAAGGCCATCCCCTTTCCCTTGAAAGCACTATGGTATTGTCCGGCAAAAATCTGCCTGGATAGCCCCCGGGTTTTTATTTCTATTTTGCGAACCTTCCTGAGTAGTTCGGTTGTCTTGTCTCTTTCTGTCATTCCTCTTCACTTTTTTTAGTCACGAGAGTAAAAAACCATTCTCCTTTCCTATAAGTAACAGTAAATTGCTCTTCGTCGAACTGATAGTTCCACGTTGTGTCTGAAGTTTTCTGATACAACGAGTTCAGTTCACTAATCCTGGTCGACATGTTTCCATACTCGCTCATGAGTCGGGTGAAGGTACAAACGTTATCATCAGAAAGAAAAACGAGCAGGGTTTCCTCGTTGAATTTATCCTCGTATTTTAAATAATTAAACGTTTTATTTACCATGGTGGTGTTCAGTTTAAACGAGGGATATTCCTCCCGCATTACCTTCCTGATTTCATCTTCAGGAAGATCAATAAGATGCTGACTGTTTAAGGAAAACAGCCAACTGCAGGGGAAAAGGCATATGACAAGGAGTTTTCTCATGACGAAAAACCAGGTTGATTAAGGTACTTCCACGGTATTTAATATATCCGAGATAATATCTTCTGTCGTAATATTTTCAGCTTCAGCCTCGTAGGTTAATCCTATCCTGTGTCGAAGCACGTCGTGACAAATAGCCCTGATATCTTCCGGGATCACGTATCCTCTTCTTTTAATGAAGGCGTAGGCTTTTGATGACAGCGCAAGGTTAATACTCGCCCTGGGAGAACCACCATAGCTAATCAGATGCTTGTGCCTGTCCAGGTTATATTTCTCCGGGAACCTGGTAGCAAATACAATGTCGAGAATGTATTTTTCAATTTTTTCATCCATGTAGACATCACGAACCACGTTTCTTGCTTTAATGATATCAGTTGTTTTCAGAACTTTATTCGCGATAGGAAAGACAGCAGCGAGATTTTCACGTATAATAAGTCTTTCTTCTTCCATTCTCGGGTAACTAACGATTACCTTTAGCATGAAACGATCAACCTGTGCCTCTGGTAACGGGTATGTTCCCTCTTGTTCGAGGGGATTCTGAGTTGCCAGAACGAGAAACGGATCTTCCAGTTTATAAGTATTTTCACCAATGGTTACCTGTTTTTCCTGCATTGCCTCCAACAAGGCACTCTGCACCTTAGCCGGTGACCTGTTGATCTCGTCTGCAAGGATGAAATTCGCGAAAACCGGACCCTTTTTTACAATAAATTCTTCCGTTTTCTGACTGTAAATCATGGTCCCGATTAAATCGGCAGGCAACAAATCGGGAGTGAACTGGATCCTGCTAAAAGAAGCATCAATGGTATCGGCAAGTGTTTTTATAGATAGTGTTTTTGCCAGCCCGGGCACACCTTCCAGCAATATGTGCCCGTTAGTAAGCAGGCCAATCATTAAACTATCGATCAGGTGTTTCTGACCAACAATTACCTTGTTTACCTCCATGTTAATCATGTCGACAAAAGCACTTTCCTGCTTTATTCTCTCGTTTAGTTCTTTGATATTAACCGTTTCGTTCATTTTATCAACCTTTTAATATTTAGAAGGATAATTCTGTCAATTATTATTCCATCGCGAAAATATTAATTTTTGTCAGCTTAAACGAGAGAGACAAGTTATAATATATTGTTCTTTTCGTTAAAAAATGTTAAAGGTCTTTCTTCTACATGAATGAAAAAGCATATTTTTGAAGAAAAAAATGAGATATTTTATTTTTTTACAATATAAGGGAACAGGTTATCATGGTTGGCAAGCCCAAAAAAATGCACTCTCGGTGCAGGAAAAAATTGAAAAGTGTATTTCTTTATTACTTCAGGAAAAAATTGAACTCACCGGCGCGGGAAGAACCGATTCCGGTGTACACGCCAGTTATTACGTGGCACACTTCGATAGCAGGAATGAAAATTTAGCTGATGATAACGAATTTCTCTTTAAACTCAATCGGTTTTCTCTTTCCGACATGGCCTTCAGTGATATCAAGAAGGTGAAATCAGATGCGCATGCCCGCTTTTCGGCCTTATCGAGAAGTTACAAGTACAGGATTACCCGGGTTAAAAATCCGTTCGAATCAGAATTTGCATGGTATTATTATGGTAACCTTGATATAGTTAAGATGCAGCAAGCCAGTGAAGATTTGATGAAGTATGATAATTTTAAATCCTTTTGTAAAAAGGGTTCCAATGTTAAAACCTACCAGTGTAAAGTGATGAAAGCAGAATGGATTGAAAATGGCAATATACTGGAGTTTAATATAACTGCCGACAGGTTTCTAAGAAACATGGTGCGAAGTATAGTTAGCAGTTTGATGGAAATAGGAAAGGGGAATCTTCGGGTAGATGAATTTAACAAATTAATCCTTGAAAGAAAGAAACCAGTTCAAGGATCCACTGCCCCGGCTCATGGACTTTTTTTAAATCTAATCACTTATCCAGAAAATATTTATTTATAAACATAGAAACAGATGTTAAGTAATTATTAGTTTTAGGTAACCTAATTTTAAATACAAACGTATATTAAAATAAAAAGAATTGAGAGAAGACAAATATATCTAACAAGTAATTTGTCCTTTTATTCAGTGTAAGCATATACTATATCATCCATTATGTTACTTTGATCAAAATTTATTTAAATTTAATATAAATAATTTTGGTGTTAATAAAAATTTTAGGTGAATTTATTAAATAACTTATATTTACATTTTTAATAGTGTATTTAAAATTTAACTTGTTAAACCTAACATTGAAATAAAGTCATGATAAAGAAGTACTTAGCCCTGATACTTATGATTGCGGCGGCAGTAACAGAATTAAACGGACAAACAGCCATACCAAAGGCGCAATCAATGTTTATTTACAATTTTTCAAGATTAATTGAATGGCCTGCAGATTATAAACAGGGAGACTTTATAATAGGTGTTCTTGGAAACAGTGATGTAGCCACGGAACTTCAACTTTACACGAATGCCAAAAAAGTAGGCATGCAGTCAATTCAGATAATCACGTACAAGGAACCCTCTGAAATAGGCAAATGTCATATTTTGTTCGTTTCATACAGCAAAAGCAACAAGATGTCAGATGTACTCGGTAAAATTGGAGGTTACAGTACCTTGATCATTGGTGAAAAGCGCGGGCTTATTGGTGAGGGAGCTGCTATTAATTTCGTGATCTCAGCGGATAAATTAAAATTTGAATTAGAAACGGCTAATGCTTCCAAATACGGGTTAAAAGTTAACTCCAAATTAGCAAGCATGGCACTCTGACCCGAGGTTACCATTTCCGGGTTTTTTACTTTGAACGATATATTCTTGAGTTAACAGGATTAGAAGGGAGGATTTATTATGAGATTAACTATCGCGAGGCGCTTAGGCCTTGGGTTTGGCTTTCTTATTTCCGCGTTTTTGGTTATGGTAATTGTAACCAATATTATTTCAGCCAGAAATAATACAATGAACGAAGATATTTCCAAAATTCATGAGCCATCCATCGAACAACTTCGCAAATTGGCAACACTGATCAATGATACGAAAATGCTTATCAAAAACTGGGTATTTATTGATAAAAAAGCAGATGCACCCGATAAACTCAGGTTGATTGCTATTCACGATTCCATTTATCCCATGTTGCAAGGTTCCATTGAAAAGCTGGCTATTCACTGGCCTGAAAAAGAAAAAAACAAATTCTTGGCCATCTCCTCTTTTATTAATGATACGTTTTTTCCATCACAACAAAATATTATGTCTCAATTAAATAGTTTTGAGTTGTACGATGATGCGTTCGTGATGTTTGATATTATACCCAGGGTGGAAGAAGGGGGTGAAATAATGACCTACACGGCTACTATTCTTGACGATGTAGAAGATTTATTAGGCGCCCGGGTTAGAAACATGGAAGAAGCGAGAAATGAAATGGCTACCGCTTTGTCAAAATTTCAACGTTTCGTTCTGATAGCTGGTTTATTATTAACAATTGCCGGCATATTTGCATTTTGGTTCACCGCTTCTTCCATCGCGAATCCATTAAAAAAAGGTGTTAATTTTGCCAGAATAATGGAACAGGGAGACGTTACGGCACGTTTAACCATACCAAGGAACGATGAGATTGGCCAACTTTCTCTTGCATTAACAGCCATGTCGGAAAAGCTTGAAGATATTATCACGTGCATAGGTTCGGCTGCTGCAGATATTTCATATACAAGCGAGGGGATTTCAGGGTATGCTGATCATCTCTCTGAAGGCGCTACAACGCAAAAAAACTTCACACTGAGTATTAAAAACTCCATTGACGAAATTACCCGCAAAATTCATGAAAACTCGCGCACTTCAAGAGAAACAAAAGATATTACATTGGCTACAGCCGGAGAAATTAGAGAAGTGAATATAGCCGCCCAGGAGTCGGTTGCATCCATGCAAAAAATTGCCGATAAAATCAATATCGTGAGTGATATCGCCTTCCAGACAAATATCCTTGCCCTTAATGCCGCTGTTGAAGCCGCCCGGGAGGGTGAACACGGTAAAGGCTTCGCGGTTGTTGCCTCCGAGGTGAGAAAGCTGGCAGAAAGAAGTAAAATTGCTGCCGATGATATCATTGAACTTACAAGTCATAGCCTGGAGTTATCTACCCGTACCGGGAAGAAATTTGAAGAAGTATTGCCAAGGATGGAAAAAACAGCACGGCTAATTGAAGGAATATCTGAACTGGCAGCATCACAAAATGATAGTATTGATCAGATAAACCAGTCTGTCAGCGAATTAAATAAAATTTCATTCGATAATACTCATGCCTCAGAGGAAATGGCAAAAAGCGCGGAAGAATTAAAGCGAAAGGCAAGAGAGCTGAATAACCTGATATCATTTTTTAAAATTTCCCGGGATCAGTCAAAGGTAAAAAAAATAAGCAGCAACTATAAAGGAATTGCTACTCCTAAGGTAGTGGCGAGCCACGTTTAATATTGCCAAGATACCCGTTCATTTTGGAGAAATATCGCGAAAATTCCGACAGTCACCCAAATCGACTGGAATCTCTCTATTTAGGTACAAACCGAATAGCGTTTGAATTTTAAGTGTTAAAACCCAAATAACCCGGGTAGCCACATGGAGAGTGCCGGAATGTATGTTACGAGCATCAGCACGACTATCATGGCAACGAACATGGGTATAAGAGGTTTAATCACTTTTTCGATACTGATTTTCGAGACGCTGCAGCCTATAAATAATACAGAACCCACGGGGGGGGTACATAATCCAACACTCAGGTTTAGCACCATTATGATGCCAAAGTGAATGGGATCAAGACCTAAACTGGTAACGATCGGCAAAAAAATGGGCGTGAAAATAAGCACCGCGGGTGTCATGTCCATGAAAACTCCAACAAAAAGCAGTATCAGGTTGATGATGATAAGTATCAGGAATTTATTATCACTGAGTGTAAGTAATGCTTCACTTACATTTTGCGGAATATTTTCGAATGACATGATCCAGGATAATGCGATACTCGCGGCCACAAGTAGTAAAACAATAGCAGTTGTTCTTATCGACTGCATGAGTACTTCTGGAATATCTTTCACGCCAATCTGGTTGTAAACAAATGCCAGTACAAGGGCATATAGCACTGCTACAGCCGATGCTTCGGTGGCGGTGAAGATACCGGCAATAATTCCACCAATTACGATGACCAGCAGGAGCAAGCTTGGCAGGGAAGCCAGAAATTTCTTTGTTCCCTTGAAAAGATCATTTAACGTTTCTTCATTAGCGTTTCGTGTAAGTATTAGAATGATAAGATAAATGAATAGAATACCGGTCGTGATGTAGTGAATCATGCCATGAAGGTTAATGGCTACAGCAACAAAAATGGTCTGTATAAACAAAGCAGTATGTCCTTTTCTGGTGATAAGTGGTACAAAACCCATGAGTGCCGGGGCAACAGTATAAATCGTGAAACTGCCGGAAATTAAATAATAAATCACAGAAGAACCAATCCCGATAATTGGATATATCCAGGCATACAGGTTTTTGCCCCTGAACGAAATCCTTAGCAGCGATTTAACCCAAAAACCAAAGATAACAAGGTAAATCCAGTTTAGTTGATAGTTGACGAAAATATAGGAAATGAGCAGTACCGTGGTAAGATTAATAATGGTCAACCCGATATCTCCTAAAGAGTGTTCCTTTGATACCGCATGTTGTCTCCTGAGAGCGAAACTTCCTGCTACAAGCATTAATGCCAACCCGGTTAAAATACCGGGAATATAACCTGCCATGAATAGGGCAGCAATGGAAGCACCCCCGCTGGCCAATGAATAAACAATTAAAATATTGCTTGGAGGAATCGACAATCCTGTTGTCGCGGATGTAATATTAATCGCGGTGCTGAAATTTTTCGGGTATTTTTCCTTTTCTAGTTCAGGGCCCATAATTGTTCCGATTGCAGAAGCTGATGCTGCAGCCGAACCTGAGATGGCACCAAACAGCATGTTGGCCAGTATGTTCACGAATGCCAGTCCCCCGGGTAATCTCCCCACGATAACTCTTGCAAAATCAATCAATTTCAGGGCAATTCCACCCTGGTTCATGATATTTCCGGCTAAAATAAAGAATGGAATGGCCAGCAGGGTAAAACTATCCAATCCGGTGGCCATGGTATGGGCAAAGGTTGTGATGGCTGGCACTATATCAATTGATACAAGCATCGTGAGAATCCCGGCAATTCCTATGCTAAAAGCAATTGGCACACCCAAAACAAGTAAAATCACAAAACTGCTTACCAGAACAAATACTCCTAAATATTCCATGATACAAATACTATTTATTATCTATTTCTCTTTTCAGGTTATCAATGCTATAATATAATATAAGAAGGCCACTCACGGGAAGGACGATGTAAACCAGTCCTAGTGGAATAGAAAGTGCTGCTGATTTAACTTCAAGTAAAAATCTCGTGTAAACCAGCCATGTTCCGCCTACCACGAGTACTGAAAGGCTAAATAAACCAATAAAAACTTGGATAAAAATATTTAGCACTCTTTTCCGCTCAGGTGACGACTTTTGTATTAAAAGATCAATAGCCAGGTGTTCATTCTGGCCTGCAACATAGGCTGCACCGAGCAGTCCTACCCATATAAGGAGAAAACCCGCCAGTTCATCAGTAAAAGAACTGGGTATTCCTATCAAGTAGCGGCTAATTACCTGCCAAAGTACATCTATTACAAGAATTCCCATTACGGCAACACATATAACCCTTAAAGCCGCATTTACTTTTTCTCTCATCTGATTTATTATTTAGATTATTCAACTTTGGTAGCCCTGATTTTTTCTATGAGCCTGTAAAGTTTTGGTTTGTCTTTATATATGTCAAATACTTCTTCAACTTTTTCAGCAAATGGCATTTTATCGGGATAATATATTTCTACACCATTTTTTTTAATTTCCGATAGACTCTCTTCCACGGCTTCTTTCCAAAGTTCTCGCTGTACGATTACTGATTCATCAACAGCTTGCATTAACCACTTTTTTTCCTGATCAGAGAGTTTGTTCCAAACCACGGTGCTAATTGCAAGCACATCGGGTATCATCGTGTGTTCATTCAATGAATAATGCTTGCAAACCTCGTAATGACGAGAAAAATAGAAGCTGGGTGGGTTATTTTCGGCACCATCGACTACGCCACTTTGCAATGCCGTGTACAACTCCCCGTATGAAATTGGAGTGGGAGAGCCTCCCATGGCTTTGATCATATTGATGGCGGTTATACTTTTCATTACCCTGATTTTCATTCCTTTCAAATCGTCCGGGCTGAGTATTGGATGACTGGCCGTGTAAAAACTTCGTGAACCAGCATCGTAAAAGCAAAGGCCTTTAATCCGATACTCAACAGGGGCTTCCAGCAATTCTTTTCCGACTGGCCCGTCAAGTACCTCGAATGAATGTTCCTTTGAAAGAAAGATGTAGGGCAAGCCCAGCACCTTGTAATCTTCCACGAAGCTTTCCATCACGGCCGCGGAAATTTTGGTTATCGCCAGTGAACCGATTTGTAAAAGTTCAACACATTGTTGTTCCGATCCCAATTGCCCGCTGGGATAAATCTGTACCTGTAATTTGCCTTTTGATATTTCATCCACGCGTTTGGCCATGAATGCCATTCCTTTATGCACCGGATGGGACCGATCCAGCCCGTGTGCCAATTTCAATACATTTGATTGTTCTTCTGTTTTGCATCCTCCCGTTGCAAAGGAAATAACCAGTAAATATGCTAATATTCTCACGGATCTCATGTTTGTCTTATTTCTAACGAAGTTTTTTAACAATATCGGTAATATTTTTAGCAAGTTTCGTGATTTCCACGAAAGCACCTGATTCAATTAGATCTTTTCGAATGAGTTTTGAACCCATGCCCACGCAATACGCGCCTGCTTCAAACCATTCTTTTATGCTCTCTTCTGTTGGATTCACACCACCGGTTGGCATTATATTGCTCCATGGCATCGGTCCCAGGATAGATTTGATAAAGGTTGGGCCACCTATCTCACGGGCCGGGAATATTTTCACGATCTCGGCACCTAACTCTTCTGCTCTTGAAATCTCTGTTAATGACCCGCACCCGGGCGACCACAATATTTTTCGGCGGTTACAGACATGTGCCATATCTTCTTTTAGCACTGGTGAAACAATGAAATTTGAACCCATTTGTATGTATAATGCTGCTGTCGGGGCATCCATTACAGAGCCGGTGCCAAGGATCAAATCATCATATACAGAGGAAACATAACGCGAGAGCTCTCCAAATACCTCGTGAGCAAAATCACCCCGGTTCGTGAACTCGAAAACCCTTAACCCTCCCTCGTAACAGGCATCAAGAATTTTTTTACCTGTTGCTGCATCGGGATGATAAAATACAGGAATCACACCGCTTTCGTACATTTTTTGAGCTACCTGTAATCTTCTAAATTTTGTCATACCTTGAAATTTGCGGTAAATATAATAAACTATTTTTCTTTCAAATTATCTTCACTAATATTCTTTGAAGATGATGATATATTCATGGAAAAATTTTACAAATATAATTAAATTATTTACTTTTGTGCAAACGATTGCACTTAGAATGAACAGACCAGTTACCATAAATGATATAGCAAAGCAGTTAAATATATCTGCTTCTACCGTTTCAAGAGCGTTACAGGATAATAAGAGAATCAGTATATCTACTCGTGAAACGGTTAAAAAACTGGCAGGAGAGTTAAATTATCAACCCAACATCATTGCTTCTTCATTGAGAAAAGGGAAAGGCAATACAATCGGGGTGATTTGCCCGCGCATTAACAGGAACTTTTTTGCCGGGGTAATTGATGGTATTGAACAAGTAGCCAATACATATAATTTTAATGTCCTGATATCGCAAACTCACGAGAAAGTCGAAAATGAAATAATATCGATTGCATCCATGATCAATAGCAGGGTGGATGGAATTATCATGTCACTCTCCGCGAGTACCCGGGATTATACCCATGTAGAATCGGCCCTGACACGGGGAATTCCTGTTATATTCTTCGACCGTGTATGCGAGGATTTGGTAACCAGTAGCGTGGTGCTGGATGATTTCACGGGTGCTTACGAGGTGGTGAGCCACATGATAATGGAAGGTTGCCAGCGAATTGCTTATTTTAATGGTCCCGATCATGTTAATGTATACCGTCAGCGAAAGGCAGGTTATGAAAAAGCCCTGACTGACCATGGTCTTCAAATAAATGAACAACTTCTATTTACTGATGTTTTGACCAGGGAACAGGGCATTCAGGTTACAGGAGAAATGCTTAAGAAAGGATTTACACCTGATGGCATTTTTGCCGCCAGCGATTTTTCCGCACTGGGAGCTATTCTGCGTTTAAGGGAAGAGGGACTAAAAATACCCGCTGATATTGCTGTGGCCGGTTTCGCGAATGAACCTTTTACCTCTATTATCGATCCTCCCATGACAACGGTTGAACAATTCAGTAGTGAAATTGGAAGACAGGCGGCAGAAATCTATTTTGACCTGCACCAAGCCGAAAATCAGGATAAAAAGCCGGTGCAAAAAATGATCAGACCAGAATTAATTATCAGAAATTCGACTTTGAAAAATAAAAATTTAACCTAAAATAAAATAGTTATGATACATTATGAAGAAAGATTAGCAGCACATCCCAATGATGTGAAACATTATACCACCGAACAATTGAGAGACCACTTCCTGGTATCGAAGGTGATGGAAACAGATAAAATTTCACTTACCTATTCCAGTTACGACAGGTATATCGTGGGAGGAGCTGTTCCTGCAAGTAAACCACTGGAACTTGAGCCTATTGAACCTCTGAAAACTGAATTTTTCCTGAAGCGAAGAGAGATGGGGATCATTAATGTTGGTGGCGATGCTGTTATATTAGCCGATGGTACTTCCTACGATTTGGCTTTCAAGGATGCCCTTTACCTGGGTATGGGAACTCAAAAAGTTATTTTCCAGAGTAAAGATGGTGCAAACCCGGCTCGCCTGTACATCAACTCGGCACCGGCACACAAATCGTATCCATCGAAAAAAGTTACACTGGATGATGCAGAGGTTGTTGAGCTTGGTTCACTGGAGGCTTCTAATGCCCGGAAAATCAATAAGCTCTTGGTGAATTCGGTTGTTGAAACCTGTCAGTTGCAAATGGGTATGACCGAGTTAAAACCGGGCAGCGTTTGGAATACCATGCCCGCGCACACCCATTCAAGAAGAATGGAAGCTTATTTCTACTTTAACGTTCCGGATGACCAGGCGGTTTGTCACTTCATGGGCCAACCCCAGGAAACAAGACATATCTGGATGAAAAATGAGGAAGCGGTTATTTCTCCCAACTGGTCGATTCACTCGGCAGCCGGAACCAGTAATTATATATTTATCTGGGGAATGGCTGGTGAAAACCTGGATTACAGCGACATGGACGTCGTTAATCCTACCGAAATCAAATAAAAATCATAGTAACAACAACTAAACTTAAAAAATATGAAAAACGATCTTTTTGATTTATCAGGAAAAATCGCCTTGGTAACCGGAGGAACACATGGACTGGGCATGGCCATGGCAACTGGTCTTGGCGAGGCCGGAGCTACTATCGTGGTCAATGATATTTCTCCCGAAAAACTTGATAGCGCCAAAAAAGAATACAAGAAGGCCGGATTAAACGTGCATACTTACCTTTTTAACGTGACCGATGAAAAACAGGTAATCGAGCACGTGGAGAAAATCGGGAATGAGGTAGGCCCTATTGATATTTTAATCAATAATGCCGGCATTATCAAAAGGATTCCCATGGTCGAAATGGAAGTGGATGATTTCCGGCAGGTGATTGACGTTGATCTGGTGGCACCTTTCATCATGGGAAAACACGTGGCCAAAAGAATGATCGAAAGAGGTCATGGAAAGATTATCAACATTTGCTCCATGATGAGCGAACTGGGCAGGGATACGGTTTCAGCATACGCTGCTGCCAAAGGCGGGCTCAAGATGTTAACCCGTAACATGGCTACCGAATGGGCCAGGTATAATATTCAGATCAATGGTATTGGTCCTGGTTATTTTGCCACGGAACAAACAGCACCCATTCGTGTTACAGGAAATCCCCTGAACGATTTTATCGTGAGTCGGACTCCTGCAGGAAAATGGGGAGAACCAGAACAATTAAAAGGTGCGGCTATTTTCCTTGCCTCAAAAGCATCTGATTTCGTCAATGGACACGTTTTATACGTGGATGGCGGTATTTTGGCAACTATTGGTCGACCTAACGACGAGTAGTCAGGTAAATTATTGAACACTAAATATAATGTTATGAACTCGAAAAACTCACTGTTAACCGGAATCGTGGTATTCCTTTTAACAATTGTTTCCTGTAATGAACAGGAGACAACAATTGTAATCAACAACAATAGCGATCTTTCACGGGTGGATGAACCCGTGGTGATCGATCGTGAAAACCTGGGTGTGGACTTTGATAATGCATCGCCTGCATATCCATTGTTGATAAATGATGATGGCGACACCATTCCTTCTCAGGTGGATGATATGGATTTGGATGGTACTTGGGACGAATTGTTTTTTCTCGTCTCAGTTGATGCATTCACGAAGTTAAACCTGAAAATCGTGCCAGTAGAAACCTTACCTGAGTTTGAAACCAGGACTAACATCAGGTTTGCCAGGAAACTGTCCGGGGAAAATCTTGCAGAAGTAGATACAGCAACCAGGCTGCATTCCACAGAAACGAAATTTTCAGCCAGGGCATTTCAAATGGAAGGGCCGGCGTGGGAAAATGACGTGATCGGTTTCAGGAATTATTACGATGCCAGAAACGGAATGGATATTTTTGGTAAGATTACCAGCGAAATGGTTCTTGATGAGGTTGGCCTGGGTGAAAATTACCACGAGATGCAGTCGTGGGGCATGGATATCCTGAAAGTAGGAAATGCACTTGGAGCCGGGTCTATTGCCCTGGTAAAAGATGATTCGCTTTACAGGGTTGGTCCGGGCAGCGTGGGAAAATACAAGTTAGTGACGGAAGGTCCCCTCAGATCCGTTTTTCAGCTTATATTCAATAACTGGTCGCCCGTCGGTGACGATACGATCGGTATCGTGCATGAGATCGCCATCCAAGGCGGTGCCAATGGTTACAAGAGCACGTTGTCGTTGACCAGGGAAACTGATTCACCAGAGACGATTGCTGCAGGAATCGTGAACATGCAAAGTGATGCCGCGATTATCACGGATCATAATGAACAATTCAAATCATTATCTACCTTTGACAGGCAATCATTTTTTGACGAGTACCTGGGTATGGCTATACTGGCAAGTAAGAATAACATCCTTGGTTTTAATGAGGCCCCTGAAGAAGGAGAGGGTATAACTCAATCGTACTATGCTTCTTTTAAGGTTTCACCCGGTAACCCGGTGACTTATTATTTTTTGGCTGGCTGGGAAAAAACAAATCCCGATTTCGCGGATAAGGATTATTTCATTCAGACTATCCAGGATAAGGCAGATGGGCTGATGTTCCCGGTTGAAGTGGAAATAAAATAGGATATCACCAGTAAACGATAGAAGTGTTCGTTTCGTTACTTTTGTCATTACATTAAAGGTCATTACCCCGTGGGTTTGACCTTTTTTATTTGAGACGGTTTTGGTGGCTGTTTTAATGAAATGGGTTGGGTGGCATTATCAACTTTACCCGCTGAAAAGCGAGATACCGTGTTATACAATCTTTTTGATCCCGAAAACGGCTTAAAATTCAATATTTGTCGAATGCCTATTGGCGCGAGTGATTACGCGGTTAACTGGTATTCTTTAAACAGCATGGAAAAGGATTTCGAAATGTCTGAGTTCACTATTGAGAGAGACAAACAATACTTGCTTCCATATATTAAGGCAGCCATGCAGTTTCGTTCTGATCTGAAAATTTGGGGCTCTCCCTGGTCTCCTCCCGTGTGGATGAAAACCAACCAATATTGCCAGCGCACTGTCAGCTATACTTCCAACCCTATTCTTTTTGCCCCGGGTTTGATAAAATAGCTGAAATGCTTCATCAGGTAAAACTCGGGGTTATAGGTTACCTCTTTCGCAACAGTATCCACGGAGATCATGGCATTTTGTTTCCAACCAAAGTTACTGTATCCACCTCCTCTGCCCGCGGGCGATTTCCGGTAAACAAGGCTACCATTTTCATCTGACCACCCGATAACCAGACCATCAGCAACCAGCTATGGCCCCTCAGAACCTAAAATAATTCTTCGCGTTATTATAACAGATATTTTCCACCATCTTACCCAGGATTTCCATGTCTTCGGGTAATTCACCGTTGGCAACATCTTTTCCTATCAGGTTGCAAAGTATTCGTCTGAAGTATTCATGTCTGGGATAGGAGAGGAAACTTCTCGAATCGGTAAGCATACCCACGAAAAGGCTCAACAAACCCATGTTCGAAAGCGCGTTCATTTGTTTTTCCATGCCGTCTTTCTGATCGAGGAACCACCAGCCACTCCCGTATTGCATTTTCCCGGGCACGCTGCCATCATTGAAATTGCCGGCCATGGTGGCCATGAGTTCATTATCCCGGGGATTCAGGTTATAGAGAATTGTTTTAGCCAGTTTGCCATTCTTGTCAAGCCTGTCAAAAAATTTCGACATGGGCTTGGCCAATTCAAAATCTCCTATCGAATCAAATCCTTTATCCGGCCCTATTTTTTCAAACATTGATGAGCGGTTATTTCTCAATGCACCCACGTGGAACTGCTGAGTCCACCCCTTCTCGTTATCCATGAGTGCAAAATGAACGAGCATGGCAGATTTGAATTTAAGAATATCGCTATTTACGAGTTGTTTACCGCTTCTGATTCGTTTGAAGATCGTGTTTATCTCTGTTTGTGTGAACTCCACTGCATAGAAAGTTTCCAGGCCGTGATCTGAAATCCGGCATCCAGTTTCATGAAAGAAATCGTGCCTTTTCTGAAGAGCAAAAAGCAAGTCGTTAAAATCTTTGATATCGGTGTCTGCAACCGCGGAAAGTTTTTCGATGTACTCGTTATATGTAACCGGATCCTCGACTACCATGGCCCTGTCGGGTCTCCAGGTGGGTAAAACCTTTATTTTAAATTCATCCTGCCTGATCTTTTGATGATGTTCCAGCGTGTCGGTAGGATCGTCAGTAGTACAAACCACTTCAACATTCATTTTTTCTAAAAGGCTTCTTACGCTGAAATCATCCTGTTGAAGCATTTCTGAAGTGCTGTCATATATTTTTTTTGCTGTAGTAGGATTAAGTAAGTCTTCAATCCCGAAATATCTTTTTAATTCAAGATGTGTCCAATGATACAATGGATTTCTCAGGGTGAAAGGAACTGTTTCTGCCCATTTTTCAAATTTCTCTTGATCCGATGCATCCCCCGTGCAGTATCTTTCTTCAATGCCATTGGCCCGCATGGCTCGCCACTTGTAATGATCGCCTTCTAACCATACTTTGGTAAGGTTTTCGAATTTTTTATTCATCGAGATCTCATCTGGCGGCAGATGGCAATGATAATCTATAATTGGCATTTTTTGCGCGTGTTCATGGTATAGTTCACGTGCATACTTGGTGGTTAATAAGAAATTGTTATCAATAAAATTTTTCATTTCAATTCAATACTTTTGTTAATTTATAAATCAAAAAGGCTCTTTAGGTGTCTGTCGTAAATGTTTTCCATTACCTGGATTTCCACGATTTCCTTGTTGGCATTTACAGCATGGATATAAATATTAGCGTATTCGGCTGCAATCTTGTATCCCACGTGAATCAACTGCCTGAAATCCGGGTTATATTCAGGATGGTTAAGATCATGACGGAGGGTATTCGCGAATTTTTCACCATTCCAATCATCTATTTCTTTAACAGAAGGAAGATTAGCCTTGTTAATATCAATCACGGTAGCATATGGTATGCATAATTCGTCGAACCTGGCATAGGCTTTCTTGTAAATATTTTTCGCGAGTTCCAAAGCTTCACCACCTGATAATGCCAGGCCGATGACTTCTTCCAGCCAGGTGGTGCCGGCTGTTTTTACATGAATACCACGGTCATATTTCCTGATAAGCTTCCCAATAACCGGGTAAATACTGAATTTATCGCTTCCGGAATGTACACTTAATTTCAAATTTTCTGGTAATTGAAACCGCTCGATCGCGTAATTGATGACCAGCAGGTCTTCCTCAAACTCTTTTTCGAACTGGATAATATCACCGCTATAATCCACGCCTTTATTAAAACGCCCGGAAAATTTGGGTGCAATAGTTTGAACCGGTACATTTTCCATTGAGAGCATCAATAGAATGTAAAACAAATCAACAGGTGTTTGAGGATTGGCTACCTCATCCATCGATACTTCAGGTATAAATGTGCCTTTGCCTTTTTTTTCTTCGATATGACGATAAATTTTAGCTGCTTCAAGGACAGCATTAAGATAATTATCCGTGATAGATGATAACTGGTTTTTATCCGTGTGAAACCTTCCAATACCAGGTATTTGCAAATCTCCGGTATATTTGGTGGCGAATGCCATAAAATCATGTTTTTTTTCTTCCGGAGGTATTTTACCGATATAATCGGCCACGTCGATGGTGAAAAAGTCGGAATGTTCAATATATTTATCTACTGTAGACAGGTTAATGTGATCCGCGTCTACAAAATAATTTCCTTGCCAATTTAGTGCTTTTACCGCGTTATCGGCTTCAATCCGGGTGTCAACAGGTTCCGAGTGGACAATAGCATGTTCCCGGTTCGATTTGTTCCATACAGGAGTTATATCAATACCTGCTTCTTTTGCTTTAATGATCGCTTTTAGTTGTGCCTCACCTTGTTGACTGAACCTGTCACCCGTTCCAAAGCTGTACCTGTCAATCTTCATTTAGTTTAATTTTAATTAGTGAAAAAAATTCCGTGTACGGACACGAAAATACAAAAATTTTTAATTACTTTGCAAAATAACAGGTAAAACTAATTGTGAAATTCCTGAAAAATTGCCGGGACCGTGAAAATCAGAATTAAAGACATAGCAGAAAAAGCAGGAGTTTCGGTTGGTACCGTCGATAGAGTATTGCACGAGCGGGGAGAAGTATCGAAGATAACCAGGGAAAAAATCCTGAAAATAGTTGAGGAATTGAATTACGAACCTGATATTTTGGCCAGTACACTCGCGTCTAAAAGATCATTCAGGTTTGCAGTTTTAATACCCCGGGCTGATGAGAATAACCGCTTCTGGGTAAAGCCTTTGACAGGACTCGACGATGCACTTGCTGAAATCAAACATTTTTCTGTTCATATTGAGCTTTTTCCTTTTAATCAGGACTCAAGAGATTCTTTTCTAAAGAAGGCAAATGAGGTTGTTTCCTTTGCCCCGGATGGTGTTTTACTTGCTCCTGTTTTTTCTGGTGAGGCACTGAAGTTTAGTAGCCAACTCGCTGAACTGAAAATACCATTCGTTTTTATCAATTCAAATATCCCAGGAACGAATAGTATTGCCTATGTCGGCCAGAGTGGGATACAAAGTGGAGCCGTAGCGGCTAAACTCATGCAATTTGGATTACACGCGGGTGAATTGGCCATAGTCAATATCGTGAGAGATAAATTAAATCATAATCATCTTTTACAACGCGCGAAAGGTTTTAAAGCTTTTTTTAATTTTGATACACCACCCGCGTTTCAAATACATGAAGTAACGGTCAATGACGGGGATAAATACCAGTTAATGAATGATCTTGAAAAATTCTTGCAGGTACATCCTTCTACCCGAGGAATTTTTGTTACGAATTCAAAGGTTTATAAGATATCTTCTTATTATAAATTGAAGGACAGTAAAGTAAAACCGGTTATTATTGGTTATGATTTGCTGCCTGAAAATCAGCAATTATTAAAGGAAGGCTTAATCGATTTTCTTATCAGTCAGAAGCCCGAGGAACAAGCTTATCGTGGAGTAATGAGTCTTTTTAATCATATCATACTAAAGAAAAACGTGGAAAAAGAACAATTTTTACCCATAGATATTATTACCAGGGAGAATATTGAATATTACATTTAAATGATATAAAAATGGAAATTGGATTTAATGATTTAAAAGGAAAAATTTGTGTGCTTACCGGGGGAGCCGGTGTGATTGGTTCTACAATTGCTGAAGGCCTGGCACGACTCGGTGTGAAAATGGTAATTGCCGATATTAACGAGGATATGGCCAGGGAAGTGGCTGCTTCAATTCTGGAAAAGACAGGATCAACCTGCATGGGGATTGCTGCCAATGTATTAGATAAGGCATCCCTTGAATCAGTACATGAGAAAATTCGCCGGGAATTAGGAGAAATAGACATCCTAATTAATGGTGCCGGTGGAAACAGCCCAAAAGCCACGACGAAACACGAGGAAATGAATAAGGAAAACATGAATGATCTCGAAGGAACCTTCTTCGGCCTTGAAATGGAAGGCTTTAAAAAGGTTTTCGACCTGAATTTCATGGGAACTTTATTACCTTCAATGGTTTTCGCCAAAGATATGGTGAAAAAGGGGAAAGGCGTTATATTAAATGTTTCGTCCATGAATTCATTCAGGCCACTAACAAAAATACCTGCTTATTCAGCCGCCAAGGCTTCGGTAAATAATTTCACGGAATGGCTGGCGGTTCATTTGGCTAAAACCGGTATCCGCGTTAATTCGATTGCCCCTGGATTCTTTTTAACCAATCAGAACAGGTTTCTTCTTTTGGATGAAAATACAAGGGAATTAACTCCCAGGGGTAATAAAATAATAAGTAATACCCCGATGGGACGTTTTGGCGACACGGAAGAATTAGTGGGTACTGTAGCGTACCTGATTTCAGATATTTCAAAATTTGTAACCGGCGTGAATATACCTGTTGATGGTGGATTTAACGCCTATAGTGGAGTTTAAATAGTGTTAATATGAAAACTGCTATTTTTATAAGTGAGTCTGAGAAGGCCTCAGGGTCGAGACTGTAACGAAGAAATGAGAGTTATCATAGAGCCACTAAATTAATAAAAAAATATTAGTTATGAGTATGGAACAAACGTGGAGATGGTACGGTCCAACCGATCCAGTATCATTGTGGGATATACGGCAAGCCGGGGCTACCGGAATTGTTACTGCCTTGCACGAGATTCCAATAGGCGAGGTTTGGCCTCTTGAAGAGCTGAAGAAGAGAAAAAGAATGATTGAATGGGATGATTCAATGACACCGCCCAGGTCAACAGGGTTAAACTGGTCCGTCGTGGAATCGATTCCAGTGCACGACAGTATCAAACTCGGTAAGCCCGAACGTGACCTTTATATCGAGAAATATAAGCAAAGCATATACAACGTGGGAGAAATCGGGGTAAAAACTGTTTGCTATAATTTTATGCCCGTGGTTGACTGGACCCGTACAGACCTCGATTTTGAACTGGAAGATGGAGCCAGGGCATTGGCTTTTGACGTGCATAAATTTGCCGCGTTCGATATGTTTATTCTGAAAAGGCCCGGGGCTGAAAAGGAATATAGTGAAAATCAGATCAAGAAGGCGCGTGCTACCTTTGAAAATATGTCTGAGAAGGAAAAGCAGGTTTTACAGCAGAATATTATTGCCGGCCTGCCAGGGGCACAGGAAGGATATTCCCTCGAGCAATTCCAGGAAAAACTGGACGAGTATAAAGATGTAACCGAGGCAAAATACCGGGAAAACCTGGCGTATTTTCTTAAACATGTTATACCCGTGGCCGAAAGTGCCGGCGTGAAAATGGCCATTCACCCGGATGATCCTCCCCGGCCCTTGTTCGGACTGCCTCGCGTAGTTAGCACGGAAAAGGATTTAAAAGAGTTGTTGGGAGTGATCGATTCTGTAAATAACGGGTTTACACTTTGCACGGGTTCGCTGGCGGTAAGACCCGATAATGACCTGATACGAATCGTGGAAAAAATGGGTGCCAAATTGAATTTCGCGCACCTTAGAAGTACCCAGCGCGACATGGAAGGAAGTTTCCATGAAGCCGGACACCTGAGAGGCGATGTTGATATGTATAGTGTAATAGTGGCTATTCTCAAAGAACAGAACAGGAGAAGAGCTGTATACAGGCCTGATGATACCATTCCCATGCGGGCTGATCACGGTCATACCATTCTCGATGATTTAGAAAAGCAAACCAACCCGGGTTATTCCGCTATTGGATTATTAAGAGGTATGGCCGAATTGAGAGGATTGGAGATGGGGATAGAAAAAAGTGGGGTGATTTACAGGTAAATAGATTTTTTAAAACCATAATATGGATTCAAAGAAAGTATTGCGAAATATCTCTAGAGAAAGCGATTTTTTTATAGGTGTCGATTCCGACGGGTGCGTTTTCGATACCATGGAAATCAAGCAAAAAGAATGTTTTTGTCCTAATTTTATCAGGTTCTTTCATCTGCAGACAATAAGCAAATATGCCCGGGAAACCTGGGAGTTTGTGAACTTGTATTCAAAAACACGGGGCTTAAACAGGTTCCTGGCATTGATTGAAACCGTGAAATTACTGGAAGAAAGACCCGAGGTGAAAAAGAGAGGTGCTGAATTGCCTGATTTGCTCCCCCTGCTGGAATGGACTAAGAAAGAATCGAAATTATCCAATCTCACCCTGGAAGAATATGCCACCAGGGTTAATAATCCTTTACTGGATCTCACACTGCGATGGTCTCAAAAGGTCAATGATGATATTTCCAACATGGTTATTGGTATAAGCCCTTTTCCATACGTGAAAGAATCCCTGGAGAAAATAGTCAATACTTCAGACATGATTGTTGTTTCTCAAACACCGCTGGAAGCGCTCGAACGTGAATGGGAAGAAAACAAAATTGATAAATTTGCTAAATTAATCGCCGGACAGGAACTCGGAACAAAAACAGAACACCTGAAATATGCTGCCAAAGATAAATACGAGGATGATAGAATTATGATGATTGGTGATGCACCAGGCGATTTACGGGCAGCAAGAGATAATGGCGTGCTTTTTTTCCCGGTTAACCCGGGACATGAAGAAGAAAGTTGGGAGCGTTTTCACAACGAGGGGTTGAATAAATTTTTAAATGGTAAATACAAGGGAGATTACGAGAGAATGTTAATTGAGGAATTTGAAAGTTACCTTCCCGAACTACCACCCTGGAAAAAATAGAAAGCCATGCAGAGAAGAAAATTCATAAAATCCGGAGTATTGGCATCAACGGCAACTTCATTTGCCTTTGAACCTGATTATTCTCCCGCGGCTATTGAAAATCTGGGCAAAGATGCTACATATGAAGACCACCTGTGGGCAAATGTTGATTTTTATTCAAGGGTAAACGAGCATATTAAAGCTAATTTTCCCGGAGTAAAAACCGCCCTATTTGCTTATGTTTCACCGCCTGAAATAGCAGTAAACCTGATGGCAAAAACAAGATCTCTCGATTATTATGGGTGCGATGGCCGGCCGTGGAGTACCGAAGAAGGAGAAAACATTAAAAAATTAAATAACCTATGTTGTATTATTGTAAAGGTTCAGAAAACCAAGTGTTTAGTGATGAATCGATAAGAGATGCTGTTTTTAATATCCTGGAAAACCTGGGCGATAAAAAGCGCGTACTCGTTATTCCGCCAGATATTACCCGTTTTTACTCTCATGCAGGTATAATAACGACTTTTATACACGAGTTTTTTGGAGATAAACTAAAAGCTATACTTCCTGCCATTGGAACCCATTTTCCCATGACAGATGAAGAGATTTCCAGGATGTATGGGGATATTCCCCGGTCATTATTCGTGCAGCACAACTGGCGAACTGATGTGATCACACTGGGTGAAGTACCCTCTGACTTCGTGAATGAGGTTTCAGAAAACCGGGTCAGCTATTCCTGGCCAGCCCAGGTTAATAAATTACTGGTTGAAGGAAATTTTGACCTGATATTGTCTGTCGGACAAGTAGTGCCTCATGAAGTAGTAGGTATGGCTAACTACAACAAGAATATCTTCGTGGGTACCGGGGGGGCTGAGGGTATTAACAAGAGCCATTTCCTGGGCGCAGCGTATGGCATGGAAAGAATGATGGGACGGGCCGATACACCCGTTCGTAAAGTTTTAAACTACGCTTCAGAACATTATGCAGCACACCTGCCTCTTGTATATATTCACACGGTTGTTGACCGGGGAGAGGATAATAAAATGAAAGTTAGGGGTGTTTTTGCAGGTGATGACATGGAATGTTTCACCAAGGCAGCAGATTTATCCCTGAAAGTGAATTTTCAAATGCTGGATGTTCCTCTGACAAAAGTGGTGGTATACCTTGAACCTGAAGAATTTAAAAGTACATGGCTGGGTAATAAAGCAATCTACCGAACCCGGATGGCTATTGCAGATGGTGGAGAATTAATTATTTTAGCACCGGGGTTGAGAGAATTCGGTGAAGATCGTGAAATAGACAGGTTGATAAGAAAATACGGTTATTTCACCACCCCTGAAATTCTGAAGCTTACCCGTGAAAATGATGATCTGGGAGGAAATTTAAGTGCCGCGGCACATTTGATTCATGGTTCTTCGGAAAACCGTTTTACCATTACCTATTGCCCGGGAAAGCTGAGTAAGGAAGAAATTGAAAAGGCTAACTTTAATTATCATGATCTGGACGATATGTTGAAAAAATATAATCCTGATCTATTAAAAGATGGATATAATAACTTACCTGGCGGGGATGAGATCTATTACATTTCTAATCCTGCCATAGGATTATGGTCTACATCTGAAAAATTTAACCAATACTAACAACTATTATTAACTAAAATGATTCATCATGGAAAACTTTTCAAAAATTAACAGGAGAAAATTTATTGCTACCTCTGGAGCCGCCATGGCCGGTGCGATGCTGACTAATCCTGCTTCAGGAATGTTTAATTCAAATAAAGCCAAAACCAGGCTGGCACTCGTGGGAACAGGGATCAGGGGCGTTACCTTCTGGGGAAAAAGAATTGCTGATGTTTATGGAGACGTTACCGAGTTTGTAGGATTATGTGATATTAATCCCGGAAGACTTGAGTTTGGTAAAAGTTATATTGGAACAAGCTGCCCGGTATTTACCAATTTCGATGAAATGGTAAACAAGACTAAACCTGACATAATTATCGTGACCACCGTGGACTCAAATCATCATGAGTTCATTATCAAGGGATTGGAAATGGGATGTGACGTGATTACAGAGAAACCCATGACAACAGATGAGGTGAAATGTCAGAATATTCTGGATGCCGAGAAAAAATCTGGACGAAAGGTTATCGTTGGATTCAATTACAGGTGGGCACCCCATTTTACGAAGTTTAAAGAACTATTGGTCAACCAAAGAGTAGGCCGGATCACCTCGGTAGATTTTCATTGGTACCTGAATACTTATCATGGTGCCTCTTATTTTCGTCGCTGGCATGGTATAAAAGAAATGGGAGGTACTTTGCTCGTGCACAAGTCAACGCATCATTTCGATCTGCTGAACTGGTGGCTGGATAGTGATCCTGTTGAAGTACATGCTTATGGAGGATTAGAGCATTATGGCGCCAATAATGAATTCAGGGGTGATAAATGCAGAACTTGCCCGCACAAGGATCGTTGCAAGTTCTATTTTGATATCACGAAAAATGACATGGACATGAAATTATATGTCGCAAATGAGCATCATGATGGCTATATCAGGGACAACTGTCTTTGGAGAAAAGAGATTGATATTTATGATAAAATGGCCGTTCAGATTAAGTACGCTAACGATGTACAGGTCAGTTACTCTCTTACAACTTACTCACCTTACGAGGGTTGGCGTATTGCCTTTAACGGGATGACAGGCAGGATAGATTCCTGGGAAGGAATTCCATGGAGAAAAGAAGAGAGAATCAGTCAGGCAGAATTACATGACCGGGAAATGGCTCAAGAAGGAGAAGAAAAAGTAGATTTCGAGGAAGTTATGGTTATGGACAACTTCGGGGACCACGAGTTAATTAAAATACCCAAAACTGGTGGTGGGCATGGAGGTGGAGATCAACGCCTGCATGATAAAATATTCCGTGATCCCAACATGGCCGATCCTTATAAGCACTCAGCAGGAACCCGGGATGGAGCCATGTCTTGTTTGATTGGTGTTGCGGCAAGAAAAAGTATTGAAACCGGGCAACCAGTAAAAATTGCCGATATTACTGATCTTGAACCGATGGCAAAGCGCCCGGTATAATCAATCCCGGGTTGATCTCAGACCATTCACCGGATGATTTTAACTCATCCGGTGGATAATTAACTTAAGTTTTTCTCTTACTTGTATTAAGCACAAAATTAAACCATTATGACTATCCCTTCTTTTATGTTTTTTACAAACGGGATGTATGACTCCCGACCGGGATCAGAGGTCGGGATCTCTAATTCTTGTATGACTATTGTATGACCTAAGAAATTTCTTAGTTCGAAACTTGATAATTACTATATTTGGACATGAAATTTGTGGCAGATGACAAGATTCCCTTTTTAAAAGGCGTACTCGAGCCTTATGCAGAAGTTGTTTATCTTCCGGGAAAGCAAATTTCTCATGCAGATGTTAAAGATGCTGACGGATTGATTGTAAGAACGCGTACCAGGGTTGACAGGGATTTATTGGAAGGCTCCGCTGTAAAGATGGTTGCCACTGCCACAATTGGCTTTGATCATATTGATACCGTGTATTGTGAACAAAATGGCATTAAGTGGACCAATGCAGGGGGGTGTAATTCTTCCTCCGTTCAACAGTATATCGGATCATGTCTTTGTTTTCTGGCAAAAAATTTCCTGCAAAAAACGGAAGGTAAAATGCTGGGTATTGTCGGAGTGGGTAACGTGGGTAAAAAAATTGCAAAACTCGGTAAGGCGCTGGGAATGAATATTATGCTTAATGACCCACCCAGGGCAAGAATTGAAGGAGAAAACGATTTTGTAAAGCTGGATGAACTATTACAATCTGCTGATATTATCACACTGCATGTTCCTTTAAACATGCAGGGGCAGGATAAAACTTACCATCTTGCAGATGCTGATTTTTTCAGGCAAATAAATCCTGATGCATACCTGATCAATTCGAGCCGGGGAGAAGTGGTTGATTCAAAATCTCTCAAAAAAGCGCTGAGAGATAAACAAATCAGCGGTGCGATCCTCGATGTATTCGAGAATGAACCGGAAATCGATCCTGAATTGCTGGAACAATTGTTAATAGGAACACCTCATATCGCTGGTTATTCATTAGACGGGAAGGCTAATGGTACATCCATGAGCGTGGATGCAATAGCCAAATTTTTTAAACTCCCGCTTCAAAACTGGTTTCCTTCCAACTTGCCTTCCCCAAAAAACAGGGGGATTCTTATCGATTGTTCGGGGTTGTCATCCGATGAAATCGTCCGTGAAGCAATAGCAAAAACTTATGATGTGGTGGCTGATAGTCAAAGACTGAAAACCTCACCCGGTAATTTCGAGGAATTAAGGGGAAACTACCCGGTTCGCAGGGAATTTCACGCTTTTGATGTGAAATTATTCAATGATAACACCAATGCTTATGAAATTTTATATGATATAGGATTTAATATGTTACAATCAAATATTTGTTTTTAATTTTTAAAAGGAAATAATTATGAATAAAAAAGCAGACATTGGGCTGGTTGGTCTCGCGGTAATGGGTGAAAACCTTGTGTTAAACATGGAAAGCAAGGGTTTTAGTGTCGCGGTTTATAACCGGACTACTGAAAAAGTTGATAAATTCGTCGGGGGCAGAGCTGCCGGGAAAAATATTATTGGCACCCACTCGGTCGAAGAATTCGTCAACAGTCTCGATAAACCCAGGAAAATTGTGATAATGGTAAAAGCCGGCAAGCCGGTCGACGATTTTATTGAACAGGTTATACCTTATCTTGATAAGGGCGATATCATTATTGATGGTGGAAATTCACATTTCCCGGATACCAATCGTAGAACCAAATATGTTGAGAGTAAAGGTTTGCTTTATATTGGCACGGGTGTTTCCGGGGGTGAAGAAGGTGCGTTAAAAGGTCCTTCCATTATGCCCGGGGGATCTCCTGCAGCTTGGCAGCACGTTAAACCCATATTCCAGTCCATTTCTGCAAAAGTTGAAGATGGCGTACCCTGTTGCGATTGGGTAGGTGAAAATGGAGCAGGTCATTTCGTGAAAATGGTTCATAATGGTATTGAGTATGGTGACATGCAGCTTATCTGTGAGGCTTATTACATGATGAAAAACCTCCTGGGTATGTCTCATCAGGAAATGCACGAGGTATTCAAGGAATGGAACGAGGGAGAACTGAATAGCTATCTCATTGAAATTACCAGAGATATCCTCGCTTTTAAGGATGATGATGGTGAACCGTTGGTGGAAAAAATTCTTGATACCGCGGGGCAAAAAGGTACCGGGAAATGGACAGGAATATCTGCCCTGGAACTTGGGATTCCACTCACCTTAATAGGAGAAGCTGTTTTTGCCAGATGTTTGTCTGCTCAAAAGGATGAAAGAGTCAAAGCATCAAGAATATTGTCCGGTACGGAGATTCATTTTACAGGTGACAAAAAATCATTTATTGAAGATTTGAAAAATGCTTTGCTTGCCTCAAAAATTGTTTCCTACGCGCAGGGCTACGTGTTGATGAGAGCAGCCGCGGAAGAATATGGCTGGAACCTGAATTACGGTGGAATCGCTCTCATGTGGAGAGGCGGCTGTATTATCAGGTCTGTTTTTCTTGGCAGAATTAAGGAAGCCTTCGACAGAAATCCTGACCTGGCTAATCTGCTTCTTGATGATTATTTTAAAGAGAAAATTGATACCGCGCAGTCGGGTTGGAGAAATGTTGTGGCAAATGCCGTGCAGAATGGTATTCCCGTTCCGGCTTTTTCCACTGCTCTTGCCTATTACGATGGATACCGGGCTGAAAGATTACCCGCTAATTTATTGCAGGCCCAAAGGGATTACTTTGGTGCACATACCTATGAACGGGCAGACAAACCCAGGGGTGAGTTTTTTCATACCAATTGGACAGGCAGGGGAGGCGAAACTGCTTCTTCAACTTATAATGTATAGCATTTAATATTCAAGGTGAAATTCTCTTTAATATAAAAACAAGGGGGGGGTGAGAGTGAAATAGTAATTATTTATTTCAGGTAGGTGGTTGTTTAATGGGTACCTGGGTAGATTTTATCATTTTTTACCCGGTTTTGTTTAGTTATTGAAAAATTGTATATATTTGCAAAGATTGATAACTTTAATACTAATCAAAAGCCTCATAATGAAAAAAGTTTTACTTGGATTTCTTGCCTCTCTTATCTATTTATCTTTTGCCGTTGCCCAGGGCAATGAAGGTGAAAGTGATAAATTCTTCATTGAAGATAAAACTAATGATCCCGAGTATACAATCCCGTATACTTCCGAGATGGGCAGTCATTATCTGGGTAATGAAATCGCGAAAAAGATATATATTTTAAGAGGTACTTATACCTATAGAGAAGAAGGAACCCCGTTAAATCCTAATCCAAAGACGGTGGTAAGAAAACCTGTACTTTATTATGATATTTTGAAAGTGGCAAAATATTACAGGAAAATGGTAAAACAAGGAAAAATGGATAGAGATCAGGCCGTGACGAAATTAAATCATTTTCTTGATATAGGTTATTCAGCTTTTTATCAGGATACAGATAAGTTAGAAGATGAATTAGGTGATGCCAGAAAGCCCGAAGAAATAATTGCCGTTTTAAATAGGGTCGAATTGACCTGATGATTGAAACATATGTAATACAAAATGCCATAATAGTATACCTGTTATGGCATTTTTTTTTGTTATTTTTACCCTTTTAAAAATTTAAACATGAAGTATACTATGAATGCAAAATTATTAAATGAACAGGACGCTTCTCGATCAACCGGTCCCGTGATAGGCGTTTTTGCAACTGGCGACCCGAGAATTGATAAACCCTCGAGAGAGAGAGCACGAAATATTGTGAAAATGTCTGCAACAATTCTCGCCGGGCAGGTGAAATTACCGGATGGAACTGATGTACCCGTGGTATATTCAGATATCCTGGTTGATGGCGAAAAAGAAGCTGACAAGGTGGCCAGGCAATTTCTGAATAACGGCGTGAATGTCCTTATTTGTGTTCCCGATACCTGGGCTTTCCCGCAGTTAACCGTAATTTCTCTCTTGGCACATTTCCCGCCCGATACTCCAATTAATATCACTTGTGGTAACAGTGCACCAAAGCCTGGAGTTGTATACACGCACGCTTTATCTGGCGCATTGGCTCAATCCGGGAGACTGGCGCATATTAACGTGGGATCATGGCCTGATGAGGGTGCTAATCCTGAAATGACAGGTAATACAAAAAAAGAGATGATTGACTGGGCATATGCAGCAGTTACACGAGTTGCCTTGAAAGGAAAGCGGGTTGTTATATTTGGGCACGATTCGATGGGTATGGAAACAGCTCTTGCCCATATACTGGCTACACGTAATACTTTTGGACTGGAAATTACGCGACTTGATATGAAATTGCTGGCCGATATGATCAATAAAAAAGCTTATAATGAGAACGAGTTGAGAGAATTAAGAAATTGGCTGGAAGGTTTTGGCAATGATAAAATTGACATCAAGAATGAAGAGCAAAGCAAGAAATTTGATCAAAGTCTGGCACTATACCTCATTGCCCGCGATATAATAAAAGATATTGATGCAGTAGGTGGTGGTTTCATGAGCCAGTTGGAATGGGGTTCTGATACGAGAGGATTGCCGTTACCGGTCGCTGATGTGATGGAATCTCTCTTCAATTCTACTTTTGATCACAATGGCAGAAAACCAGTGGTTCCATTTGCTACCGAGGCTGACGTTCAGGGACTCTTAACACAGCTTTTCATGACCTGCCTTTCAGGGGGAAATCCTCCATTATTCATGGATTTTAGAAAAGTTTGGGAAAGCTGGGAGATCAAAGATCTGGCGGCTAAATTAGGAGTGACGCTTAATGAAAATGATATTTGGGTGAAAAATGGTTTCGTGGATGGAGATAATTCGGGTTCTGCTGCTTTTGATTGGGCTGCTAAACCCGGTGCAAGTGTAGAAGAGGTGATGAAAGGTATTTCTTTCCCACAGGCTGACGATGGATATTTCCCTGGTGGAGGAAATTCAGTTACCTTTATTTCACCCGCCGGAATTAACGGTATTGCTGCGCGCATGTCCTACAGCGTTCTTTCAGGAATGTTCTCCATGGTTTGGGATGAAGCCGAGACTGTTGAGCTTCCCGGGAATCTTGCCAGTAAAGTTTGTTCATTGTCAAATCCTACCTGGCCCCACACCTTTGTTACACCGAAGTTTGCCACCATGCACGAGTATAAGCATTATGCTCCCGCGAATCACTTTCACATGACTTGGAACCTGGATGTAGCAAGATTTCAATATTGGATGGATCTCGCGAATGTACTCTCGGTTACACCATGGCAAAATAAACCCGCTGCCAGAGAAGGTATAGACCGTCCATTACCATTACTATATGTTATTAATGGAGGTGAGGATAATGCCAAGATGATGCGGAGAAAATGAATGCCAAACTGAATTATTTAATTAATATTTTAAAGGAATGCAATTTATACTGCATTCCTTTTATTTTTCTTTTTTTATTCGTATATTCTTGCCATAATCCACATGTTGAATTTAAAAAATCAGAAAACATCATGGAAGAAAAGAATAATAAAGGAACTTTTGGCTATGACCTGGAATTTCTTAAAAAATATCATGAGGATCTTGTAGTTTTAAAAGATTCGTCTGGGAACTGCCAACTCATTATATGCCCTGCTTACCAAGGACGCGTAATGACATCCACGTCGCGTGGCGAAAAAGGTATGAGCTATGGCTGGATTAATTATGAATTAATTGAATCAAGAAAGAAACTTGAAAAAATAAATCCTTTCGGTGGTGAAGACAGATTTTGGCTGGGCCCCGAGGGTGGACAATTTTCTGTTTTTTTTAAAAAAGGTTCAAAATTTGATTTTTCAGACTGGAACACTCCGGCTGTATTTGATACAGAACCCTTTACTACATTGTCATCAAATGACACGGAAGCGGTTTTTGAAAAATCGGCAGAGCTGGAAAACTACGCCGGAACAATTTTTAAATTCACCGCCAATCGTATTATTCGACTGATTAATGAAGAACACGCCGAGAAAATACTTGGCCTGGATATCAAAGATAATATTGATTGGATTGGATTTGAATCAGAAAATACACTGACTAATTCCGGGGATAACGAATGGAACAAGGAAACAGGAATGCCTTCTATCTGGATTCTCGGTATGTTTGCTCCCTCTCCTTCCACGACAATCGTGATTCCTTACGTCTCAGGTGATACCATTATTTCTGATAAAATAGTTGAAGATAGCTATTTCGGAAAAATTGGTAAAGACAGGCTCGTGATTAGTGAAGATGTAGTTTTTTTCAAGGGAGATGGGCAAAAAAGAGGAAAAATTGGCATTCCACCAACGCGGGCCAAATCAATCCTGGGTAGTTATGATAGTAAAAACAAGGTATTGACAGTGGTTAATTATAACCTGCATCCATACAGGACAGACTACGTGAATTCATTATGGAAATTTCAGGATAATCCTTTTGGTGGAGATGCAGTGAACGCGTACAATGATGGTCCTCTCGAAGATGGTAGTCAGATGGGGCCATTTTACGAGTTGGAAACATCCTCTCCGGCAGCAGGTCTCAGCCCCGGCAGTATGATATCACACGTTCACAGGACTTTCCATTTTACAGGTGAAGAGACTGACCTGGATGAAATGGCCAAAGAACTATTTGGTATCAGTCTTGATAAAATTACATCAGTATTTAATTAATACCTGTCAATAAACCAGATTCTTTATTCTATAGACGAACAATTAATAAAAAAAGAGGTTCTCAAACCGAGAACCTCTTTTTTTGTATATTATTTTTTGTATTGTTAGCCATTAAAGCCGCCAGAACGGGTATATGATTCCTGCGCGTTAATGTAAAAGGCCTTGTACTTTATATAGTGATTACCTTTTGAGTATTCGAAAATCACGTTCTTGGCCTTGAAAATTTTACCAATACAAGATTCAAAAATCAGGGTGTAATGAATGCCCGTGGCTTTTTCAGCCTCAAGAATAGAATTGAAATAAACACTTCTGTCCGCGAAATGACCAATAACTGGTAAATTGTATTTCTTTTGGCTTTTTTTCTTTTGTACAGCCGCGTTTGTAGCTGGTTTTGTTCTTTTTTCCTTCCCGTGACTCATGGTGTAAAACTTAATTTGAAGTAAATTTACAAAAAATACCGGTTTAAAAAATATTTTTAGAAAAAAGGTATTAACAAAGTTTTGTACGACACGGTTGGAAAAGAGTTGCAGTTTACTGTGTTTTTATCCACATCAGGCTTCCATCCTTGTTATATTTTGCCGTGAAGTACCCGTATTTGCCCTGTGCAACCATAACCTGATCCTCAATGATGGCTCTTCCGGAAAAAAGTCCGGTAATGTATATATTCTCCTTTTGATCGATATTGATGAATTTGCAAAAATCGACATGAGAACCACCCCCGTGCTTTATCCACAACAGGTTTTTATGCTGATCATATTTGGCAATGAAAAAATCCATTATGCCTGAAGCATACAGTTTCATGTCTTCAATTTGGATACTATCAGTAAAAAATCCCGTGAAAAAAAGATTATTGTTTTTGTCATTCGTGTACATCAAATTTTGCATGTTCTCGCTATACCGGATTCTTGATTGAAGTTCTTCTGGTATACCTTGACCTGATGCACCTGTCGTTATCAAAATACTCAATAAGATAAATATTGCTTTTCTTTTCATGACTACTGCTTTTTTAATGAATTAATTTTTTTTCTTGCCGTGGTCAATATTTCTGAACTATATTCCAGCTTGTGCAGGTCTCTTGATATTCTGTCACTGAGAAAATGTATGATTAGTTCTTTTTGTCCCACGCTAAATACCCTGGATAATCTTTCAATAACCATTTGATTTGGATTGCGTTTATCCCTTTCAATTTTTCCCAGCGTGGAAGGATCAATATCCAGTTCCGCGGCAACTTTCCTGAGAGGAATATCCTTGTTCTCACGTAGTTGCCTGATAAATTTACCGAATGTGATGGTATCTTTCATCAGCATGTTTTTAACAGCAATAATCGCCAACCGGCAAATTCTTCATTTACCTGAATAGCTGCCCATGTTGCATATTTTTATATAACGGACAAATAAATTCCTGAAAAAATATATCCAGTATATATTTATCAGGACATAATTTGTCCAAATATAAGTAAAATTTTTTTAATGAACAAGTTGGGATAAAAAAAAACAGATGAGTCTTTTTATTTTGGGAAAGTATACCTGATGGATAGTGCAATTTCATCGGGAAAAATCCCGGCACCCCCCGTGAAGTTAATAGCTGGTTTCCAGTCAAGACTTATATTAATCGGAATTTCCTGTATATTATATTCGATACCAATTATTCCATCCACGCCCAGGAGAACAGCCGACTCTCCCGAGTTAAGCCAGGGTGTGTTCTTGTAGCTATCGTAGAAACCAACATGAGCTCCACCGCCATAATACCAATAAAGGTGTGCAGTTTCAAATGCTATATCATGGAATTCGAACAAACCTGTAATACTAAAGCCATGCCAGCGGGTTGTTATAATTCCTTCCAGGGCCCGGGTTTTATCCATAAAATGCTTGTAAGTAATCCCGGATGATAACCCCCCTCTTAAACCCAAGGCATCAATGTACTCGTGTTTTTGGGAAAATACAGATGTAAAAACAAACGCGAAAGCCAGAACGAAAATATATTTTTTCATCAAATATCAATTTATAACAATTATTAACAACCCAATCTTCAATTACATAATATTCATCTTTCAATCCATCTCAATATTTTCATCCCAGACCACCCGTCCTCTCAGTACACAACTCCCGTCATTCTCTTTATTACCTTCAATTTCTATCATGTCGTGTATGTCCGGGTGCCTTCGCATCTTCAAATTCATTCTTTCATCAATTTTTAGCCTGTCATGAATATTTAAATGGAATTCCCGAATATTTTTTGATTCATGAATTTTTTTTGGAAAAAGGTTCATAATCCACTCCACGTGTTTCGACTCTTTTACAAAACCGTGAATGTCGAGATCACAGTACTCCGCTCGTATCATGATTTCCGTATCCGGGGTTTCAACAGGGCTAAGTTTTTCAAATTTTTGCCTGACTGCATGTTTTGATGGCTCCAGCATGGATTCTTCTACAAGGGAAGCTGCATCTTTCATGGTTTTTCCTGAAACCGTATCAGATAGCGAGTAAGCAGTTGATGCCCCAATAAGAACCTGTTTGGATTCATTAAACAGATGAAAATCCCTGATGACATGCGCTTTTTCTGTTTTCTTTAGCCAGGTCGCGATTGAAATTTCCTCTTTCAAGACGGGAAGTCTGAAATTACGCGTGAAAATCTTGGAGAGAGTCCAGACATAATTCTTGCCTCTTTCTTTTACTTCAAATATTTCTGCTTCGCTGAAATGTTGTGATGCTGCATCAAGAAAAATATCGCACAGGGCATTCATCAGAAGTTTCTTATTGCTTCCGGTAGCAGATACAGGAATCTGCCTGTTTTCTTTCCGAATGTTATGGTATGTTGTTTCTTTTTTTACCATTGGCAGAAGATAAAAAAAATAAGTTTCATTCCCAACATCTGGCAATGAAACTTAATACTTTTTGGTCTATTTCTTCGGGAAGGAATTGACTTATTTTTATTTATAAACCAAGTATCTCAATTCCCTGGTTGAACACGATATCAACAGGAATGTCCGCGTGTTGCAGTTTTTCAAGATCAGCCTTAAGCTCATTATCCATGGAACCATACTTGTCCATGAACCCGACAACATCCTCGTAATTGCCATCCCCTTGTAATATTAATATTTTGGAGGAGAGTTCGTTCATGGCTTCTTTCATTTTTTCGGGATGAACACGGTACGTACCCTCTTTTGTTTTAGTAAATGCTCCTTTTTCTTTAAAATAATTGAATCTCAAGAGATTTGCTTTTCCGTGCGAACTTGATGCGCCAAACCGTATGGAGCGGAATAAACCAGCCATGAAAGTCACGTAATTATTCATGGGATCTCCGGTTAATTCCCCCATGTCATGTAAACTTTGAACCATGAAAAGTCCCAATATATCTGCCTTGCCTTCTTCCAGGGCTGAATACTTATCTTTTAAAGCTTCACGGACGGTAATATCTTTATTGAGAACTTTTTTGATACCCAAACCATGGGCCACTTCATGAAACATCGTGTTTTCAAAAAAAGCATCAAATTGTATATATTCTTGTTGATCTTCAACTATCAAAACATTGGCAATCGGGATTAGAATTTTGTCAAACTTGGCTCTCATGGAGTTTTTCAGTTGAAGCCGGCGGCTTCCCATTTTTGCCTGTACCCTCTCGTCGTTGGGAAGATTGATGGCAATGGTTTTACTACCCGCGTTGCAATCGCCGGCATAATAAACAGCATCGTATACACCCAGATCAGATTCGGTGCCAGGTTTTTCCTGTTTATATTCATCAGGCACGGGTAATCCTTCCTGGAGAGCCGGTAATAATTCGGCGTATCTCAATAACCTGCTGCTCCATGCTGTATCTTTTACTAGAATGAAGGCCTCATGAGCGGCCTTGTAGCCGAATAATTGATCTTCATAATTTTCAATTGGTCCTACCACGAAATCGATCATGTTATTCTTCATAGCCATCCAGGCCATGTCACTGTCAAAGTATTTATCCGTTAATAAAGCTTGAACCCTTAATTCGATATAATTCTTAAACCCTTCATCTTCAGCAAGATTAGCGGCTTGAAGCATGAGTGTAGTGGCTCTTTCAATCAAATCTTTGTAGGCTTCATGATACCATATAGCAGTGAGAGAACCATCTGGCTTTCTTCTAATTAAAGTATACTGGCTATTCTTGTTATCATTTTTCCAGCTTTCGAATTCCTCCTTTGTCATGTCAGGCGGGTAAAAATTAGCTCCGGCAGGTTTGGAACCGTATTCCTCAATGAATGGTTCATTGCCGTTCAGCCTGTCCCATGGTCCATAATTGATTTTCGCAAATTTCCAGATCGTATCATTTTCAACTTCGCTTTTCAGGATTTGCTTTTCACCAAATGCCTGGGTCCAGAAGATTTCATCCATGATTTTGGAGGCCTCAATCAGTAATGGAATCATCTTTTTTTGATTTTCCGTGAGGATTGACACATCCGTGGTAAGTGTAACTTCGATATATTGATCGAGTTTTTCGGAAATGGTCATTTCCTGACCCGAAGTTGTTTGGTTATTATCCATTTTACATCCGGAAAATAGAGAAAGGCTCAAGATAAGCAAGCCTGTAAGGGTTAAATAAGTGTTTTGCATGTTTTTTTTCCTGCAATTTACAATTTTTCAGGTTTCAATTCCTCATGTTTTTCAATAACTTTCATTTTAATATGTTTACTCGTGTATTACGTCATCCGAGTTGAAAGTGAAACCCAGGCGCTTTGCAGTCTGCATTTTGCCGCTTTGAATTTTTTGGGTCATCTGTGCAATCGAAATGATTTTTATCGCGTCATAGGGCGGCACCAGTAAATCAAATTTCAATGTATAATCAACGGAGGTGTTGATTATTTTTTTCAGGATGCTTTTTTTCAGTTGCTCTTTACCAAAGTTTTGATACTGGAACCCGAATTGTCTTTTCCCTTCAACAGTAAAAAACATGTCCCTGTTTATGAAAATCCTTCCGATTAGGTAGCCAAGATCTTCCATTCTGCCATACTTGAATGAATCGCTCAGGAAGTTATAGATATTAATGATACCACAATAAGCATTCATAGGGTTTTCTTGCAGGTAATCTATTTTCCAGATGCTGTGTTCCCTGTTAAAACAAAAAATATTAGAGTGCATGGAGAAAATCAAAATATCGCCGGCTACCCTTAATTGAGCCTCGAATTTTCCCCTGTCTTTGTATTCAACATAGAGCCTTTTATCAGCGTCTTTTATCTCGTTGGATAGCTCTTTGGTAATTTCTACAAGGGATTCCTTAATCCATGCAAATGCCTGCAGGGTGTTTTCGGCAACATCTTGTTTCAGGCTTGATTTTTGCACCATTAAGGATGCAATCTCACTGATACCATTTTCTTTTTGCATAATTTAAGATTTTTTATCAGTATGCTCTGGCAAAAAGCACCCTGCGTGATGATGGTTTACCGGTTACGATGCACTTACCATTTTCTTCCTTTGCATCAAAAGGAATACAGCGGATGGTTGCCTTTGTTTCATCCTTTATTTTTTCCTCGGTTTCCTTGGTTCCATCCCAGTGAGCGGAGATAAATCCTCCTTTTTCAATTTGTTTTTTAAAATCATCATAAGTATCTATCTCAAAAGTGTTTTTTTCCCTGTATGTCTTAGACTTTTCAAAAATGGTAAGTTGAATATCTGTCAGTAAATCAGGGATATACTCGTGCAGTTTTTCCTGGGAAACTACTTCCTTGGTGAGGTTGTCTCTTCTGGCTACCTCCACCGTGTTGTTTTCCATGTCTCTTGGCCCGAGGGCAATTCTCACGGGTACACCCTGCATCTCGTACTGGGCAAATTTCCATCCGGGCTTGTGGGTGTCCCTGTAGTCATATTTTACCGTTATATTCATCTTTTCGAGGTCTGCCTTGATCTGGTTTGCCTTTTCTGATATCGCCGCCAAATCACTTTCTTTTTTGTATATAGGAACAATGACAACCTGCACTGGAGCCAGTTTGGGTGGTAGAACCAGGCCGTTATCATCGCCGTGTGCCATGATGAGCGCTCCCATCAGCCTGGTAGATACTCCCCAGGACGAGGCCCACACGTGATCCAGTTTTCCCTCTTTATTTAGGAATTTAACATCAAAAGCCTTCGCGAAGTTCTGGCCTAAAAAGTGCGAGGTGCCAGATTGCAAGGCTTTTCCATCCTGCATGAGTGCTTCTATGCTATAGGTCTCGAGCGCACCCGCGAACCTTTCGGATTCAGTTTTTCTTCCTTTGATAACAGGAACTCCCATGAAATTTTCGGCAAAATCAGCATACACGTTGATCATTTTTTCTGTCTCTTCCATGGCTTCTTGTTTAGTGGCATGCGCGGTGTGGCCTTCCTGCCAGAGAAATTCGGCCGTGCGCAGAAATAAACGGGTGCGCATCTCCCAACGCACGACATTAGCCCATTGATTAACCAGTATAGGTAAATCGCGGTACGATTGAATCCATCCCCTGTAAGTATTCCATATAATTGTTTCTGAAGTGGGTCGTATAATCAATTCTTCTTCCAGTTTTGCATCCTGATCTACCACAATTTCTTTACTGTTTTCATCGTTCTTTAAGCGGTAGTGAGTTACTACAGCGCATTCTTTGGCGAAGCCCTCAACATGACTGGCTTCTTTACTGAAAAATGATTTGGGGATAAATAAAGGGAAGTAAGCATTGGTATGGCCGGTATCTTTAAACTTCTTGTCGAGTACCGATTGCATTTTCTCCCAAATGGAATATCCATAAGGTTTTATAACCATGCAGCCTCTTACTGCTGAATTCTCTGCAAGCCCCGCTTTTATTACCAAATCATTGTACCATCGCGAGTAGTTTTCTGCCCTTGGTGTAATTTCTTTCGACATTTTTAAAGTTTTGGTATAAAATTTGATTCAATTTTTAATAGAGAAAATAAATTATATTTGAGTGCAAAATAAAGAAATAAAACGATACAATCATACAAAATAATAATTGGGGGACAAAGAGATGAAAACAAAACATGCAATATTAACAATTATTCCGGCCTTTTTCTTTACTGCCTGCTCCGCTGGTTACCAGTCATCTTCCGGGTATAATGATATATACTATTCACCCCCGAAGAAAAAAATGGTAACCGAAAGCGAGGTTTCATCGGTTACTCCTGATACTGTTAACAAGGCTGCCGAAACGAAAGAGTTTTCTGATTATGAAAAATACAGGTTACAACAGGAAGCCGAATACGAGCAGCAAACTCAAAATCCCGAGGCTGAAGGACAGTATGAGGCCAAAACCAGTGAAGAATACACTTCCGGGAAGGATGAAGGGTATTACGAGAATGTCGAAGAAGGGTATGAAACCGATTATGTACCCCAAGACCAGCAGGGAAATACAATCATCAATAATTACTATTACGATGACCACGATGATTATGATTTTTATTATACTTCCAGGATTAGGAGATTTCACAGGTATTACCCGGGTTGGAGCTATTACGATCCTTGGTACACGGATCTTTACTGGTATACTTACGATCCCTGGTATTATGGAGTAAGTATTTATGGTGGGTATCCTTACTCGGGATTCAGTATTGGCTGGGGAAACCCTTATTACTATAGTTATTACAGACCTTACTATTCCAGCTGGTACAGGCCATTTGGTTATGGTTCGTACTGGACTGGTTATCGACACGGGTATTACGATGGATATTATGGCTATCACACGCCTTATTATGGTCCGTACAGGTATTACAATGATTATGGCTATGCTCATCGTGATAATGTTTCTTTTGGTAAGATAAACAGGAGAGGTACAACAACTTATGGGAGAACTTCCTCTGGTAGTTCCGGAGAAAGGACCACTGCTGTCGGCAGAAGAACATCTGGAGGGACGGCTGTTAGCGGCAGAACCAGAACAACCGAGAAATCCTCCTCCACGAGAACTACACGCGGACGTACTACTTCAACGGGTAGGGAATACAGCGGGAGTTCATCCAGAACTGCTACTCCAAGTAAAAGTGGTACTACAAGAACTACCGAGAGCAGAAGAACTTACACGCCCAGCTACAGCAGGCCGGCGAGTGGAAGATCTACTTATAACCCCGGCAGTGGCTCAAGCAGTAGGTCAACATATACCAGACCTTCAAGTACATCCAGGTCAGGTTCCGGCACGTCCACCTACACGAGGCCATCCAACAGCAGATCAAGCTATTCTACCCCATCAAGAAGCAGGTCTTCCTCTAGAAGTAGCTCGAACCCTGGCTATTCAACACCTAGCAGAAGTACTTCTCCTTCCAGGTCAAGCAGCTATAGTACACCCAATAGAAGTAAATCTACCT
>CAYRRV010000006.1:0-55432 GCA_964426725.1 uncultured Bacteroidales bacterium | reverse complement strand
ATTCTTCTCCAAGCAGGAGTTCTTCAAGAAGTTATTCTTCTCCAAGCAGGAGTTCCTCAAGAAGTTATTCTTCTCCAAGCAGGAGTTCTTCAAGAAGTTATTCTTCTCCAAGCAGGAGTTCTTCTTCAAGAAGCTATAGCAGTCCCAGCAGAAGTTCTTCCAGCGGTACTAGCTCTAGGTCTTCGTCATCCTCGGGTGGCAGGAGAAGATAATATGCAGGAAATGAAATAGATCCCGGCTAAAAGTGGCCGGGATCTCTTAACTTCCTTTTAAGGAATATGGAAAAGTCATGTAAAATTTAAAGCATAAAAAGATGAAAAGGATATTGTTCTCACTCGTTATAGCATTCACAACCATTGGTTTTACAAAAGCTCAAATTGCAGAAGATGCCTTGCGTTTCAGCCAGTATCTTTACGGGGGAACTTCAAGATCCATGGCCATGGGAAACGCCTTTGGAGCACTCGGGGGTGATTTTACTTCATTGAGCATTAACCCGGCCGGTATTGGAGTTTACCGGGGTTCTGAATTTGTTTTTACCCCCGTATTTAATTATTCGCTTGTTAATTCTACCTATCTCGGACAGTCGTACGAGGATTTTGATTATAACCTGAAGGTAAATAATATTGGTTTCGTGTCAACCTACAGTGGCAGTAACAGCGGTTTCGTGAACGTGAATTTCGGGATTGGATATAACCGGCTTAGAAATTTTGACCGGAATTTAACTTTCCTGGGTAATAACGCTCCTCATTCATTGCTTGATGAATTTGCATATAATGCCAACGTGGGTGATGGAAGTGCCTACTACGAGGATTTAGCATTTAATACTTACCTGATCGATTATACCGAAGATTTTGATAATGATTTGGCTCTGATTGATCACGCGCAAATGAAATATCTAGGCGTGTCAGATGACCTCGGTGTTTATTTTTCGGAATATGATTACGAGGAAGTTTACGGAAGTGGCGCTCTGTACGGGCAGAATCAGGAAATAAATATCAATACAACAGGGAATATAGGTGAATACACTTTCTCGCTTGGAGCGAACTACGAGCATAAACTATACATGGGTGCTACAGTGGGCATACAGCGATTGTATTACAAGGAAGTAAAAGATCATTACGAGTTTGACGATGTCAACGATTTTAACCTCGATTATTTTAAATTTCATGAGAATTTTGAGACAAGAGGTACAGGATATAACCTGAAAGCAGGAATTATTGGTAGACCCATCAACATGTTAAGAATTGGCGCTGCAGTTCATACGCCTACCTTTTATAATTTGGAAAGTGAGTTCTATACTTCAGCGGATGCTTATTATGATCAACCCCCTTACGATGATTTGAATGAGACCAATTATTATGACAGGTCCGAATTACTGATAAGTGACTACAAGTTGGTAACTCCTTTCAGGGCAATTGGTAGCGTGGGAATTACCTTAAAAGATAAAGGTTTAATCAGCGTTGATTACGAGTTTGCTGACTATGGCAATGCCAGGTTTCGTGGAGATGATACACAAGGATTTAACAGAGAAAATGAAGTAATTCAAAATATTGCCAGGATAACCCATAATTTAAGAGCCGGTGGTGAAATATTATTCGGACCTCTAGCATTGCGGGGAGGTTACTCGTTTTATGCAAGTCCATATGCTGAAAATGAATTAAATGACGATGCCAATTACTCGATTATATCAGGTGGATTTGGCGTGCGGACCGAAGGTTTTTTCTTCGATATGGCAGTTTTGCATAATACACATCCTGAAAAAAGATTTTTATACTGGGCATACGATGATAGCCGCGTGATTGCAGATGCTGATATGAAAAAAATATCCGTGTCAGCTACATTAGGCTTCAGGTTTTAAATATCACTTTATTCTATAACCACCATTAAGAAAGGGAGTATTTTAGCTCCCTTTTCTATTTTGTGTTAATTACCTGTTTCAGGATATTCAAAGTGTTGGGTCCCTCGTTAAAAATTAAATCAATAATACTAAGGTTGGATATAAATCCATGTTTTTCTGAAAAAACCTGGGTGTATTGAACAGGTTTTTTATAAATTTTGTTAAAGCCATTGTCTTTCTTCGGATGTATAAGGTACCTGAAATCATTAAGATGATGATTTTCTGTTATAAAATCACGGGTTAGCTCTATATTTATGTTCAATTGTATACTTTCCAGGAGCGTGTTTTGTAACGATAGGTTGAATGCAAGTAAATACTTGAATTTTTTTTGGTAAAATGGGGCAAGGTCATCTTTAAAGTACTCGAAAAAAGGGGAGGAGTTATAAGCTGAAAAAATAGTACGCCAATGATTTTTCGCCCAGGAGGTATCGTAATCCAGCAGAATATCTTTTGTTTTGGTTTTTGAACCATGAGGTTTTTTTACCGGGATGGTTAATACTACCGGACCATTGGCGCCATAAATAATACAACGGTTCCTGTAAGTTTGTTTCGGGTAGGTTTCATGTTGCTCGATCAAGACGTTTTTATACTTTAGCATTTGAGCAAAATACAAAACAGGACCCAGGTAGGCCGTGGAGAGGAGAATTTCATTTTTATCAGACATAAAAAACTGCGCTGGGTTTATTTTTTCGGACAACGATGATCATTCAAGTTTGTTGATTATACTGGCCATGTACCCCGCGCCAAAACCATTGTCAATATTTACAACACTCACACCACTGGCACAACTCGTGAGCATGCCAAGCAATGCAGCCAAACCGTTAAAATTAGCGCCATAACCCACGCTTGTTGGAACGGCAATCACGGGTTTATCTACCAGTCCTCCAACGATACTGGGTAATGCACCTTCCATACCTGCTACTACCACGATAATTCTTGCCCCCCTTATGAGTGGCAGGTTCCGGTATAAGCGATGAATACCCGCCACGCCAACATCAAAAACACGTTCAACCCGGTTCCCGAAAATTTCTGCTGTAATTGCTGCTTCTTCAGCCACGGGAATGTCTGAAGTTCCCGCGGTAATAACTCCTATATACTTACCGGGGTCTATAGCCGGGGTTTTTTTAAGCAGGGTGATGGTTTTGGCCATTTCATTGTACTTTGCCCCCGGGAGCAGGGATTGAACAGCTTTATACATCTCTGGAGTAGCGCGGGTTCCCAGGATGCTCGAGTCATGGTCTTTCATGTGATTGAAAATGTCCCTGACTTGGTCAGGTGTCTTTCCCTGGCAAAAAATTACTTCCGGGTAACCGGTTCGTAACTGCCGGTGATTGTCGATTTTGGCAAATCCCAGGTCCGTGAAAGGGAGTTCTTTTAATTCCCTGTAAGCTTCATCGGAGCTAATCTCTCCTTTTTCAACCTGTTCCAGTATTTTTTTTATCTTTTCAGCATCCATATTGCAAATAGTTTATTCATCCACGTGTTGTCACTTATTTGTTTGTCTATAAACTCGAGTGTTTTAGCTCATAATGTTCGATAACAAGGCCATCGAAGGACTAGCGTAACGAAGCGTTTCCCGAAGGAAGAATGTATGTATCTGGATCAGCGAACATTATGGACAACCACTAATTGAAGCTTCCCATGCGATATCCTTCCAAATCAATAGTAATAAACCTGAATCCCAGTTGTTTGAAATACTTGATAATTTTATCGGAAACACCCGGTTTGATAAGTTCTTTACGGATGGCTTTATCGATCTCGATCCTGGCCAAATCATCATGCATCCTTACCCTGGCTGCCTGAAATCCTTGCTGGAAGAGATAAAATTCTGCTTTTTCAATTCTTTCCAGGTGTTCAGGCAGAACTTCAACATTATAGGGTAATCTGGTTAACAGGCATGCATAAGCAGGTTTGTCAAAGGTATGAAGTTCCAAACGTTCAGAGTATTCCCGGATATTCATCTTTGAGAACCCGGTCTCCAGAAGGGGACTTTTGATGGAAAGTTCTCGCAGGGCCTTTATGCCGGGCCTGTGATCATTCAAATCATCTGCATTAGTCCCTTCAATTATTTCCTTGTAACCTAATTTTGTTGCTTCATTTCTAATTAATTTGAAAATGGTTTTCTTACATAAGTAACAGCGATTATCCGGATTGTTTTTAATATTTTCCGGAATATCTGTTTCAATGATATAATGCTTTACATCGAGTGTTTCAGCAATTTCCCGGGCTTCCTGCATTTCCCATTCCGGAACGTATGGTGATTTCACGGTTATAGCGACTGCCTTGCCTGGAAGCGCTATACTTGTAGCATGCAGCAGAAATGTACTGTCAACTCCTCCCGAGAAAGCCACGGCAACGCTCCCGTGTTCCCTTATATTTTCAAGCAATGCATCGTATTTCTTATCGCCTATAATCATCATAAATAATAATAGATTTGAGAGAGTCCAGATTTATTATTTTTCATCAGGTTAGGTATTTATTAATTTCGTTATAAACGGTTAACAAGGGTATATTATTTTCTTTTGAAATCCTGAGACAGTCGTCATACTCGGGCTTCTGTCGTATTGTTTCACCATTGTAAATCGCTTTTTTCACCCTTATTTTCCCGAGAGGAGTAGTGATTTCCTCTATTTCCCTGTTTAGCATTTCCTTTTCAACAGCATATTTTCTGATTCCCAGTGTTGATGTTTCATGAAGCAGGAACTGAATGATGGATTGTTCTGATTTCTCATGTGTCAATACACTCAATTTATTGGCGGGCCGGTTTTTTTTCATGTATATATTTGAGATAAATACATCCTGTGCCCCCAGGTCAAATAGTTTATCAAATATATATCCATAGAGTTCAGGATTCATGTCATCGATATTACACTCGATAAGGATTGCTTCTTTATCATGCTTTGCTATTTCATTGGATTCACCCCAGTGTACCCGCAAAACATTGGGAACTTCATAATCGTGATACCCGACACCGTATCCGGTTTTTTCGATGGTGAAAGACAGGTTTTCTGAATATTCATCAGCTAGAGCCTTGATTATGGCAGCGCCCGTTGGGGTTGTGGTTTCATATTGTACCAAACCGGTTTTGACGGGCATTCCTTTCAGGATTTCAGTGGTTGCAGGGGCCGGTACGGGAAGTATACCATGCGCACACTTAACGAAACCACCTCCTAATTGGAGTGGGGAAGAAACTATTTTATCGGGTTTAAGATAATCAATTGCCACAGCAGCCCCTACAATATCGACGATTGAGTCTACTGCTCCCACTTCATGAAAGTGAATTTTGTTAACCGCGATGCCATGCACTTTCGCCTCGGCTTCGGCTATTATCCTGAAAATCTTTAGACTCAACTCCTTAACGGGTTGATTTAAATTTGAGGTATTAATAATTTCTTCAATATCCTTTAAATGGCGATGTGGCACTTTGCCCTGATGAGTGATATTTATCAACGCCCTGGTTCCCTCGATACCCCTTTTCTTTTCTTTACTGAAATTTATGTCGTAACCATCAAGGTGAAGCTTTTTTAATTCATCGATGATGTAATTGGTTTCTATCCCTAAATCTGCCAGTGCTCCAAGGTTCATATCACCACTAATCCCGGCAAAACAATGATAATAAAGTATTTTCATTCGTGGTTAAATATTAAAGTCACTTAAATAAGGCGTAAAAATAACTTATTTCTGTATTGCTTCCCAATTTTTCCTTTTCATGTCCGTTATTATATATATAACTATATTAATTCATAAATTATTCTTTCTGAATGAAAACCAATTTGAGAAAAGCAAATGCTCGTATTTTCAGACTTTAAAAAATTAGTTTGCTATTCTTAAATCTGAGAATCTTGTGCTTTCTTTTTTTTCTATTTTTCATTCTCATAATGAATATTTATGAAGGATGATACCCTCGTGGAGGGTAATTAAACAGGATAAATAAACCTCTGGAAGCTAATTGTTTAGAATGGTTATAAATTACTGGAATAGCATATATTTTTCGGGCAGTTTAATTAAATATGTTATAATTTTCGATTGGATAAATAATCTACAAATGTAAATATTTCAATGTTTATATAAATACTTGTTAATTATGAAGAGGAGAGATTTTATTACAAAGGGTATTGCTGCCGGAGTGACCACTTCTGCCGCGTTTTCATTATTGAAATATAACCGTGTTCTGGGTAGTGGTCTTGAATCTGCTTCACTTCCTTATGATATGGTTGCTGTTAAGGGTGGTGAGCCAGGTGTGATGTTCGATAAAGCCATCCTCTCTATGGGTGGGATGAAGTCATTCGTGCAAAAAAACCAGACCGTGGTTATAAAGCCAAATATCGGATGGGATGCTACACCGGAAAGAGCCGCCAATACGAACCCTCTTTTGGTGAAAAGGATCGTGGAACACTGTTTCACGGCTGGTGCGAAAGATGTCTACGTGTTTGATTACACTTGCGATAACTGGGAAAGATGTTACAAGAACAGTGGGATAGAGGTTGCCGTTAAAGAGGCGGGAGGGAAAATGGTCCCGGGTAACTTCGAAAAGTATTTCCACGAAGTCAGTGTTTCAAAAGGTAAAAAGCTCAAATCAGCAAAGGAACACGAGTTAATTTTGGAATCCGATGTATTTATCAATGTACCTGTTTTAAAAGATCATGGAGGAGCGCGCTTATCTATTGCAATGAAAAATCTCATGGGAGCCATTTGGGACCGCAGGTACTTTCACAGGAATGATCTTCATCAATGTATTGCTGATTTTACCACCTATCGCAAACCCGATTTGAACGTGGTAGATGCATACAGGGTTTTGAAAAAGAATGGACCCAGGGGGGTCTCTGTTAATGACGTTTCACTTGTGAAGGCTCAGCTAATATCCACGGATATCGTGGCAGTCGATGCAGCCGCCACTAAAATTTTTGGTCTTGAACCCTCTGCAATCGGGCATATACTTAACGCTCACCAGATGGGCGTTGGAGAAATTGATCTGAGCAAATTAAATATTAACAGGGTACAGGTGTAATTTAATTTATCATCGCTGATTTCTAATAATATTAACATAAAGGGATCAATCTCAATGAAAAAGTTTTTAAAACCTTTCAGGGTTGTTGTTTCACTTATTTTTCTCTTGTTTACAACTTTTATTTTTCTGGATTTCTCTGAAATTCTTTCAACTAGCCAAATACGAGCCATTACCTGGCTTCAGTTTATTCCCTCTGTATTGAAATTTATCAATGTCCTCGGAATTGCTGCTATCGGTTTTGCTGTTGTATTGGTTTTAACTATGTTATTTGGCCGCGTTTATTGTTCAACCATTTGTCCGCTTGGCATCATGCAGGACGTGGTGAATTATGTCTCCGGGAAATTTAATAAGCGCCGGAGAATATTCCGTTACTCGAAAGCCAAGAATTACTGGCGATACGGATTCCTTGCTCTCACCATCCTTTTTCTCCTTGCTGGTAGCATAACTGCACTTAACTTCCTTGATCCTTACAGCATTTACGGTAAAATTGCCTCCGGTGCATTCAGACCGTTATATGTTGGAATAAATAATGAACTCTCCGGGATATTACAGTCAATGAACATTTATTCGATTTCTCCCGTCGATTTAAAATCCACGAACTATATAGCCTTGATTTTTCCGGTGTTCATGCTCGGCCTTGTTGGTTACCTTTCATATACCAGGGGCAGGCTTTATTGTAATTCGGTTTGTCCCGTAGGTACTTTCCTGGGATTGGTATCCAGGTTTTCTTTATATAAAATTGATATTGATGAAAAGGGATGCGACATGTGTGGTCGTTGTTCAGCTAAGTGTAAAGCGCAATGCATTGATATTAAGAACAAAAAAGTTGATTTTTCAAGATGCGTGGGTTGTTTTAATTGTTTACCCTCTTGTCCCAATGGTAGTATCGGCTACACGTTAGATTACCTGAAATCAACTTCTAATGTGGAGAACACGGCTTCTGCCGGTAAAAGAGATTTTCTCAAGTCTGCAGGAACTTTTCTGCTAGCAATGGTTGGTGTGAATAACCTGATTAAAGCCGGGGATTCATCGAGTGTTGAGGTCACGAAAAAAACAGTGATACCTGAAGATAAACAATATCCTGTTACGCCTCCCGGTTCATTGGGAATAGAACATTTTACAAATTATTGCACAGCCTGTCACCTTTGCGTGAGCGCTTGTCCGGCTCATGTTATCAAGCCTTCTACTCTACAATATGGTTTGCAGGGGTTCATGCAACCACATATGGATTATCACTCGAGTTTTTGTACTTATGATTGTACTATTTGCAGCGAGGTATGTCCAACGGGAGCAATAATGCCACTTAATTTAAAGGAAAAGAAAACTACCCAGCTTGGTAAAGTTATTTTTATTAAAGAAAGTTGCGTGGTATTTACCGAAAACACTGCATGTGGTTCATGTTCTGAGCATTGTCCAACTCAGGCAGTTAAGATGGTGCCATACAAAGATGACCTCACCATCCCGGAAACAGATCCTGATATTTGCGTGGGATGCGGAGCCTGTGAATATGCCTGTCCAACCCGGCCATTCAGGGCTATCTATGTTGACGGTAATCCAACGCACCAGGTTGCTAAAATGCCCACATCCGAGAAAGTGGAAGAGGGCGGACTCGAAGAATTTCCTTTTTAGTTCTAAGTTGAGCAATTGAAGAGAAGGAACAAACGCTTTCACTCAGTTGATGGATAACCCAGGTATTGAGTTTCTTGAATTTCACCAACAAAATACTGTGAAATGCTTACAAAATCTATATTAATTGAGGAAGTCCCTCGATTTGGGTTAGTATCTCATTGGAAGGTTATTTCTTCTTAAAGACACTAAATTTTCCCAGCATCATTATACTCCGGTAATAATATGGAAACATGAATAAGGCTCCGGCGTATATACCCGGTAAGCTTTCAGGGAATAATGACCAGAGCAAGGCGAAAGTGCCTGTTGTGAGAATATAAGGAACAAGTACGAGCAACGTTTGCTGTTCGCGGGTAAGCACTTCCCTGGTATTGGTTATGAAGTTTCCTGAATCACCTGGTACCATGAAAACCGGATGCACGTTGAAGGATTTTAACAGTAGAAAACGTGTTATTTCATTGATTATTAATACACCAGATATGGCTGCAAAGCAAAAAGTGATAAAAAATATGCCGGATCCAATCGAAATTGTTTGCTTATAAATTTCGAAAAGCATCATGGTCATAAAAAAAAGTACCCCAGATATCGTGAAAATGTGAAATATATAAACCCATGCTGATTGTCTAATTGACTTGAATTTAATTTTATAGGCTGGGTTAAGTGTTTGTAAATTTGTGTTTTTAGGTATTGTTTCTACTCTCATTTCGAAAAAATCGTGTATGATTATCCTTGGAGACTAAAGTATGTTTCTAATGTTAAATCAGGAAAAAACCAATGTGAAGTTTGCGTGAAAATTATTATCACACTATTCCATTGGGCCAAACTTTTACCTGATATGTTACCTGGATTATAGTTGAAAATTCTATTTTTTTGAAACTTTGTGGACAGAAAAAGAGTACAAAGTATTAACCTAACTAAATTAACCTTGCTGTCTATGGATTTTAAATTCGGCATAAGTTTACTTGTATTGATAGTGATTACCTCGTTTCTTTCATGTAATGAAAATGAGAGTGATAATATTAATATTGATGATCATCACGTTGATTATACAATTCAGAAAGAGGATATAAAGCCCTTTTCCATTTTCTACCAGGTGGCAGTACCCGTTGAAATGGCTGAAATATTTGAAAAAATTGGACATTCATTCAGCAAAGATCTCTTAAACAACCCGGGTAATGAAAATAAATATGAAACTTCGCAGGATTTAGCATTAAACCTTGGCGTTTATGGCGTGGACCTTAGTTATTGCAAAATAATGGATCAGCAACAAATGGCAGCCCAATATTTTAATGTGGTAAATGATGTCGCTTCAGACCTGGGCATTCCTGGAGACTATTTCTCTGATCTCAGTTCTTCTTTCGAGAGAAATATTAATAGAAAGGATTCACTCACGTTAGTAATGAATGATTTATACAAAAAAACGGATACCTACCTGAAAGAAAGGGGAAATGATGCACTCTCGTCATTAATTATTTTGGGAGGTTGGATAGAAGCCATGTATATTTCAGGAGGTATTCTTTATCAGGTTGATAATGAGACTGATTTAATTAATAAAATATTGAGTCAGAAATATTCTTTAAATAATCTGATAGCATTATTAAGTCAACATTCAGATAATCTTATCGTGGCTAAATATCTGATTTTTTTGAATGTACTGAAGCGGTTTTATGATAAGATAGAATTGTATTATCCTTTAGGTGATGTAATGGTTGATAAGGATTCCAGGAAAATTGAATCCAACACGATTAAGCTTGAATATTCTTCGGAAGATCTGGAAGAAATTATTTCAATGATCAGGGCTATTAGGTTTGAAATTGTTAATTAAGGATGATATTTCAGAGCAATAAAAAAACCGGAGAAAATCACCGGTTTTTTAGTGCCCAGAACAGGACTCGAACCTGCACGGCCTTGCGGCCACTAGTCCCTGAAACTAGCGCGTCTACCGATTTCGCCACCTGGGCTTATTGAGGTTTGGGAACATGGTTTGAAGTTTGCCACATCTCTACACTCAAACTCAAACTGTTTTGTGCCCAGGACAAGAATCGAACTTGCACGACCAAAACGGTCACATGGCCCTCAACCATGCGCGTCTACCAATTCCGCCACCTGGGCAATACATAAAAGAAACTTCCCTGTTTCAGATTTTTCGTGGAAATCCCTCTGATTAGGGACTGCAAATTTAATATTTTAATTAATAACACAAAAAAAGAGCCGGAAATTTTTTTCCGGCTCACCTGAAAACCTAACTTCTTATCACTTTCTTATCACTTGTTTTTATCACTTTTCTTTCTTTCCATTTTGATAATCCTGGCAGTTTTTTTCAAGTTACGGCTTTTCTTTTCCATGGGTATGTAATCGACCCAGGCCGTAAAATAGTTGACTTCATTTGGGAACAATGGTTCTGTCATGATAAAGTCGATGTCTTCTCCGGCAAGGAGGTAATTGTTGTGAAATTCTTCCCAAACATCAATAAAATAGCTCTTTTTTCTTAAATTTTCGAAGACTGCTACACCGGCATGATTGGTGTATTCTTCTGTAATCATGTAGGTTTCATTTTCCCAGTCATCGAGGGTCGGATACAAGATAATGCTGGCATTGCTTACCGGGTACTCGTTATAATATTCAAGTACTTCAACTACCAGTGTTGTTGGATAAAGCACTGTTATGGTTTGGTGTGTTACGGCAAGTTTGCTATCTGGTGAAAACGCGCTGAGGGTTACATAATACGTGCCTGGCTCAGTGTAAACATGAGAAGGATTAATCGCTCGAGAGTAAGTGCCATCCCCAAAATCCCACTCATAGTAATCTGCATTGTATGAATGATTATGAAATTGCAGGTATTCACCTGCTTCAGGCACATTGGAACTAACCGTAAAGCTTGCATTGGGATATTCAACCGTGCAAGCCGCGATGGCTATAAGGATAGCCGGGATGATATAAATAACACGACGTTTCATGGCTTTTGTATTTTAATCGTTATATAAATAACAAACCAAAAGTTGTGCCAAATCCTTCGCGTTTCCTGTTATATCATACTGTTGCAGTAAAATAAATTTTAAAGATTCTGATAAATGTAGTTTACCATTTTCGTGTACAGGTGGTAGGTTGTGTAACCTCCATGAATACCGTGATTCCGGTTTGTGTATAGATGCATGTCGAATTGCTTTCCTGCTTGCACGAGTGCTTCCGCGAACTCGTAAGTATTTTGAGGATGCACGTTATCATCGGCAGTTCCATGAACAAGGAGTAATTTTCCCTGCAGGAGATGGGCGAAATTTATGGGAGAGTTTTCATCATATCCTTCTTCGTTTTCAGAAGGTGTTTGCATGAATCTCTCGGTGTAAATAGTATCATAATACCTCCAGTTTGTAACGGGGGCTACAGCAATACCCATCCTGAAATGCGGCGCTCCCTTGGTCAGGCACAAGGAAGTCATGAAACCGCCGTAGCTCCATCCGAAAATCCCTATTCTGGAACCATCGGTATAAGGTAAACCGGCAGCGTATTTCGCTGTTTCAACCTGATCTGCCAGCTCGTGTTTACCAAGTTGAAGGTAGGTCATTTTTCTAAACTCTTCTCCCCTGGCGCCGGTTCCTCTTCCGTCAACACAAATAATGAGGTATCCTTGCTGAGCCAGCAGGTATTCCCAGTCGAAATCCCAACGGTCTCTTACCATTTGAGAATTGGGCCCGCTATATTGGGTCATGAAAACAGGGTATGTTTTGTTCTTTTTAAATTTCGGGGGTTTAATCATGTACCCGTTTAACTCAACTCCCTCTGATGTAGTGAAGGTAAAAAATTCTTTATAATTGATATCAAATTGTCTTAATTCTTTCTTTAAAGCAGTATTATCTTCCAACAGTCTGATTTCTTTTCCGTTGAATTGGTGTAAAGACACTCTGGTAGGCGTTTCAACATTACTGAAATAATTAATATAATATGAATAATTCTTGCTAAATACCGCACTGTTTGTACCTTTCTGGTCTGAGAGTTTCTTTTTATCTTCGCCGGTTATTGATATTGAATACACGGATCTCCGTAGGGGGGATTCTTCTGCAGACTGGAAATACACCACTTCTTTTGCTTCATCAATGCCATAAAAATCTGTAATATCCCAGTTTCCATCAGTAATTTGCCGGCTCGTGCGACCATTTATGGAAAACAGGTAGATATGCCGGTAACCATCCATCTCACTCACCCAAATAAAGTTTTTTCCATCTTCCAGAAAGGTGAGATGATCAAAGAGTGTCTCATCAATAAAATACTTGTTGATTTCAGCGAAAAAAACTTTGGATTCACCACTCCCCCTGTCGGCCATTAGCAGGTCTAATTTGTTTTGCAACCTATTCAGCCTGTAAATACAAAGATTATCAGGATGTTGCATCCATTTAATTCTTGGAATATACTGATCATGTTCCTCACCTACATCCATTTTTATTGTTTCTCCGGACTTGACCTGATATACATGGACACTCACGGTACTGTTTTTTTCACCCGCTTTCGGGTACTTCCATTCTCTTATTTTCGGGTAAAGCTGATTTTCTTCTAGTTCGGGTCTCAGTCCCTTGTAAATTGGTAAATGATAGTTTTTTACATGGGATTCATCGAACTTGCAAAAGGCAATCGATTGATTATCCGGCGACCAGGCAAAAGCCTGATTGTATTCAAATTCTTCCTCGTAAACCCAATCGGGAACACCGTTGATTATTTTATTTTTTTCTCCATCAAATGTTATCTGCTTCTCATCTCCCGTGTCCAGGTATTTGATAAATAGATTATTATTTCTGGCAAAAGCGACCATTGAGCCATCAGGAGAGAAGGTAGCCAATTGCTGGGGGCCATTTTTTGAAAGGGCGGAAATGTTGCCTGATGAAATCTCATAAATGTAATATTCTGCAGTAAACGATCGACGGTAAATACTCTCTTTTTTGGTAATAAGAAGAATCATGCTTTCATCACTATTGAACTCGTATCCACTAATGCTATTGATTCCTGCCTCGTGTAGTCTTTCTTGGGTTAAAATATCTGCAGTTTTTTCGCCTGTCAGGTAACTGTACTTCTCGATAGCTATTCTGTCGGCGAGCAGGGTATAATTTTCACCATCGGCCATTGAACGGATGCCATAGACAGATGAGGGGTGAAACCTGTACTTGATGTATAAATCTTCCAGGGTGATTTTCTCCTGTGAAAATGCCTGACCCTGGAAAACCAGGAAAAAAGTCATGAATAAAAAACTTATTTTTTTCATCATCTTGTAATTTTTAAATTAACAGTAAAAAAAGCAAAAATATTTCAATAATACACGGTTGAAGAATATCTGTATTATTGGGATATTATCGTTACAAATCATTATCTTTGCATATTTTTCAGAAAATAGATTGAATACATGGTTAAGATAAAATTTCCAGATAATTTGGTAAGAGAATTTCAGGATGGGGTTACGGGTAAGGAGATCGCGGAAAGCATAAGTCCCTCGCTTGCAAGAGAGGTATACGCGATCAGTGTGAATGGTGAGGTATGGGATTTGTCAAGACCCATTCATCGTGATGTATCTATAAAATTGCACAAGTGGGATGATCCGGAGGCGAGGCATGCATTTTGGCATTCATCTGCTCACCTGATGGCTGAAGCATTGGAAAAGATGTACCCGGGAATCAAGTTTGGAATTGGCCCGGCCATTGAAAATGGGTTTTATTATGATGTTGATCCCGGGGACAGGGTGATTACAGATGCAGATTTGCCACTTATCGAGCAGACCATGAAGGAACTGGCTGGAAGTAAAGAAACATACAAGCGCAAAGAGGTAAGTAAAAAAGAAGCTCTCGAGTTTTATTCAAAAAAAGGTGACGAGTACAAGGTAGAATTGATTACCGATTTGGAAGATGGGCAAATTACCCTGTATTCCCAGGGTGGTTTCACTGATTTATGCCGGGGACCACATTTGCCGGATACTTCTCCTATAAAGGCAATTAAACTTATAAATATTGCTGGTGCATATTGGAGAGGAGATGAGAATAGAAAGCAATTGACAAGAATATATGGTATTTCCTTTCCAAAGAAAAAAATGCTCGACGAGTACCTTGAAATGTTAGAAAAAGCAAAAGAGAGGGATCACAGGAAAGTTGGGAAAGAACTTGAATTGTTTGCTTTTTCTCAGAAAGTAGGGCAGGGGTTACCCCTTTGGCTTCCAAAGGGTGCCATGTTGCGTGAGAGGCTTGAAGGTTTCCTGCGTAAAGTTCAGTTACAGCACGGCTACATGCCTGTAATTACACCTCATATAGGACAAAAAGAATTATATGTAACCTCGGGGCACTACGAGAAATATGGCAAGGACTCGTTCCGGCCCATTACTACCCCGGCAGAAGGTGAAGAGTTTCTTCTTAAGCCCATGAACTGCCCGCATCATTGTGAGATTTACAAGTTGAAGCCCAGGTCATACAAAGAACTTCCTGTTCGCATGGCCGAATTTGGCACGGTTTACAGGTATGAACAGAGTGGCGAATTGCATGGGTTAACCCGCGTGAGAGGTTTTACCCAGGATGATGCTCACATTTTTTGTCGCCCGGACCAGTTAAAGGAAGAATTTATCAAGGTAATTGATATCATTCTCTATATATTTAAGACACTTGACTTTACAGATTATACCGCCCAGATTTCATTGCGGGACCCGGAAGACAAGGATAAGTATATTGGCTCGGATGAAAATTGGGAAAAAGCGGAGCAGGCTATCATTGAGGCCGCGGAGGAAAAAGGACTTAAAACAACGGTCGAAAAAGGTGAGGCCGCGTTCTATGGCCCCAAACTCGATTTCATGGTAAGAGATGCTATCGGGAGGAAATGGCAACTGGGTACTATCCAGGTGGATTATAATCTTCCCGACAGGTTTGAGCTGGAGTACATTGGCAGCGATGATCAGAGATACCGGCCGGTAATGATTCACAGGGCTCCTTTTGGTTCCATGGAAAGATTCGTGGCATTATTGATAGAACATACCGGTGGAAAATTTCCATTATGGCTAACTCCAGAGCAGGCAGTCATTTTGCCCATTAGTGAAAAATTTCAGGAATATGCAGAAAAAGTTTTATTTTTACTAAATAATTACGATATTCGCACCCTGATTGATGACAGGAACGAAAAGATAGGTAAGAAGATTAGAGACAATGAGTTAAAGAGAATTCCTTACCTGTTAATCGTGGGAGAAAAAGAAGTGCAATCTGGTACAATTGCTGTTCGCCGACAAGGTGAAGGTGATAAAGGTATCATGACAATTGAAGAATTTGCCAAATTTATTGACGGGCAAATTCAATCGGAAACAAGCAAGTAGTTTTTTCTTTTAAATGAATTATGAACTAAAGTAAGGAGGACCAAAACTATCACGTTGCAGAATTTTAGAGGAGGCAGGAGACCTTATAAACCAAAAAATCCTCACAGGATCAACGAAGAAATTCGTACCGACAGGGTTCGCTTGGTTGGTGAAAATGTAGATGAACAAGGAATTGTATCGCTAAGAGAAGCCATGAACCTGGCCAATGAATTGGAGCTAGACCTGGTTGAGATCTCCCCGAATGCTGATCCACCAGTCTGCAAAATTATGGATTATCAGAAGTTCTTATACAAGCAAAAGAAAAAGCAAAAAGAGATGAAAGCCAAGACCACCAAAATAGTGGTCAAGGAAATCAGATTCGGTCCAAATACCGATGAACATGATTATAATTTTAAGTTAAAACATGCTCAAAAGTTTTTGGAAGAGGGACATAAAGTGAAAGCCTTCGTTTTTTTCAAGGGAAGATCTATCCTGTACAAGGAAAAGGGAGAAATACTTCTCTTAAAATTTGCCCAGGATTTGGAAGAACTGTCCAAAGTAGAACAATTGCCCAGGTTGGAAGGAAAACGCATGAACATGTTTCTCACGCCCAAGACAATGAAAAAGAAAAGTTAATTTGTTGAATTTATATAAAATAACTGTAGAATGCCAAAGATGAAAACGAATCCCGGGGCCAAAAAGAGATTCAGGCAAACCGGTACCGGTAAGATTAGAAGAAAACACGCTTACAAGAGCCACATTCTAACGAAAAAATCGAAAAAACGTAAGAGAAATCTTACTTATTTCGCGGACGTTAACAAGTCTGATCTAGAGAATATTAAGCATTTGCTGACTCAAAAGTAAGTTCGTAATTAAAATTAATTGTTAAACCAGGTGGTAAAGCCAGATAAGATTTCCTCAAAGAAGGAAACGCTTGCCATCAAAAACCAGAAAAATTATGCCACGTTCAGTTAACACGGTAGCATCAAGAAGAAGAAGAAAAAAAATACTGAAGCAAACAAAGGGGCAGTTTGGTGCTCGAAAAAATGTCTTTACTGTTGCCAAGAACTCCCTCGAAAAAGGATTGCTTTATGCTTATCGTGATCGCAGGAAGAAAAAAGGAAATTTCAGGGCATTATGGATACAAAGAATCAATGCTGCTGTAAGAGAACACGGGATGTCATATTCCGAGTTCATGGGTAAAATAAACAAAAATAATATCGAGCTGAACCGAAAAGCCCTGGCCGATCTCGCTATGAATAATCCTGAGGCTTTTAAAGCTATTGTTGATAAAATTAAATAATACAATTATTCAATACAACGTAGTTGAGGAAGCCAAATGGCTTCCTTTTTTGTATGAACCAAACCCGCTAAAAATATGAAAATAGCAATTCTTGGTTATGGTAAAATGGGCCAGGAGATAGAAAAAGGGGCCCGTGAACGGGGTCACGAAATTCCATTGATTATTGATGTTGATACCAGATCGCGATTCACGGCAGAAAATTTAAAAAAAGCTGATGTTGCAATTGATTTCTCTACCCCGTCTTCAGCTTTCGAAAATATCATGAAATGTTTTGAGGCCGGAATACCAGTTGTTTCCGGAACTACCGGGTGGCTCAACCGGTTTGAAGAGGTGGTGGAAGAATGCCTGAACAACGAACAGGCCTTTTTTTATGCTTCCAATTTTTCCATTGGCGTTAATATCCTTTTTAAAATTAATAAGGTATTGGCTGATATCATGGATCATATTCCCGGGTATAATGTAAGTATTGAGGAAGTTCATCATACCCAAAAACTTGATAAGCCAAGCGGTACTGCAATTAGTCTGGTGAATGATATCATATCATCCTTGCAGAGAAAAGAATGTTGGGAACTGGATAAAGAATCAAATCCTTCTGTAATAAAAATCGATGCTCTCAGGGAGGAGAATGTTTTTGGAATACATGAAGTAACTTATGAATCGGATGTTGATATCATTAAAATTTTTCACAGCGCTAAAAGCAGAAAAGGATTCGCGTTGGGGGCTATCATGGCTGCTGAATTCCTGCATGGTAAAAAAGGTGTCTACACCATGGATGATTTATTGAACTTCTAAGCCCGGAATGGTGAAAATTCGCCAGAAAAATATCTTGTGGTTTTTTATCTCGCTTACTATATATAGTTTGTGGGTTATCTGGCTTGAAGTTTACTGGTTATTCCCGGGGGGCATCATTATTTTTGATCTGTTTTTTACCCGTAAAATAAAATGGGCATTCTGGAGAGTCAGGAAAAAAAATGGAGAAGGACTTACATTTTGGTCAGAATGGGTTGATGCTTTAATATTTGCCCTGGTCGCTGCTATTATTATTCGTACTTTTTTTATTGAGGCGTTCATGATCCCCACTTCCAGTATGGAAAAATCCCTGCTCGCGGGCGATTATCTTTTTGTCAGTAAAATTTCATACGGGCCGAAAATGCCAAACACACCACTTTCGATTCCTTTCATGCACCATACCATACCAGGAACAAATGTGAAATCGTATATTGATTGGATAAACATACCTTACCGTAGATTGGAAGGTCTGGGCAAACCCAAACGGTATGATGCCTTTGTTTTTAATTTCCCGACCGGCGATACCATTATTCTGGAATATCCCGAAAAAAATTATTACTCGATGGCACGACAGTATTCCAGGGAATACCTTCATGATAAATTCACGATTCTATATCGTCCTGTTGATAAGAGAGAAAATTACATTAAACGATGTATAGGTATGCCTGGTGATACACTGGAAATTCGTGATGGGATAGTGTACGCGAATAATGAACGGTTAAAAACAAATAAAACTGTTCAATATAATTATTTTGTTGAAACCCGGGATGTGGAAATACCCGTTGAAAAATGGGAAGAGCTTAATGTAGATATTAATGAAGTTAAATATAACGGGTACAATTCTGTTTACGAAGTACCACTTACTTTTCATAATATCGAAATACTGGCTGAAATGCCCGGCGTGAGTAAAATAGCCCGGTATATCAACAAAAATGCAGTTCTTAGCGGATCTGATATTTTCCCCCATCACGAGGATTACAGATGGACCGAGGATATTTTTGGTCCGGTTGTAATACCCGCGAAAAATGATTCTGTTAAAATAACAACGGCTAATCTCCCGTTATATCGTAGAATTATAGAAATCTATGAAGAAAATCACCTGATAGAATTAGATGGCGAAATATTCGTGAATGGTGAACAACTTACATGGTATAAGTTTAAATATGACTATTACTTTATGTTGGGGGATAACCGGCACAATTCGTTTGATTCCAGATACTGGGGATTTGTTCCGGAAAATCATATCGTGGGCAAGGCAGTATTAGTCTGGTTGTCCCTGGATAATGAAAAAGAAGGAAAAGATAGAATCAGGTGGCAAAATATGTTTAAATTAGTAAGGTGATTTTTTCTCTGAGTTTATAAATGTTAACAAATAAATAAACTACAATGGATTTTTTCAAAAATAAGTACGTGAGATTTTCGATCGCGGCTTTGCTCTATACTGCATGGGTTATATGGCTTGGCAATTACTGGTTTTTATTGGGGTTGGTAGTCATCTTTGATATGTATATTTCTAAAAAAGTGAATTGGACCTTCTGGAAAAAACGTGAAGGGAAAAACAGCACTTTTATTGAATGGCTCGATGCCCTAATATTCGCGGTCATCGCGGTTACTTTTATTAATATATTTTTCTTTCAGAATTATAAAATTCCAACAGGTTCAATGGAAAAATCATTGCTCGTTGGAGATCATCTTTATGTCAGTAAAATGGCGTATGGACCGAAAGTGCCCAATACACCACTTTCTTTTCCATTTACACAAAATGTAATGCCTGTTATTAATACCAAGAGCTATCTTGAATGGATAAAATTGCCTTACAAGAGACTGGCAGGCTTTCGTGAAATAAAACGTGATGATATTGTTGTTTTTAATTTTCCGGCGGGTGATACGGTAGTGGTTGAGTATTTCCAACAAGGTTATCATGCCAATATAAGGAGCTTCGCGCAGAGCTTCAGAATGAATGATATCCAGAATAATAAACCTGTAAAAACCAAGACCCAGTATGAAAAGCTGGCAGAGCAATACATTTGGGATAACCTGACCGTGGTTGTCAGGCCAGTGGACAGAAGAGATAATTACATAAAAAGATGCGTTGCAATACCCGGGGATACCTTATTAATTGAGAAAGGACAAATTAGTGTAAACGGTGAACCTCAGCAGGAAATTGAGAATGTACAATACAAGTATAGTATCAGGACTAAAAGTCAGATCAATCCAAAGGCATTTGAAAGAATGGGGATTGCTAAAGATGATCGGGCTATGATCCCGAATTATGGTTACAGGATTCCTTTGACAGATAAAAATGCAGAAAAAATCAGGCAGTTTAACAATGTGCTTTCCATTGAAAAAGACCTGGCTCAACCGGGGGAATATGATGAAAATATTTTTCCTCATGATCCTGATTATCCCTGGAACATGGATAATTTTGGTCCCTTGTGGATCCCTGCTAAAGGTGCTACGGTTCAATTGAATCCTGATAATATTGCCTTGTATCACCGAATTATTAATCATTACGAGGGGAATGCTCTACAGGTCAAGGACGGCAAAATTTATATAAATGGAGAACCTGCAACGGAATATACCTTTGAAATGGATTACTATTTCATGATTGGTGATAACCGCCATGATTCTGCTGACTCTCGTTTTTGGGGATTTGTTCCGGAAGATCACGTGGTGGGAAGACCCGTGTTTATTTGGTTATCTTTGGATAAGGACAAGAAATTTCTGGGTAAAATCAGATGGAACAGGTTATTTAAATCAGCAAGCTAAAACTTTTTTCAGGTAATGGTTGATTATCAGGTTGAACAGGATTTGCATATACACACGGTTTTCTCGAAATATGATGGTGCGGTTGTACCCGAGCAAACCATTTCATTTATCACGGCTGTTAATCATGCAAAAATTCTGGGCATAAGCGATCACATCGAATCATTTAATACCCTGGAAGAATTTAAGTTTTACTCTTCCGAGGTGAGAAACCATGGTTTATTTCTGGGAACCGAAGTAGATGGCCATGAATCCGTGGACTTTGCACTTCAAACTCAGGTAGATTATTTTATTTACCATTGCCGGGATGAAAAAAATGATTACAGGGGCGCCGAAATGTTGTTGGAAACAGGAAAGCCGGTTATAATCGCGCATCCCTACATGATGGGTACCCGTTTGGGAAAAGTTAACAGGAATTGTATTATCGAGATTAATAACCGGTATATATGGCGATTCAACTGGAAAGAAGAATTATTGCCATTTCGTGATCAATTCAGGTACGTGCTTGGTTCCGATGCTCATCAGCCCAACTGGCTCAATCAAAATATAGCGAAACACGTGGCCAATGAATTAAACATTGAAGAATACATGGTTTTCCCGAGGGGATAATGAGGTCTTGAATGACTGATAAGACTCGTTATATTTGAAATTGCAGGAAAAATCCCGTTCATTTATATCAAATGTAACGTTTCATTACATATATTTCTTGATAAGCATTACCCTGATAATGCATGAACTAAACGCGTGAAGTAATCAGGTTAGCATGTTGTTCAGACTTTTTCCAATTCTTCTTTCGGAAGCTCTATGGCACCCCAATTCTCGTTACGTTTTATGCGGGTTACCTGCATTTCTGATATACAAAACAGCTTGGCAATAACATTTTGTTTGATACCCTTGCTCAGCATTGACTTTAATACTTTGACATCCTCGGGTTTTAACTTTGTATTGCGTCTTATAATTTTGCCGGATTTTCTTTCATTTTCCTTGAATTTGCGAAACATCCTCTTGTAGCTTTCATCTCTGGTTACCCATTGCAAATTTTTGAAATAATTATTTTGCTTGTTCCAGTCAAGGTGTATCACTATATTTTGTTCATCACTTGATTTTGGAACAAATAGTTCGGCCGTTAATTTATGGATAAGAAATGATTTGGTTTTCCCGTTCATTCTGAGTGTCACACTCGGGAACCCCCCTATTTTTCCGGGTTTCAGAATCTTGCCATCCACCTTGTTGTAGAAGAAACTCTTCACTCTACCGTAGTTACTAATCTCGTAATTGCCATCTACGAATGGGATAGAACGCCATTCTTCGTCCTCGATTTTTCTCAGGTTTCGCTTCATGCTAATTAATTTTTCTGTAAAGGGTTTTATCTAACAAAAGTAAGCATAGAAATTAAGAATAAGAACTAACTTATTAACTCTTTACCCATAAATCAAATGCTTTCGTCAAAAAAAGTAGCCGGAATATTATTTGAGTGGAATATGTAGCTTGTTCGTAAAGGTCCCGCTTGTATCCCTTCAGGGGACCATTAGAATCAAAGAAATCAGGATCATGCCGCCTTCAAGGTGGGGGCCGTTATTACATGTAAAAATCACGAGCGTATTATCGTCAATATCCAGTTCATTCAATTGTTGTATTAATTTCCCTATGTCCCTGTCCAGCCTGGAAACCATTCCTGCAAATGTGGCTAAGGGTTCCGGTTGGTCTTCATATAAAATTTAAATTTGTATTTTATTTTTAACCTTTCGAGTAAATGGTTTGTTATATTTGATGAACAATCAAATTTATTAAAAATAATAAAATGGAGAACTACTTTTCAGAAGAATTACTCAAAAAACTATATGATTCTTTTTCAGAATGGATCATTACAAAACTTCCAGCAGTATTGCTTATTCTTGTTCTTGGTTTTATAGGGGTAAAGTTTCTTAATTACGCGTTGAAACAATTAAAGAGGATTATATTGCATTCAGCCGCGAAAGAAGAACAATCGGTGCTTGAAGAAAGAACCAAACGGGCCGATACACTGATGGGAGTCGTGAAGATTGCCGGGAACATTACAATTTGGTCTATTGTTCTCATGATTGTGCTCAAAAAGATCGGGATAGATATCGCTCCACTTATCGCGGGTGTCGGTATTGTTGGACTTGCCTTGGGTTTTGGTGCCCAGGAGCTCGTTCGGGATATTATTTCCGGCTTTTTCATGCTTTTGGAAGATCATGTCCGGACTGGCGACGTGGCCATACTGAATGGCACGGGCGGATTGGTAGAAAATATCAATTTAAGGACCATTACTCTCCGGGATTTCGCGGGAGTTGTTCATGTATTCCAGAATGGCAAAATTAACAGCATGTCTAACATGACAAAGGAATGGTCTGCCATGGTATTTGATATTGGTGTTGCTTACAAGGAAGATACTGATAAAGTGGCTGAAGTAATGAAAACAGTAGGAGAAGAATTATATGGCGATCCTGAATTCAAGGACATGATACTCGAGCCCATTGAGATTTTTGGTGTAGACAACTTTGCCGATAGTGCTGTTGTTGTAAAGGCCCGTATCAAAACAAAGCCCATTAAGCAATGGACCGTGGGTAGAGAATATAGGAGAAGGCTTAAGAAAGCGTTCGATTCCGAGAGAATCGAAATACCGTTTCCCCATCAGACTATTTACTGGGGCGAGGAGACAAAACCACTTAAAGTCGACGGGCTGGTTGAAAAAAAATAAATCTGTTCATTCTTATTTATTGATCATATTTTCCTACCTTAGCTTGAACAATTATTACTCGAAAAAATAGCGGAATGGGAAGGAAAATATTATTTCTTATAGTGTTTCTATCGGTAAGAGCGATTGTTTCATCTCAGCCATCAGGTGAGTTTATTGATAGTGTCTTGTCGATAGCGCATGTAACCTTTGATCCCGCGGGCATTTCCATGTTAATTGTAAGAGAGGGTGAAGTTTTTTACAAGAACGCGGCGGGCTTTGCTAACCTGGATAAAAAGGAAGAACTTTCCACTCAACACCTTTTCAATATTGCCTCCTGCACGAAAGCCTTCACGGCAGCTTGTGCCGGGAAATTAGTGTCAGAGCAAAAACTTAACTGGAAGGATCATATTATAAATTATGTTCCCATCCTGCGGTTGAGTGATCCTTTTATTACCGCGAATTTAAATATCATTGACGCGCTTAGCCACAGGTCGGGTTTTAAAACTTTCCAGGGCGATTTGTTATGGTACCATTCTACTTATAATGACTCTGATGTTCTGGCAAGAATGAAGTACCTGCCTGTCGTGAAAGACTTCAGAGGTGAGTACGGGTACCAGAATAACATGTATCTTGTCGCCGGCAAGGTGATTGAGAGTATCAGCGGACAAACATGGGAAGGATATATACATGAAAATTTTTTCGTGCCTCTGCGTATGAAACACTCGTACACTTCCGAAACTAACTCATTCAATAAGGAAAAAATTGCTTACCCCCATGTAAACAACAAGCCAATTGATATTTATTTTTGGAATGCCTGCAAACCTGCCGGCGCAATATATTCTTCGGTTGAAGACATGGCAGCCTGGTTGATAATGCTGCTCGATTCGGGAAAGTACAATGGGAATGAAATCATACCCTACAGCGTGATACAAGATATGTTTACACCACGGACCAACCTGATGGTTTCCCCGGCACAACAAAAATTTGGTGTGCATTTCAGGGATTATGGTCTGGGATGGGTCATGTATGATTATAATGGTGTTAAAGTGATGGAACACGGGGGAGGTATGCCCGGTTATATCAGTAAAGTAGCCGTTATACCTGAACTTGACTTGGGTATGGTCATTTTGAATAACGGGAATAATTTTTTCGCGGATGATGCTGTTTTTTACACCGTGCTGGATAATTTTATTCCCGGGAAATTATTAAATAACAATTGGATGGAGTTCTATCTTAACAGGCAGGAAAGATACTACCAGTACAAAAAACAGCGTGATGAAGGACGTTTTGAGGATCGCCTGAAGAATACCAGCCCCTCGTTACCCCTTGCCGGGTATACCGGGTTGTTTAATGATAAGTCTTATGGACAGGCTTCTGTCGATTTGAAAAACGGTAAAATATTTCTTACACTTTTACCTGCAGGTGATTTTTTCTCTGGTGAGTTGAAGCATTGGCATTTGAATACCTTTTCAGTGCAGTTTAATGATCCTTATTTACCTTTTGGCCTGGTAACTTTTGATTTCGATCACTCATCCAAAATCTCGGGTTTTAAAATTGATATTCCTAATGATGATTTTCATTTTCAGGATTTGTATTTTAACAAAATTCATCAATGATTAACCTGAGTTAAGCGGTTGGAGAAAACCAAACAAACGCTTTCCATCAGTTAACGGGTATCCCCGATATTGAGTTGGTTGAATTTTACAAGTGAAGTAATGTGAAATGCTACCATATCTTCATCGATTGAGCAAATCGCTCAATTTTAGTATTATTTTTTTCAGGGTTTATGTTTTTGTTGATTTCAAAAGTGAGGTTCCTTTAGGGTATTTCCTCTCTTATTAACATACTCGCGTTTGAAATCACGGCCAGGCTTCCCTTGTTTTCTTTCACTATTTTTGAAATCAAATGTGTGTTGACAGATTTTATACCCATTTTTTCATGGACACCTTTATCAAGTGAAGAATACAAGTAAATATCGTATTTTCTGGCCTTGTCCATCATTGCCAGTGCCGTACCCCCGTTACCCGTGTAATGTAACTCCATTTTCCTGAATAGTTCATCCGGGTTGTTCGATGCAAACAAGGGAAGAAACCCGGGGGTTCCGATACCATCACGGCATTCTGCCAAAATAATTATTTTACCTCCTTCTTTTACAAAAGTGGATGCATTATGGATAGACTTATGGGATTGAATGAAGTTAATATCTTTAGGATACCCGCCTGCTGAAGCGATGACCATGTCATATTCTTTATCTAAAGCATATTTGTAGTATTTATCATGTTCATTACAAGCCAATACAAAATCATTGTAATCATTACCCACGAGTAAATTATTCACTTTCCCTGAAATATCAAGGATTCCATGTATGGATATCCTGGGTGGCAGGTAAGTATCAAACTCCTCCAGGTCTTCGGCAATAATATTACCTTTTAATTTGCCGGGTTGACAACCGGGTTGGAGTATTTTTTTATCAAAATCGAGATATAGACTATGATTATGATATACAGATTCTTTTTCACCCAGCCCCGGGAATAAAAGTTTTCGACCACCGCCAAATCCAGCAAAATAATGATGTGAAATAGCGCCCATCGTAATAATGAGTGAGTTTTGCAGTATATCTTTTCTTACTTTGACGGGAGTATTCTGACGGGTAACGCCTAATTCTGTGTACAGGGATGAATCGGTACAATCGTGATGTATAAAATGATATTTTTTGTAAGTATCACCATACGCGATGATACTTTCTTTATCGGTTTGCCTGGGATGGGTTCCGTAAGCTATGTAAAAAACAATGTTATCTTTATGGATTCCAATTTCATGCAATGAATCAGTAACCCAGGGTAAATAAAGATGATAATCACATAATCTTGTTTTATCACTGACAACAATTGCCACTTTTGAAAGTGTCCCCGGTTCTTTTTTTATGGATTCAACCAGTCTGTTTATGAACTTTTTTTTATCTACCTGATATTCGGGTTTTGTGGCTTCCAGGATATCCGAATTATCAGGAATATCAAGTTCTAGTTTTCGTGATCCATAATTGAGCATCTGCTTCATTACGTGTATTGTCAAAAATCAAGTTGATTCCACTCGCTTAAAAATTGTTCAATAAATCTTTTCATGAATTCTTCTCTTTCTTTTGCTATATTTCGGGCCTTTGATGTATTCATTAAATCTTTTAGCAGAAACAGTTTTTCATGAAAATGGTTCAGGGAGGTACTCTTGTTTTGCTTGTATTCCTCTTTCGACATACCTAACCGGGGAACTAGATCAGGATCGTGCAAGGGTTGTCCCGATTTCTGCCCGTAAGAAAAAACACGAGCGATGCCGATAGCTCCAAGCGCGTCAAGTCGATCTGCATCCTGCACGAGCATGAACTCGAGATTTTTTTTTAAGGCAGGAGGAGCCTCTTTTCTAAAGGAGAGGTTTTGAATAATTTCCAATATTTTTACCTGTTGTTCACTGGTAATTTCTAATGAATTCAAGAATATTTTACACCGGCTAATTCCTGCCAATGGATTATTATTGATTTTTACATCTGCAACATCATGGATGAGGGCTGCAATTTCAATTATGGTGGTATCAGCGTTCGTGTCTTTTGCCAATAGACGAGCCATCTTCCAGACACGATACGCGTGATGCCAATCATGACCGCTGTCCGCTGCATTCAATTCATTTTTCACAAATTGCTCGGTATCCCTGAATAATGATTGATGCATGGGAGCAGTTTTGGTAATGAATTTTCTTATTGAATAACAAATGTACAGTTTTTAACATTGCTTTCCTTGTACCCGTAACGAATGGCTTTTGCATGAAGGGTTACAATAGTATCATTATTGAAATGAAGCGGCCCCTTGTAAAATTGCCATCCATCTTCATCTTTTCCAGTGCCGGAAAAACCGATTGATGCTCCCTGGGAAGGAGAATATATCTTTATTTCTGCAGGTGCACTCAAGTAAACAGTATCTTTTTCAATAAGTTTACTTGCCCTGTCTTCTTTGGCATTGAGGATAAAATATGGTTGACGCGTAATGGGTTGTTCACCATTGGGCCACATGTTATTCACCATTTGATCTTCTGAAATATCACCCATATCACCTGTTTCTTTACGCCATTCGTTCAAAATATTTCTCATTGAAACCAGTTTTTCATGATACTTGGGATCTTCAGAAAGATTGTTAACCTGAAAGGGGTCTTTAGTACAGTCATACAACTCCTCGGGTGGTCGGGTATCATTCAGCCAAAGTGATTGCACCTCATTTAATTCTCCCTCAGCGTGCAATCTTAATATTTCCTTCATCGTATTCGATTTATTCCGGTAGGGTACCCATATTACATAAGGTTTGGTCGGGTAATAATTCCTGACATAAAGGTACCGGCTGTCTCTCACGGATCTTACCATGTCGTAATCCTCATCAAAACGGTCGCGGGCGCTGAAAACATATTGCCTTGCAGGATTCGTTTGTTCGCCGGAAAATGGAATTCCCTGCATGTGTGCTGGTACTTCAATACCGGCCATGGATAAAACTGTCGGCCCAAAATCAATGGAGGAGATCAACCTGTCACTAACTGACCCGGGTTCTATTTTTCCAGGCCACCTGATAATAAGAGGAACACGGGTTCCAGAATCGTAAAGCCACCTTTTTCCACGGGGTAAGCCATCACCATGATCGCTCCAGAAAAAGACGATGGTATTTTCTGCCAGTCCTCTTTCTTCAAGTTCCCTGAGCATTTTTCCAACGATTGAATCTAGGATGGCAATATTATCGTACAATCTTGCAATATCTTTTCGCACTTCTTTTGTATCCGGATAGTATGGTGGAACGGGAACATCATCCGGGTCAGTGACTTCAGGGTCGGGCCAGTTATGGCTCTCGTGTGTAATCACATAATTAAACACGCTGAAAAAGGGTTGGTCCTTGTCTTTCCTGTTTTTATAATGTGCAGTATCGCTTAGCTCGTCCCAAATGGTAAAGGGCTCACCGAACTGGTAATCTGTTTTCCGGTTATTGGTACAATAGTATCCCGCGTCTCTCAGATACTCGGGGAATCCTTTAACGTAATGAGGCGGTACGGCCTGGTAGGGCGTGGGCAAATCTCCTGTTATGCTCCTGTGAGAGGTTCGCATATGATGCGTGCCAATGGTTGTCTGGTACATCCCGGTAATAATTCCGGACCGGCATGGTGCACAAACGGGAGCTGAGGAGAATACATTCGTGTACCTGATACCCTGGGATGCAAGTTTATCGATATTGGGCGTGTTGGCCAGTGTATCCCCGTAGCATCCAAGATGCGGACTGATATCTTCACAGGATAACCAAAGAATATTAGGAAACTCTTCTGATGTTTCATTTTTTTCCTGGGAAGTTGAACATGATGACAGAAAAAGAGTTGTTGGTACGATGGAAAAAAGTAAATAAGTGTTATTTCGTTTCATGATTTGAGAATTTTGTTAAATAAAGTTGTGAATTTAAAAAAATATTAACAGTAATTAAAAAAGTAATTGTAATTTTGCTTCATTATGTAGCTTAATAACAATTTTAGGGATGAAAACTATAGCAAATAATATTCTCGTGGGCATTATGCCGTTGGTCATATTTAACCTCTCGACCATGAAGTGCCTGGCTATAGATTTGACCCGGGCCTGGTAACCAACCCATTTTTTTTCAGTTAACATATTTTTTCACGGGACGAAGTTCCATAATTGTTTAAGGCAATGTATCTTTCTAGATCAAATCATATACTCAGACAAATTTATTCCGATATAAGAGAAGCTATCGCGGGAACCGACAAGGATTTCACCGAGATAAATATTTTCCGGGCAGTGTTTATTTTATCTGTTCCCATGATCCTTGAAATGCTCATGGAATCATTCTTTTCTATCGCTGATATTTATTTTGTATCCAGGTTAGGGCCCGATGCCATGGCGGCGATCGGATTAACAGAATCGTTAATGACTATCGTGTACGCGATTGGCATGGGATTGGCAACCGGTACAACAGCAATCATATCAAGAAGAATTGGTGAAAAAAAAAGAGAACTGGCTGCAGTTAGCGCCGTACAGGCTATTATTACCGGATTACTGGTATCATTGATTATTGCTGTTCCATCGGCTATATTTGCCGGTGATATATTAAGACTGATGGGGGCTGGCGAGGCAGTGGTTCGTGAAGGAAAAGTATATGCAGCCATTATCCTTGGTGGAAATGGTATCATCATGCTGCTCTTTATCAACAATGCCATATTCCGGAGTGCCGGTGATGCCGCCATCTCGATGCGGGTATTATTCCTGGCTAATATCCTGAATATAATACTCGATCCTTGTTTGATTTTCGGGTTGGGGCCTTTTCCGGAACTCGGGATCAAGGGAGCTGCTATTGCAACTACAATTGGCCGGGGACTGGCTGTCATCTATCAGTTTTACCTCTTGTTCAGGGGGAATACCAGGATAATTATCATGTGGAAAGCCCTGAAGATTGAATTGGCGATCATGTTGAAATTAATTAAACTTTCATTAGGAGGAATCGGGCAGTCCTTAATAGCTACTACCAGTTGGATCGGACTGGTAAGAATAATTGCTGAGTTTGGTAGTATTAGCCTGGCAGGTTATACCATTGGAATCAGAATCATCGTTTTCGCAATATTACCCGCGTGGGGTATAGCCAACGCGGCCTCAACTCTTGTAGGACAAAACCTGGGTGCCAATCGGCCCGACAGGGCAGAAAAAGCGGTATGGATGACAGGTTTTTTTAATTCATTGGTATTAGGATTGATTTCCTTGTTCCTGATCATGAAACCGGAATTCTTCATCGGATTTTTTACCAGCGAAGTAGAAGTGATAAAAAGCGCGGTACTCTGTCTGAGGATAGTGAGTTATGGTTATATTTTTTACGCGCTTGGCATGGTAGTAATTCAGTCACTGAACGGCTCAGGTGATACCATTACGCCCACCATTATTAATTTGTTTTGTTTCTGGTTGTTCGAGATCCCACTTGCTTATCTATTGGCCATGCATTTGGGATTCGCTGAAAAAGGGGTGTATATCTCTATTTTTCTTGCTGAATCTTTAATGACATTAACTGCCTTGATAATTTTCAGGAATGGCAAATGGAAACTGAAAAAAGTTTAACATGCGTTTCTTGCACTGCTTGAAATGTTTAAGTAATTTTGGTAAATGGTACGAATAAGTGGATATAATGCTTTTTAAATGTCTGCAAGTTTATAGCGATGGCAGTTAATTCTCGCGTCTTGTCAATGAAAAAATATCAGTTGTTATGTGCCACATGTCTTAAATAAAGGTACATCGCTTATTCAATTTCAAATGTGACGCGTCACTTAGCATTATATCCCCTTTTAAATGATAAAATAATGTTTAAAATTTCAGTTATTTATAATAACATGTCTTCTTCAGATTCACTTCGGGATGGTTGGGGGTATAGCGCCTGGATTGAAACTGAAAAGGGACAATTTCTTTTCGACACGGGCGGGAATAGTGAAAGATTTCTTTACAACCTCGAAAAGGCAGGTTTTCATCCCCCTTCACTGAATGGAATTATAATCAGTCATCAGCATTGGGACCATGTAAATGGATTGGCAGGATTGAGAGATAAGATTAAAAAAAATCTCCCGGTTTATGTCCCGTTTCCTGACATGGATCGCGCGGAGGAAACAGCAGGCAGGTTTAATTATATTGAAGTAAAGGAATTAATGAATATCGATACCGGGATATTTATTTCAGCTCCTATTTCTTTTAAATATAAAGAAGATAATATGGCTGAGCAATTTCTTATACTCGTTAAAGATGAAGAACTGATGATTATTACAGGGTGTTGTCACCCCGGGTTAGAAACAATCATATCTTATACAAAAAACCAATTTCCCGGTTTAAAGATTAAACTTATTACCGGTGGATTTCACATGGCGCCCATGAATGAGGCAGAAATACATACACAATTTTCTAAACTGGTAGAAGAAAATGTCGATTATGTCGCACCCTCTCATTGTTCTGGAGATGCAGCAGTTGAAATAGCCAAGAAACTGGAGAAAATAGATTTCGTACCGCTTTTTCTTGGAGATCACTATACATTTTAATTGTTTTTTATATTATCCAGCCGGGAAATTTCTTGAACATATTAAATTATGTACCACAAACGTTATCTATATTAACGAACTTTTATACTTTTGCACCATCAGAAAAGAAAATTGCCAGTGTATAGATTTATTAATGTAAGCTTTTTAAAAGGGAATCTTAATATCCTGTTTTCGGTTTTTTCATTCTTCTTGTTTTTCAACCATGCTAATGGTAATGAAGCATTTGAGAAAAATGACAGTCTTCTGTTATTGTTGCAAAATGAGTTGAACCGCGAAATGGAAGAATTGAGTAAGGCCGAAACACCTCCCTACTACATGGCCTATCGTGTGAATGATCTTGAATCCGTGTCATTGAAGGCATCCTTGGGAAGCGTGGTAAATACCGATCATATGTCGAGAAGAATAGCCGGTGTAAGCGTGAGGGTAGGCGATTATAATTTTGACAACACGCGTGTTGAGGATAATTCAGGAGGATATTCTCCATATCAGAATAACGTTACTGGAATTCTCCCGGGAGAGGATAAGCCGGAAGCTATTAACCATTCCTTGTGGTTATTAACAGATCAGGCTTATAAAGAAGCTGTTACCACATACAACCAACTGGTTCAAAAAGAAAAGTATAATAAGAATCAGAAGAAAAACGGGCCGGACTTTTCTGTAGAAGAACCAGGAGTTCATTTTGAGCCAAGACAAAAATCGCTGGCCGAATTTGATTTCGAACCCTGGAAAAAGATATTGTCTGAAGTGACAGGAGAGTTCCTGAAGTACCCCGATATTGTGCAGGCAGATGCATTCATGAATTATTTCACGGAACGAAAGTACCTGGTATCAACAGAAGGTTCATCGGTTGTACAAAATTTTTCGTATGCTCAGTTACATCTCTTATGCGCTATCAGGGAAAAGGATGGCACTCTTGTACCTTACTACAAGACATTTACCGGGCTTACTCCTGATCAAGTACTGGATAATGTGGAGTTGTTACCTGAGGCAAAAAACATTGCAGGAAAATTAAGAAAATTGCTTGATGCCCCTATGGCAGAACCCTATACTGGTCCGGCAATACTTTCTCCACACGCGACAGGGGTTTTCTTTCATGAAATTTTTGGACATCGAATCGAATCACATCGTTTTAAAGGTGAATCGGACGGCCAAACATTCGCGAAAAAACTAGGAGAGAAGGTTTTGCCCAAGTTCATGAATGTGCAATTTAATCCTCTTGTTGAAGAATATAATACTACACCTCTCATTGGTAATTATAAATATGATGATGAAGGTGTAAAAGCTGAAAAAGTTGATATAATCCGGAACGGGATACTGGTAGATTTTCTGCGTTCCAGAATCCCTTACGGGAAAAAAGCGACATCAAACGGACACGGCAGGGCAATGGCAGGTGTCAATCCCGTTGCACGACAGTCGAACATGTTTGTAACCAGCGAAAAACCTAAAACAGAGAAGGAGCTTAGAAAATTATTAATCAAAGAATGTAAAAAACAGGATCTACCTTACGGGTATTATTTTAAAGAAGTGATCGGGGGATTTACTTTTACCCAACGTTCCATGCCTAATGTCTTCAACATTATTCCTTTAGAAGTATACAGGGTATACACGGATAAACGTCCTGATGAGTTAGTAAAAGGAGTCGATCTGATTGGTACCCCTCTTGTCATGTTTTCGAAAATTAAAGCAACCAGCGAAAATTATGAAGTTTTTAACGGATTTTGCGGTGCGGAATCGGGCAATGTTCCCGTGAGTACTATTGCCCCGGCCATGTTTGTGACTCAGATCGAAACCCAGCTTAAAAATGTACAAAAAATGAAAGTTCCGGTTCTCAATCGACCATGGGAGGGCATGCCATGAAATTATCGCGTGTATTATTTCTTATTTTTATTTTCCCTGCAACTGCTAATGTCGCATTAAAGGCAAATCCTTCAGATAGTATCATTTTCCGGGCTCTTGATGATGAATTACGTCGTAACCTGGATAGCCTGGTATATGAAGACTACGAAAGACCATTCTTTATCAGTTACATGTTAGGCGATATCAGACAGGGTAATATTACCGCGAAGCTGGGGGCAATAGTGAATTCAGATGATGATTTTAATCGTACCTGGTATGCACGGGTTATAGTTGGTGATTATGAACTGAATGATGAAAATTTCAGTCAGCTTTCCCAATCAAACGAGGATCAGGAAATGGATTATATTCAACTCCCCGTTGATAATGATTATTTTGGGATCAGGAGAACTTTCTGGGTAGTTTCCAATAATACCTATAAGAGTGCCGCGAAAAGTTTCCGCGAGAAAATGGATGTAATGGAAAAGAACAACCTGACACGCGATGATTTGAAAGCAGACGATTTTGCCCGTGTTCCGGTTGTCGTGAAGGAAATTCCTGGTAATCGACATCCATTTGAAACAACGCGATACAAGAATCTATTGAGAAAAATTTCTGGAAAGTTTAATGATTATTCTGATTTACATGATTCATGGGTTTCCCTGGATTACTTTGATGCAATTGTATATTTTTTGAATAGTGAAGGTTCACGCGTAAGAAAACCACTTAGTATTTTTTTGTTAAGCATTTTCTCGGGTACTTACGCTGACGATGGAGAATATTTATCTGATATTTACCGGGTTATTGTTGCCGATCCGGCTGATTTGCCCCCTGCAGATTCATTGGTTAATGTTTCAGGTGAGTTGATTCATAATCTTTTAGCAAAGCGTGAAGCACGGGCGGTCGAAGAAACATATATTGGACCGGTATTATTCTCAGGCAGTATTGTGCCGGCATATTTGTCCCGGGCACTTTTTACCGGAGAAGAAAATTTGATCGCTTCCAGGGAGCCATTGTATAATAAACCTGGTCATTCTCTTTACTATGGAAATGGAAATGGTTCCCTCGAAAGTCGTTTTAACAAGAAAGTAACAGAAGAAGGGATCAGTGTTTATGCCTTATCTGATCAAACTGCTGCTTTTAGTAAGAAACCAGTAGGTTTTTTTCAGGTAGACAGTGAAGGTGTAATTCCACCTGATTCACTGGTTTTAATCGAGAATGGATTCTTGAGAAATTTATTGAATGACAGAACTCCCACGGAAAAAATTTCCACTTCAAATGGTCACGCTAGGTTGTCAGTAACTCACGGGGGAATTTCGAGGCAAATTGCCCCTGGGATAGTGAAGGTTAACAAGAGTGATGGGGTAACTTGCAAGGATTTAAAAGCACTTTTCCTGCAAGAATGCAAAGACAATGGTCTTGATTACGGGATCATGATAAAATCAGCCTTCCCGGGCGATGTTTCATCTTTATTGAATTTTTACCGCGTATGGGTAGATGATGGCCGTGAAGAGTTGATTCGATCACTGAGCATGAACGGTTTTCAATTTTCAAATTTGAAAGATGTAATGAGTGCAACGAAAGAAATGCAGGTATTTAATGGATTGCTTTCCGGTCAGTTTCTACAAACCGGGGTGGATAGCTTTATGCCAGGCATAAGTGGTATGATGATCCAGGGAGTTCCTTTCACGATGATAGCGCCCCACTCCATTCTCATTGATGATCTGGAACTGGAGCCCGTGCAAAAAGCAATATTATTTCAAAAACCACACGTGTCTAACCCGCTTCATGAAAAATAAAAAAGCCTGCATAGAATACAGGCTTTTAAAAATGAGAATGAAATGGATTAGATGGCTTTACCTCCCCTTTCATTCGTGCGTATCCTGATACATTCTTCAAGCGGGGTTATGAAGATTTTACCATCACCAATCATGCCTTCATCGTTTGTTTTTGCTGTTTTGATAATGGTATCCACGGCAATGTCCACGAATTCTGCATTGACTGCAATTTCAAGTTTTATTTTGGGAATAAGGTTGGGTACAATTTTTTTTCCACGGTAAATTTCTTCACCTTCTTGCTGGCCATGGCCCGAAACCCGGCTGACAGTTATGCGGGTTATCTCGGCTTCAATCAGTGCTTCTCTTACCTGATCAAGCTTGTTTTCCCTTATGATTGCTGTTATTAATTTCATTATATCATTGGTTTTATAATGTTACTAAATTCTTTTTACTTTTTCAAGTATTCTCAATTATTCATGTTATTAACTGGGATTCAACATGCCATAGCCATGTTCACCATGGTAGCTGGCATCAAGTCCTTGCATTTCTTTCTTTGCCGAAGAACGGAAACGGGCAATTTTGTCGAGAACAAATATAATGATGAAAGTCATGGCTGCAGCGTAAACAATGGCTATGGCAACTGCTGTTGCCTGAACACCAAGTTGCTGCCAGACACTCCATGCACCACCAGCCGCCTGTGCTGCTTCTTCCATCCAGCTCTTTCTTATAAAAAACGTGAGCATGATAGCACCGACTATACCGCCAATTCCATGTACACCAAAGGCATCCAGCGAGTCGTCATACTTGAATTTGTGTTTCATGATTATTCCCAGGTAACAAACAATGGAAGCAATGGCTCCCAGTATCAATGCGCCATATGGTTGCACTACCCCTGCCGCGGGAGTTACGGCTACCAACCCTGCTAATATTCCACTTGCAAAACCAAGAGCAGTGGGTTTACCATGATGCCAGCCTTCAATGATCATCCACGTGAGAGCTCCTGAAGCTGCAGCAACCTGGGTTGCAGTTAATGCCTGGGCAGTTGATAAACCCGAGGCGACACTCGAACCCGCGTTAAAGCCAAACCATCCAACCCAAAGTAATCCCGCGCCAATCATGGTCATGGTTAAATTACTGGGGGGCATGGCTGTTTTGGGATGTCCCCTGCGAGCTCCAAGGTATATAGCAGCTACCAGTCCGCTAACCCCGGCCGAGATATGTACTACCGTTCCCCCGGCAAAGTCAATCGCTCCATTGGCTCCAAGGTTGAACAAGAAGCCATCTTCTGCCCATACCCAGTGACAAAGAGGATTGTAAACCAGTAATCCCCACAGCGCGATAAATAACACGTATACTTTAAAGGATACCCTTTCAGCAAAAGCCCCGGCAATCAGGGCAGGGGTAATTATCGCGAATTTTCCCTGGAACATGGAAAAAACATACTCGGGTACACCGGAACTCATGATAGTCGTGTCGATTCCTTTTAAAAACAGATAATCGCTGTTCCACCCAAACCATCCACCAAGTACATTGGGGCCAAAGCACATGGCATAGCCACATACCACCCATAATACGCTCATGATTCCCATGGCTGCAAAACTATGCATCATGGTTCCCAGAACGTTTTTCGTTCGAACCAATCCACCATAAAACATGGCTAAACCTGGTATCATAAGTAATACCAAGGCGGTGGAAGTAAGCATCCAGGCCGTTACACCTGTATCAATATGATTTGCTTCACTAGCGTGGGTGCTTATCGACCCAACCATCATAAATGCCAGAGTTAATAAAGCTTTCCGTTTAATTAAGAATTTCATAATTAAGACTATTTAAAAATTATTAAATTAATAAAAATTGGAACAAACATAAAAAAAATATGGGGTAATGCAATGAAAAAAGTTAAAAAGAATTAGTTAGGTATTATAAAAAAAGGATATACATATTAAAAAATTATATAAAATATATTAGTACCCCTGTAAAAATAGGGAGTAATACAATATAGTTCTTGCATATTTTTTTAGCAAACAAATCTTGTGTGTACAACTTTGTTTTATATATTTGTTGTCATTAACTAAAACTATGATTCCCGTTTACATTACGATTCCTACCCATCAGGAAGATTTCCTGGAACATTCGATCGAGCGAAACGCGGGAATAATTATGAACCTTATAAAGGAAGGAACATTGAATGTTGAACCCTTGTATACCCATAAGCTAACCCCCGAAAATCCACAAGAAGCTTATGACGGTCTAAGGAATAAAAAAGATGAATACATCGGGGTAGTTTTTGACTGGACGAATTATTAATATGATATGCTTTAAATTAATTCATAATGGAAAATAATAAATATAATATTGGGATAATTGGTGCGGGTATGATCGCCGAAAAACATATCAATAGTTTTTCGAAAACAGGCAGGGTCAATCTTAAATGGGTGGCTCGTCAGGATGCCTCTAAACTGAAAGAATTTCAGGAAAAATTCAATATACCTAACGGGACAAAAGATTACAGGGAAATCCTGAAGGATGAAACCGTGAATGCAGTGGTCATTACTGCCCCGCCAAAATTTCATTATCAAATGTTCCTTGATTCTCTCGCGGCTGGTAAACATGTTCTCCTGGAAAAACCCTCGGCTATTAACCCGGGTGATCTGCAGGATATGATCAGGTTCAGGAAAAAATACCCGGAACTCAAGGTGTGCGATTGTTCATGCCGGCATTCAAGGTTGCAACCCAAGTTTCGGTTCGTGAAAGAATTAATCCTTTCTGGCAAACTGGGAGATATCTATTATATACATCATAATTCCGTGACCATGCAAGGCCGGCCCGGCATTGAATATCACCCAGCAGCTAAATGGTTCCTCGATAAATCAATTGCCGGGGGAGGTCCATTACTCGACTGGGGCGTTTATGATTTATCTTTTCACCTGGGATTACTGGATGATAAACCTGAATTAAAATCAGCTAATCAATTATTTATGAAAGCCGGACTTGATAAAAAAGATCCTGGAACCCCGGTTTATGATATTGAAGAACATTTTGGTGTGAACATGGAATTCAGCGATGGTTTAAAATATTACTGGGAGCGGGCAGCTCACGCCAATATGGATGTGCCTAACGAAACAAGAATATATGGAACAAAAGGAGGAATAAAACTATCATTTTGCACGTGGGATTCCAACAAGGTCGAGTTCTTTTTTGTTAACCAGGAAGGTAAAGGTAAACCGGTAAAAGAGGTTGCCGAGATAGATGTAGCCAGCCAGGATGATGACCTGGAACTTGCCAGGCATTTTATCGAGGTACTGGACGGTAAAGCAGAACCCGCCATGCCCCTGGAATTAGCCGCTAAACACCTGGAAATAATCATGAAAATTTACGATTTATGAAATCATAATGATTGATACACACCAACCAAAATGTTTATCCAGTCATCCATATTTAAAACATTTTAGACACCAAACAGATCATGAAAAATAGATGCTGATGTTAAATACACATTTATTAATACATTAAAATTTATTTCTATGAACAAAATTACTGAATTGGCAAAGATGATCGATCATTCTGTTCTTCATCCTACTTTTACGGATGAAGATTTAAAAAGAGAATGTGAAGTGGCCGTTAAATACAACGTGGCCTCCGTTTGCGTGAAACCCTACGCGGTAAAAATGGCAGGAGAATACCTGAAAGGTTCTGACGTGCTCAATAGCTGTGTGATTGGGTTTCCTCACGGTAACAGTGCTGTCGAAGTAAAAGTATTCGAGACAGAAAAAGCAATCAGGGATGGTGCCATTGAAATCGACATGGTGGTGAATATTGGTAAGGTACTTGGCGATGATTGGAATTATGTTGAAGACGAGATACGTCAGATTGTTGCCGTAACAAAGAAAAACAACGCGGTATTGAAAGTGATTTTCGAGAATGACTACCTGACTGATGATAAGTACAAAATAAAACTTTGCCAGATCTGTAGTAAACTGAAAGTGGATTTCGTGAAAACATCTTCAGGGTATGGTTTCGTGAAAGGCGCTGACGGGAAATACAGTTACAAGGGAGCCACCATTCCCGATTTAAAGCTGATGAGGGAGTATTCTGATCCTGAAGTCCAGGTAAAAGCTGCCGGTGGTGTGCGCGATCTCGATGATTTGTTGGCCGTGAAAGAGGCAGGTGCTACCCGGGCAGGTGCTACTGCAACTGTTGCCATATTGGAAGAAGCCAAAAAAAGATTTGGTTAAATAAAAAGGATGCTTACGGATTTGCCATTAATTCAAAAGCATTGGATTTATTCATCAATTAAAACAGGAACTTTTTTGTGAAATAATTTATTACGGTTATATTTATATTTTGATTAACAACATGTGAACTCATCTTCCGAGTAAATATAACCTTAATAATGTATGGTTGAGAAAGCCTGGAAAAATTCACGTCAATCTGATGATAATCTTATTGTAGTAGGTATTGGTGCATCAGCAGGTGGCCTCGATTCATTCAAGCGCTTGTTTCCCCTTTTGAATAACAGGAAACAACCAATTGCTTACGTGGTTTTACAACATCTCGAACCTAAACATGAGAGTCATCTGCATGAACATCTAACCAGATTCGCTGACCTTAAAGTAAATAAAATCGAAAATGGCTCAAAAATAGAACCACACCAGGTTTACCTGCTTCCTGCTAACAAGTATGTAGAGATCAAAGATGATACATTAGTATTAAAAGACCCCATGCTATACAGGGGATTGCGATTTCCAATTGACAATTTTTTCATCTCCCTGGGGATGGAAAAAAAATCTCAATCCTGTGGTATCATTTTATCCGGTACCGGTACTGATGGAGCCTACGGGTTGAGTAAACTAAAAGAATGCGGGGGGATAACCGTTGTGCAGGATCCCGAAACATGTCATTTTAATGGAATGCCCGTGAATGCTATTGCCACGGGCAATGCCGATTTCGTTACAAGCATAGACAAAATTCCCGGTATACTGGATAAAGTGCTTACGCATCCTTTTATCCGGAAAAATGAAAAAAGCATAGTTTCAGGTACGAGGAAATGCGAGAATTCGATAAATAATCTAATTAAAAAAATAGAACTGGCTACTGGCCATAACTTCTCTGGCTACAAGAAAAATACGATAGAACGTAGGATAGAAAGGAGAATGGCCGTGAATCATTTTGTAATCATCGGGGATTATATTGATTACACGGAAACCCACCCGGAAGAAATTTACGAGCTATTCCGTGAAATGTTGATTGGTGTTACTAGTTTTTTCAGGGATAATAAGGCTTTTGATATAATTAGAAAAGAAATACTGCCTAAGTTAAGCGCCAATATTAACCGGAAATTAAGAATTTGGATCCCTGCATGTTCAACCGGTGAAGAAGCATATACACATGCCATCCTTCTCACGGAATTCTATAAATCCCGGAACCGTAGTTTTGATTTTCAGATTTTTGCATCTGACATTGATACCGCTGCCCTTGAAAGAGCCAGGTCAGGAATTTTCCCTGAGAGTATTGCCATGCAAATTCCCACGGAATTTCTTGAAAAATATTTCTTCCATCATGATAATCATTTTCGGATAATTCCGGCTATCCGTGAAAAAATTTTGTTCAGTGAACACAATATCATCAAGGATCCGCCATACTCGAAAATGGATATGATAAGTTGCAGGAATTTCCTGATTTATCTTGATTCTGATTTCCAAAAACTCGTGCTGCAAACGTTACATTATGCTTTAAATACAGGGGGATATTTATTTCTTGGCAATTCCGAAGGAATTAGCAGCACGCCCGGGTTATTTAACACGGTAAATAAAACATGGAAAATTTATGAAAAAACCGGGAACTCTAAAAGTAACAAAACTGCAGGATACAGGATTTTACAGAAAAAGTCTGGTGTGCAGGGAAATACCGCTTATAAAATCCCCGTGAATAAAAATACGCTCCGGAATATTGCTGAAGAGAAAATTTTAAACGATTATTCCCCTACATCAATAATTACAAATAAAGAGGGAGAGATTTTATACATTCATGGTAAAACAGGAAACTATTTAGAGGCCTCAACCGGTGAACCCACGAACAACATTGTCGCCCTGGCAAAAGAAGGTCTGGCCATTTATTTATCTTCTGGTTTGCGTAAAGTAAAAAATATTCAGGAAATAGTTATTTTTGATGATGTTAAAATTGAATACGAGAAAAATCCAATAAGGTTAAAAATTACCTTTGAACCTGTAATTGATGCTTCCACGCTTCAACATTTGGTTCTGATTGTGTTTGAACAGAAACCTGTTGGCGAGTATAAAGGGAGTCGCAGAAGATCAAAGAAGACTAAACTGGAGGAGTATATTCTTGAACTCGAGAAGGAGGTAAAATCAACCCGCGAGCAATTACAAAATACAATCGAGGAACTGGAAACCTCAAATGAGGAACTGAAATCATCGAACGAGGAAGTTTTTTCAGCGAACGAGGAATTGCAATCTGCCAATGAAGAATTGGAAACTTCTAAGGAAGAACTGCAATCTGCCAATGAAGAACTTAATTCTTTGAATCTCGAACTGCAAAGCAAAATTGAAGAACTCACAAGGGCCAATGAAGATTTACAAAATTATATTTCTTCAACAGAAATCGGGGTGATTTTTCTAACGTCAGATTTAAGGGTATCGCGATATACTCCCTCTGTAGGAAGAATTATTCCCTTGCAGGATACTGATATTGGCAGACCGATTAATAATATCGGGTCTTTTATCGATTATAATAAGCTGGAGAAGGATGCGGCAAGGGTATTAAATCAGGGGGGCATCATTGAAAATGAGCTACGTGTTAAGGATTCCATTTACTGGATGCGGATGCACCCCTACCTGAGCCTGAAAAATTTGCCAGAGGGGGTAGTCATTACATTTACAGATATCACGGAAAGAATAAACGCGAGTGAAAAGATCAATTTTCAATCCAATCTCCTTGATTCTGTCAGACAATCTGTAATTGCCACGTGTTCGGATAAAAAAATCATCTACTGGAATGATTATGCCCAGGAACTTTATGGATGGAAATGTCACGAGGTAATAGGTAAAGATATCGTGAATATTATTGTAGCGGAAGAAGAGGTATCTAAATCTAAAGAAATAGTCAATAGTATTGTAGAAGGAGGAAGCTGGACCGGTGAAATTTTGATGAAACGAAAAGATGGTTCAATCTTTCCTGCCCTGGTAACTGATTCTCCCATTTATGATACAGACGGTAATTTCGCGGGGATCATTGGAATATCCATTGATATCTCAGAGAGGAAAGCCATTGAAAATTCATTGAGAGAAAATGAAAACAAGTACAAGACCCTTTTCGAACAAAGTGCCGACGGGGTTATGATCCTTCGGGAGGTTTTCCTTGATGTCAATCAACAGGTATGCGATATTCTTGGTTATGAAAAGAAGGAAATTATTGGTATGTCACCGGCAGCTTTCTCACCGGAATATCAACCTGATGGTGAAAGAACGGACGAGAAGGCAGAAGCACTAATCAAATCTGCCATGGCAGGTAAAGCTCATTCTTTCCGGTGGGAACATAAGCGAAAAGATGGTGAAATAATCCAGACCCAAATAAACCTGTTGCGAATTGAAATTAGTGGTAAATTCTTTTTGCAGGGAACCATGCGGGATATTACCGATCAGGTCAATTACGAGAATAAAATTAATGAAAGCAACAAGAAACTGAATGAAATTCTTGAAAGTATCAGCGATGGGTTTTTCACGCTTGATAATAATCTTGTTGTAGATTATTTTAATAATGCAGCGGAGAAATTACTGAACACGCCCAGGGAAGAAGTTCTGAATAAAAAACTTTTTGATACATTCAAGGTAGCCCGCGGATCGGTTTTCGAAAAGAAATACAAATGGGCAATAGAATACAAGGCTTATACTGAATTTGAAGCGTATTTTGAACCATACGGTGAGTGGTTTTCCGTGAGGGTTTATCCTTTTGAAAGCGGGATTTCTGTTTATTTTCAGATTGTAACTGAGCAGAAAAAAGCGCAACAGTCTCTTGTTGAAAGTGAAAAAAGGTTTAAAACGCTTGTGAAAGAGACCTCACATCTTATATGGGTAACTGAACCTGATGGCACGGTATCGGCGCCTCAGCCGGGATGGGAGAAATTTACCGGTCAATCTTTTGAGGATTACAAACATGATAAATGGATAGAGGCCATTCATCCTGATGATAGGGAATATTCCTTGAAAGAATGGGGAAAATCTGTTGAGACAAGATCGATATACCAAATCACTCACAGGTTGATACGGAATGACGGTCAGTACAGGTCTATGCAGGTAAAAGCCGCGCCTGTCTTCGATAGTGCAGGTAATGTGAAGGAATGGATTGGTATGCATACCGATATTACTGAAAAAATTGAATACGAGAAAAGACTGAAAGAAAGCCAGGAAAGATTCAAGTCTCTTTTTGATAACTCTCTCACGGGCATTTTTTATATCAATGCAAATGGCGATATACTCGAGGCCAATGATAAGGTAATAGAATTGCTGGGTTCTCCTTCCATTGAGGCTACCAGGAAAATAAATGTCTTAAAATTCAAGCCTCTTGAAAAGATCGGCTATACCCAACAATTCCGCGAATGTATTGATACCGGTAAAACCATTATCGGGGAGGCTCAGTATACAAGCAAATGGGGAAAGAGTATGTTCGTGAAATATTATTTCAATCCTATCAGGGATCATGAGAATAATATAATAGGAGTTCTGGCTAACCTGGATGATATATCAGGTATAAAGGAAGCAGAAGAAAGGTTGAAAGAAAATAAACGATTTATTGAAAGAATAACCGCTACCATTCCCGGAATCGTGCATGTTGTTGATTTATCGACTTTTAGAAATGTATACACCAACAAGCCTTTAGGAACCCTTGCTGAATATACACCAGGGGAGATAGAGAGCATGGGAAATGAGATGTTGAAAACTATTCTGCATCCTGATGATTTTGTCCGGATACCCCACCTTATTGGAAGATGTCAAAATGCAAAAGACGGAGAAGTACTGGAGACTGAATACAGGTTAATCAAAAAGAACGGGGAAGAGATTTGGGTTCATGAATGGCTTACTCCATTTAGCAGGGCCAAGGAAGGGAAAGTTAAAGAATTCCTGGGTATCGCGCTTGATCACACCATTCGTAAGAAATATGAAAAGGAACTTCGCGGAAGAGAATACCTGTTGAATGAATTCCAGCAAATTGGCAGCATGGGAGGCTGGGAATACAGTACTGAAAAAAAGAAATTTTTCTTTACCGAGCAGGCGAGAAGAATTCTCTCCATCAATTCTGCTATTCCTCCTTCTTTTAAGATACTGGCTAAGTTATTTCATGCAGAATCAAGGGATAAATTTTCTAAAGCTTTTGAAAAAGCAGTTAAACTTGGCAAGAGCTTCGATATAGATGTGAAATTTCCTTCATTGGACGAGGGCGTAAAATGGATAAGAGTTATCGGGAGTCCTGTTAAAGAAAACGGCAAGATTCATATTGTTAGAGGAACTTTTACAGATGTAACGGAAAGAAAAAGAGTGGAGAAGCAGCTCATCGCTGCCAGGAATAAAGCAGTTGAATCCGATAGGTTAAAATCAGCTTTTCTGGCTAACATGTCGCACGAGATTCGTACCCCCATGAATGGCATTCTTGGATTTTCAGAATTACTCAAGAATAAAAATTTGAGCGAGAAAAAAAGAGAATATTTTATTAACCTGATCAATAACAGCGGAAACCATTTACTCAAAATAATCAATGATATTATTGATATTTCCAAAATTGAATCGAATCAGCTTGAAATACAAAAAGAAAAGTTTGATATTGATCATTTATGCCGGGAGTTACTTGACGTGTTTCATACCAGTAAATGGTTAAAGGAAAAAAAACTGGAATTGCATTATGTTCCTGATAAGAGCGGAAAATCACCCGTTATTAATTCAGATCCCGGTCGTTTACGTCAGATCATTATTAATCTCGTGGAAAATGCATTAAAGTATACTGAACAGGGGAAAGTAGAGTTTGGCTATACCATTGAAAATCGTCAGGTTATTTTCAAGGTAAAGGATACCGGCGATGGTATTCCAGAAAACAAGCTGAACCAGATTTTTAGCCGTTTCTGGCAGGATCAGGAAGTTATTAAAAAAGCATTGGGCGGAACCGGTTTGGGACTCTCAATTACAAAGGGACTTATTGAATTGTTGGGAGGACGCGTTAGGGTAAAATCAAAAACTGGCAGGGGAACCGAGTTTACTTTTAGTTTCAAGTACGAACCGGATGTTTCTGGTGTAAAAGACCATGTTCTAACTAAATATGATGATGAAAGTAAGAAGTTGGAAGGAAAAACTCTCCTCGTGGCCGAAGATGATGAAGTTAGCTATTATTATCTTAAAGAAATTCTGGAACCAATGGGTTTGAAACTTGTTCATGCCGCGAATGGTGAAGATGCCGTGAAATTTTGCCACGATAATAAGAACATAGATGTTATTCTCATGGATATTCAAATGCCCCTGATGGATGGTTTCGATGCTTTAAAAGAGATTAAAACATTCGCTCCGGGTATTCCCGTTATTGCTCAAACAGCCTACGCCATGGTAAACGAGAGAGACCGGTGCTACAAGGCGGGGTTTGACGAGTATATTGCAAAGCCCGTCAATGAACAAGAATTAATTAAACTTATTAGAAAGGTTCTCGTGTAAAATGTTACTTGCGTTGCATGATTTTTTTTATTTATATAAATTTCGGCGTAAGAAAAGAACTATCTGGAGACTTTCTCAGGGAAAGAATAATCACGTGAGGATTACGTTTGATTTATATAACTTTGCATTTTTGAAAGGATGAAAAAGCAGAAATGAAATGAACAGAGTGGTTGCACGCGTTCTCAATTTTTAATGGCATATTGTCAAATTAGTAAACTTTTAAAAGTGTGAAAAAGGTTGTAGTAGGCTTATCAGGTGGGGTTGATTCGAGCGTTGCCGCGTATCTCCTAAAACAGCAGGGATATGATGTTACAGCGGTATTCATGATCAATTGGCATGATACTACAGGTACCCTCAGAGGCGATTGCCCGTGGGAAGAAGATCAAATATTTGCCGAACTGGTAGCTAAAAAAATCGGCATACCTTTTCATTCTGTTGATTTGAGCGAAGATTACCGAAATAGAGTAGTCGATTACATGTTCGACGAGTACAAGAAAGGACGAACACCAAATCCCGACGTGTTATGTAACCGCGAAATCAAGTTCGACTCCTTCATGAAAGTGGCCGGTGAAATGGGTGCCGATCTCGTGGCAACAGGTCATTATTGTATAAAAGACGAGATAACCCGGGAAGGGAAGAAATATTACAGGTTATTGGAAGGCATTGATCCGGAGAAAGGACAGAGTTATTTCCTGTGCCAGCTGTCACAGCAGCAACTTTCACGGGTTTTGTTTCCTATCGGTCAGTTGCACAAGCACGAGGTAAGGAAAATTGCTATCGAGGCAGGTTTGCCCTCCGCCGATAAAAAAGATTCACAGGGTATTTGTTTTGTAGGTAAAGTGAATTTACCCGAGTTTCTACAACAAAAAATAGCGGCCCGAAAAGGGAACATGATTGAAATTCCTGCCGATTCTGAAATATATACTAAAGGTTCAGGTAAACTTGAAGAGATAACTTCTGCATACAAATATCATCCTGAAGCAGGGATTAAGATCGGGGAGCATAACGGGGCTCATTTTTATACCATAGGTCAGCGTAAAGGCTTAAATGTCGGGGGGAAGGTGGAACCTTCTTTCGTGCTTTCGTTGGATACAAAGGAAAATGTATTGTACGTGGGAGAGGGACGACGACATCCCGGGCTCTATAGAAAAGGATTGTTTATCAAAACAGGGGATATTCACTGGGTAAGACCGGATTTGGCCATCCCCGAAAATGATTCCTGGGCACTGGATGTTAGAATCCGTTACCGGCAACCCTATCAGAAAGCCATGCTGTACCGTAAACCCGAAGGTATGTATATTGTCTTTGATGAACCCCAGAGAGGTATCGCGGCCGGACAGTTCGCGGCATGGTATAAAAATGGAGAGTTGCTTGGAAGTGGGGTAATTGATTGATATAATATTCTAATAGAAGATCATTTAACACCGGTGGACAAACACCGGAAAAAAGTTTGTCCATTTAGTCAGGCGTCTGGTTCAGAATGTAAGACTTTATTGACAAACGCTACTTTGAGCCTGCCATTATTTCCTTGATAGTTGCATCAATTCCCTTTTTATAATCCGGGTATTTCAGTTGCCAGCCGAGTGTTCTTTTGGCTTTTTTATTACTAACCTTCGCGTTCATTGATACTGTTTCGGCAATGCGCTTACCCGCTCCCAACCTCACGAGAAATAGTGGAAAATTTTTCGGTCGTTTTACACCCAGCTTGTCTGCCAGATAATTATGAAATTCTTTAGTAGTTACCGGTTTATCATCGGCAAGGATAAACTTTTCACCGTAGGGTTTCTTTTCAATTGCTTTCACGTAAGCATCGGCACAATCGGCCACATGCACCCTCGGTATGTAATTATCGCCCTTTCCTACTATCCTGAAGCGACCGCGTAAGGTTTGCCGGTAAATGAATGATTTGAAAACACCACCATTCCCGTATATTTGCCCGGGCATCATCACGATGGTTCTCGTGTTTTTCTTTTCCAGCTCTTTGTTCATTAATACATCCGTGTACTTGCCCAGTTCAGCAATTCCTTTTCTCCTGGTTGGCCATTTCTCATCAGCTACCTCGTTGTTGGTGGTTTGAAACCCTGCACCGGAGGTAAGAATCAACGATGAATTATGATTTTCTGCCAACTTCATGGTGTTATGAAAGTACAACGTTGCATAATTGGTCAAAACACGGAACAACCTCCCCGGTATGCGTTTACCAAAGTTTATCACCGGCATGGCCATGAGGATAATCCAGTCGGGATCTCCCATTTCCTTCTCAAAGGTATCCGGATTAAGAATATTGCCAATGATAACTTTTGCTCCTTTTTTTTCAACTTCTTCTCTTTTTTCCGGGCTTCTCGAGAGTACAGTAACCTCGTGTTTTTTGGCTACCAATTGTGGAATTAAATATGACCCGAGAAATCCCGAACCGCCAATAATGAATATCTTCACGATTTATAGTTTTGTTTTACTCGCGAAGGTATGTTTTTTATGCCAGACTTGTTCAGGGGATAATGACACTTTCTTTTTTATAGGCATCCACGTAAGTGTCTGAAGTATATTCCAGCGATGTCACCTTGTTTTCCGGATCAAGATATACAACAAGCGTTTTTCCCGAGTATTGAGAACCGGCAATAGCAACCTGAACCGGACCTGATTGAAACCATAATTTCATTCCATCTTCATTGATATCAGCGTATGCTTTCCCGCTTTCAATTTGGGAATTACCATCGAGAATAATGTATTCAATATTAATAGCTTTGCCGTTACCACCAAACTGAACCTGGGGAGTAAAGGTGATGGCATTTCTCGCGAACGAGGGACCTGTCTTGAAGCTAACGAGGCCTTTTGCTGAATTATTTTCATCATCTTTGGAACATGCCACAAAGAATAATGCGACAATTAGGGTAAAGATTAGATCATTGTATGACCATTGCATTACTATTTTATAACTGGACGTGTGGCCATCGTATTCCTTCCTCTATTCTCCCGCTTCTACCACGATTGTTCCTTCCATTCCGAAATGTATAGTACACACGTAATCATAGGTTCCCTCTGTATTGAATGTAAAGGTGTAAGTTTCGCCTGGTCCGACCAAACCACTATCGAACATGCCTTGCCTGGTTACTGTATGTTCCACGTTGTCTTTATTGATCCAGGTTACGGTGGTTCCGGTTGACACCGTTAGTGAAGATGGTACGAATTCTACATTCTCCATCCAAACCTCATTTTCGCCAGGAATTTCTCCATTTCCGTTTCCGTTTCCATTAGGATATCCATTGTCATTATCATCAGTGCATCCATAGAATAAGACTGGGAGTGCTGCTATTAAAAATATTTTGCTAAATAATTTCATGGTGTTTCATTTTAAATTTCAAATATAGACTTTCTGTGTGAACGTGAAAGGAAGATATCTCCCGCATTGCCAGTTCTTCTTTATCGTTCTTTTCCATCACCCACGACAATTAACCCGGTCATTCCCATTCTCCTTTTCTCATCATTCCTGAATTCCTCTCACTGCTTTGGATACAATTCGTGCCACTGGTGGCAGTATGCATTACTATCGTTAGATTTTCCAAATTACGGTATCCCGGTGCTCAATCCAGAGAGTTCTGTTTCAAAATAATAGTTTTTCATGTATACCGTATCGACCGATGACAGCAAATATCCCGTAAAGGATTGTAACAAAAAAACAATGAACCCCGGTATTATTAACAGTTTTAAAAGGTTACAGCAACACAGGCTGTAGAAGAGTTGTCATTATACAAACAAACTGGATCAGATATTGTTTTCTTGTATGCAATGGAGTTTACCTGGTTACCTTCCAAGTTTGAATTCTTAATTTCGGGTTCAATTATTTTGTTTGATTTATAAGGCCTTTCGAACTAATTAATAAATTCATACTAATGTTTGGATTATTTAATAAAAATTGTTTTCTTTTGCATGGTTTTACACGGAGGCCATGTTTTATTAGCTTTTGAAAAATTTCCTGAATTCATTATTCAGGAGAATAGAATAATATTTTTCAAAATAATAGAAAGGCATTGTTATTAAGTCTCCGTACCAAATAAAAAAGCTAAAGGAACAGGTATTAATATTTGTCCGAAAATTTATCGTGTTAAAGGGAAAAAATAATAATCATTTCCCTGAATATGGCCTGTTAAATTATTTCCTGAATAAAAACCCTCATCTAGTAGCTTATTGTAATATCCAATTTCAGTACCAGCACGTGAACGAGTCCTTTTGTGATTTTTTCGGTAAACAAAAGGATGAAATAATTGGAAAATTTATTGATGAAGTGCAAGGATTGGATTTCAAACAGAATTGTCATGTTTTCCTGGATGATATTGCAAGAGGCAAACATGTTGATTTTAAATTCAAATATTATCAAAATTCCCGGCGATCGGGTCCGGTAAAGCTTAAAACCCTTCTTTTTCCAAACCATGATAAACACCTGCATGGATTTTTCATGATGATGGAATCAGGATCCCGGGAAGTAGAACATGAAAAAAATGATAAGAATATTATTGATAGATTTGTCGGGGTGCTTGGCCCGGATTATTTCTTCTACAAGTACAACAAAGAAGGGGTTATTCTTTATATTAGTCCTTCTTTTGAGAGAATAACGGGAATTCCCGTGGAAGAGGTAACAGGAAGGCGATGGTATGAAGCCATACCATTTAACAAGGATAGTTTAAATGCCGGTTTATCTGCCATGCATGAGGTGATAGAAAGCAAACAACCCGGTTCTTTAATCTACATGAAGATCAATGCACCCCAAAGACAGCCGGTAGTTATTCATGTTCACGGGATGCCGAGGAAGGATAAATCTGGTAATATCGTTGCCATTGAAGGCTTGGCGCGCAATGTGACCTTGCAGGAGCGGCTACGCGACGCTTATTTTGATCTGAACAATAAATTGCGATTAGCACTTAAAGCAGGAGGATTTGGCATGTGGGAATACAATCCCGGGGCTGGAAGCTTCTCATATACCTCCGGGCAGTGGCATGATATTACCGGGATTAAGAAAGAAGAATTAACAGGGTTTTCACTGGAAAATTGGATTCATCGTGTACATGATGAGGATAAAAAATACTTTAACAATATTGGTGAAAACTTTCGAAATTCAGATTCGAATACCTGGGAAGTAGAATTCAGGTATAGACATCCGGTCAGGAAATGGATCTGGTTATATATTCTTGGAAAGGCATACCGGTACAAAGAAAATAATTCTGTTAAAGTATTTGGTTGTATTAAAGATATCACCTCGCTGAAAAATAGAGAAAGAAAACTGGAATATTTTAATCAAAAGCTCAAAGATTTTAATAAGAAAATCCATAAACAAAAGCAGGAGCTGATCTTAGCTTACAACGAACTGAAAAAAACGCAGGAACAGTTGGTTCATTCAGAAAAAATGGCCTCGCTGGGAACATTAGCTGCAGGACTGGCACATGAAATCAATAATCCTCTGAATTATATCAACGCGGGATTGATGAATATCAAAAAATATCATGAGAAGGTTTTGAAACAGGTGCTGGAAAACCCGGATAAACGAAAAGACCATACTCTACGGGACCTTCTGCATGTGACAGAGGTGGAAACTATTTTTTCAAAAATTTCTAAAATGATTGACATAATGGAAAAAGGAATACAGCAAACACATTCAATTATTAAGGGATTAGAGTATTTTTACCCGAATCATTCAAAAACAGCGAAAGATTCAGAGAATATTAATTCTTTGTTCGAATTGGCAATTACCTCGGTTTGTGGGAAAACACATGAAAAAGTAAATCTCGTGAAACGATATGGCAGGCTACCCGAAATTTCATGTTTTCCCGGGCAGTTAATTCACGCGTTTTCTCATGTTCTGACTAACGCTATACAGGCAAGCAGCTCAAACGACATAATTATCGTCGAGACTGCACTTGTGAGTTCCCGGCAAATGATTAAAATATCTGTGATTGATAATGGAAAAGGAATTCCCGGGGATATTCGTCAAAGAATATTTGACCCGTTCTTTTCCACTCGTGAAATACCCGAAAGTGCAGGGTTGGGTTTATATATAACCTATAATATTATTAAAGCACACGGCGGGGATATTGAATATATTCCCGGGAAAAGAAAGGGAAGTATTTTTAACATGTATTTACCAGTTTAATTAAAGTGTAAAATGAAAAAGGACACCATTCTTTATATTGATGATGATGAACACAACCTCATGGTTTTTGAAGCCTATTTTGAGGAGAAATACAGGGTTTTAACGGCTACTTCAGCCAGGGAAGGGTACGATATACTGCTGAATGAAAACGTGAAAGTGGTCGTGACCGATCAAAGAATGCCCGTGGAAAACGGGTTGGATTTTATCAGGAGAGTAGCCCCGGCTTATCCAATGGTAATTTATATTATTCTCACTGCATACACTGATCTCAGTAATATCAAGGAAGCCATTAACAGTGGTTTGATTTACCGCTATATAAGCAAACCCTGGGTGAACGAGGATATGGAAAACGCGTTGGAGAACGCGGTTGAAAAATATGATTTGCGAAAAAAAAATCAGCAACTTATCAAAGAACTGGAAGTTCAGAATACCGAGTTGCATTTGCTCAAACAAAAACTTGAAGAAGAAAACTACCTGCTCAGGCAAAATATACAGTTAAATCAAAGGTTCGAGAATATTATTTGTAAAAATGATGAGTTCAGGAAATTGCTTGGCAAAATCGAAACGATTGCCACTAATGACGTGAGTGTACTTATCGAGGGTGAAACAGGAACCGGGAAGGAATTGATTGCCCATTCTATTTACAAGCTGAGTAAACGGGTACAGAAGCCATTGGTGAAGTTGAATTGCGCTACCCTTCCTTCTTCATTGATCGAGAGTGAACTGTTTGGACACGAGAAAGGTGCTTTTACAGGTGCTCAAAACCATCGGAAGGGATATTTTGAAATCGCTGACAAGGGTACGATATTTCTCGATGAAATAGGTGAATTGCCACTTGAATTGCAACCCAAGCTTCTTCGGGTTTTGCAGGAGGGGGAATTTAACCGGATTGGCAGTAATCATTTGATCAAAACAGATGTGAGAATTATTGCCGCGACCAACCGCGATTTGAAATCTGAGGTAAAAAACGGACGATTCCGAAGCGATCTCTATTACAGGCTGAATGTCTTTCCCCTGAATATTCCACCACTCAGGAAAAGAAAAGAAGATATACCCGGCCTCGTGGAACATTTCGTGCACAAGTTCAACAAGAAATTTAAAAAAAACATCAATATCATTCCTCAATTAACTATTGATAAGCTTAAAAGCTATCATTGGCCAGGCAATATCAGGGAACTGGAAAATATGATCGAGCGCGGTGTACTTTTATCCGCCGGGAACAAACTTGCAATAGATGAAATTGAACCTGTGATTATTGGGCGCGAAGATAAATTCCTGACCCTGGAGGAGGCAGAAAGAAAACATATTTTAACTGCTCTGGAACTAACATCCTGGAAGATAGGCGGTAAAGATGGTGCTGCAGAGCTTTTAAATATCAATCGCACTACCCTTCTGGCCAGGATGAAAAAATTAAATATCGAACGGGACTAAATAGTGCAACGCGGTTTTTGGAATTAAAAGACAGACACGAAAAAAATAGGGTAATCGCTTCCATGAGTTTTATGTCAATATTTAAACAGAAGTGTCAAAATATTGACGTTTTGTTCTCATTATTTTTGTTAGAGTATTAGACCTAAATCCCATTCTTATAGCACTTTAAAAGTATTGGCACAAGGGTTGATATCATGGAGCTAAAAACGAATTAACATGGTAAATCAACCCTTAGAAGAAAACGTTGATGTTCGGAAGAAGACAGGTGGTATTATCCTTTTAGAATGTTATTTTGATGGGGAAGGGCCGCTTTTTATCATGGAACCAGTCTTGAGAAAATTATTCAGGTCTTTTCAAAGCCGGATTTTTCACTACAGGTTGAAACTTACCCCGGAACACCCGGTTGCAAGAGAATTTCATTTATCTGATGATATCAATTATCTCATTTACCGGGATGGAAATATGATGGGATTGATCAGGGGAATGCTCCCTTTACATGAATTTATCGCGAGACTAGAAGAATTGCTAACCTCAAATCATTGAAAATGAAAAAAACTGAAGACATTACCTTGGCAGAGACGCTTTGCTACCTTTTACACAAATTATCTGAAAACACGGAACGAATTCGTGTAAATAATAAGTTGATTAAAAAATTTGGTAAATCTGCTGATATTACCGCGACCACTATCGACAACATGAACCGTTGCTACGAGGAATCTTTAAAAATGACGAGAGAAAATAATGATTTCCTGGAGATTTTTAACTGCCTTAACATGCTGATCCATGATCATGGCGATCATATCAAATCATTTATAAAAGAAGTCGCGGATAATAATTCCAAAAGCCGGGAAAGTGTTGAAATCATTTTCGAGAAAACCATCAATGGGGAAATCCACCTGAACGAGTATCATCCGCTTATTGAAGATGAGGATTTTATAAAACGGCTACTGGAATATTATTCAGAAGGAGAAAATTTCGAAAAGTGTGACGAATTGATGAAACGCCTGCGATACATTGAAAATCAATGCTGAAAGATAGTATTCAGGTAGTTTTAGAAGGAACGAGTTGACTTGAAAGCTAAATATTCACTTAAAATTTACGTGCAATGAATTGGAAAAATTTAAAATTGGGACAAAAACTCGGACTGGGATTCGGGTTGTTAATTCTTATCTCGGCCTTGCTTGGGGGAATGGCTGTATTGAATATGAACCGGGTTTCAACAAGGGCAAATCATCTCTCCAATGAGTACATTCCGGAAGTATCAGTAGCTCACAAAATTCTAAACTCTTCTTTTGAAACGATGTATGCCATGCGTGGATATGGATTCACCGAGAATGAAAAGTTTCTTGACGAAGGAAGGATAAAACTGGATGAGATCAAAAAAAATATTGAGGATGCTATTACACTTTCGAGGAATGCCACGCAACTGAAGACTCTTGAAGGGGCCATAGAAGTGGTGGAGGAAGCCGTTTCAAAATACGAGGGGTTAACAGATCAAACAGTTGAAGTAAACAGAACACTTGCAGGATTACGTGGCAAGATGGACGAGGCAGCAGAAGAGTTTATTCTGAATTGTGCTACTTACCTTACATCTCAAAATGAGTCATTTAAGAATGAAGTAGCAACCGGGAAAGCAACAACTTCATCCTTGAACGAGCGCCATGAGAAAATTACCCTTATTAATGATGTGATTGACAAAGGTAACGAACTTCGTGTTACTAATTTTAAAGCTCAGGCTACCCTGGAACCTCAATTGCTTGAAAAGGTAATCAATGAATTTGATATCAGCGGGGAAATGAAAGGTTTAAGGACATTAACCCGTGAAGATGCTGGCATGAATAATCTCGCGATTGTAGAGTCGGCAGCAAACAATTATCTTCAGTCCATGAAAAATTTCCATGAAGTCTGGAATACGCGTGAACAGCTAAATGTTGCCCGGAACGAGACCGCTAACGTGGTGTTAGCCGAGACAGAAAAAGTCTCTGAAGCGGGAATTAATGAAACAACGGATATTTCTCTTCAGGCTACCGAGCTACTTTATACATCAAGTTTCGT
>CAYRRV010000005.1:41367-142519 GCA_964426725.1 uncultured Bacteroidales bacterium | reverse complement strand
CCTTCAAGCCCTTCCCACAAAACGCAATGAAAAAGTGCATTAAATAAAAAGATGAATTGATGAAATGAAAATCGGCCAGCATACAATATGGTAAATAAAACATTTGGCAGAAAATGCTATATTTTAGCTCAATACATTAAGTAAATTTCAAGGCATTCTGATAGTGAAATGCCTTGAATACCAAACGTTTCATATATCTGTCAGTTGAACAAAACCGCTTTGCGGTAAATCGGGTAATTGTCTTTTCTTTGTGGTGTATTAATCAAGATTTTAATCCCGGTAACCAGGATGCTGTCAAAGAATTCCCATAGAAAAATTTGGCACAGTTCAACTCGTTTTATATTAAATTGATAACCTTCCTTTAAATCTCGTATCCAGATTTTTGAAACTTCAATCTTTTTTTGTAACATTTGTATTTATCATACTTAATATAAAACACTATTTTGTAGGGTACAATGCCAGGAAAAACGTTACCGGAATATAATTCAACAAAAAATGGAGGATAAAAAATGAAAATGCTAATTATTTTTAACCGTGAGCCATACGACAACACTGACGTAACATGGAACGGATTAAGACTTGCAGAAACACTCAGGAAAAACGGACAGGACGTAAGGATTTTCTTAATGAACGATTCTGTAGATATGGCAAGGGATGTATGTAAACCACCAGAAGGTTATGATCAGGATTTATCCCAAATGCTTAGAGATTTGATTTCAAATGGAGTTCCAGTTAGAGTATGTGGAACTTGTATGGCTCGTTGTGGGATTTATAAAAACCACCCGTATTTTGATGGCGCCAATAAATCAACAATGGGAGAATTGGCGGAATGGGTAATAGATTCCGATAAGGTTTTAACATTCTGATATTTTCAGATAAACAAACATAATAAATGGATAAAGTAATTGAAGTAGTTAACCTTACTAAAAAATATGATAATCTCACTGCAGTCAATGATATATCATTTGAAATAAATAAAGGTGAAATTTTTGGATTTTTAGGACCGAATGGAGCAGGTAAAACAACCACAATAAACATGTTGATTGGAATGACAAAAATTTCATCAGGCAATATTTATTACAATGGCAAAAACCTGACAAAAGACATAAAAAAAGCACAGGAAATAATTGGCGTTGTTGCCGATGAAAGCAATTTATATGACGAAATGAGCGGATACGATAATCTCTGTTTTTGCGGGTCTTTATATGGCCTTTCAAAATTTGAGCGAGAAACAAAAGCTGCTGAATTACTAAAGAAATTTCAATTGACCGAAGCTGCAAATAAAAAATTTAAAGCCTATTCCAAAGGGATGAAACGAAAGTTAACAATTGCAGCTGCCTTGATTCATAATCCACGAATTTTGTTTTTAGATGAACCGACTACAGGAATTGATGTTGCAAGTGTTCGACAAATAAGGGATATGGTTACAAACCTGAATGAAAAGGGAACTACTGTTTTTCTAACAACGCATTACATAGAAGAAGCAGAAAGGCTATGCGATAGGGTTGCCTTTATAAATAATGGAAAAATTATAAAAATTGATTCGGTTGAAAATTTATTGAGCCAAACAAAAGAAGCAAATATAATTGAGGTAGTTTTTGAAACAAACAGCCATAACAAAGATGAATTGTTAATAAAACTAAATCAAAGATTTACAAATATTGATTGTAGTTTGAAAAACCTGAATACAATTAAGATTTTAAGTACTGCAAAAATTGATATTTCGCCTATTGTATCATTCTTATCATCGGAAAATATTTTCGTTACAGAAGCAAAATTAATAAGACCAACACTTGAAGATGCTTTTGTGAAAATGACAGGCATTGAAATTGATTTAATGAAAAAAGAAAAAGAGAAGAAATGAAACGAACATGACAAGGTTTGTCACAACAGTAAATGTATAGAATACTATCATGCGAGTTCAATCAGACCAATAACATAGACAAATTTTATACTGATGAAATCAAGTATTGCTTTTTGGAATATTCTTTTAAAAGACATGAAAAATTATTATCTGAAACCGCCAAATATCAGTTGGGGTATAATTTTTCCTTTTGCTTGGATGTTGATGATGTTTATAAAAACTAAAACTACTTTTAACATTGATGAAGTTTTCCCCGGAATACTAGGCATTTCAATTCTTTTTGGGACAACATCAATGCTTTCTGTAACCATTACATTTGAAAGAAAATCAAGGTCATTTGAGCGATTGTTATTAGCGCCGATTAGTATTAAATTACTTATAATAGCAAAAATAGCAGGAGCTATATTATTTGGCATTTTTAACAGCATCGTTCCCGTTTTGTTTTCCGTTTTGTATTTTAAAGCAACGGTAGTTAACTGGTCAATGCTAACCTTAGGTATAGTACTCTTATCTATCATTTCAACCTTACTTGGACTCTTTATTTCTGTTTCTGCGAAAGAGGTATTTGAAGCACAAACCTATTCAAATTTTTTCCGCTTTCCGATGATTTTTCTATGTGGATTATTTGTACCAATTGTATCATTGCCGATTTTTATTCAGCCTTTATCTTATATTTTACCAGTAACCTACGGCATAGACATTTTGAGATTTTCTATTTCTGGAAGTAATGCTTTTTCAATATATTTAGACTTAATTTTGATTCTTTCTTTCTGCTTAATCTTATTTTGGATTAGCTTATTGAACATTAAGAAAAAGTGGATCAAATGAAAAAGACCTGATGCAGATTGTATTTATTGCGGAGAGTTTTACTTCCACAATATCAATATTCATCGCACATTGATAATGATCGAATTTAAAGAAATCGGTGAGGCAAAGGTTGTTTGGGCAGGGAGTCATGATGATTACCTGCCACCTGTAGATTTTATTCCTCGCTTATCCCGTGTATAAAATCATTATTATCTTTTTTATTACCAGTCTCTTATGACTCAAAAAGGATAAATACCGGCTCCAATGTTATACTGGTATGAAATTTCCATTGCTATAAGGCAAAAAAGTAATTACATGGCAAAACATACTGATGTACCGAAACCGAGAATAAAACTTTCAGGAATAAAAGGTGTGATACTGGACATGGACGGCGTGATCACCCGAACAGCAAAATTGCACGCGAAATCATGGAAAATGATGTTTGATGAATATCTATCCGGGTACCAGGGGAAAGAAGCAGATACCTCACCCCTTGTTATCGATATCGATTACGTGAATTATATTGACGGAAAACCCCGTTACGAGGGTGTAAAAAGTTTTCTTGAATCAAGAAATATCGAATTGCCATGGGGTAACGAGGATGATGAACCGGGAAAGGAAACAATCTGCGGGTTAGGAAACCGGAAAAATGAATACTTCCATCAATTGTTGGAATCTGAAGGCGCTGAAGTATTCGAGGATGCTAAAGAAAAAGTAAGTCAATGGAAATCCGGTGGCATAAAATGCGCGGTGGTAACCTCCAGCAAAAATGGCAGAAAAGTACTCAAGACGACAGGCATAGAAGATTTATTCCATGTAAAGGTAGACGGGATTACTGCCAAAGAGAAAAACCTGAAAGGGAAACCCGATCCAGATATTTTCCTGGAAGCGGCCCGTCAGTTAAATGTTTCACCCGAGGAGACCATCGTTTTTGAAGATGCCCTGTCGGGAGTTCAGGCAGGAAGCGATGGTGAATTTGGTTTTGTTATCGGCGTGAATAAGAAAGGGAGGAAAAAAGCCTTGCTGGAAAACGGTGCTGATGCAGTTATCCGGAGCTTCGATGAACTGGAAATTACTTCTGAAGGTAATACCGCGGCCTGGCAGGAAATGCCTTCCGCGCTGAAAAACCAGGAGGAGGTTTTTGCACGCTTTATTAACAAGGAACCCTTGCTGTTTTTCGATTACGATGGTACACTTACACCCATCGTGGACAATCCGGCAGAAGCTGAATTATCATTCGAGATGAGAGAAATAATCCGCCGGTTGGCTGTTATGGCCAAGGTAGCGGTAATCAGCGGCAGAGACATGGAAGACGTAAGAAAACTCGTGCTGCTTGATAATATTTATTATGCCGGCAGTCATGGATTCAGAATCTGGAAACCCGGGGGCGAAATTTTTGAAAATGAAGAAGGTAAAAATTACCTGCCTTACCTGAATCAAATGGAAGAAGCCCTTTTGAAAGAGCAGTTTTTTGCAAGTAACGGTGTTGAAATAGAAAGAAAAAGATATGCCATCGCTGTGCATTATCGCAATGCCAGAGAAAAGGATGAGAAGTATATCATTCAAAAGGTAAAAGAAATAAAAAAAAACCATCCTGAATTAAAGGCAGAAGGTGGAAAAAAAATAATCGAAATAAAACCTGATATTGACTGGCACAAGGGGAAAGCCATTGAGTGGTTGCAACAAATCCTGCAGGCCACTGAACAAAAAAATGAAACCCTGTACATGGGAGATGACATAACCGACGAGGACGGTTTTCGCGCGTTGATTAACCGGGGAACAACAATCCTGGTAGGATGGCATGGCCACCCGAGTATTGCCGCGTACCGGCTGAGAAATAACCGGGAGGTAAAAGTCTTTCTTGGAAACCTGGAAAAAAAACTAAGAATGTATGGATAACTGGAAATTCATTTACAAGGATTTTAAACCTGAGGAAGAACCATTACGCGAAGCTCTATGCACGCTGGGAAACGGGTATTTCGCCACCAGGGGGGCTGCCGAGGATTCAACAGAGAGCGATGTGCATTATCCAGGTACTTACATTGCAGGAGGATATAATCGCCTTACTTCAAAAATAGCAGGAAAGAACATTGAAAATGAAGATCTCGTTAACTGGCCCAACTGGTTATTTCTTACTTTCAGGTTAAAAGGAGGAAAATGGTTTTCCACTTCCGATGTTGAAATGCTTGATTACGAACAGGTCATTGATGTTAAACATGGTATGGTGAATAGGAAAATGAGGTTCAGACACGATGGCGGAAAAGAAACAACCATTTCATCTAAAAGAATAGTTAGCATGGCCAACATGCACTTGGCTGGTATTGAATGGACTTTTATCCCTGAAAACTGGTCGGGCGAGATAATTATACGCTCCGGCCTTGATGGCAATGTACAAAACAATGGGGTGGAAAGATACAATGATTTAAGAGGAGACCACCTTGCTTTTCTGTCTTCCGGGAGAAAAAAAGAAGATATTATCTCCCTTGAAGTACAGGCAAAAACTTCTAAAATTTTGGTGGCTCAGGCTGCAAGAACACGCGTTAGTGGGAAACCTGACACCGGGAAAATATCAAGAAAAATTTACAAGAACAAGGGTTTTATTTCAGATGATATCACTTTAGAGTGTGAAAAAATCAATCCCATCAAAATAGAAAAAATCGTTACACTTTACACCTCAAGGGATTGGGCAATCAGTGAACCCGTGCATGAATCTGTCAGAAAACTGAATTATATCAACGACTTCACGGAAATCCTTGAAGACCATATGAAAGCCTGGAAAGGAATTTGGCAAAGAAGTGACATCAACCTGAAATCAAAAACCATGAACCAGTTCGTGATCCGGCTACACATTTTTCATCTTTTCCAAACCGTGTGCGAAAATACCATTGATCTGGATACCGGTGTACCTTCCCGAGGCCTACACGGTGAAGCTTACAGGGGTCACATTTTCTGGGACGAGTTGTACATCTTTCCATTTTTGATTTACCACATGCCCCAATTAACACGAGCCTTGCTCATGTACAGGTACAGGAGAATGAATGAAGCAAGAAGAGCGGCTCACGAAGCAGGGTATCGCGGCGCGATGTTCCCCTGGCAAAGCGGTAGTAACGGAAGAGAAGAAAGCCAGGAAATTCACCTGAATCCTAAATCAGGTCGCTGGATACCGGACGAAACATACCTGCAAAGACATATTAATTCCGATATTGTATATAATATCTGGCAATATTACCAGATTACCAACGATACTGAATTTCTCGCTTATTACGGCGCGGAAATGATTTTCAATATTGCTCTTTTCTGGTCATCAAAGGCAGAATTCAATCCCAAAAAAAACAGGTTCGAGATAAAGGGTGTGGTAGGACCCGATGAATATCATACCCGCTATCCCGGCACCGATCGTCCCGGGCTAAATAATAATGCTTACACGAATTTCATGGTAGCCTGGGTGATGGTAACAGCCGCTAAAGTAATAGACATGCTCGATGAATCGAAAGTACACGAACTATTTTCAAAAACAGGAATAAACGAAGAAGATGTTGATAAATGGGGAGAAATGTGCAGGAAAATGTATATTCCTTTCCAGGATGAAGAATGCCAAATAATTGACCAGTTCGAGGGATTCTCTGAATTAAAAGAACTGGACTGGAAAAAATACCACGATAAATATGGCAAAGTCATGCGACTCGACAGAATTCTTGAAAATGAAAATGACTCGCCGAATAACTACAAGGCAAGTAAACAGGCAGATGTATTAATGCTCTTCTACCTGTTCTCATCTGAAGAATTAATTAGCATTTTTCATCATTTGGGATATGATTTTAAACCAGAGTTTATTCATTACAATATTGAATATTATGAAGAAATTACATCCCATGGTTCAACCCTGAGCCAGTTGATACACTCTTGGGTACATTCCCGTTCCGACCGGAAACGATCATGGAAAAGTTTTAGAATGGCACTTATGAGCGATTTCAAAGATGTACAGGGAGGCACAACCCCCGAGGGCATCCATCTCGGGGCTATGGCAGGGACCATTGATTTAATGCAAAGATGTTACACGGGACTCGACGCGAGAGATGATGTATTATGGATCAATCCATCTCTCCCGGATGATTTGAACAACATTCATATACATATCCGTTTTAGAAGCTACTGGATATCCATAAATATTATGAAAACAAAACTTATACTGGAATTGGACAGAAGCCCTGCAAAACCCATCCATATTGGTTTTGCCGGGGAGATTTACGAGATGAATTCAGAAGATAAAAAGGAATTCAAACTAGTGACGCATTACACTTGATCTTGAAGAAGAATTGTCCCATTATTTAAAACATGTGGCACAGGTAAACCAACATTTTTACATTGACATGACACAAGCAAACAAATAATAATTTAAAAACATCCAAATCCTGCTTTTAAATATACCATAAATCGTTGACTAACCATGAATTTTTCAGTAACTTGTAATTCTAATACCACAACTAAGATGGCTATACCATTAAGAGTTATTGCATGGACTTCAATTGGACTTTTGGCATCAGGCTTCGTCCTGAATGCTTTTGATATAGATGTAAATGTATATTTTCTTATTGCAGGATCGCTGGTATACGCGTCAATAATTATACCCTCGGTCATTGTACATAACCTGAAAAAAAATCTTCCTTTTTGGTACAAGGCCATTCATTTAATTGGAAATATATCGGCATTTTCATTCCTGTTATTAATGGCACTGGCCGTGTACCTTCCTTTTTTGCCCGCTCTTATCGCGGGTTTTATCACACTTTGTTATTTCATGTCCGTGGTTAATACAGAGTATGAGCCTGGCATGAGTGAGTTCAGGTTAAGTTATGTTTTTACTTATTTTTTAGTAGCTGTTTTGATATTTTTGAACCTCTGAGAGTACAGATGATGTCGAAACCTGAACAAACAGAAAAGCATTAATTCAAAAAAGCCTTCACGGTTTTCAGGAAATCATCAAAATCATAAGGTTTGATAAATATCCTGTGGAAAACTTCTCCCGGGGACAAATCTTTTATATCTTCCGCCTTGCAGGCAGTTTGGGCAATCATGGGAGTTTTACCACCCATCTCACGTATGGTCTTGGCAACATCTACCCCGTTCATCTCAGGTAACCTGATATCCATGACTATTAAATCGAAATCGTTTTGTTCCTTATATAATTCTATAGCCTGTCTGGCTGATCGGGCATGCACCATCATTGCACCATATTCACTGAGGAGCTCGTTGACAATTAGGTAACTGGTTTCGTCATCTTCAACGACGAGGATTTTCTTATTGCTAAATTCAGGATTTTTTATTATGTCGTACATGTTTAGTAGTAGGGTTTAATAAGAATTCGTTGCAAATTAATAACTTATCCGAATATTTAGAAAGGAAAGTTATGAACATTCAAAAGATTTTATCAACGGGTAGATCATTTAACGCTTATTTCTATTTTGAAATTAATAAAATAGTACATACTTTTGATTAGTACTAATTTTTAAAACACTAAATTATGGCTGACATTACAAACGAAACACAAGCTGTTCAGGCAAACCAAAGACCCCCGTTTTTAACAGTTCTCTGTATTCTCACTTTTATCGGAAGTGGCTTAATGGCAATTATTAGCCTTCTCGGGCTGGTAGCATCAGGTGCGTTAGAAGGAATAGCTTCTCAAATCCCGGGAATGCCCGCGGTATCAGGAGGAGGTGCCCTATTGAAAGTCGCGGTCTCCTTCCTTCTTTATCTTGGCTCACTGTATGGTGCGTTTCAGATGTGGAACCTGAAAAAACTGGGATTTTACGTGTATACCGGCGCCCAGGTTGTACTGTTAATTCTTGCATTCGGATGGATTAGCTTGTTTTTCACGGCCCTTTTCATTCTGCTCTATGGACTTAACCTGAAACACCTGGAGTAAAAATAAAATTTTAAAAATAATACAGGGACATTCAGGTATTTTACTCGTCAGTAAACTGCACCAGAATGTCCCTGTAAACGTTAAAAATTTTTGATTTAGAAATAAAGCCTAAATATTTTCCTTCTTGATCTATCACGGGTAAATTCCATGCTCCTGTTTCCTCGAACTTGTTCATCACACTTTCCATCACTTCATCTGCCCTTACATAAGCCGGGGGCATTATCATGATATTTTCGACTTTGGTTTCATCATACATTTCAGTATTAAACATGATATCCCTGATATTGTCAAGTAGAACAATACCGGCTAACTTACCATCTTCTTCTATTACCGGGAAAATATTTCTCTTTGATTTTGAAATCACGTGAACCAAATCACCCAGGGTTGCATCAGGAGAAATCTTTTTAAAATCTTTCTCAATTACTTTTTCAAGTTTTAATAAAGTAAGTACAGCTTTATCTTTATGATGGGTAATAAGTTCTCCTCTTTTTGCTAACCGGCTGTGATAAATGGAGTGCGGCTCGAAGTACATGATGGTAAGATAGGCTATGGTAGAAGTTACAATAAGGGGTATAAACAAGCCATAACCATTGGTAATTTCAGCAATAAGAAATATCGCGGTAAGCGGTGCGTGCATTACCCCGGCCATCAACCCGGCCATTCCAACCAGGGCAAAATTCCTTTCGGAGACATCAATGAACTGCAGAGTATTGATTATTCTGGCCACCATGTACCCGGCTATTCCTCCCATGAACAGTGTCGGCGCGAAAATACCCCCTACTCCTCCGCTTCCGGTAGTAAGCGCCATGGCTATTACCTTAAAAACGAGTATAAGCAACAGAAAGCTCATGAACCAGCCAAATTCGTTTCTCAATCCATAAAACAAGCTACCATGAGCCATTTCTCTTGCATCACCACCTAATATTGTTCTTAAAGTATCGTAACCTTCACCAAAAAGGGGCGGAAGGAAAAAAATAAGTAACCCGAGACCAATACCTCCTAAAACGATTTTATAATATGGATTAGCAATGTTACCTAATTTCTTTTCAACGAACATGGTTCCTTTCGTGAAATAAACAGACAATAACCCGCAAAATATCCCGAGAATCAAATAATAAGGCAAATTACTTAACAAGAAAGGATCCTGCAGGGTGAAAGAAAAAACAACTCCTTTACCCAAAAGAAAATATGCCACCGTTGCTCCTGTCACACTTGAAATTAATAATGGGATAATCGAAACCATGGTCAGGTCAAGCATCAACACTTCTAACGCGAAAACAATAGCCGCTATGGGAGCCTTGAAGATACCTGCTATTGCCCCTGCTGCACCGCAACCTATAAGTAGGGTGGTTGTCTTGTAATTCATCCGCAGCAGCCTGCTTATATTTGATCCAATTGATGATCCCGTTAAAACTATGGGAGCTTCCAACCCGACTGACCCGCCAAAACCTACAGTTAAAGTACTCGCGATTATCGATGAATACGAGTTATGGGTGCGAAGCTGTCCTTTTCGCTTTGAAATGGCATACAATATCCGGCTGATACCATGGCTGATATTGTCTTTAACGATAAATTTCACGAACAGCACGGTTAAAAGAATACCAAGAAAAGGAAGCGCGAAATAGAGAAGGTTAACTTTGTCAATATGCAGCCTGTTAATGAGAAAGTCGTGCGTGAGATGCACTGTATTCTTAAGTAAAACAGCAGCCAATCCACTCAGGAGTCCAATTACAAAACTTAATAATAAAACAAACTGGCGATGACCAATGTATTTTTCCCGCCAAATCAAAAATTTCGATAGGTACCTGAGATATTTCATAACCGACCGCGAAAGTAACACGAAAAATCTTTAAGCCATAAGATTGACAGGAAAATTAAAAAAGAAAAAAGATAAAATCCCCTCCTGCCCCGAAGATTGCCCAAGTGGCAATTATTCTGAAAAACACCATAAGAAATGTACAGGAAATTAGATAGCTCGCCTGTGAGCAAGGTTAGGTCTTCAAAAGCCAATAATTTGGCGTTTTTAATTTAATTTAAAATTTACCCAATTAGTAGTGTAAATCAATATTAAATATACAACTTAAAATTCCAATATAAACTCTGTCCCTTTCCCTGGTTGCGACCTGAATGAAATATGCCCCTTATTGGCTTTCATCATGTTCCTGCAAAGACTCAGACCAATGCCGGATCCGGTCTTTTTCGTTGTATAAAAGGGAACAAAAAGTTTATCGGTTTCCGTTTGCGGTATTCCCGGGCCATTGTCCTTTACCCGAATGAATACTCTTGCGACCTGCTTTTCCGCGAAAAGCTCTATCCTGCCTTTTTGCCCGCCTTCTTCTATGGCCTCTGCCGCGTTCTTCACCAGATTGATCAAAACTCTTTCTATCATCTCGCGATCGGCTTGTATCGATAAATCTTCATCATGCAGGCGAAAAATCAACACGATCCCGGCATCCTCGATAACATGGCCTAACAATGATTTGATCCCTGAAAACAAGTCTTTTATTTTTATTGTCGTCACGCGTGGAACAGGAACCCTGGTTATATTTTTATAGGTACTCACGAAACGTATCAACCCCTTGCTCCTTTTCTCGATGGCATTCAAACTATTGAACAAGTCTTCTCTTTCTTCGTCATCCAGATTTTCCAGTTCCCGCCTGTTGCCATTATTCTTAAGCAACATTTCAGTCATAGCTGTACTGAGTGATGAAATTGGTGTGACAGAGTTCATGATCTCGTGTGTTAGCACCCTGATTAGCTTGTGATAAGCATCAATTTCCTGGTTTTCCATTTCGCTGCTGATATTCTGGATAGACACAAGCTTGTATGCAACCCCTTTCATTTTAAATTCTGTTGCAAAAATGGAGAGTTGCACGAGATCATCGCCCATTTTGGTTTTCAGCAACTCGTTTTCACCTGGTTTCATTTGGGTAATCACCGCGAAAAGGCCCGGGTTCACTTCTCTTACCCCACTTATTTTACTGGTCGCCGCATGAGGCAAATATTGCCCGGCAGCCAGGTTCTTCAAAAAAATATTTCCCTCGTTATCAAAACTAATCAGCGCGGTTTTAATAAGGGATATAATGGTTTGCAAAAACTGGTAATGTGCTTCTTTATCAATCCTGGCATCACGGATTTCCTTTATCACTGTATTAAAAGAAGAATATAGTTCACTTCGGGACTTTTTTTCGTCGTAGCTAATGGTAAGGTCTTTATGAACGATATTGGTCAGGAAGCTGGCTATATCACGGTTTACCCGGTCCAGAAAATACCAGAGTTCAACAACCAGGCCTGCAACCAGCAATCCTGATAAAAAGGTAGCCATGTACAACTGTTCCTGATGCGCGACAAATACCAGGAGAGCCATGGCCAACCCTATGAAAAGCACCCTTACTGTGATTCTTAGCCGAGTATACCTGATTGTCATAAACCGAATTTTTCAATTTTCCTGTAAAGGGTAGTCCTTCCCAAACCCAATTCATCAGCAGCTTTACTAAGATTACCCTGATTTTTCCTCAGAGCTTTCTTTATGGTTTCTTTTTCAATTTCTTCAAGATTAAGCACTTCCCCTGCGCTTGTCTTCTGATCGGCCTGAATCATGAGATCATTCTCTGAAATTTTACCTGTTTCATTCATGATAACTGCTCTTTCGATGACGTGTTGTAATTCCCTCACGTTGCCCGGCCAATAGTAAGATTTGAGTTTTTTCTGCACCGGTAATGGTATGGAAATCTTCTTTTTCTTGTATTTTGACGTGTACACATTCAGGAAATGTTGAGCCAGGAGCATAATATCCTCTGCTCTTTCACGCAAGGGTGGCAAATGAAGTTCTACCGTGTTAATCCTGTATAAAAGATCCTGCCTGAATCGATTTTCTTTTACCATCTCCTTTAAAGGCATGTTGGTGGCACTGATTAACCGTATATCAATTTTAAAAGACTTTACAGACCCGAGCCTGTATATCTCGCGGTTTTGAATGACACTGAGAATTTTTGCCTGAAGTGGTAACGAGAGATTACCTATCTCGTCCAGGAATAGCGTGCCTCCCGATGCAATTTCAAAACGGCCTGCTTTCGTTTCTTTCGCGTCGGTGAAAGCACCTTTCTGGTGCCCAAACAGCTCTGATTCAAACAATGTTTCCGGCAATGAACCGAGATCCACACTCACGAATATCTGTCCGCTTCTTTTCGATTTCCTGTGAATGGCACGGGCAACCAGTTCCTTACCGGTACCATTTTCCCCCAGGATAAGCACGTTCGCGTCGGTGCCTGCAACTTTATGAATATTCTCGAACACTTCCCTCATGGCCGGGGAAGTCCCGATTATATCCTGAAAGGGGTGATCAATGTCCCTGCTGAGCATGTCCTGGCGATCCCGCAGGCTTTTTATCTCAAGATTCGACAGGCAGAGTTTATACGCGGTATAAAGAGTAGCCAAAAGTTTTTTATTTTCCCAGGGTTTTACAATGAAATCTGTGGCACCTTCTTTCATGGCCTTTACAGCCAAATCAATATCCCCGTAGGCTGTCATCATCACCACATGACTCGCGGGAGATATTTCCATGATTTCCCTTAAAAGTTCCATTCCTTCCCGGCCACTGGTTGCACCGGTTTTGAAATTCATATCCAGTAATACAACATGATAAAAATATCTCGCCAACGCGGGTTTTAGTTCCCCCGGCGATGAAATCGTATCTACCCGGTTGTACTCTTTTTTTAAAATTACCCTGGCCGTGAGCAAAATATCTTTATCATCATCTACAACCAGTATATTCCCATTTTTTGAATCCATGTTACATGTAGTTTCTACAAAATTAACAAAAATGTTTCGAAATGAAACAGCATTTTGTTTCAAAGCGGAACAATGATTCATAAACTCAAATAAACACATACATAACCTATATAACTGTTTACATGTTTTTTATGAGATATGGCACGTGAATTGGAAAGATGTAACCCGGAAATCAATTCAAGCTCATGTTCAAGAAGAATATTTTACTTTCGGTCCGTCATTTACTAAAAGATAAGTTAATAACCATCATTAACTTCTTTGGATTATCAGTAGGAATAGCTGTTTGCATGTTAATATTGCTTCACGTAAACCATGAGAGAAGTTATGATTCTTTCCACGAGCACAAGGAAAGGATTTTCAGGTTTGCTTCAAAAATGACATCCTCAGAGATCAACACTTCATTAGCATCTTCCACTGCAGCCACGGGATTGAGTTTATTGGAAGAATTCCCGGAAGTTGAAAAAATTGTTCGGTTGCGCAGTCCTGAAAAAGGATTCTTCGTGCATGATAAAAACTCTTATTTCGAATCGGGTATCGTTTATGCCGATTCCGGCTTTTTCGATTTTTTCACTTTCGAGTTGCTGGATGGTAACCCTGCGACTGTTCTTTCCGAGCCTTATACTGTAGTATTAACGAAGTCGCTGGCCCAAAAAATATTCAAGGATGCAGATCCAATCGGCAAATCCTTGGTTTACAACAACAAAGATTTATTCCGGGTTACGGGCATTGCCGAAGATCCTCCTCCCAATTCGCACTTTTCTTTTAGCTGTCTCTTATCTTTTAACACCCTCTATGATTACGATTACATGTACATGGGATGGGATGGTGGATGGCAGTTTTATACCTATTTCATGATCGAGAAAGGTGTTCCTGTCAGTCAACTTGAATCCAAAATGGAAGCCTTCATGAATAAGCATATCAACTACAGGTATGAAAAACATGGTATGAAACTCACCGCTTTTTTTCAACCACTTACAGAAATTTATCTTCATAGTAATTTTGACGAGATTGGACCGTCGGGTAACCCTGCCACTTTATATCTTTTTACCGGAATAGCCGTTTTTATTTTAATAATTGCCTGCATTAATTTCACGAACCTGGCTATTGCAAGAGCAACAACCCGTTCGCGAGAAACAGCCATCAAAAAAGTAACCGGGGCTACCCGGCCCATCCTCGTGCGGGAATACCTTGGCGACTCTATTTTACAGGTTTTTGTTTCCTTTATTTTTGCACTGCTCATTATTGAACTGCTATTACCAATTTACAATGACATAATGGGACAAACACTGTCGTTGTACCATCCGGATAATATTAATCTGATTATAGCTTTACCAGTTCTTATTTTAATCACGGGCATTTTAGCAGGGATCTATCCCGCTTTGTTCCTTAGTTCATATAAACCTGCCCTGTCTTTCAGGCAATTTCTTTCCGAAAAAGGAGGTAAAGGCAGGATTGGCAAAACATTGGTAATCTTCCAGTTTGCAACATCTATCGTGTTAATTCTTGCAACCATTATTATTTACAATCAATTGAATTTTATTACAGGAATGGATACGGGATACAAGAAAGAAAACAGGTTAATTGTACCCTTGGTTAGTCAACAGGCAAGGGATAAATATGAAATTGTTAAAAAAGTTGCCCTGGATTTACCCGGCGTGCTCAAGGCAGGAGGTTCATCCGATATTCCTGGCAATGGATTTACCAGTAATGGCTACAAGCCTGAGGGAATGGATGAGGTGATGATGATACACGCCCTTGAGGTGGATTACGATTGGCTTGGCATGATGGATATAAAAGTGATCAATGGCAGGGGATTTTCTCCCAAACATGCCTCTGACAAGAATGCATGGTTGATCAATGAAGAACTGGCAAAAAAACTTAACTGGAATAATCCAGTGGGTAAAATGATAGAACGGGAAGGGAAACACACGGTTATCGGTGTTGTTGAAAATTTCAATTTCGCCTCTCTTCACCATAAGATAAAGCCATTGATTATTTCAATGCGCCCTTACCAGGGATATAGTTACCTGACATTCCTAATGGATAGAACAAACGTGAAATCCACAATAGAAGAACTGAAAGAAATTTGGGCTGACCTGTTGCCCGGTGAACCTTTTGATTACTTCTTTTTAGATGAAAGTTTTAACAGGGCGTATTTCACGGAAATAAAATTAGGAAAACTTATCCTTTATTTTTCCCTGCTTGCCATCCTGATTTCTAATCTCGGTCTTTTTGGAATGGCATCTTTCATGATCAGGAAAGGGAGGAAAGAAATCAGCATAAGAAAAGTTACGGGAGCCACAACCGCGAACATCATGAAATTGTATGCTATGAAATTTACAGTTTGGATAATTTTAGCATGGCTGGTTGCCGTACCGGTGGTTCTATTTATTCATAATAAATTAATGCAAAAGTTTGCTTACCAGGCTGACTTTAACATCTGGTTCATTCCGCTTACCGGACTTTTCGTGTTATTAACAGCGCAAATTACCGTGTCGTATCACGTGATGCGGGCAGCATCCGCGAACCCGGCCAGGTCGTTGCGAACCGAGTAGAACATATACCGAGCGATCATGTACAAACAAAGTTTTAAAATATTATTCAGGAATTTATTGAAAGGGAAAATATACAGCCTCGTGAATCTCCTTGGCCTAGCCATCGGACTTGCCAGTAGCTTTGTCATTTTACTACACGTGGTAAATGAATTATCGTATGACAGGTTTAATGAAGATTACCAGAGAATCTACAGGGTTATTACTTCCGACACGACCTTTCATTCACGAACACCACTCACTCCCTACCGGTTAAAAGAGGAAGCACAAGCAAACCTGACCGGCATTGAAGCAGCGGTCAGAATCTATCCATTAATTGATACTTACCTGGGAGAGGAAGAGGATTTTTCCCCGGAAGAAAACTTCTTCTGTACCGACGAGGAATTATTTTCTGTTCTCACGATTTATCTTCTGAAAGGTGAGATTAACCTGCAACCCGGAAACATCATGCTTTCTGAAAGTGCTGCCAAAAGATATTTCGGGAATGAGTATGGCCTGGAAGAGGTACTAAAGGTGAAAAGACGAGGACAATTATTTCATTTCACGGTAAAAGGTGTTTTCAGGGATCTGCCGGCAAACAGCACGCTAAAACCAGATGTGATGGCAGGCATTGATCTTGCCTTGCAAGAACTGGAAAGGGATATTATTACCTATGGAGATTTTCCTGAAGATAAGCAAACGTATTTCAGAAGTTGCTGGGACTGTAATTTTTTTGGCACGTACTTAAAAATTGATAAAAATATCGAGCCTGTAAGAATTTCCGAATCGCTTTCACGCATGGATGATTCTGGCAGTGCAAACCGGGATTTTAGTTACAAATTACAGCCGTTAAAAGACATATATTTTAACTCGGCGAACATGTTTAGCTTTACAGAAAGTGGTAATAAGAAAAATGTATGGTTATTTGGCTCCATCGGGTTTATTATTCTACTGCTGGGTGCGATCAATTATGTTCTTCTTACCACGGCTCGCTCTGGTTCCCGAACAAAAGAAATATCTGTCAAAAAAATAACCGGTGCATCAACAAGAATCATCCGGCAGCAGGTAATCATGGAATCATTGCTCACGGTTTTCATTGCCCTACCCGTGGCAGTATTATTCGTGGAATTATCTACCAGTTATCTTAATCAATTGCTGGGTACTCATCTAGAAATTTATGCGGGTAACACGTGGCTGATTATTGGTTACGTGATGATTGCAATAATCGTGGGACTGACATCCGGCTCTTACATTTCGCTTTACCTGGTAAGATTCTCTCCTATTCAGGTTTTAAAAAAGCAAAATCTCGGGAAACCTAGTAAACCGGTACTAAACAATTACCTGATTATATTTCAGTTGGTTGTATTTATAGCGCTTGTATTTAGCACCCTCGCGATTTTCCGGCAGCTATATTTTTTTCAGAACGCGAACCCGGGATATAACCGGGAACAAATTATCAGTATTCCCATGAAAGACGAAAAATTACAGCAATATTATCCTCTGATAAAAGAAAAAATCGCATCTGTTGCAGGGGTTACTCATGTTTCAGGATCATTATGGGGTCCACCCTCCAACAACACTTTCATGATGACTGTTCCGAAATTTGGAAAAAAAGATGAAACGATAAAGGCCCGTTCACTATTCGTTGATTATCAGTTCACGGAAGTGATGGGCATTGAAATAAAAGAAGGAAGGACTTTTTCGCGGGAATTTGGTTCAGATCACGAGAGATACCTGGTAAATGAAAAAGCCAGGAAAATGATGGAAATAAAAGAAATTCCTGCAGTAGATGCAAGAGGCAACGAAGTAATTGGTGTCGTGGAAAATTTTCATCCTGGATCATTTCATACTGAAATTCCACCCCTTATCATAAAGCTTAATCCCGGGATGGTCAAAGAAATTCTGGTAAAAATATCTTCCGGTAACATGATAAATCCATTGAACCAAATAGAAAGGATATTACTGCAACAAAGTCCTGACGGGGTACCCGAATTCATGCTGCTCAACGATAAACTGGAATTACTTTACAAAGAAGAATTTCGTTTCACCCGCATCGTCCGGCTGTTTACTTACCTGGCTATTATCGTGGCTTCATTGGGATTATTAGGAATGTCATTTTTTATCGCCGAACGAAAAACCCGCGAAATAGGGATCAGAAAAGTAAACGGGGCCAAGGCCATCCATATTTTAGGCATGTTACTCGGAAACCATATCTTACTGTTACTTGTGGCAAATATTATTGCTTTACCGGTTGCACACTACTTTATTACCAGGTGGATGCAAAAATTTACCTACCATGCGGGTATTGAATGGTGGATCTTCGGTATCGCCATCATCTTATCTTTCTTTATCGTTTTATTAACCATGGGATACAAAACAGTAAAGGTGGCCTTTTCGAATCCGGTTGAGTCGTTGAGATATGAATAAGCAGGTATGACGGGACACATTCTCTTGCTGCTAACAGGATATCGACAACCGGAATTCGAAATTACTATCAACCGGCATTATTGCCTGAGATCAAACCGGTCTGCATCCATTATTTTTACCCATGCCTTCACGAAATCTTTCACGAATTTTTCCTTGTTGTCGTCCTGGGCGTAAAGCTCAGAATAGGCTCTTAACACGGAGTTGGAACCAAATACCAAATCAACCCGGGTGGCTGTCCATTTCACTTGATTTGTCTTCCTGTCAACAACATGAAACAACTTATCCGAAGCAGGTTTCCACTCGTTATTCATATCGGTAAGGTTAACAAAGAAATCGTTTGTGAGAACGCCCTTCTGCTCAGTGAAAACTCCATGTTTTGTCCCGCCATAATTGGTTCCCAACACGCGCATGCCCCCAATTAAGACAGTCATCTCAGGAGCTGTAAGTCCCATGAGTTGAGTCCTGTCAAGGAGCAGTTCTTCAGGATTTACCGGGTAGTCTTTTTTAAGCCAGTTCCTGTAGCCATCGTGAATGGGTTCGAGAGCCGAAAATGAATCAATGTCAGTCATTTCCGTTGTCGCGTCACCCCTGCCCGGGCTGAACGGAACCTTGATGTCAAAACCGGCTTCCCGAGCTGCTTTTTCGACAGCGGCAGTTCCTCCCAAAACAATCAAATCAGCGATACTGACTTTTTTCTTCAATCCGGCACGGAGTTCATCGAGTTTATCAAGGACTTTTTTCAATCGTTCAGGTTCATTACCTTCCCAGTCTTTTTGGGGTGCAAGGCGTATCCGTGCCCCGTTGGCACCTCCCCTGTAATCGGAGCCCCTGTAGGTTCTCGCGCTATCCCACGCGGTATTGATTAGTTCCGTGGATGTTAACCCACAATTCAGAAGTTTACTTTTTAATTCATCAATTTCAGCCTCAGACAGTGTATAATTGACCGTTGGAACCGGATCCTGCCAGATCAGATCTTCTGCAGGAACATCGGGTCCAAGATAACGGCTTTTAGGCCCCAGATCGCGATGAGTAAGCTTAAACCATGCCCTGGCAAAAGTTTTGGCAAAATACTCGGGATCTTTATAAAAACGTTCGGATATTTTTCTATATTCCGGGTCCATTTTCAACGCCATATCTGCATCGGTCATCATCGGGTTTTTCCTGACCCCGGGCACGTGAGCATCAAATGGCTTATCTTCCTCTTTGATGTTAACAGGTTCCCATTGCCATGCACCCGCGGGACTTTTCCTGAGTTCCCAGTCGTACGTGAAAAGCAGGTAGAAATATGTATTGTTCCACTTGTTGGGAAAGGTGGTCCATGCTCCTTCCAGCCCGCTTGTTAATGTGTCTTCTGCATTTCCTTTCCCCTTGGGATTCTTCCATCCAAAACCCTGTTGATCGACAGGTGCATCTTCAGGAATTGGTCCCAATTTTGAAGGGTCAGCATTTCCATGGGTTTTTCCAACAGTATGTCCACCTGCCGTGAGGGCAACTGTCTCTTCATCATTCATCGCCATTCGTTGGAAGGTAGTACGCATATCTTTAGCCGTTTTTAATGGATCCGGTTTTCCATCAACGCCCTCGGGGTTCACGTAAATTAATCCCATTTGAACGGCAGCTAATGGATTTTCAAGCGATTCACTATCTGAACTTTCAGCGTAGCGGGCTTTACCAAGCCATTCCTTTTCCACCCCCCAATAAACATCCTTTTCGGGATGCCAGATATCTTCACGGCCTCCACCAAATCCAAAAGTTTTAAATCCCATGGATTCGTAAGCCATATTCCCGGCCAGAATAAACAGGTCGGCCCATGAAATTTTGTTACCATACTTCTTCTTTACAGGCCACAACAGCCGCCGTGCCTTATCAAGATTCGCGTTATCCGGCCAACTGTTAAGCGGTGCAAAACGCTGATTACCCGTGTTCCCGCCACCACGTCCATCCGCGGTTCGATATGTACCGGCGCTATGCCATGCCATCCGAATCATCAATCCACCGTAGTGTCCCCAATCGGCAGGCCACCAATCCTGACTATCTGTCATTAATTTTCTCAGGTCATTTTTGAGTCCCTCGTAATCAAGTTTTTTGAATTCTTCACGATAATTGAAGTCCTCACCGTAGGGATTTGTTTTTGTATCATGCTGATGTAAAATATCCAGATTGAGCGCTTTTGGCCACCAACTCAACACGGAATTGTTTGCATCCGTGTTTGCCCCGTGCATAACAGGGCTTTTTTCATCCTTCTTTAAAATTTTCATTGTTTCTTGGTATTAGGTTATTATTTACACAATTTTCTGCATCTTAACCAATCTTGTTAAAATTGGCTCCACGAATTCGTTTGTACCACATCATTAATGATCTCTGATTTCGTAAATTTAAATAAATCTGCATTAGAATGTTTTATCAAATCTATTATCCCATGAACAGCTTCCCTGACTCCTGATTTCATAACTTCACAAGTCTTGATCTAATCATAAAAAATTCAAGTATAATATTCTAAATATTTATATATTGACATATTTCAATGGGAAAAAGTTCATTTTTTATGATGGGTGCTGACAAAATTTATTATATTCAAATAGTATCCGCTTTACAAAAAAATGTTGAATTAACAAATATACTGACTTTATTTGTCAAAGCCTTATTGCGTAACAATTTTCGGACACAAAGCGAACATATGGATAAGGTATTGTGAATTCAACACTTTGCTTCATTCGCGTGTGTGCATAACATCAAATCCATTATATTTGATAATGCAGAAAGGAAGTAGGATCATATTGAACAAATGGGACAAATCACCCGGTATTTTCGTCATTGACAAAATCCAATATCAGCCATAGTTATGTAACCATAAGATTTAATTCCAACTATTTTTGCATGCGCACTTCTTGTCTTTCAATTATTTCTGTATATTTATGCTGTTATTTAGAATTGTTAAAAAATGACTTTCCGGCAGCCTATTTTTATTATTTTGTTGGCGTTATTATCCTTTTATAATACATGGGGTCAGGAAGGTGTTCCTTATTTCCGTCATTATTCAAGCGAGGAAATCCCCGGCATTCAGTTTCACGGTATCGCAAACCTGAATGATTCACGTGTGCTTTTCGCGGATCGCTCCGGGATTTATCTTTTTAATGGTGAAGACTGGAAAAGTATTCCCGTCAATTTCATTCCTTACATCATAAAGCATGATTCAATAAATAATTCAGTATTCACGGGGGGTAAGGATAATTATGGTGTAATCAGGCAAAAACCAGGAAATCAATTTGAATTTCAATCTTTCAAGGATGACACTTCCGAAACTATCGAGATCATGTCAATCACCTGGGATGAAAAGATGGTATATTTTGCTTTTCCCGATCAAATAAAGGTTCATGACAGGTTTAGTTTTGAAGCAAAAGGAATTCTAGTTCCCCCCGATGGAATAAAAATTTTCAATATTTTCAACATTAATAACAAATTACACGTTAGTTTTTCTAATGGTGAAATTTTTTCCCTGGAAAATAATCAACTTGCAAAATCAGCTATATTCAAATATTTCCCCGTGGAGGAGGAAATTGTTTTTTGTATTCCTGTAAATAAAAATGAACAGGTAATTGGAACGGACATTGGTTCAATCTATCGGGTTAATGAAAATAAATTTGCCAAAATATCCCTTGAAGATTCTGCATATCTCAAAAACGCGCATGTTACCGGGGGCACGAAAATTTCGGGAGAAAATATAGCAATTGGCACCGTTTTGGGAGGATGCATTATAATAAATATTCAATCGGGTAAAACAAATATGATTCTCAATTACAATAACGGGTTGCCCGATGATGAAATTATTGCACTTAATAATGACATTTCCCAGGGCCTGTGGCTCAGTCATCCTAAAGGATTAACACTCGTGGCACATCATCTTCCCGTTAGAAATTACTCCTTCTACCCGGGGCTGGAAGATGATATTGAACTGGCTACCATATTAAACGACACTTTATATGTAAGTGCCGGTAAATCTTTATATTTCCTTGCGGAAAAGAAAGAATTCGGGAAAAAGAACGTATCGGTAAAAGTAAAAGTAAAATCACCATCACAAGTCTCATATGCAGAAGCAGATACAAAAGAAAATAAAGAGAAAAAGGCAGGTTTTTTCTCCCGACTTTATAGGAAAATCAGCGAACCGGTAGCCAGTGTAATTTCTGACAAGGAAGAAGAACAGGATAAAAAACCTGATACCAAGCAATACACCTACCAGTACAGGAAAAAGACCATCTATACCTTGCAGTCAATCAACCATCAATACCTGAAAGTAGAAGGTATCAGCGAGAGAGCAACACAATTTGTTCAGGCCGGGAATGAATTACTGGTATCAACCAATAACGGATTATTTGCCGTCAATGGTACTGAAGCTTCTCCCGTGATAAAGGGAGAGTATATATATTCGGCACACGCTTCTCCTGATCAAGAAATCTTGTATGTCATCTCATCTGCAGGATTTAGAGTAATGTGCAGGGAAAATAACAGGTGGAAAACCCTATACCAGAAAAAAGATTTCAGAGTACCGGTTACTAATATGGTGCATGACAATGATCAAAATCTCCTGCTGGGAAGCGAGAATCAAATTCTCAAACTTATCACGGACAAGGGCAGGTTGAGTTTTAACACAGTGCATACAGGTGACAAAGAGAAGTATCACCAATATTATCTTATCCGACATAATGACAGCATTTTTGCCATTGGAAACAACCGTGTTAGCTTTCTTAATAAATCTGGCGAGTTCGTCCCCGTGAAAAATTCTATTAACACGGGTATAAAACCAGTTTTTTTTCAGTCGGGCAAAAACACCTGGATAAAAACAGGGGATGGCTGGCAAGCATTTGCAAGCGAAAATAAAGAAATGGTCATGCATTGCTCTTATTTAAACTTGTTTGAAAAAGTTAATTTTATCCACGAGGGAAAAAATAATGATGCATGGATATCAACAAACGCTGGTGTTTACAGGATCATTAATAAACCCACGAAAAATAAGGATAATTTTCAAGTACTCCTGGAGGATATCAGGGGAGAATTCGATTTGAATGAAAACAGGGATTTGACTTTACAATATCCCAAAAGTAATATTGCATTAAAAGTAGTGGCTCCCTTCTTCCTGGGAAATAAAAAAACTACCTATTATTATGAACTACACGGAAATAAAAACAGCTGGCCCCTCAATAGTACCAGCAATTACATAAATATACCATCACTTGCACCGGGCAATTACACGTTAAGAATAAAAGCCAAAAACATCATTGGCATCACCACACCTTTCAAAGAGATTCAATTAATGGTGAACCCCCCGTTTTGGCAGCGCTTGTGGTTCATCATTAGCGCTGCCCTGTTGTTTATTATTGGTATTTTTTTCATAATTAAAATCAGGGAAAGAAAGCTTACACGTGAAAAAAGAATTTTGGAAGAAAAAGTAATTGAAAGAACGAGGGAGATTGAAGAACAAAAAGAAGAAATTGAAGCACAACGAGACGAACTCACGGAGCGAAATGAGGAGATACTGCAGCACCAGGAAGAAATAATGGCCCAACGGGATGCCATTGAAGATCAAAAAGAAGAAATTGAAAAGCAAAGAGACAAGATCGTGGCACAGAATGAGGAAATCAGGGCCAGTATCCGTTACGCGCAAAGAATACAATCTGCAGTGATGCCTGGTGAGACAGTTATCTCGAAATATTTCCCTGAACATTTTATATTCTTCAGACCCCGAGATATCGTAAGTGGTGATTTTTACTGGATTAAACATAAGGATGATAAAACCATCATTGTAGCTGCCGATTGCACGGGCCATGGTGTTCCCGGGGCATTCATGAGCATGCTGGGAGTTGCTTTTTTAAACGAGATAATGACATTAATGAAAGTGCCGGATGCCGCCGGTACTTTAAAGATTCTCAGAAACAAGGTTATTGAAACGCTCGCCGAATCCAATCGCGAGAAAGAAGGAGCAAAGGATGGTATGGACATGGCATTATTAATTATTGATCAGAATAAAAACATGTTGCAATATGCTGGTGCATTCAATCCCCTTTTTCTTATTCGCGACGGAGAGCTTCAGGAGATAAAAGCCGACAAAATGCCAATTGGGTTCTTCGAGAACATAAAATATGATTTCAGCAATAATGATATTCCATTACAACCGAATGATACATTGTACATCTTTTCTGATGGTTTTATCGACCAATTTGGTGGACCACGTGAGAAAAAATTCAAAAAAAGCCCCTTCAAGAAATTCCTGCTCCATATTCATGATCACCCCATGCAGAAGCAAAAAAAATTACTTGAAGAGACTTTTGATAACTGGAAAGAAAGCCGGGATCAGGTTGATGATGTCCTGGTTATTGGTTTGAAAATTTAAAATTCAACTTTGAGCCAGGGTGAAAGGTAAGCCTCCTGGGAATTCCACCTTCAACGGGTACAGTATAGACATCGACATTTCCCTCGTAGGATGCACTAAACGCGATAAATTTCCCGTCAGGAGAAAAGAATGGTTCTGATTCAAAAAAAACAAGTCTCCCTTCTACATGCAAAACATTGAATACAAGGTTCTTTCATGCCCCCGGACTGGAAAGAGATATCTAAATATCTTTAACAAAGAGCACAACAGAATGAAAGTTCATTACCCGCTACTTTTTTCAACCATTTTACCTTCACTGGAAGGCAATTCAAGTCCGTAACCGGAGGTTTTCGACTCGTGCTTCAGCAATAGAGCAAAAATGATGGCAACAAGACCAAAAACCGCGAACATGAGCATGGTCCAGGTATAATCCAGGGCTTCTCCCCCCGTGACGTGCTTGTTTGTAGCATCAAGAATTACCCCGGCCAAAATAGGCACGGCAAAAAGACCTAAATTCTGAAGGCTGAACATCAAACCGTAGGCGGAACCAATCCTGTCTTCTCTCACTATTTTTGCCACGCTGGGCCACATGGCTGCCGGAACGAGAGAAAATGCTATGCCTAAAGCCACCACCAGAACGTATGGATTAAACTGGGTGAAGGCAAAAACCAAATGCACCAAAAGCAACAATATTGAACCATATATCATCATGGTAGCGCTTTTCCCTTTTTTATCAACAACCCAACCAAAAATGGGTGTGAAAAAAACTGTTCCTATGGGCAGCCAAAAGGTAATATCCCCGCTTACTTCACGGGATACACCGTAATTATTATAAAAGAAGTCGGGGGCATATTTTAAGAAAGGAAATACAGCAGCGTAAAATGTAACACACAGCATGGTGATAAATAAAAAGGAACGATTGGTAAGTAATTTTCCTAAATCTGACAATCTGAATTCATCTTCTGCTGCATGCAATTCCACCGGACTCTTCATCTGCCTGTCGAGTCGCAAATCGTAAATCATGTAGATAAGGAATGCCAAAAATGAAATACAAATCAAACTGGTAGCCAGCCAGATAGGGGTTGTCCATCCCGGCTCAAGCAATCGGGGCCCAACCTTGTATGCCAAAGCTGTTCCAAAGCGAGCAATCCCAAGGTTAATGGCAAAAGCAAGAGCAATTTCATATCCCTTGAACCATTTTACCATGATTTTATTGATAACCACGATACTTGTTTCAGCGCCCAACCCGAAAAATAACATTCCAAGGGCCATCATTTTAACAGCCGGACTAAACCCGGGAAGAAAGCTACCTAAAAACCCAAACATGAAACCACCCTTATTAAAATAGGCAGTAGCCCCGTAAGCGGTAATGAGGGCACCAATTACCATGAAAAATATAAAAGTAAAGCCCGTTTTTCTTATCCCGATTTTGTCAAGGATGATTCCTCCCAGCACGGCCATCAGTAAAAACGTATTTGGGAAAGCATAAAACCCGACTACAATACCAAAATCTGTTGAACTGAAGTTTAGAAATTCCTCAAGTGTAGATTTTAGAGGCGACAAGGCATCATAAAAATAGTAATTGGCGCCCATCACGAAACTTATCAGCAATAAAATTCCCCATCTTGCAACGGCAGAATCCCGCATTGTTTTAGCTTGCATCATCATAGCATTCTATTTTTTTAAAGACTGCTAAGGTAGTTTTTTCATCTTTTAAAAAAAAGCAGTTTTGATACGTAAAATTACTCAACTCATTATAAATGACTGAATATTTTAACATTACACTTATCACTGGTTTCTTTTTCGCTTTTTGATAGTTGAAATATCCATTTTTTTTATAATATTGAGGTCGTAACTAAACTAACATTTACCATGGAAACGCTCGTGAGTTTATTTGAAGATTGTGTCCTAAAGTATCCCCACAATATACTTTTACGGGAAAAAAGAGAAAATAAATACGAGGGCAGTACATTCACCGAGGTTAAAGAAAAGGTTTATCTTTTTGCAGCAGGTTTAATGGCGATGGGGCTGGACAAAGGTGACCGGGTAGCGTTGCTCTCCGAGGGAAGAAATGCCTGGGTGGTAAGTGAACTTGGCGTGGTTTACGCTGGCGCCATTAATGTACCTCTCTCCGTGAAATTGGGTGACGCGTCAGAAATCCGATTCAGGCTGGTTCATTCCGGTACCAGGTTTATTATCGTTTCAGGTGGGCAAAATAAGAAATTAGCCTCCCTGAAAGATGAACTGAATGAACTTGAGAAAGTAATTTTGATGGATCCCCAGGAAAAATATCACGATAAAGACATCCTTTTTGAAGATGTATTACAAAAAGGGGTGGAATTCTTGAAGGAACGGAAAGAAGAATTCGAATCCCGATACCGATCCGTAAATGGCGAAGATTTCGCCAATATTTGCTACACTTCAGGCACCACGGCCGATCCAAAGGGAATTATCCTCTCTCACAGGAACTACACGGCCAATGTTGAACAGTCCAGGAGCCTGATGGATGTACCCGAGTGGTACACCACCTTGCTGATTTTACCGTGGGATCATGCCTTTGCCCACACGGCAGGCATTTATACCCTGATGAGTGCCGGTGGTTCTATTGCATCTGTTAAAATAGGAAAAACACCCATGGAAACCCTGAAAAATATCCCGGAAAATATCAAAGAAATCCGGCCCACCTTTTTATTAAGTGTTCCAGCGCTGGCTAAAAATTTCCGGAAAAATATTGAAAAGGCAATCCGGGAAAAAGGCCAGGTCGTGGAAAAAATGTTTAATCACGCGCTTAAAGTGGCATACAAGTATAATGGGATTGGCTTCGACAAGGGTAAAGGATGGCGAAAATTATTATGGCCACAATACAGGCTATTTGATAAAATATTATTCAGCAAAATCAGGGAAAATTTTGGTGGACGACTCCGTTTCTTCATAGGCGGGGGAGCGCTACTCGACATAGAATTGCAACGATTCTTCTACGCGATTGGCATACCCATGTTCCAGGGATACGGACTCTCCGAGGCTGCTCCGGTAATATCTTCAAACTCAGAAAGAATACATAAACTGGGTTCTTCAGGCTACCTGGTTAATGACCTCCAATTAAAGATATGTGACGAAGACGGGAATGAACTGGGCCTTTACGATAAAGGCGAAATCGTGGTAAATGGAGAAAATGTTATGAAAGGCTACTGGAATAACGAGGAAGCCACCAACGAAACGATTAAAGATGGCTGGCTCTACACGGGCGACATGGGCTACATGGATAAAGACGGTTTTCTCTACGTGCTGGGACGCTTCAAAAGCCTGCTTATCGCGGACGATGGTGAAAAATACAGCCCGGAGGGTATCGAAGAAGCATTCACCGAGAATTCGTCTTTCATTGACCAGTGCATGTTATATAATAACCAAAACCCTTATACCATTGCTTTAATCGTTCCCAACAAGGAAACAATTACCCGTTGGCTCGATAAAGAAAACCTGTCTCCCGAAACCGAGGAAGCACAAATTGCAGCTCTAAAAATGATCGAGTCGGAAATAAACGAGTACAGGATAGGCAGAAAATTCGAGAAAATGTTCCCTCAACGTTGGTTGCCACCGGCAATAGGAATATTAAAAGAGGGTTTCACCGAGGACAATAAGATGATGAACAGTACCCTGAAAATGGTACGCCCGAAGATTATCGAAACCTACCAGGATTTAATAGACTTCCTTTACAAGCCCGAGGCAAAAGATATTACCAACGATCGAAACATGGAAGCGATTCGATCATTAATTGAAAATGGAAACTAAAACTTCATCCTTGCCCTGGGTACCAGTGAATGATCCGCGAATTGACCTGCCAGGTATTTATAATAACCGTTAATAGCTATCATCGCGGCATTGTCTGTAGTATATTTCAAGGGAGGAATATATGTTTCCCATTCTCTCTCTCTTGCTGTATGTTCAATACTATTCCTGAGTGCTGAATTGGCTGATACTCCTCCGGCTAATGCAATCCTCTTAATCCTGGTTTCTTCAGAAGCTTTAACCAGTTTTTCAATTAAAATTTCAACAACTGTTTTCTGCAATGATGCACTTAAATCATGAATTTTCTCTTGCACGAATGCAGGATTAGTCTTCAAATGATCGCGAAGGGTGTATAAGAAAGAGGTTTTCAGCCCGCTGAAGCTATAATCATAACCGGGAACAGATGGTTTATTGAAAATAAATGACGAGGGATTTCCCTGTCGCGCCAGTTTATCTATAACCGGTCCACCAGGATAAGGCAAACCCATCACCTTCGCGCATTTATCAAAAGCTTCCCCGGCTGCATCATCAATAGTTTGTCCAATAATATGCATATCAAGAAAATCTTTAACAATAATAATCTGACTATGTCCACCGGAAACCAGTAAACAAAGAAATGGGAACGAGGGAAGCTTCTTCTCAATACCTTTTTCCTGAATAAAATGTGCCAAAACATGAGCCTGCAAATGATTAATCTCAATTAAGGGCACCTTCATGGCTAAACTAAATCCTTTTGCAAAGGAAGTACCTACCAGCAGTGAACCGAGCAATCCTGGACCTCGGGTAAAAGCAATCCCGCTAATATCACTTTTATTGATACCGGAATCTCTGATGGCCACGTCAACAACCGGAACAATGTTTTGCTGGTGCGCCCTGCTGGCCAGTTCCGGCACTACACCGCCGTATTTCTCATGTACAGCCTGACCAGCAATACAATTGGACAATAATACTCCATCTTTTATTATCGCGGCTGAAGTATCATCACAAGAAGATTCAATTCCCAAAATTATTACACTCATTTTGTTGTAACCTTCAATGTTTAAACTATTTTTGCTTAATTTACGTTAGTTTATAAAAAGGGTAAAGTTATCAAAAAAATATTCAAAATATTTGCATTTACCGTGATGATGGCCTTATTGCTGCCAGCATTAGCATATATTGCCATTCAGAGCAATAATGTTCAAATTGCCGTCGTGAAAAAATTAATCGGTGAGTATTCTTCACAAATCAATACGAAAATTACTTTCTCTGATGTTAAGGTATCATTTTTTGATAAAATCGTGGTAAGTGACTTATACATTGAGGATATACATGGTGATACCCTGCTCTACTCGAAAAGATCCATCGCGAGATTTAAATCGTATGATAAAAACAAAAAAATAATTCAGTTCCGTAAACTTCGTTTTGAAGACGCGCTCATTAATCTCCATTCTGATAATAAAGATTCGCTTAACCTGGCTTATTTTCTTGATGCAATAAAAGAAAACCGGGATACGACAAAGCAAAGTATGGATATATCATCATACACCCTGCAGGTTGTAAATTCAGTTTTAAAATACAAGCAGGATAACCGTTTGCCTCAAAATGGAAACGGAACTGACTTTGGCGATATCGAATTATACCCGCTGGATTTATATGCACGGGATTTCAATAAAACGGGGGACACTACCTCCCTGAAAATTATCAATCTTTCTGCTAAAGATAAAAGCGGCCTGGAATTGAAAAAATACAGGGGTTATTTTTCATTCACTCAAGAATACCTGCTTTTTGATCAATTCATGCTTGAGTCTGTTTATTCTTATTTATCGGCTGATAAGGTACATTTAAAATTCAGAAATTTCAAAGACCTGGGGAAAGATATGTTCCCTTTTCATGTCAATATGGATGCAAAAATAATAGCATCCTCAATTAATCTTGACGAACTTGGCCTTATTGTCCCTTCTTTCAGGAATATTGATCACGATGTACAGGTATCCGGGCATTTTTATGGTAAAATAAACAATCTGAAGGGAAAGCAATTACATGTTGATTACAATGAGCACACTGAATTTATTGGAAATTTCGACATGTGGGGCTTACCCAGGGTCAATGAAACCTACATGTATATTAATATTGATAAATTTACAACGAACATGAAGGATTTACAGTCCATCAGGTTCAATCAAATTCTCAATAAAGACATTCATTTTCCCAAGCAGCTTTTCACCCTGGGTAATATTGGTTACAAGGGTAAATTCTCTGGTTTTTTTGATGATTTTGTCGCCTATGGCAGACTTAACACCTCCCTGGGAAGAGTGAATACAGATATTCTAATCCGTCCGGATACATCAAGAACAGTAAGATTCAAGGGGGAAATAGCCACCAGCAACTTTAATCTTTCTCCACTTGTTGATTCTGATTCCCTGATTGGCTCCATTAGCATGAAAGCGAACATCAATGGTTATAATCAGGCGAAACATGGGCTCAGGGGATTAATTAGCGGTAACATAAAAGCGCTGGAGTTCAACCGTTATATTTTTTCGAATATTGACATTGAAGGCACAATTACCAATGAAGCATACGATGGCGCTTTACGTGTGAGTGATCCAAATCTTAACCTGGATTTTCTCGGAAGAGTTGAATTTGCATCCGACACCCCTGTTTTTGATTTTACCGTAAACATTCCCCATGCAAATCCGGTTGATTTAAACATTATGCCAAATGATTCCATAGAAATTGCATCTCTCATCTTAACCGCGAATTTTGTCGGCAACAATCTTGACAACTTAAATGGAGATGTAAAGCTTATCAACGCCTACATGAAAAAACCAAACAGGGAGATTAATTTATTTGACATTAATTTGATAGCCGAAAATTACCCGGGAAAGAGAACACTGAAACTTAATTCATCTTACGCGGATGCTTCCATGTCTGGCAATTACGATTTATCTACTTTAAAAGAATCTTTTCTGTTTTTACTTCAAAGGTATTTACCTTCAATAAAAAAGGAGGAAAAGACAAGGTTTGATGAATATGATAATCAATTTTCATTCAATGCCACGCTGAAAAACACCAGTGATATAACTGGTTTTTTCATGCCCGAATTGAGTATTTCGGATAATTCAACATTGAATGGATATTATAATCCTACCCGGGGTGAGCTGAATTTTATCGCGGAAACAAAATATCTTAAATTCCGGGAAAATGTTTTCACGAATTTATTTATTACCGGGGAAAAAATTCAAAACAAAATAAGCATCGAATCAGGTAGTAAATTATTATCAATAAAAGACCAGGTAAAGCTGGATAATTTCTCGAATTACATTGATATTACAAACGATAGTATTAAGCTGATCTCCAGGAGCAACAATTGGAATACCATATTAAATAAAGGAACATTAGAAGCATATGCTGTATTTAGCAAGAAAAAGATAAATAATTCCACGCTGGTAGACATCACGCTAAAGCCAGCCACAATACTTGTGAAAAATGATGAATGGAAACTCTATGAATCCACTATATCGATTGATTCAACATCTATAGTGGTCAATGATTTCCAGTTTGCACACGCGGAACAGTTTTTTAAAGTTGAAGGTAAAATATCAGAAGAAAAAGACGATCTGCTTTTTATTTCCATGAATAACCTCGACTTTTCTGTCATTAACGTGCTAATTCCCCGTAAAATAGTTGAATTTGGAGGACTTGTATCAGGAGATATTATCTTTTCCGACATGTACAAACAATCGCTTGTCCAGGGAAATCTAAAGATTGATGAATTGTCAATGAATGATGAAATCATTGGCAAAACTAAAATTGCAACACACTGGATTAGCGACAAAAAAGCACTTGATATACAATCGCGTAGCTTACGTGGAGAACTTGAAACCTTGTTAATAGCTGGGTATTATTACCCTACCAACCGGAACCTGGATTTCAATATCTCACTTAACAAATTAAGACTCAATGCTTTTTCACCATACATGGCTGCTTTTTCCTCAGAACTTAAAGGCATTGCAAACGGCGAACTTACACTTTCAGGATTAATAAGCAAACCACTCCTTGAAGGAAATGTAGAACTGCTCAAAACATCTTTCAGGGTTGATTATCTTAATTGTTATTATAACTTCGATACGGATATTACAATTGAAAATAATAATGCATATTTCAAGGATGTTGTAGTTTATGATGAAAAATTCAACACGACCCTCGTTAATGGAAGTTTTAACACGACATACCTGAAAAACCCTTCTATCGACCTGGTTTTAAAACCATCTGGCGCGATGTTGCTCAACACGACCGAGAATGATAACCAACTATTTTACGGGAGAGCTTTTGCTTCAGGCATCGTGGAACTAAAAGGACCCCTTAAGAGCATTTCTCTCAACGTTAACGCCACCTCGGAAAAGAACACCCAACTTTTTATTCCTTTGAATTCAAGTGAAGAGATTTCTGAAACAAACTTTATTAAGTTCAACTCCAAATCGAATAGATTACCTCTTGATGAAGTTGAAAAGAAAGAATACCAGAAAACAAATGGCGGGTTAAAAATGGGGTTTAACCTGAATATAACCCCGGAGGCTGAAGTTCAGTTGATTTTCGATCCAAAAGTAGGTGACATTATGAAAGGACGCGGGTATGGCAATATAAGCATGGATGCTACTCCTGACGGGGATTTCAGGATCAACGGGGATTATACTATCGAGCAGGGAGATTATCTTTTTACCCTGCAAAATATCATTAACAAAAGATTTCAGGTTGAAGAAGGTGGCAGAATAGAGTGGAATGGCAAACCAACGGACGCAACTGTTGATATTAAAGCAGTTTACCAGACCAAAGCTTCTCTTTATGAAATACTGCCTGCAGAATATGGAGATGAATTCAAAAAAAGAATTCCTGTAGAATGTCAGATATTCATGACTGAGAAATTGATGAACCCGAACATACGTTTCGATATATTCCTGCCTACTGCTGAAGAAGAAACAAGAAGCCTGACCCGTAATGCCATCAGCACCGAAGATGAATTAAGCAAACAATTTCTTTCCCTCCTTGTAATTAACAGCTTCATGCCTGATCAGTCAAGAGAACAAAACCTAACCGAGGGAGTAAAAAACAACAGTAATCTTGGCGTGGCTGGTGTTGGGGTTACAGCGAGTGAACTATTTTCCAATCAATTAAGCAACTGGCTATCGCAAATGAGCAACGATTTTGACTTAGGTTTTAATTATCGCCCGGGCGATGAAATCAGTTCTGATGAAGTTGAAATGGCATTTTCCACACAATTGCTCAACGAAAGAGTACGAATCTATGGTAATGTTGATGTCGGTGGCAATCAGACAACTACTTCATCAAACACCAGCAATATTGTTGGTGATTTCAGTGTTGATATTAAGCTTACCCAGAATGGAAAATTACGATTAAAGGCATATAACAAGGCTAATGACATCAAAATGTATGAAGATGCTCCTTATACCCAGGGCGTGGGGTTATTTTACAGGGAAGAATTTGATTCAGTTGAAGGATTGCTTAAAAATTACTGGCAACGACTTTTCGGCAAAAAAGAAGAAGAAACTCAAATTGAAGAAAAAACAAGTAGTCTAAATTATTGATAGCAAGTGCCCCCGCGATAGAAGATTAATCCTTCGAAAACAGATTAAACCGGGTGAAGTGCCGCACCTAAGGTTAATTAATAGTTATTTATTGTTATATTAAAAACTACGAATTACAACCGCCCGAGGTGCCATGGTCGGGATGTATGACTACAGATTTCCAGCCGGGATGCATGATCAAATATTTATCTTTGTTCACTACTTTTAAAAAATAAAAGCGCGGGGTTTGCGTTTTTTTAATAATTTAGTCCGAAGATTGGATAAAAATATTGATAAGAATTAATTAATAATTAACATAACAAACAAGATTACAATGATCCACAGCTTAATGCAGATTAACATGACTGACACGCTTGCAAGGGCACAACAGGGTGAGGCTGGTGAGTTAACAATGTCCTACTGGGAACTGGCTCTCAAAGGCGGTTGGGTAATGCTACCCATCATCGTTCTTTCTTTTATTGCTGTTTATATCTTTTTCGAAAGGTATTTTGCTATACGAAGAGCTTCCGTGATAGATATCAATTTTATGAACCGTATCAAGGATTATATTATGGACGGGAAAATTGAATCCGCTCATGCTCTATGTCAGTCAACCAGTAATCCGGTTGCCCGTATGATTGAAAAAGGAATCAATCGTATCGGGAGACCATTAAATGATGTTAACGCGGCCATTGAAAATGTAGGAAAACTGGAGGTTTACAAGTTAGAAAAAGGCTTACCTACCCTGGCCACGGTTGCCGGGGCTGCACCCATGATCGGATTTCTTGGCACGGTAATGGGAATGGTCAGGGCATTTTATGATATGTCGAACGCGGGTAATAATATTGATGTGGCATTGTTGTCAAATGGAATTTATACAGCATTAATCACCACGGTAGCCGGCCTTATCGTGGGCATTGTAGCTTATTTCGCTTACAATATTCTCGTGGCCAACGTGGAAAAAGTTGTCAATAAGCTAGAGGCCAACACAACCGAGTTCATGGATTTGCTTAACGAACCAGTAAGCTAATAAATATGGCAATTTCATCAAGAAATAAAATAAGTGTACAGTTCAGCATGCCTGGAATGACTGACATCGTGTTCCTCCTGCTGATTTTTTTCATGATAACTTCTACCCTGATTGCACCCAACGCGTTGAAGTTATTGTTACCTCAAAGTGACAACCAAACACAGGCAAAACCATACACGTCGGTGTCAATTACTGCTGATTTACAATTCTATATTGAAACACAACAAGTGAGTAATATAGATGATTTAGAGGCAAGATTACAACAAAAAATGGCGAATGTAGAAGACCCAACCATTTCACTTCATGCCGACCAGAGCGTTCCAATCAATGAGGTAGTTAAAGTTATGAATATTGCTAAAAATAATAATTACAAATTAATCCTGGCAACCAGACCATCCAGGTAATTTTTATGAGTAAAAAATACAGGGGCATATTAGGCACGTTATTGTTTCACCTTGGACTGGTAATCTTATTCCTGATCGCAGGTTTTCATACTCCTTTACCTTTGCCTGCCGAAGAAGGTATACTGGTAAACTTTGGTAACTCACCCACTGGTCGCGGGAATATTGAACCTGCCGCGGCTGAACCTGTACCCACCGAACCACAACCGGAGCAAGAGATTCCCGAAGAAACCCCCATGACACAGGATTTTGAAGATGCGCCAGCGATTGACACGAAACAGGAATCAAAACCAAAAGAAACCCCGAAACCTGAAGAATCCAAACCAAAAGAAACTAAACCAGAGGAACCGGAAGAAGAACCAAGAGAAGTAAACAGAAGAGCTCTTTACCCTGGAAAAAACGCGAACACGGGACAAACAGGTAGCGAAGGAGAGACCTCAGGAGAAGGAAACCAGGGAAATCCGTTTGGCTCTCCTGATTCTGATAATCATGCAGAAGGAAACAGTCAGGGTACAGGGGGGATATCTTTTAGTCTGGCCGGAAGAAACCCGGTACGCCTTCCAAAACCGGAATACAACTACCAGGTAGAAGGAAAAGTAGTGGTAGAGGTTATTGTCGACAAACAAGGTAATGTTACAAAAGCTACTCCTGGTGTACGCGGCTCTACAACGCTGGATAGCTACCTGTTAAATGTCGCGGAAAAAGCAGCTTTAAGAGCAAAATTTGACCGGAAACCCGATGCCCCGCTATATCAAAAAGGCACCATAACATATCTTTTCAGGTTACAATAAAGACAGGAGAAAATCAAAGATACCCAGTAATTCAAGGGCGGCAATTACCACCGTTACCAATAACACGTACCGGATAAATTTAGGCCCCCACGATACAGCTACCCTGCTACCGGCAAAGGCTCCTATCATATTTCCTGCAGCAAGGATCAAACCATACTGGTAATTAACCTGTTCATTCAAAATAAAAACACCCAGCGCGAATATCGTGTAAAAAAGAATAATGAAGACCTTGATAGCATTGGCCCGAACCAATCCTTCACCAGCTACCAAAACAAGCCCGGCCAATAAAAAAAATCCCACGCCAGCCTGAATAAACCCGCCATACATGCCAATGAAAAAAAATGTAATCAACTGAATTAAGCCGGGCCTGGAGCTAACTTTTCCAACGTTTTCTTTGAGCCATTTTTCAGGCTTGTAAAGAATAATAAAGAACATGAAAATCAATAAGCTGCCAATCACTATCTCAATGGTTCTCTCATTGATATTCACCGCGATTTGTGCTCCAACAATGGAACCAATCACGGCCGGGGCCCCAAGCCACAAGCCTGCACGGGTATCCAATACTTTTTGTTGTTTGAAACTGGATGCCCCGACAACATTTTGAAGTAAAATCCCTATTCGATTTGTTCCATTGGCCACGTTAGCTGGTAAGCCAAGAAATATCAACAAGGGAAGTGTAAGAAGGGAACCGTTACCGGCTAACATATTAATGAACCCGGCTACAAAGCCAACCCCGATTATCGCGAAAATCATATACCATTCCATAATTGCCTTTTCAATTTTCCACAAATCTAAATGAAATGTTTGAAATATTATGCTAAAAGCAATTCATTAATGGTTTCCGTGAGCTTTTCAAATAGATGATGATTTTTTTGAATAAATCTGAAACCTCCGATATTTCCCTTCAATGAGAAAGGCAAATTCGCGGGTTCCATGCCGGACAATAAAATAACAGGAATTTCATTATTTACATTTTTAATCGCGTTGATAACATCTAATCCATTATCTATACCATCCATGTTTTCAAGATAAAAATCTACAATACACAAGGATGGTGGCAAAACAATATCGTCCATCATTTTTAAAAAAGAATGATAAACACGGACTTCAAATCCCCCCTGGTTTAAAACTTCAGGTATTATTTGTTGTATAAAAGGATCATCATCCAGAAGAAAAATAACTTTTTCGTCTTGGTTTTCCATCTCAGCTATCAGGATTCAGGTATATAATCAATGATAAAACAAAATAATCCCTGATTAGTTGAAATCATTCTGCCTTAATAAGCGAAAATCGGGTATTTCTCCATGGTCTGGTTAACCTTCTCTCGCACTTGAGCAATCTTGCTTTCATCATCAACATTAGAAAGCACTTCATCAATATATTCAACTATTTGCAAAATAACATCTTTCTTAACTCCCCGCGTGGTTATTGCCGGGGTACCAATTCTCACACCCGATGCCTGAAAAGGAGAGCGGTTATCGAAGGGTACCATGTTTTTATTGAGAGTTATATCGGCCTGAACCAGAATATTTTCAGCTTTTTTCCCTGTAAGTGCGGGAAATTTTGTCCTAAGATCAATCAACATTGAATGGTTGTCTGTACCATCTGAAATTACCTTGTACCCTTTATCGATAAATGCAGTGGCCATTACCGATGCATTCTCGCGCACCTGCAGGATATACTCCCGGTAACTGTCAGAAAGTGCCTCTCCAAACGACACAGCCTTGGCTGCAATCACATGTTCAAGGGGGCCACCCTGTGTGCCCGGGAATACCGCGCTATCTAAAAGCTGTGACATCGTTTTAACAACACCCTTGGGAGTTTTAATACCCCATGGATTTTCAAAATCCTCGCCCATGAGAATCATACCTCCGCGTGGTCCTCTTAATGTTTTATGAGTTGTCGTCGTTACAATATGACAATGTGGAAAAGGATGATTGAGCAATCCCTTTGCAATTAAACCTGCAGGATGTGCAATGTCGGCCATTAAAATTGCACCAACCTTATCAGCGATTGCACGCATTCTTTTATAATCCCAGTCACGTGAATAAGCAGATGCACCGGCAACAATTAACTTAGGTTTCTCAGACATAGCCAGTGATTCCATCATGTCGTAATCTATGGTGCCTGTTTCTTCGTTTACCTTATAGGCAACAGGCTCGTAAAGAATCCCGCTGTAATTAACAAAAGAGCCATGTGTGAGGTGACCGCCATGAGAAAGATCTAATCCAAGGAATTTATCACCAGGCTTCAATATAGCAAGCATTACTGCCGAGTTAGCTTGTGCTCCACTATGGGGTTGCACATTGGCCCATTTAGCATTAAATAACTCTTTTGCCCGGTCAATGGCCAGTTGTTCTACTTCATCAACAACCTGACAACCACCGTAATATCTCTTACCCGGGTATCCCTCGGCATACTTGTTTGTTAAACATGAGCCCATGGCTTGCAAAACCTGATCACTCACGAAATTTTCTGATGCAATTAGCTCAACGCCATGAAGTTGCCTTTGCTTCTCCCTGTCAATCAGCTCAAATATCTTATTATCCCTTTCCATGCGATATTATGTTAATTGATTTTAAAAGTTCAAAAATAATGTTTTTGACTGCAATCAGGAAATGAAATGGGAAATATATTTATTGCAAATCATTGATAAATGAATCCGTGAATTCATAATTTGGCAAATTGATATATCTATAAGAAACTTTTTATTTAACGTAGGGAAAAATCATTCAGGTCTCGAAAATATTTCCAATATTTCTCAACCTTCTACTAACTTTCTAATCCCTTCTTCTTTTTTACCAACTTGTAGAATTTTTTTCCTAAAAGGCTAATCTTCCCCAATTATTATTGCTTCATGATTCTTTTCCCTTTAGTTAAAATATTGATTTAATGATGATTTGAAGCTTCTTACTCGTGATGATAGTTAAATAATAATCATGGCAAGATCTTTGATTAATTGTATATCGAAGAGCTAATTAAGCCGGAAGGAATGTTTTTCGTGTTAATTCTTTTAATAATTAAAAATAACTGACACAACATATGGCTGCAGGAAAACATTCCTTCCTTGTTTTTATTAATTTAGTAAAATCTGCATGAGTATTCCAAAAAGCTTAAAAGAATACAAGAAAAAACGAAACTTTAAACAAACCGCTGAACCATCCGGTGATCATACCTCACGTAAAGAAAAAAATCTATTTGTATTACAACAACATGATGCCAGTAATCTACACTATGATTTCAGAATCAGAATAGGTGATGTTTTGAAATCCTGGGCCGTACCAAAAGGACCTTCTACTAATCATAAAGACAGAAGATTAGCAATTGAAACAGAAGACCATCCTGTTGATTATGCTGATTTTGAAGGTGTAATCCCGGAAGGAGAATATGGAGCAGGCACGGTATTGATATGGGACAGGGGAACATACAAAAACCTCAGGGAAGAAAAAGATGATGATATGAATATGGAGGATGCATATAAGGATGGTAAAATTGAAATATGGCTTGAGGGAAAGAAACTGAAAGGTGGATATGCTTTAATACAAACCGGCAAGAAGCAAGGTGATAGTAAACGCTGGATGCTGCTAAAAATGAAAGACGAAGAATCGAATGCAAGAAGAAATCCCGTAAACTCGGAACCTGATTCTGTAATTTCAGGAGATTCCCTCGAAGAAATCAAAAACAAGGCAGTTAACAATGATTGAAATCCTCGATAAATTACTTAATTCTGAATTCAAGATAAACCTGGAAAAAAAAAACCAACCCTCAGCTATCTCCCCAATGCTGGCAAAACTTACTCATAACTATTTTTCAGATAAAGATTGGATATTCGAGAGAAAATGGGATGGTGAAAGAGCTATACTATTCATTAAAAAGGATAAAGCAACATTACAATCCCGAAATCAGAAAAAACTAAATATCAAGTACCCGGAAATTATTGAAGCAGTAAACGGACAAAATCTCCCTGACATGATAGTGGATGGTGAAATTGTAGCGTTTGACGGCACCATTTCAAGTTTTTCAAAACTCCAGGGAAGAATGCAACTCGAAGATCCCAGGGAAATCAAAGATTCTGACGTGGATGTGTATTATTACGTGTTTGATTTAATTTATCTCGATAATTACCTGCTGGAAAAAATTCCCTTGCGTGAAAGAAAGAGCATCCTGAAAAAAGTTATCAATTACAAGGATCCCATCCGCTACACCACCCATAGAAACGAGAAAGGAGAAGCATATCATGCTGAAGCTTGCAAAAAAGGCTGGGAAGGAATTATAGCAAAAGATGGCAATAGCTCTTACGTGCATGCAAGGTCTTCCAAATGGCTCAAATTCAAATGCGTGAAACAGCAGGAATTCGTTATAGGAGGCTATACGGATCCCGAAGGCTCCCGGATTGGTTTTGGAGCCTTGCTAATTGGTTTTTACGATAAAAAAAAAGAAAATTTTCATTACGCGGGTAAAGTAGGTACAGGATATGATAAAAAAATGCTTGAATGGTTATCTGAAAAAATGAAAAAAATTGAAACAGACAAGAATCCATTTACGATCAATAAACCAAAGTCGAAAAATATACACTTCATTAAGCCTAAACTTGTATGCGAAATCGGGTTTACTGAATGGACAAATGATGAAAAGCTCCGCCACCCGAGATACTTAGGGTTACGAGAAGACAAGAAACCTGAAAAAGTGATAAAAGAAGACCAGTAAGTATTACTGGATTTTTTGAAAAATACTATGTAATGATAAAAACAGGAAAATATAGCTTCGAAATCTCCAATGAAGATAAACTACTTTTTCCGGATGACGGTATCACGAAAGGCGATATTATTAATTATTACCGGGAAATGGCAGCATATATAATTCCATTCACGAAAGGCCGGCCCGCCATGTTACAAAGATTTCCCAATGGAATCAGCAAAAGTGGTTTTTATCAAAAAGACAGATCAGTTCATTTCCCTGATTGGATAAACAGCTCCCAGGTGAAAAAAGAAGGTGGAGAAACAACTAACATGGTACATTTAGATAATGAAGCTACACTGGCATATCTCGCGAATCAGGGAGTGATAAGTTATCATGTATGGTTAAGTAAAGTAGATAACATCCATGTACCAGACATGTTAATATTTGATCTCGATCCACCAGACACCAATGGTTTTGACCTGGTCAAAAAAGGAGCACGTGCTTTAAAAGACCTTTTTGAGAATAAATTGGGAATGGCAAGTTTTCTTAAATTAAGCGGCTCAAAGGGCATACACTTCATTGTGCCCATTAAACCCGAGCATCAATTTAATAAGGTAAGAGAATTTTGTAGTTCCGCCGCCCGATTTTTATCCAGGGAGAATCCAGGTGAATTCACCATTGAAACGAGGAAAGACAAAAGAAAGGGAAGGTTATTCATTGATTACCTGAGAAACTCGTACGCGCAAACAGCAGTTGCACCTTATTCATTGCGTCCCATAAAAGAAGCTCCCGTTGCCGCACCGGTATCATGGGATGAAATTGAACAGAAAGATTTGTCACCCCGCCAGTTCAACCTTAAAAATATTAATAAAAGAATATCTCAGGTTGAAGATCCATGGAAAAATTTTAACCGAAGAAGACATTCAATTTTCAAGCCCATGAAGGAGCTACTAAAAATGATTGATAAACAGGATTAAAAAATCTTTTACTATCTCCATGCTCATGTTATTTTATTGATTACTTGAGAATTACAACAACCAGTCAATAAGAGACAGTAATACAAATAGTTAACTAGAAATTTAATTTTCATTTAAATTTTTCTTAAATTTCTCGTGTTAAAAAGGAATAATTTGATTAATTTTTGGATTTGAAATGAGAGACGTTCTTTAAGTATTACTACATGAAGAATTCCTATTATATAATTTAAAATCATACGATTATGGAAAACGAAGCCAAGCTCACGGAGATGAATGGCAGGTTAAGGGACTTGTATGAACCTTACCTGCAGTTTATTCAATCAGAATTCTCTTCTTATTCAGGAAAAATTTCTCTTCCCTTGCTGATGAAAATCACACCATCTTATTTCGATGCTAATTTTAAAATCCTTTATGTCGGTAAAGAAATCATTGAAAATTTTGGCACTCTAAATGAAAAAAGGAAATTCAATACAGATTTCCTGATGGATGCTCATGGGAATTTTAACCTTCAAAACTCACCGCATACTCCTTTTTGGGATTTCGTTCACACGATAAATGAAAAGATCAATGGAGATCCTTATAAAGGATTCACCTGGACTTCATTCTCTAAATTCAGTTTTAACCACAACACTCCTCCCGTGGGTATACAAAATAAAAACCTAAGGAGTTTTGAATTATTGAATCATGAAATCCGGGTATTACAACCTGATATCGTGATATTTCTCACGGGATTCTCTTATGACGAGGAGTTTAAACATGTTTTTAATAACATTTCATACTCGCCCGTGATAGATAACGTATTATACCGGGTATCTCATGAGGATCTCCCGGACAACACCCTTATAACCCTGCATCCGAAGGCCTTGATTGAAAGAAGGATCTCGGAATCGCTGCAAGCAACAATTATAAGAGAGGTGCCGGTGGCTATGGAAAGCTAAACGCTATAAATAATCTGCTAAGAAGGTCCTTTTGAAAGGGCCTTTTTTTATGACTTTTTCTTTTTTCTCAGGTTAATATTCTGACCCGCCTGTGGCTCCTCACCTGTTTCCATGCTGTTTTTGCGGTATAAATTTTTAAGTTTAATGCCATATAACTGCGAAATATAATGCATGGTCTCTCCATCTTTAACAACATGAATATCATTACCGTGTTCAGCACGATTCCTTTTTGGCTGAATATAGAGTACTGTTCCCGGTATCAGTTCATCACCTTTCTCAATATCATTGTAACGCGCCAGTTCCCAGGGCAATAATTCCAACTCTTCAGTAAGGCTCTCGTATGAATCCCCGTCTTTGACCATGATATATTCCACCCGGTTTCTTTCATGAATATCCCGGGTATTAACGGAAACATAAAAGACTTCCGGAGCCGGAGAGCGAGCGATCTTCTCTGTTTTCTTTCTCCCGTAACCCGGAACAACCGGAACGCCTTGATCCAACAGGTAGAGTTTGTTGTCCTCTATTATTTTAATTAATACATCAGCATAATGGGGACTGGTGGCATACCCTGCTTTTTTTAAACCTTTCGCCCAGCTCACGTAATCAGTTGGAGCGTATTCAAACAGGAAAGCATAACGGGGAGTATACATCAAAAAATCTGAATGATCAATATATGACTCCTCGGGATTCTTATACTTGCGAAAACATTCGTTTCTTTTATCATCATCATGTCTGATGAATTTACCCTTCCAGTTATGGCATTTAATGCCAAAATGATTATTGGCTTTTAACGCGAGAGTACTGTTCCCGTTATCCGATTCCAGCATACCTTGGGCAATGGTAATACTCGCGGGAATACCCGATCGCTTCATTTCCTTTACTGCAAGGTCTTTATACAGCTCAAGATATGCATGTCGCGTAATCTTATGCCCTTGACCCATTAAAAAAGGTGTAGTAAAAAGAAATACCAATATCAAAAATTTTCTCAACATAGCCATAATACAAATTTGGCCAATTTATGAGAAAAATAACGAAAATTTTATCAACATATTATTTTTTTTGCACCATGCACGGGCATCAAACGGCACATTTGATTAAAAATTCATTAATTCTTATTAATCATGTAAAAAAAGATCAGTAATCCAACCTATGAAGGTTCATTGGAAAGTCCACGGCATCCCTGAATTCCTCACCTGACTCTAATATATCCTCATCGTCTTTATCATAATACCAATCCAATTCAATATTATGACCAGATTCAGCATATTCATTAAGTCTTAAAAGAATATCCTGGATCACTTTTGATGAAGCAGTGTTAAAATAAGTTAATTTGAAGATAAACCTGGATAACGGTTTCGGGTTCTCAAAATATTTTTCCAGCCAGCTAAAGACAGGCCTGTAAAACCCTACTGCATCTTCAGGTAGAGAACGTCCGGAAAATGAAAACACTTCCGTATCGGCATTTAAAACAATTTCCGGTGTATCATCTGTCCCTGAAATTTTATATGATTCCATGGTTGATTTCTTTTGATGGTAAGCCCGGTAAATATATGAAAAAGTTTGAAAGTTGCTAAATTTTCTATCGAAAAATTTATTTCAATAACGTTTAGCAAGTGATTTCTTAACCTGAAAGGCGGAGAAAATAATTCCAAAGTTCATCTTCCGGTGGTCTCGCGATCAATTTAATTAAAGTTTTCTTAACAGGATGCAGGAATGATATCTCCCTGGCATGAAGAGAGATGCTACCATCTTTGTTAGAACGCCGGGCGCCGTATTTTAAATCTCCTTTAATTGGACACCCTATCGCTGCAAGTTGACATCGAATCTGATGGTGCCTGCCGGTTTTCAAATCAATTTCTACCAGGCAATAATAATTGGATTTTGCAATTAACCGATAATCTAAAATAGCCTTTTTTGCTCCTTTCACTTCTTTATCATGAGCATACGATTTATTTTGTTTTGTATTCCTTGTCAGGTAATGTTCCAAATGCCCACTTTTAGCGGGTGGTGCCTCATTAACAATTGCCCAGTAAGTTTTTTTTATTTCACCAATCCTGAAAAGTTCATTCATCCTGGACAGTGCCTTGCTTGTACGGGCAAAAACTACAATTCCGCTGGCGGGTCGATCAAGCCTGTGTACCGTTCCAAGAAAAACTGCTCCCGGTTTATTGTATTTCTCCTTGATGTATGCCTTAAGTATTTCATCCAGTGAGATATCCCCGGTTTTATCACCCTGAACGATATCGGACGGACGTTTATTAACGATGATCAGGTGATTATCCTCGTATAAGATCCCGGGTACATCTTGATGCATCAATATTGTTCATTCTTATTTGGGAAATCCAATGATCTCACGTCCGTGATATAACTTTTAACCGCTCCCAGGATTTCTTCGGATAAATTATGATACCTGCGTAGAAACCGGGGAGAAAACTCAGTGGTTATACCTAACATGTCATGTAAAACGAGTACCTGCCCATCCACCCGGGAGCCCGCACCTATGCCGATTATCGGGATCCTCAGGCTTTGTGAAACTTTCTCTGCCAGGTCAGCAGGAATTTTTTCAAGAACTACTGCAAAACAACCTAATTCTTCCAGCAAGTGAGCATCCTCAACCAACTTCTCGGCTTCTTCTTCATTTTTGGCCCTTACAACGTAGGTTCCGAATTTATGAATAGACTGGGGAGTTAATCCAAGATGACCCATTACAGGAATTCCTGCTGACAGGATACGACTGATCGATTCCTGAATCTCTCTTCCACCTTCCATTTTTATACAATGTGCACCTGTCTCTTTCATTATTCGAATAGCAGATGAAAGAGCTTCTTTAGAATTCCCCTGGTATGTCCCAAAAGGCATATCAACCACAACCAACGATCTTTTCACTGCTCTCACGACTGATGAAGCATGGTATATCATCTCATTTAAGGTAATAGGAAGCGTTGTTTCATATCCTGCCATAACGTTAGATGCAGAATCTCCAACCAGAATTATATCTATTCCTGCCCGATCCAGGATTTTCGCCATGGAATAATCGTAAGCCGTAAGCATGGCTATCTTCTCTTCTCTTAGCTTCATTTCATGAAGCACGTGAGTTGTAACTTTTTTAACATTGGCATGTACTGACATCTCACACGTTGTTTTTGATTGATTATTACCGCGAAACTACGAATTTGCAACCGATTGTAACAATTATTGAATAAAAAACTGACTGATTCTGTCTTTTTGTCACCCAATAATTAAAATTATCCCCTTGATTTTATTTCATGATGCCATTATTACATGATGAAGTAAATGGCATAATCATTGAACAGATATAGCAAAACTGAAAAAAAGAGTACATAACATAATAAAAACTAAAGAATAATATGGGTAAAATAATAGGAATTGACTTAGGAACAACAAATTCATGTGTCTCTGTAATGGAAGGTAGCGAACCAGTTGTTATTCCTAATAGTGAAGGAAAAAGAACAACCCCTTCCGTGGTGGCTTTTCTTGATAATGGAGAAAGAAAGGTTGGAGATCCGGCCAAAAGACAGGCCATTACAAATCCAACCAGAACCATATCTTCCATAAAAAGATTCATGGGAGAAACTTTCGACAGGGTCACGAAAGAAGTAAAAAGAGTCCCTTATAAAGTAATTAAAGGTGAAAACAACACTCCAAGGGTTCAGGTAGAAGACAGGCAATATTCTCCGCAGGAAATTTCTGCCATGGTACTTCAAAAAATGAAGAAAACCGCGGAAGATTATCTTGGACAGGAAGTAACCGAAGCTGTCATCACGGTACCGGCTTATTTTAGTGATTCACAAAGACAGGCTACAAAGGAAGCGGGAGAAATTGCAGGACTTACAGTCAAAAGAATTATTAATGAACCAACAGCCGCGTCTCTGGCATATGGCCTTGATAAAAAAAGCAATGATATTAAGGTTGCTGTTTTTGACCTGGGTGGAGGAACATTTGATATATCTATCCTGGAATTAGGTGATGGCGTTTTCGAGGTAAAATCAACAAATGGTGATACACACCTTGGTGGAGACGATTTCGACCAGGTAATTATTGACTGGCTGGCCGAGGAGTTCAAGAAAGATGAAGGCGTGGATCTAAAAAGAGATCCCATGGCTCTTCAACGACTAAAGGAAGCTGCAGAAAAAGCCAAAGTTGAACTTTCAAGCTCCAGTTCAACAGAAATTAACCTTCCATATATTATGCCGGTTGATGGAATTCCAAAGCACCTGGTAAAATCCTTATCGCGTGCTCATTTTGAAAGCCTGGCAGACAGCCTGATACAGAAAACCATCGAACCTTGTAAAAAAGCATTAAAGGATGCAAACATGCAACCATCTGATGTTGACGAGGTAATACTTGTTGGTGGTTCAACACGTATACCTGCAATACAGGAGGTCGTTGAAAAATTCTTCGGTAAAAAACCATCCAAGGGCGTTAATCCTGACGAGGTTGTTGCCGTGGGTGCTGCAATTCAGGGTGGTGTTCTTACCGGTGAAGTAAAAGATGTATTGCTATTGGACGTGACTCCTCTCTCTTTAGGTATTGAAACCATGGGTGGTGTTTTCACGAAATTAATTGAATCGAATACAACCATCCCCACGAAAAAAGCCGAAACATTTACCACCGCTGCCGACAATCAACCTTCAGTTGAAATTCACGTGCTTCAGGGTGAAAGACCAATGGCTGCAGGAAACAAAACTATTGGCCGGTTCCATCTTGATGGTATACCACCAGCTCCAAGAGGTGTTCCTCAAATTGAAGTTACTTTCGATATTGATGCCAATGGTATCCTGAATGTTTCTGCCAAAGACAAAGCTACCGGCAAGAGCCAGTCCATTAGAATTGAGGCTTCATCAGGTTTGAGTGATGACGAAATAGAAAAAATGAAAGAAGAAGCAAAAGCCAACGAGGCCGCTGATAAAGAAATGCGGGAAAAAGTTGATAAGCTGAATGCTGCTGATAGCCTGATATTCCAAACTGAAAAACAACTAAAAGAATTTGGTGATAAAATTCCTGCCGAGAAAAAAGATCCGATTGAAAAAGCGCTTAATGAACTTAAAGAGGCGAAAAAAAGCGAGGATCTTGCAGCCATTGAGAAGGCTACTGCCGAATTAAATACGGTATGGCAGGCAGCCTCGGAAGAAATGTACAAGGCAAGCCAGGGCGCTCAACAAGGAGCACAGGAACAAACCGTCAATGATCAACAATCAGGCAACGGCGGAAAAGATGATGGCGAAGTTACAGATGTTGACTTCGAAGAAGTAAAATAAGTCATAACAGTTTGTATGATGCAAAAAAGGACCTTCGATGGTCCTTTTTTTTATCCTCATTAATTACCTTCGGTGAGGGCTTCGCTGATAATGAATTTTCGTTATGAGCCAATGCTGGAAATAGCCAAACACTCTAAACAAAATGGTATTTGCCAGAATGACATAGCCAAAAACCAAATCATTTCTGTCAAGTACCTGGATATCATTATTTCACCACTACTCTGCAAGATTATTATGGGGTAAAATGAATAAGCAAATAGTCGATTATTTAAAAAATCTCACCTTTCAAACTTGTTAGAAGAAACATCTTGAATGATGATAACAATTTCATGAGAGAATATAATTAATCCGAAAAATATTAGTTTTAATTTATAATAATTAGTTTTAACCTGATAATTACCCTGGGTGAGTGCTTCACCGTTAATGGATTTTTGTAATTTGTGATGAGACTGGTTAATATTAATATACTTTTAAACTGATAATTATGAAATTTAAACCTGTAATTATGAAATTGTTTTTACCGGTAATCTTTTTTCTCACTACTTCTAATGCTGCCTTTTCCCAGGACACGATTAATCAAACCGGTCCCAACGGGCTAAAGCAAGGCTACTGGGTAATGAGATATCCTTCCGGGATCAAAAAATATGAAGGATACTTCGAAAATGGAAAGCCTACGGGAAAATTAACAAGATACTATGAAGACGGGGTTAAAAAGGTTTTGATGGATTATCAACCTGACGGGAAAACAGTATACGCGACTTTTTATTATAACAATGGGAAAAAAGCTGCCAAGGGTAAATATGTAAGCACCAAAAAAGACAGTACCTGGAATTATTACTCCTATTATTCTGAAAAACTCAGAAGTAAAGAATTCTATGATAATGGAGCTAAAGAAGGTGTTGCAACCAAGTATTATGAAGATGGAACAATCTCTGAAGAACTGGAATTCATGGACGACATGCAGCATGGTACCTGGAAACAGTATTATGAAAACGAAAAAGTAAGACTGGAAGGATTTTTCGAGATGGGCAACCGGACAGGAGAATTTAAAACGTATTATCCATCAGGCAAAATTGAAACCACAGGCTTTTTCCTGGATAACCTGATGCATGATACATGGACTTACTTTAACGAGGAAGGAGAAGTAGAGATGGAGATTAAATATAACAAGGGTATTCCTGAAAATCCCGAAATTCTGAATGAACAACAAAAAGAATTTTTCGAAAAAATTGAAGAAAACAAGGGTAAAATCCCCGAGCCGGATATAAACGATCTCGTACCCGGACAATAAAAACATAATGAGGATACTACTGGGATTTGGATTGCTGCTTTTGTGTTCAATAGCACCTGCACAGGTAGCTCCCGGTAAATATCTTGTAGTTTTTTCTGATAAAAACAATAATTCTTATTCACTCGAAAATCCTGAAGAATATCTCAGCCAAAGAGCATTAGAACGCAGAAAAAAGTACAGGATCCCCCTGGACGAATCGGACCTCCCTGTTTCCAGATTGTACCTGGATAGTCTTGAAAAATCAGGTTTCGAGGTCCTTGTTACTTCAAAATGGTTTAATTCTGCTGTAATCACCTCATTTGACACCCTGCAAATTAAAAAATTAGCAGATTTATCTTTTATTAAAAACATTCCATTTCTTTACGGTAAAGAAATTAGAACTTGCAAAAAAAAGGTCGAAAAGTTTATAGAACACGAATATACATCATTTGTCGATACATTTTCAAACGATTATGGAGTGGCAGCCTGGCAAATTGAGCTCCAAAATGGTATTTCATTACACCAGAAAGGTTATCTTGGCAAAGGATTACATATCGCCGTGCTGGATGCGGGTTTCACCAATGCACCCGACATGCCGACACTCGGTCATTTATTTCAGAACGGACAGGTACTGGGCACGCGTGATTTTGTAAATCCCCGGTCGGAGTTTTTCTCATCGCATTCCCATGGAACTTACGTTCTATCAGTCATGGGAGGTTATTGGCCAAGCCGGTATATCGGAACATCTCCCGAAGCATTTTACTGGTTAATACGTACAGAAGACGCTGCTTCCGAGTTTATAATTGAAGAGGAAAACTGGATAGCAGGGGCTGAATTTGCAGATAGCGCGGGAGCTGATATCATCAACACTTCACTCGGTTATACCACATTTGACTTCCCATTTCAAAATCATACCATCGAAGAAATGGATGGCCAATCAACACGAATTTCTATTGCCTCGAATATTGCTGCCTCTAAGGGAATGCTCCTGGTAACCAGTGCCGGGAATCAGGGAGATGATCCCTGGAAATACATTTCCGCCCCAGCCGATGCACCCATGATATTATCGGTGGGAGCCGTTGGTAAAGATAGTCTTCCCGCTTCATTCAGTTCGTATGACGTCCCTGCTACCAAAGAAATAAAGCCTGATATAGCAGCAGCAGGAAAAAATACTTACGCTCAACGTTCGGACAGTACCCTTGCCAAAGTTAATGGCACTTCTCTTTCAGCACCTGTAATTACCGGACTGGCAGCGTGCTTGTGGCAGGCTTTCCCTGAAGCCGCCAACCATGACATTATCATGGCAATCAAAAAAAGCGCGAGTCACTACCTTTCTCCCCACCCTCAAATGGGTTATGGAATTCCCGATTTTGATAAGGCCTTTACAATACTGGAATTCGAAAAATTTCTGAATAAAAAAAACATCCGTGTCCTTGTATACCCGAATCCCTTTACAAATAAGGTAATAATTAATACTATTGTAACTAACAAATGGGTTGAAATGAATATTTTCGATCTTTCGGGAAGAATAGTCTTTAAAGATTTTTTCATGGCAAATCCAGGCAATTATAATGAATTCGAGATTTCCGGCCTGGAAAATCTAACACCCGGGGTATATATAGTTAAAATAAGAGACGGTGATAATAGCTTCACTTCAAAAATATTCAAATTTTAATTCCTATCTGAATAAATAAAATCATATTTTTGTTTTTTAATCTTCAGTAAATCGAATATTGATGGACCATCGGGCCATAACACTTTCTCAATTAAATTTATCTGTAAAAACGGTAATAGCCGATTCTTTTCAGTCTCCCACATGGATTATCGCCGAAATATCTGAAATGAAAGTAAACCGTAACGGCCACTGTTATCTTGAATTAATTGAAAAAGAAAAAACATCCGAGAAAATAACAGCCAGGGCAAGAGCAACTATTTGGTCTTCTACTTTTCGCCTTTTGAAACCCTATTTTGAAACAACTACCGGGCATCCTTTCAAAGATGGAATAAAAGTAATGTTAAATATCACCGTTGAATATCACGAGATATATGGTTTAAGTCTCAATATCGTGGATATAGATCCTACATACACGCTTGGTGATATGGCGAAAAAAAAGGCTGATACCATCCGGAGATTGAAAGAGGAGGGGATATTCGAGATGAATCATCAATTACCGCTTCCCCTCGTAATTCAACGCGTCGCTATTATTTCATCGGAAACAGCCGCGGGATACGGCGATTTCAGGAATCACCTGACAAATAACGAGTATGGTTATGATTTTTACACTCGATTATTCCCGGCCATCATGCAGGGTGAAGAAGCTGAAAAATCTGTTATCAAAGCGCTGGACGACATTAATAATAATGTAAGCGATTTTGATGCAGTGGTAATCATAAGGGGTGGAGGAGCACAAATAGACCTAAGCTGTTTCGACAATTACTGGCTCGCATTTCATGTTGCTCAGTTTCCATTACCGGTTTTAACCGGGATAGGACATGATAAAGATGAATCTGTAACAGACATGGTAGCGTGTTGCAAATTAAAAACACCGACAGCCGTTGCAGATTTCCTGATCATGAAAATGGTCGCATTCGAATCGGATTTAACAGAATATTCAGGACTGATATTTAATCATACCAGAAATATTCTAACATCAAATAAAAACAAGATCATAAATATTTCAGGAAATCTGGCTCCATTACTGTTCCAAAAGATTTCTATTCAGAAAAATCAACTGGAACAACTATCTAACATCCTTAGAAAATCCCCTCTGAAATTACTTCAGCAGGAACTGGAAAAATCACGCGGGACTGGCATAGAAATAAAAAAATCAATACATTACAAGCTCAATTCAAGAAAAGAAACACTTGACTTTTATCATGAATCGATGAATAAGAATATTTCCAGGTTAGTTAGAAATATTAGAAAAGATTTGAACGCGAGAAAAAGAGTTATAAACAATCTTGATCCTGCAAATGTCTTAAAAAGAGGCTATTCTGTAAGCATGATTGACGGTCGAATCATTAAATCAAGTGATAACGTGAAAATGGGAGATGAATTAATAACAATCCTACATCAAGGTAAAATGGTGAGCAATATCACCTCTAAAAACTAACTAAAATTGATATTTATTTCGTTTATTTAACAAAAGAAAGGAACGGGGAACCGTTGTTATAATGTTGAATATATTTTTAATATTGTCATATGTTATTGTGTCACTGTTCGCGGGTAATGATCTTGCTCCCGATGATAGAATAAAACCGTGTGGTTACCTCCCATGTGCAGATGATACTAGTGTTGATTTGCAAGAACCTGATGTGGAATCTAAAAACATGAATATGCCCGATTCTGCACTGAAAATTTTTAACATGGCAGCCATATCTGAAAATGGCAATATTACAGATTATCACCAGGATATACTATTTAATGCTGCCCAACAATGGCTCAGTTTAAATCACCGTGAAACAGCATTGCCTCTTAAACGGAGACAAGAGGCATTGACCCCTGGTATTATAAATATACAATTTTCAGGAATTAACGGGCAAATTAACTTTTCACAATATTTCATCAGCGCGGTTTTAGCTTTTGTTCTGATTGCACTGGTATTTATTTTCGGCTGGCTTTCACGCCGAAAAAGTCATGCATTAATATTGGAGAAAAAAAATAAAGAACTTGAAGAAACGAATAAACGGCTAAAAAAATCTGAAGAATCACTTAAGAAATCGAACCAAACCAAAGCAAAATTTTTTAGCATCATTGCACATGATTTAAGAAATCCATTTAACGTGATGCTGGGTTTTAGTGAAATTTTAGCAAATGAAAAATACCAGTTAAATGAAGAACAGGTAAAAAAATATAGTTCAATAATAAATCAAACGGCAAGAAACGTATACAAGCTAATTGAAAACCTGCTGGAGTGGTCCAGAACTCAAACAGATAAAATCAAGTACAACCCGGAGTACTTTGATCTGAATAGTGTTGTCGTTATTATTTTTACCCTCTTCGAGACTGCTGCATATAATAAAGGAATTGACCTCGTGAGTAAAGTTAAAAAAAACACGATGGTATACGGAGATAAAAACCTGATAAGTACGGTATTAAGAAACCTAACCGATAATGCTTTAAAATTCACCGGTAAAGGAGGAACCATAACCCTTGAAACCGAGCAGGCTGAGAACTGGATTACTGTATTCGTGAAAGATACGGGAAAAGGCATGACACCGGAACAACGAGATAAAGTATTTGACCTTGAAGCATCATTTTCCTCCAATGGAACTGAAGATGAACCTGGCACCGGACTGGGACTAATCCTTTGTAAAGAATTTATCAGTATGAATAAAGGGCATATTGATCTCACTTCCAGTCAGGAAAAAGGAACAACCTTCTACTTCACAATACCATTGAGAGAAGATGTTGTTGATAAAAGTCCATTAAATGGATAGCATATATTTTTCTTTTGTTCTTTTTTTGTACTCCTGAACTGTCCATAATGATTTAACAAAAACACGCGGTGTGAATTTCAGCAGGGAAAAGATTTCAAGTAAATTAAACATAAGATATAACGGCAAAAAAAGATCGGCTGCATTCTACTTTGTATTGCTCATCCTGAGTTGCAACATTATCAAGGCATCGGAAATCGATTCACTTAAATCGTTATTAAAAAAAGACAGGCACAGGAATAACCCGGCTGTAATGAACCGGCTATCTTCGTTATTACTCGAATCGAATCCAACCCGCTCACTTGAGCTCGCAGAAAAATCATTGGAAATCCTTCAAAACAACAGAAAAGGAGAAAAATATGCCAAGGCAATTTTCAACGCTGGTAACGCGTATTTTAAGCTCGGAAAATATGATAAAGCACACGAACAATACAACAGGGCTGAAAAAGCATTTCAACATGTAAACGATACAATGGGCCTGGCCAATACATATTTCCGAAAAGCGTTATTACATAAAAATCAGAAAAAATATCCCATTGCCCGGTCGCTATTTGAAAAAGCGAATTACTGTTTCGAAGCTGTTCAGGATTCATCTGGAATTGCACTTGTTTTTCACCACATGGGAAATTTGGCCTGGGAAACAGGGAATTATGATGAAGCCACGAAATTATATCACCGATCAAAAAACATAAAAATAACTTTAAAAGATACCGCGGGGATAGCCGCCTCACTCTCAAATATCGGACTGGTATATAAAGATATCAGTCAATTTGACAGTTCCCTATACTATTACCAAAGAAGCCTTAACCTGCATTCCTCCATTTCAGACACCTTTTTGCTAGCGCGCACCTTCCATTACATTGCAAATGTATACCTGAAAATGGGTAATTACCATGATGCACTTGAAAACTATCAAAAAGCTATATCTTATCATATTTTAACCGGGCATGAACCCGAAATTATACCGCTTCTGATAAATATGGGTGATGTTATGGAAAGCCAGGGGAATACAGACTCTTCTTTATTGCTTTATGGCGAAGCCCTTGAACTGGCTGCCCGTAACCTGAATCGAATTCAGGAAATAAGGGCTTTAAACCGGCAGGCAAAAACCTTCGTCAAAATACAAGAATACAGTAACGCGCTGCGGTCCTATCTAAAAGCACTGAAGATTGCACTTGAACAGGAAAATTTAACACTTGCAGCCACGACAAGAGCGAACATTGCTCAATTATACATGAACCTTGGAAGTTATGAATTTGCCATGAAATACTTCAAGGAGTCTATCAATAACTACAGGGAATCCGATGATGTGAAAAAACTGGCCTTTAACCTTGTTCTTTTAGGCAATGCTTGTCAGCAAAACGGTGAGCCCCGGAAAGCTCTGGAACACTACAGGGAAGCGCTGGCATATAACGAATCAATTGGTGATCCACGGGAAATTGCCATGACCCTTAAAAACATTGGCGTGGTTGAAACAAAATTAAACAGTTCGAAAAATGCACGAAACAGTCTCAATAAAGCTATCAGGATAATGGAATCGTTGAATGATTCAACCCGACTGGCCTATTTATATAACGAGATGGGAAATATGTATGAAAAATTCGGGGAAGACGACAGCGCTTTCAGTTATTTTAACCATGCATTTAAAACCGCTAAATCGGTAAAGAATGATTTTATCGCCGGATTATGCGCGAGAAAAGTCGCCGACATTCACATCGCGCGGGGAGATTTAACCAAAGGATTGGAATTACTGGAATATTCCCTGCAAACCGGGAAAACAAACGGAAGTCTTATTATGATTAGTAACGCTTTAAAAAGCATATCAAGGTATCATGAATTGGTTGGAAATTATAAGGAAGCGCTAATCAACTACCATTTACACACGAAATTGAATGACAGTATCCAAAAAGTGGAAAGTACGGAAAAACTGCTGCAATTGCAGGTACAGCACGAAATGGAAATAAAAAATAAAGAATTAGAAGAAATCCAGGGAGTGGTAATGAATCTTGAACAGGAAAATATAATCAGAACCTTGGAAATTTCCAGGCAAAAAACCATAGGCAGGTTTTTATTCGTCACCCTGGCTCTCTTTACCATCGCGGTCTATTTCGTTTACAATCGTTATAAAATTAAAAAGAAATCTGAAGCAGAATTACAAAAAATAAATTCAACAAAGGATAAATTCTTCTCCATTATCGCTCATGATTTAAAGAATCCATTATCTGCCTTGATGGGATTCACGGAACATGTACACCGGAACTCGAATCAATTGTCGATAGAAGAAATGCTGGAAATTAACTCCTTGATTAGGGAATCCTCTAAAAATCTAAATGAGTTACTTCAAAACCTGCTTAACTGGGCCAGGGCCCAAACCGGCAGAATACAATACAATCCTGAGATTTTTGACATTTCAGAAATTACCGGTAAAACAATTATTCTTTTACGGCAAATTGCAAATGATAAAAAAATTGAGATAAAAAATAATATAGCATCGACAAATGTATGTGGCGACAAAAACATGATATCATTGATTATCAGAAATTTATTGTCAAACGCTTTAAAATTTACCCACGAGGGTGGAAAAATTACAATTGAATCAGTTAAAAACAATAACTATCTTTATGTAAAAATAATTGATAATGGCGTGGGCATGGATAAAGAAACACTTGATAAGCTTTTCAAAATTAACGAAAGCGTTTCAACCCGCGGAACCGGAAATGAAGAAGGAACAGGACTTGGCTTGATCCTTTGCAGGGAATTCATTGAAAAAAATGGCGGTAATATTCAAGTAGAAAGCAGCCCCGGTAAAGGTTCAGTATTCACGTTCAATATACCACTCGAAAAAAATTAAAATATGGCAAAAAAAATGAAATATCGTGAGGCCCTGGGAGAATTGGAAAACATAACCTCGGCTATTGAAAATGAAGAACTGGATGTCGATGAACTCACGGAAAAGGTTAAAAGAGCATCTTATCTTTTAAAGTTCTGCAGGGAAAAACTTCGTTCCACCGAAATCGAGGTGGATAATATTTTGCATGATATGAATATCGAAAATGATACTGAATCTGAATTTGACAATGAAGAAGAATTATTTTAATTACCCGGATGACGATTTATTATATTCGAAATCTTCGTAATCCGTTTTTTCAAGAAAAGATGCCACGTGAGAAATATCCAGGGCGAAACCATTGGTAATCTGCGATGACTTGTAAAACTCTTTTGAAATATGCTTGATCTGATTCTGACTGGCAATTAGTACCTGAATGGGATCTATCGACTGTATATTTATTTTTCCCTCTACTTGTTTTAACAACCTTAAATTCTCATTTATAATCCCGTTCATATTGTTATAGGCTCTCGTAAGGCTTGCCAACCGGTGACCAACAATTCCCATGACCTGTTTTCTCCCGACACTGATTAAAGGACTCCCGGAATTACCCATTCGTAATGAAGAATCAAATTCCAATAACTTTTTCCCATCCTTGATTAAATAGGATGATAAAACTCCCTGCTTAATTGAAAGGTTGGTTTCTTCCGTTTGAAATCCAACCACTGCCACTTCCTCACCAATCTCAAACTGGTTGCGAACCGACATCTGTAGAGAAGGAATTTCATGAAACTCGGGAAAATCACACTTGATCAAGGCAAATTGAGAATTCTTGTTGTTATCATCTTGAATTATCATGCTTCTGAATAATTCAAAATCAACTCTTACCTGATGACTTCTCGTGTTCCCGTCAATTTCCACGAAAAATATTTCGACCTCACCATAAGAACCATTTTTCAGGAAAAAATCATCCGTAACAATAAAATCATCTATTTTAAAACCAGTATTTGAAAGAGTCTTGAATCCCGCGTTGTTATAAAAATTTATCGAGCATATTGAAGCATGACATTCATTCCAGATTTGCTTGTACATTATTTATCGAGTTTCGTGTTACTGGTTTCAACTTATAGAATACTTTTTTGTCCATGAAAGGTCGGTTGGTCTGTACCACAAGTCCTAGAAAAAGAGACATCTCTTCTGCAATATCAAATGTGATGCATTACTACCTGGCGGACAAAGATAGCAAAAGATTAATTATAGCCGCTAAATTGATACGATTCCTCGCAACTATTTTTTATAAAATTAATATTTCATTTTGTGAGAAGTCAGTTTTTCAGGATATGTTTCAATATTTAAAAGAATTTGTTCTTTCAGATTTCCTGACTTGTTTTAAATCCAATAAATTCATGGGATTGGCCTTCATGTTAAGGATGTTGCTCCATGTAAACCGCACCACCACGTCGTAATACAAGGGAATTATTACAGCTTCGCTCGTTATAATACTATCCATTGCCTGGTAACATGAAGTTCTAATCTTATCGCTTCCGGCAACCTGAGAGAGACGGTACAAACTATCATAACGAGCATTTCTGAACCGGGTATAGTTTGGCCCACCTGGACTTCTATTCTGGCTGTAAAACAAGGCAAGATAATTTTCAGCATCCGGGTAATCGGCAATCCAGGAAGCCCTGAAAAATGCAAGTTTACCATTGGCCACCATATCTCTAAATGTGGCCCCAGTTGCAACTTCCAGTTCAATGTCAATTCCCACGTTTGCAAGGTCATGCTGAATAAATTCACACAAGTCAAGATAATCGCTGGTAGTTGTGAGCTTAATCAAGGGTACCTTAGCACTGGCATCATAACCGGCTTCATGTAAAAGTTTCCTGGATAAATCCGGAGAATAAGAATAGCCATACCCCGCTTTTTCCTGATAAACAGGCAGACCCTTTGGGATAATCCCGGAATTGGCAGGCGATCCAAGATTGTTTCTGAGGTAAGCCATCATTTTCGCCCTGTCAAACCCATGATTAATTGCTTTTCGGACATTTTTATTCAACAGTGGATTATCATTCATTACCGGAAGCGTTGAGTCCTGTAATATTCCAAGGTATTCCGTGTTAAGGTAAGGCAAGGTTATCATTTTAATTTTTCCCTCGTACCGGGGGTTAAGATTCCCTCCCCGGGTAATGAGTTCATCTTTATATACAGCGTGAACACCTGAAAGAAAATCAAGATTACCTTTCATGAATTCCATGAATTCTGATTGCTTATCGGTGATAAAAGAAATTGCAATTGCATCAAGATAAGGAAGTCTTTCGCCCGAGTTATCTTTCTGGAAGTATTCTGGATTCTTAAGAAGTACAAGTTTTTCGCCTTCTATCCATTTTTTGAACATAAACGGTCCTGTTCCAACAGGATTATTCCTGAAGTCTTCCCCGATATATTCGACTAAATCTGCCGGCAGAACAGAGCAATATTGCATTGTCAGGATTCCCGTGAATGCAGGAAACGGCTTTTTAAGGCGAATATGCAGCACCGAATCATTCACCGCGTAAATTCCAGAGTCACCTTCTGTCACGTTATTCATGATCCAGGCACCGGGAGAAGCAATTTTTGGGTCTCTAAGTCGCTGAAGACTATACGCGGCATCGTGCGCGTTTGCTTTTCGACCTTTTCCATCAGGGAAAAATTCATGATCATGAAAGAACACATCGTCTCTTAACCTGAACTCGTAAAGCCTTCCACTATCTAGTATTTCCCATGATTTTGCTATGCATGGTTGAATGTTTAATTGCTCGTCCATTTCTAAAAGGCCATTAAATAACTGATGAACAGGCCAAATGATGGTTTGATTCCGGGCGTATGCAGGATCCAGGGAAGATATACCCTTAGATTCATTATATTTGAATACCGTTCGCGTATCTTCCTTACCTGAATTGCTACAGGCAAAGGAAAATAATAAAAAGATGACAATCAGGGGTAAAATGACATCCCGTGCAGCCGTTTTATTCATGTCTATAATCATTCAAACAATAATTCACAATATCTTATTACAAAGTAACTCCAATTCAGATTATAGAACAAAATAAATCATGAAAAAAGCCGGATCGTGGAAAATGACCCGGCTTAAAAACCCTAAAAATTAACCTGAATCAACTAACCCGGTAATGGAGTCAATCCCGTTAAGTTTATTCTCTATTACTATACGTTAGTAACTAGAAAAAGTTACATTTTACACTTTAAAAGCGAACCTTCATTCCTGCCAGAAAATTAGTGCCTGCTTGCGGGTAATAATAGGGAGTTGTGCCCCATACATAACCATTTGAGGCGTATTTAACATTGAATATGTTATTGATCAGTATATTCAATTCCAGCCTGCTCAACATCTCTATTGGGAACTTGTAGCCCAGTCTGAGATCATTTAGAAAGTAAGGTTCAAGTATCAGGTCTTTATTTCCCGTGTTATCAAGGTATTGTTTACCTACATATTTCGCGAGCCAGGCAATTTCAAGGCCGTCAACCGGGGTAATTAAAACCTGTCCGCCTCCCAAAATATCAGGAGAATAGGCGATATCCACGTTCTCGATCGTTTCAAGATTGCCTTCATTGTTTATAAAATTATAATCTGTCTTATTCCTGCTTAAAGACAGATTCATTGCAATATCAAGAAAAGTGGCTACATTCATGCCTCCATTCAGTTCTATACCGGCCCTGTAACTTTCACCTATGTTTTCCCGGATAGGATTTCCAACATCATTTAGTTCACCCGTGAGTACCAGTTGATTTTTATAATTCATATGGTAACCATTGGCTTCAGCGAAGAATTTATCTTTTTTCATCCTGTACCCGAATTCAATATCATTAAGAGTTTCGTGTTTTGGAAATTCTCCCCTGGGTGCATCCAGGTAATCATTTCGAACCGGCTCCCTGTTGGCTACGGCAAATGAACCATATAACAACTCTCCCTTTCCTAAAACATAGGATAAACCAACTTTAGGATTGAAGAAATCAAATGATTTATTGATACTGATCGATGCACCTCCTTTATCAATTCCCGATGCAATGTACTTGATCCCGCGATATTGTATGTCAGTAAAAAAATTAAAATTACCAAATAACTGGTAATTAGCTTTTACAAACGCGTTAAAATCCGATTTAAATGCATCATTATCATAATAACGGTCACGAATATTGCTGTTTCCAGGGAACTCTGCCCAAATAATCTCACCAAAATGATCAGCATTATCGTAGCGGTTATACCCTCCACCGGCAATCACGAAGAGGTTACCCTTTTCATACTGTAATGAATAAGTTGTCCCGTAAAAATCATTATCAAGCCATCTTCGAACAATAAAATCAGAGGTACTAACGGTATCATGGTAGAAATAAGAATAACCACTATTATCAAAGACACTATCCCTGCCAAAATACAAGGGGGCAACTCCATAATCCGGCATAAATTCATTCGACTTGTATTGTTCGAAATATCCCCTGCCGTACGTGTAATGTAATGATAAATTAATGCTCAGGGCAGGTGAAAGCAACCTGGAAAAGTGGAGCTGATAATGGTCCTGACGGTAATTATCCACCTCATTATCATAAAAATCGATTATGTTCCAGTTCTCATCATAGATAGCACCGGCTGAATTGAAGGTCCTGTCAGTTTCCATGGTAATTGGGTCTATGCCATTCCAGGCCTGGTAGGTGGTTTCATGTCCGCCAAAAAAAACTGCCTTGATCGTGGTCTTTTCACTGTAAAAACCGCCCTGCAAAAAATAAGATGATAAATCAGAGCTGGCCCTGTCTATGTATCCATCGGAGGTTATTTTGGAAGCACGTCCCTCGAAACTCCATTTCCCGTTAATTAATCCGGTACCCAACTGAATATTATTTTTAAAAGTATTAAATGAACCAAAAGAAGAATTGACTTCACCATGAGCATTTTCTTGTATTCTGTTGGTTTGCAAATTAATTGTAGCCCCGAAAGCTCCAGCTCCATTGGTAGAAGTACCAACACCACGCTGAATCTGAATATTCTCAACAGTACTGGCAATATCAGGAGTATTGACCCAAAACACGCCATGCGATTCTGCATCGTTAAGTGGAACCCCGTTTACCGTAACATTAATCCTTGTAATATCACTCCCGCGTATCCTGATATTAGTGTATCCAACACCTGCCCCGGCATCTGATGTACTTACAACACCCGGTTCCATTTGCATTAGGTAAGGAAGATCCTGAGCCAGGTTCCTGGCTTCAATTTCATCCTTGACCATTTCAGTATAAGTAGTGGGAGTCCTCTCCCCTGCCCTTGTAGCAGAGACTATAATCTCATCCCCAATAATACTGGTTTCCTTCAAGGTGAACGATAAGGTTTTATCGCCCCTCACATTTAATTCTTGCAGAAATGTTTCATATCCAACAAAGGAAACTTGTATGGTGTAATCACCCGGGGGTGAGGTAAAACGAAAGTTTCCTTCCTTGTCGGTTACTGCCCCTTTTTGGTTTTCGATAAGAATTACATTTGCCCCGGTTAGAGGATTGTTTTCCGTGTCGGAAACTGTACCGGTGATAACGTGTTGTGCTCCCGCGTGTAATTTTAAACACGCGAATGCAAGCATTAGCATTACCTGCTTCATGATTGTAAAAAATTTAAATTTGCTAATACACCGGCAATGATTTTCACTGCCTGCTATCCCTACGCCGGCATTACCCGGATCAGGTTCCAAAGGGTATGATCTCAGCTCTTATATTTTGAGCACCCCTTAGAGGTTGGCACAAAGATAAGAATTATTTTTTTTATGATGATAATGAAAGAAAAAAAACCGGTGCCATGCCCGGTTTTAAATTGAAATATAATAAACATAAAGTCCTACATATCCATCATTTGCACGAGTGTCATGTCAATTAAAAAATGACGGATCATTTGTGCCACATGCCGTAAATGAAGATATTTCATCTTTAATATCAAATGTGGTACGTCACCAGTGATATTTTTTCGAACAGCCTAAGGTGAAAAATACAGCTTGAAAGCCTGCAACCTTATTCTACATTCAGAACATCTTTAAAAGCTTTTTTAAATGTTTCTTTAGGCAAGGCTCCCATTGCCATCTGCGGCTGACCTTTTACCGGGATAAAAAGCAACGATGGAATGCTTTGAATCCCGAACATACCTGCAAGCTCGCGTTGATCTTCCGTGTCGACCTTATAAATATCTAACTTCGCTGAATATTCATTCGATAATTCTTCCAACACGGGAGCTACCATTTTACATGGTTGGCACCAATCAGCATAAAAATCTATAATACAAGGCCTTTCACCTTCGAATTTCCATTCTTTGTTTGCTTCAAAGTCAAATACCTTTTCCTTGAATGTTTCCTTTGTTAATTGCTCAATCATTGTTTCAAAATTTTAAATTTCAATTTTTTATATTTACAAATATACATATTTATTTATTTTAATATCAAAACACGTACCACATTTTTTTAACAGGTATCTGGCATGATTTGTTTAAAAAACCTGTAATATTGTCAGTACATAAACACTGATTGACATATTGCTTTTGATTAGAAAAATTTATAGCATTAACCAGGTTTTTATCTTAAAATGTCTTGTCAATGAAAAAATGCCGGTTGATTCGTGGCATTCACAAAATAAACAGACATCTTTTCTTCCATATAATATGAAACATCTCAAAAAAAGAGTGAAGTAGCGTTTTACTTAGCGTTAACCCTAAAATAGAAAATTTAGTATTTCACCGAATGGGTGAGGTTTCTACGTTGATTGAGGGTAATCGCTCCATTTGGGTTTCACATAAATAAAGGCCCCGGGGCTATTTTAATGGATTTGCAGGTAAAGATTATTATTTTTGCAATCATTAATCACGATGAAAATGCAGGAATATCTTCAACATAAAATTTTTAGTCTCGTCAGAGAGGCAGCCCTTGAAACCGGGGTTGAAGTTTATGTCGTGGGAGGCTTTGTTAGAGACTGCATATTACGGAGAGAGAACAAAGATATTGATTTCGTGGTAATTGGGAGTGGAATAGAGTTAGCCAGACATGTAATAAAAAAAATTAAAAAACGCACCAATCTGAATTATTTTAAAAATTTTGGTACTGCCATGTTCAATTACGAGGATATGGAGATTGAATTCGTGGGTGCCAGAAAAGAATCTTACAATCGTGGTTCAAGAAAGCCGGTTGTTGAAAACGGAACCCTTGAAGATGATCAAAAACGCCGGGATTTCACTATAAACGCGATGGCCATAAGCTTGAACAAGGATAACTACGGCGAACTGCTCGATCCTTTTAATGGTATGAAAGATATTAAGGATAAAATAATCCGCACCCCTCTCGATCCGTTGGAGACATTCTCGGACGACCCGTTGCGAATGTTGAGAGCTATCCGTTTTGCTACTCAACTGCAATTTAAAATTGAAAATAATACATTCACCGCCATCAAAGAAAACATTGACCGGCTCGATATATTAAGTTTCGAGCGAATCAACAATGAACTGAACAAGATATTGCTTTCACAAAAACCATCCACCGGATTCATTTTACTTGAGGAATCAAATATGTTAGAACATATTTTACCAGAACTTCACGCGTTGAGAGGTGTTGAATCAGTAGAAGGACGATTACACAAGGATAATTTTTTTCATACCATTGAGGTACTGGACAACGTGTCTGCAAAAAGTGACAACCTTTGGTTGCTTTGGGCAGCATTACTTCATGACGTGGGCAAACCCGCGACAAAAAAGTACATGAAAGAAGCCGGGTGGACATTCCATGGACACGATTTTATAGGGTCAAAAATGATTCCCTCTATATTCAGGCGACTCCGTCTTCCCTTGAACGAAAAGATGAAATACGTGCAAAAACTGGTGGCTTTACACTTGCGCCCCATCGCGCTTACACAGGAAGAGGTAACTGATTCGGCAGTGAGAAGATTACTCTTTGATGCCGGTGATGAAACCGAAGATTTAATGACATTATGTGAGGCAGACATCACTTCCAAAAATGAAAGAACAAAAAATCGCTATTTGGCTAACTTCCGCTTGCTTAGAAAAAAAATGAAGGAAATTGAAGAAAAGGATGCCGTGAGAAACTTTCAGCCTCCTGTTTCGGGTGAAGAAATTATGGAAACTTTTGATATTGGCCCTTCAAAAGAAGTGGGCATCATTAAAAATGCTATTAAAGAAGCTATTCTTGATGGTAAAATTCATAATAATTATAAGGAAGCGCGGGAGTTGATGCTGCAAACAGGTAAAGAATTAGGCTTAGTAAAGAAATAAATCCGTGTACACGGGTAAATGGTCACTATATCCTCCATGATAAGCAGGGCCATGATAAGTTCGAAAAGGCTTTTCACCCATGTACTTCTGGTCTTTCTCCAGCAAAAATTCATTCTGGTAAATGCTGGCCTGATCGATCCCGGTTCTCATTTTACCTTCATTTAATAATAAGGAACCTGATACGATAATTTGATCGAATACCGACCATTCAGACCTGTATTTGAGAGTGCCCTTATTACTATCTTTCGCGATATCACACATTAAATTATACAGGGTCTGTTTGGTGATCGTTCTATCGGGACACCGGGCTCCAAGAATCTCTTTCATACTATCATCGCCGGGATTATCGTTAAAGTCACCCATCACAATTATTTTTGATCCCGCATTAAGAGTTAACAAGGAATCTGTAGCATGTTTCAAAATATTTGCTGCAATGATACGTTTAGGGCGAGAAGCTTTTTCTCCCCCGTACCGGGATGGCCAATGATTCACGAATACATGTAAGGTATCACCTGAAAAAACTTCGAGCATCGCGTAAAGTATTTCACGAGTCAAAAAAGCATCATTCCCGGCAGGTGAAATATTGATAAAGGAAGTATCAATCACGCTCACGGTAGCAGGATTATAGAGTAATGCCACGTCAATTCCTCTTGCATCAGGTGATTCATTATGCAAGAACCTGTAATTATATTTCAGAAGAGGAGTTTCACTGACAAGATCGTATAAAACGTAACGGTTTTCTACTTCACATAAACCAATCAAATCGGGTGGTATTCCTTCTCCCACGGCTGTAACAACCTGAAATATCTTATTCAACTTTTCTTTGTACCTGAAAATATTCCATTTTTTCTTGCTCCCGGGCAAAAATTCATTATCGTTCTTCTTTGGATCATCTCTTGTATCAAACAAGTTTTCAACATTATAAAACATGATCCGAAATTTACCCGGAATCAGATTAGCGCTACCATTAGCTCGATTTTGGTAAGCGTGGGCACCAAAAACCAGAACTACAACCACGAATAACAATATTTTATTCAACCCTTTCATATGCGCCTAAATCGGGAGCCTCATCGGTGATTCGACTATCTCCCTTTAAATCGCTCGGGAATAATTTTCCATAAACCGGACTGCCAATATTTTGCAAGACCGAAAGTGTATCGAGCTGAAAGTCGTATTCTTCAGGATTTTCGAGTCGTAAAGGTGTCTTTGAACTATAGGGATAAACATTTTCAAAATGAGCCGGTTCAGTCAGGTTTATTTTGCTTTGATCTACCCTGATCAAACAATTACTGACTTTAAAATTTAAAGCTGCCATTTCAGGATCACCAGCAATCATGAATTCATGTTCTTCACTGCCATAAATATATGAATTAGCGAACAGGGCATTTTCCAGGTTGCCAACAAGGAGCGTGCTGTCATCACTATCATACCATAAATTAGTCGCGACCACGGATGGATTGTTTCGAGAGTAAAAATTTACCCCGCGATTATAAAACGAACAGTGATAAAACTCGTAATCTCCACCCAACGTGCACAGTGTGAGGTACCCCCCGCTATTCGCTATCACGTTGTTATAGGCCCTTATTTTTGAACCAAAAGCAAAAATCCCGGCATATGACATGTTGAAAATCTTTGTATTCGAGATGGTTATGGAAGCGGGTTCAGCAATAGTATCAATTCCAAGTTGAATACCGATATTACCGTTTCTTATCTCAGCATGATCAATTGTATTACCGTTACTGCCAGGCCAAAAGAGAATCCGTTCCCATTGCCCGGGTATCAGGTAGCCGCGGTAGTCCTCCTCTAGCCGGTCACCCTGAATAATTACAGGGTCATCTAAAGTTCCGGTTATATTCATGGTACCGAAAACCAATATTGATGAGTTACGATGCAGGTATACTTTTACCCCCTCTTGAATCGTAAGAGTATGGCCACTATCAACCGCCATGTAATTATAAATCAAATATGGCTTTTCGGCAGTCCATATCTCTGATTCGATAATTTCTTCCTTGTAGAGATGCATATCTTGCCCCCAGGCCTCAAGATTTACGTCCTGCAGGTTATTATTGGTCATGAAAACAACAGAATCGCCATGAACTACAGGTGCGTTAATATCATTCGGATCAATTGTTACCTCAACGAAAACATAAAGACTATCGTTTGGAAGGATATCAATATTGTTAAAACGCGTACCATTAAGCCCGTCAATATTTATCCTGAAAGGCGATTGTTCTCCACCGGCAAGAAATACTTCAGCAACACGAATTTGTTTATTATGCTTGTTATGAATAGTAAAACTCTTTGTTATAGAACCAAGGGTTGTAAATATTGTATCAAACTGAAGGGTATCAACAGAAAAACTGAGTTTCGCGGATTGATCTTCAATAAATCCTGGTTCTTTTTCACATGAAAAAAAAGGAAAAGTTAAAAAGACAGCGAGAACAAAGCCAGAAGTTACCCGGGAAATATTATTAATTGAACATTGTTTCTTATCCATTATTCAAATTCTGTTGATTTACCTGATGATAAAAACGAAAAAAGCTGTAATAAATTTTGTAATTTGCATGACCCTTTTAACCTGATGAATTATTCAGGTTAGCAAAGAGCAAATATAAGGATTAATCATGAAGACAAGGAAAAAAGATACTGAATTATTGGTATCCCCGACAAACTCGGGTAAGTTTATTTTGTTATTTATTATATCATTATACACGGGAGGATGTATGGAAAAAGCAGATTTGGCTTTGGTAAATGGCCGGATTTATACTGTTGATGAAGGATTTAGCATAAAAGAAGGACTAGTGGCACGTGACGGTAAAATAATTTTTACCGGAACCACGGAAGATATTAAGCGTGAATTCAAAATTACAGAAACTATTGATCTCAAGGGAAAACCGGTGTACCCGGGCTTTATTGATGCACACTGTCATTTTTTAGGATACGGGTTATCACTTGCTCAAGCGAGGTTAACGGGGACCCGTTCTTTCGGGGAAGTTTTAGAAATATTAAAGGATCATGATTCCAAATTTCAACCTGAATGGCTTACCGGCAGGGGATGGGATCAAAATGACTGGCCGGAAAAAACATTCCCGGATAAAGATAAACTCGATGATTTATTTTCAGATATACCTGTTCTCATTACCCGAGTTGACGGTCATGCTGCCCTGGCCAATTCAAAAGCCCTCGAGATAGCAGGCATTACAGCGTCAACAAGAATCGAGGGTGGAGAAATCCTGCTAAACAATGGCGAACCCTCGGGAATCTTGATCGATAACGCGATTTCTCTCGTGAGTGAACATGTTCCACTTCCCGGTAAAAATGAAAAAATAAAAGCCCTGAAGGAAGCTCAGAAAAACTGTCTGAAAGTGGGCCTTACCAGTCTTGGTGATGCTGGTTTAGACCTTGAAGATATTCAATTAATTGATTCACTTCAAAAAGCAAATGAACTTGACATAAGAATATATGCCATGGTAAATCCAACGACTGAGAATTTTGAAGCATATGTTTACCAGGGTATATACAAAACCGATAGGCTAAATGTCCGATCGATCAAATTATTTGCCGATGGAGCCCTCGGATCAAGAGGTGCCTTGTTACTTGAACCCTATTCGGATAGTCCTGACAAGCACGGTCTCCAGATCAAGCCGGCTGGTTATTACGAGGACATGTGTCGAAAAGCATTACAGCATGGATACCAGGTGAATACACATTGTATTGGTGATTCTGCTACCCGGTTAATTCTCGATATTTATGGTAGTTTTCTCGGTAAAAAAAATGATCGACGATGGAGAATTGAACATGCCCAGGTTATTCATCCTGATGATTTACACAAGTTCTCGAAATACTCAGTTATACCCAGTATTCAAGCAATTCATGCTACATCCGACATGTACTGGGCACCCGCGCGATTGGGAAAAAGGATTAAACATGCTTACGTTTTTCAGGATTTGCTGCAACAAAACGGATGGATACCCAATGGAAGTGATTTCCCTATCGAAAATATAAATCCCCTGCTTGGATTTTATGCTGCAGTTACAAGAACTGATTTAAAAGGATACCCGGATGGTCGATTCCAACCTGAAAATTCTCTTAACCGCGAACAGGCTCTCAGGGCAATGACCATCTGGGCAGCCCGTTCCTTTTTTGAAGAAAATGAAAAGGGTAGTCTTGAAACGGGAAAACATGCAGATTTTGTCATAACAAATGAAGATTTAATGGAAATTGAACCATCTTTTATCCCCCGAATAAAAATTTTACATACCTTTATAGCTGGTAAGGAAGTGATCAAACCCTGAAAAACTAACCGGAGATGAAAATAGTTAAGGCCACTGATGATGACCTGATAGTCGTAATGTATTTCGTCAAAACCAGTACTTCTGAAATGAATTTAAAAGGAGACTTCTACTGGCATTCGACATATCCATGGATTGATGAAATTAAAGAATGTGTCAATAAAGGATTAATATACTTGCTAAAAAAAAATGAAACCGTGATTGGCTTTTTGTTATTTAGAGACAGGGTACCGGAAGAATATGAACATCTAAATATCAACAACCAGGCCCTAATCATCAACAGGCTATACATTCATCCTTTATACCAGAATTCGAGGGAAGCTGAAGAAGTACTTTTAAATTTTGCAGAACATTACGCCAAAGATAATGGTTATTCCAGCCTCATGATGAATATTTTAAGCACCGATAAAAACTCGCTTTTAAAATATACCGGAACAGGTTATAAGGAGTTAGGTACATTCTCTCACGATTACCAGGAAACTCCCTTCAAATGCCTTGAAAAAAAAGTATAAACCAAATTGAGCGCTTTGTTTAATCGAAGAAGATTATTGTAAGCATTACACAGCAATTCATTTGTGAAATTCAACAAACTCAATATCGGGGTAATCCATCAACTGACGGAAACGCTTTATCGTTCTCTCCAACCGTACAAACATTTATAAATCAAGCGATATAACAGGAAGCGGTATTTTTAGCTCCTGACCAGGGGGATCGCTTAAATCGCGATATAAATCGTTAAAAATAAAAATTCACGCCCATCCCAATTACATGATATGCCTCAGGATTGAGTCCTATTTCTGATTCAAGAATAAATGAGAGCCTGCTTGCAATTCCCAGTTCAACCCCGAGAGGTATCCAAACAGGTACCTGCACGTTTTCTGCAAAAACCAAATCCATGTCGAATCCCGTGAAAAGATGAGCGTCATTCCTGATCGGAATAGCAATATTCAGGGTGCCATCAAGACCAAAGTCATAAAAATCATGCACGCCGGTTGTTAATGAGATGTTTTTCATGAGTCTCCATTCCAAGTCTGCACCAAAATAATTAGAAGGACCGGCACCAAATTTAAGCCCTACATCAACCCCCCTGGTAATGCCATACCCCCCGTGAAAAAACATGATAAAACCATTGGCACCTCCATCAATATGAATAGCGGGTTCAAGACCAACAGAAAAAGCACCTCTTTTTAATAATGTGCCAGTATTAAAAACCTGCGAAAACACCGAAGAACTCAAAAGAACAAGCCCGGAAATGATCAATACTTTTTTCATTTTTTAAAGATTTAAACTTTAAAAATAATAAATTATTAATTAAACCATATTATGAAAAGGTTAAATCCTTTAAAAAAAAACAAATTAACTCATATTTGTTTAATATCAAGAAACTTAAACTTGTTCCAGCATACTGTTCATGTAGCGTGGTAATTTGTAATATCTTTCATACCCGGGAGAAATTGCGTTACCTCAACCCGTCGTCTTCCTTCCAGTTGAATCTCCTTTAAATTGATATAACCATCCGGTGCAGCAATTTTTAAATACTTTTTATAATCTGTAACGAGTGTGCCAGGTTGTTCGCCTTTATTCTCATGCTGACATTCTGCCCGGTAAATTTTCATCTGCAACCGCGTTTCTTCTCCAGTAGTTAGATAAGTGTATGCTGCAGGGTAAGGACTCATCCCCCGGATCAAATTATAAATATCAATTACCGGCTCGTACCAATTGATACGGCAATCTTCCTTTTGTATCTTTGGTGCTTGTTTCAGTTCAAGCTGATTACCCCCGGCTTCATCTTGTTCAAGCGGAATAACTTCATCATTTTGAATTGCCTGAACCGTTTTAAGAACAAGTTCGGCACCCGCGATCATTAACTTGTCGTGTAAGTCACCCGCTGTTTCATCAGGAGCTATATCAACCTTTTCCTGAAAAATTATGCTGCCGGTATCAATTTTTTCATCGATAAAGAATGTAGTAATCCCGGTCTCTTTCTCGCCGTTAATAATGGCATGGTTAATAGGTGCGGCTCCCCTGTACTGGGGCAGCAGGGACGCATGCAGATTGAAAGTGCCCTTGGCCGGCATCTGCCAGACTAACGGGGGAAGCATTCTGAAAGCGACAACAACAGCAAGGTCTGGATTTAATGCTTTCAATTTTTTAACAAAACGCTCGTCTTTCAGTTTCTCGGGCTGCATAATTCTCAGTCCATGATCAATCGCGTATTTTTTAACCGGGGATGCTGCAAGCTTGCGTCCTCTTCCCGCCGGCTTATCCGGGGCAGTAATCACGGCTACAATATTATACCCGTTTTTCAGTAATATATCCAGGGAAGGAATCGCGAAAGCCGGTGTACCCATGAAAACGATATTCATTTTACCAGCATCCATTTTTTATTTGTCTATTTTAAGATTATCGAGTTCATTATATCGTGCAAGATCAAGGAAATGACCCATTTTTTTCGATTTGGTCTCGAGATAAAAACGATTATACTTGTTGGGGGGAATAACCAGCGGGATATTTTCAACAATTTTCAACCCGTATCCCTCGAGTCCAGCTCTTTTAACCGGATTATTAGAGATTAACCTTATTTTACCCAATCCAAGCATTCTCAGGATGTTTGCCCCGACGCCATAATCTCTCTCATCCTCGTTAAAACCCAGATCAATATTTGCCTGCACGGTATCTCTGCCTTCTTCCTGAAGCTTGTAAGCTTTAATTTTATTAAAGAGACCAATACCCCGTCCTTCCTGGTTCATGTATAGAAGAACTCCTTTCCCCTCTTTTTCTATCATCCGCATGGCTTCATGGAGTTGTGGACCACAATCGCAGCGGTAAGAACCAAAAATATCACCTGTTACACAGGAAGAATGAACCCTGGTAAGCACGGTATCATCTTTAGACCATTCCCCTTTTATGATCGCGACGTGTTCCATGGCGTTGGATTTTTGCACGAATGGAATTAACCTGAAGTTCCCGTATTTAGTTGGCAATTGCACTTCAGTACCCTTTATCACGATACTTTCCTTTCGAAGACGGTATTCAATCAAATCCTTTATGGAAATAATTCTCAAGTCAAATTTTTTAGATACCTGTAGAAGTTGAGGCAAACGGGCCATTGAACCATCCTCGTTCATGATTTCTACCAATACACCTCCCTCGCTTAATCCTGCCAGGCGGGCCAGATCAATGCTTGCCTCGGTATGCCCGGCTCTTCGCAATACGCCTTTTCTTTTTGCCTTAAGCGGAAAAACATGGCCGGGCCTGGCCAGATCTTCGGGTCGCGTGGAAGGCTCAACCAATGCTTTTATTGTTTTTGCCCTGTCTGAGGCGGATATACCGGTTGTAACTCCCTGACCGACTAAATCGACTGAAACAGTAAATGCCGTTCGATGCAACGCGGTATTATGTGATGACATGAGTTCCAGCTCTAACTGTTCGCACCGATCTTCTGTAAGTGCAACACAAATTAATCCCTTGCCGTGGGTTGCCATGAAGTTAACGATCTCCGGGGATACTAATTCAGCTGCAGAAACGAAATCACCTTCATTTTCCCGATCCTCATCATCTACAACGATAATAACCTTACCTCTTCGAATATCCTCGATGGCATCTTCAATGGAATCGAGTTGCACGTTATCCGGATTGATATCTTTTTGTTGGTTGCCAGACATTACTTTTTACTCCTTTGATTACTTTATAAAAACCTGCCAGCAATGCCAGGTTAGTAGCGTAAAAATGCGTTAAGAAGCGCAAAAATACTACATGTAAACCTATTTTCCTCAGAAAAAGATCTGTAAATGACAAAAATAATGTACCTGATTGTAAAACAAAGAAACCCAGGTAGAGTTCATGCCTGTTTCTTAACATAAACCCCGAAAGCAACAAAAAAAGTAGAAGGAATGGTCCAATCCATCGCAAGATTTTATGGGAGAAAAAACAAAAACCTTTTTTTTTAAAAAGATTAAGCCACATTTTATAAAAAGCCACCATATTCTGGAAATTACCCGCGGAAATTCGTGCTTTTCGACGAAATTCATCTTTCATGTTGTTTGAAACATCTTCATGGACGACAGCTTTCATATTATTGATAGCCAAGTAGCCTTTTTCCAGAACTTTCATGTTAATATAAAAATCATCTACCAGAAAATTCGATGGTACAGGCTGAAATAATTCCCGCCTCATGGCAAAACATCCCCCGAAAGGTCCCATCATACACCCTCCCCATTTGCTTTCCATGTTCTTAAGTAATACTTCCCCACTTATATAAAACGATTCCTGGATAGAAATACCATCTTTTACCTTACCGGAATGTTGCATTCGTGTATCGACCAAACCAACCTTGTCATTCTTAAAATGTTTGATCAACTCAAACAAGGTATCCCTGTTGAAAATGATATTGGCATCAGTAAGAACGAGAATGCCATTAGTAGCTTTACTCACGAGTTCATTAATCACGTTCCCCTTACCCCTTCTTTGGGTATATGGAAAAAATAAAAGGCCAGGACATTTCCCTGTTAGACTTGAAATAATCTGGTTGGTATTATCCAATGACGCGTCAGAACCAATAAGAAATTCAATTTTTGACAGGGGGTAACTCGTGTGGTAAACACTTGTTATCTTTTCTTCGACAACTGCTTCCTCGTTAAAAGCAGACATGATAATGCTAATTGAAGGCAGTTCTTTGTTATCAGAATAAACCTCCTGATTCATTTTCTTGTTAAGGGTAAGTAACCTGAGAATAATAGGATAGAAAATATATGTATGAAAAATGAGTACTATTGAAATCCAAAAAACGTAAAACCAAATCATCATTCCCTGTTTGCGATAAAGTTCAACATTTCAGAGCAAATAACCAAATTGTCAAATTTTTCACGCACGAGGGAGAACGCTTCTTTTCCGATTTCACTAATCTTGCCCGGGTGAACACTCAATAATTCAAGATTATTCAGGTAATCTTGTGCTGTATCAGCCAGTATAATATTTTTCATATGGGTTACATCCAGACCCTCTGCTCCAACAGCACTTGTCATCACACATCGGCCTAATGCCATTGCTTCAATATTTTTCACGCGCATGCCACTCCCGGAAAAAAGCGGGGCAACCATAATCTCTCCTGTACCAATAAAATCCTGGGAATTATTTACCTCACCTGAATAAATTACCGGAAATTTTTGAATTTTTTTCACGAGAGAGGGTGGAGCATTTCTTCCTGCTATTGCAAAAATAACATGTGGGTGCTTCTTCTTAAAGGGCCTCCACACGTTTTGAAGAAACCAGAGTAATCCTTCCTGATTAGGAATCCAGTCGAGTGAACCGATGAACACGAGTCTTCTTAACCCGTTCGATAAATCAGGTAATTCTAATTTCTTGTAGACCGAGGTTTCAATTCCAAATGGTGCCACGAACATCGGGAGGCGGCAACCCATCTCCTGAAAAATATCCCTGTCATTGCGCGTAATGGGAAACACGAGATCACCTGAATTCAATATCTTCAACTCGAGACGCCGCATCCGGTTAGATAAAATTTTAAAATAAGCCCTTTTAACCGGATTCATTGAATTATTGGCGATCCTCTGCCATATTTGCCATTCAACATTATGTGCCCGGAAGAGTATCTTTCCATTGAAATATTTTCGGATAATGGGAATGTATAATCCCATGTAAACTCCTTCAACCTGTACAATGTCATATTGATTTTCCTGCAGGAGACCAGTTAATTTTTTTTCAAAATCCACCGAAATAAAACGTTCCGCGTTATAAGGTAATTTTCCGGTAAAAAGATTAAGTATTAAACGGGGAAGCCGAACAGATGTATCCAGGTTAACCATGTGAAAATCAGCAATTTCTTTTATCTCATCAGGAAAATCAGCAATACTTGCAAAATGCTTCCTGGTATTTGCTGAAAGCACGGTGATCACGTGTCCCAGATCCTTATATCCAATGGCCATATTCAGCATGGCTAACGCACCACCATCTTTTGGTGGGTAGGGTACTTTAAAGGCCACCTGAAGAATTTTCATATTCACGTTTGATTATTGTTATTACTGGCTGATTCCCGCTTTTTTATACCCGCGATCCTGATGACTTTTTTAAAAAATTCAGTATAAGCCTCGGTGCTAAGTATTACAGAATCGGTAGTTGCCTTGTAAGTTAGAAATACTCCAAGTGGCATGAGAATAATAGATGACAACCACATTCCCTGCCATGCCGGTATCATATCTTCGCGAACGAATTTCTCCCCCGTTAGCGAGATCACGTAATAAAACACGAAAAAGAGAATGGAAACAACAACTGGCATACCCAAACCACCTTTCCTGATTATCGCGCCAAGTGGTGCACCAATAAAGAAGAAAATAAAACAGGCAACGGAGAGGGTGAATTTCCTGTGCCATTCTATTTCATGCCTACGAATTCTCTTTACCTTGCTATAAAAATTCTCATCTTGCGAAGAAAGCTGACTCTTGGCAGCCCTGGTATAATTGAGAGCCTGGGTGATGACTCTTTTTTTCTCATCTATCGAAAGCGCTTCATAAATAGTATCGGGTAAGGCTTTATTAATCTTCTTTGATGCATCATAATCCGGGAGTGTATCTTTTTGCAGAAAACTATCTCTGAATTCCATATCACTCCTGAGATAATTAGTGATGATCATCTCTCTCACGAAACGATCTTTAATCTTGGTATAACTATATTTGAGAGAATCAACAGTTTTTTTCAATTGATCAAGGTTCATCATTTGATACCCGCTCTTAAAGAGGTCTTCATCTGTTCTGTTAAAATCAAAACCGGACAATGGCAAAACAAATTCCTGTTTATCAAACCTGTCGCGCCGGAAAGGGTAAGAATCTTCTACTCTTCGCCTGCGATCTTCCGGGATAATATCATTATAAGAATAACCATTATATAAAATCATGATAAGATTACTGTCTGCTGTCATCTTCATGTACCCTGAATCTGCTATGGTCACTTTTATGTTACCTTTCCTGTCGGTATGATCGTAAATTTTTATACCCGTCAGCAAATTTGTTTTGTTGTCTTTATCTGAAATCTTAATACTGTAATTATCAATACCATTATAGAAAATTCCTTCCCTGATTTGAAATTCCGGTCGCTTTTGTTGCACATCATAGAGTAATGACCGCATCTTCAAATTGGCATAAGGCATTACATTATTGGAAAAAAAGAATGCCATCACGCTTAATAAAATAATCATGATAATAAGTGGAAACATAATGCGTTGTAAAGATATCCCGGCAGATTTGAGAGCGAGCAGCTCGTAATTTTCACCCAGGTTACCAAATGTCATTAAACTTGCCAATAAAATGGCCAGGGGTAATGCCATTGGAACAAGGCTGGCAGAAGTGTATAATAATAATTCAGAAATAATACCGGCATTCAGACCTTTTCCTGCCAAATCGTCGATGTATTTCCATAAAAACTGCATCAGCAACAGGAAAATAACAATGAAGAATGTAAGCAATAAAGGACCTATATAGGATGTAATAACAAATTTATGTAATCGTTTCACCTTTTATAATCATATCTTTATTCATACTTGAAACGAATACAAATGTAAGTTATTTTATCTAAAGTATTCCTGTTTATTCATTTTCAAAATGACTTTTCATTATATCAAAATGATATTCCAGCCATTGTAAAACCGCCATCACAAAAAACATATAACACTGATAAACAATCTTATAATGATTTGAAAACAAACATGGCATGGTGTTGGATTAGGGGGAAAAAACACTTTAAAACAAATTCAATGGAATATAAAAGAATAAATATCCTCATCATGGATGATGATGTAGCCATGAACGATGCCGTCAGGGAAAAACTACAAAAACACTTGGATAGTGCCCGCCTGCCTAACATGTATGGCGAAGTAAATCTTTACACTTTCGTTAAGAGAGAAAAATGTCGTGAAATGCTTTATTCTAAATGGTTTCAGGGAGACACCATTGCTTTTCTTGATGATAAAAACGTAACACCTCTTGAATTTAATGATCTTTTTGGTTTTGCCGAGGGAAAAGAAAACAATATCGAATTCGTTTTGTTATCACATTCAGAAGTTTCCCATGAAGATATTGCTCAAGAGACAGATCAAAAGCCTAATTTAAAAGTGATCCGAAAAAACAGATTTGCTCCCGATATTTGCAGCATGTACCTTGAACAATTTCTGGCCGGGATGAAACGTTAACATCCTGTATGAAAAAACCGGGTTTACAATTCAAAATTGGTGTATTGCTAACCTTTGCAGTGATAATTTTGCTTGCAACCGGTTTTTTATCATACAGAAGCATGTCTTCCATTGTTGCTTCCATTCACACTAAAGCGAAACCGGGCCTCACCTTTATCGTTTTAAAGGATCTTGAAACTGAACTTGAAAAAGTAGAGAATAGTGTCCGGTTATACACCTACATACGGGATGAAGAAGCCCTGGCTCCCTATTACGAACTTCATACCAAAGCAGATAATTTTATATATCTCCTCCGCGAAGATAACCGTGATAACCAACTCATGACAGATGGGATCGACACGCTATACAGGTTAATCGAAAAGAAATATATCGCGTGGAGCGACATGATACAAATACACGAGAATCGAAAAGTGGAAGATAGATTAAGAGAGCTTTCGAGAGAGTTAATGAAAGAGGATACAGGAAGAAAGCAGGAAGAGGAAGACCGCATGGGACTCCTGAGGCGAATCTTTTCGGGTGCTTCCAATGAAGAGGAGGATACAATAGTTTTTAATAAACAGGAAATAGCCCGAAAAATAGCTGAAGTAGAAAGAGAAGAAAGGTTTATTAACGCGCGAATCGGTCAAAGAGAAATTGAATTGGCCGAAACAAGCAGGAAACTGACCGAGAAAGTATATGGATTGATCGAGGAACTGGAAAAAAATGAAAGACAAAATCTCGAGCAAAAAGCACGAATGGCCGATAAACTTGCAGCCAAAACTTATTTATGGCTGGGATTGTTCACCTTGGCAGCCACCTTGTTAGCTCTCACGGTTTTATTCACCATCGCCCGTTACGTGAAAAAAACAATGGCCGTTCAAAAAGCCTTGCAACATTCAAAAACAGAGGCAGAACAATTAGCTGCCGCGAAAGAAAGCTTCCTGGCCAACATGAGCCACGAGATACGAACACCCCTTACTGCCATTACAGGTTTTATTGAGCAAATCAATCTAGGGCCCGGGGAAAGAGAAAATGAAAAGAAACTTGGGGTTTTACGTTCCTCGTCCCGTCATTTACTGCAAATAGTGAATGATGTCCTTGACTATAGCCGCCTGGAATCGGGAAATGTCAACCTGCGAAATGAACATTTCCTCGTGGAGGATATCATCGAAGAAATGCATGCATTATTCATTAATCGAGCCAAAGAAAATAACTCGACCCTGGAGTATTTTATTGATGATAAAGCAAAGAAAACATATTATGGAGATTCGCACCGTTTAAAACAAATTATATTTAACCTGCTCAGTAATGCCGTGAAGTTTACTAAAAACGGAAACATTATTATTTCTGTTCAGGCTCCAGTCAGCATGAATCAGGATGAAACTCAAATCCTTCAAATAATTGTTGAAGATAACGGCATAGGTATACCCCGAGAGAAACTTAAAGAAATATTTAACGATTTCACGCAAGCAACACCTGAAATCTCTAAAAAATACGGGGGAACCGGACTTGGATTGTCTATAGTCAAAAAACTGATCCACCTGTTCGGGGGTGAGATTCATATTGACAGTTCGCGGGGGAAAGGCACGGTATTTAGAGTTAAAATCCCCTTTCAAAAAGGAAATCTTGAAAAAGTAAACAGAAAACAACCTGTCAACGTTAACGTGCCACCGGAATTTTCGAGTCTTAAAATCCTGGTAGCAGATGATGAAGAATATAACCTTATGCTGTTTCAAACGATATTAAATAAATGGAATCTTTACCATGAAGAAGTAACAGACGGACAGCAAATAATTGACAAGGTCAGCGAAAAAAAATACGATTTACTGTTAATAGATATCAGAATGCCTGGTATGACAGGAATTGAGGCAGTGAAAATCATTAGAGAAAATATGCAAATATCTACTGAAATACTACCTGTTATAGGCCTGACTGCGACTCCCGATTTAAAAGAATACGAGGATCATGTTGGTAAATATTTCAATCTATTGATACAGAAACCTTTTACTGAAACACAATTATTGAAAGCTATACATGAAACGCTATCGCTTGAATCCTCACTTACTGAAATACAGGATTCAAATGACAATCATGACAATACTCATGAATTAAAAAACGGGAATGTTAACCTGGAAGAACTAAAAAAAATGGCTGGCAATGATCCCATTTTTTACAGGGACATGCTTCATCAATTTATCACTTCAACCTCAGATGGCATCAGCTTCATTAAAAATGCCATTATCAATTGCCAATATTCTGATATCAGGGAAATGGCCCATAAAATAAGCTCACCCTGCAGGCATTTAGGGGCGAAAAGCTTACTTTCCAACATCAAAGAATTAGAAAAGGTATCAACCAAAAATCCCGAAAAAGAAGAATTGAAAAATTTAATATCTTCAATTGAAAACGAGTTCACGCTCGTTAAATACACTATCGAGCAACATCTTGCAGAAATCCACAATTAGCAAACCTCACGTTAAAAAACCGGATAAAAGCCATTGCCAAATAAATAGTCTGTTAGTCTGTCAATAAACGCAAGCGTAATAATGGCTTCTTCGAACGATACAAGAACCTCCCCCGGTAAATTTAGCAAGATTTGGAAACTCAACTTTTTTTTTTAATTTTATTTTTGCCTGAAAAAGAAAGATATTGGCAAACAATTTTTATATAAAAAGAATTAATAAAGTAATTGATTACCTTGAAGAGCATGCCGGTGAAAAAATGACACTCGGGGAATTAGCTGGTATTGCTGGCTTTTCCAGGTATCATTTCCACAGGATTTTTAAAATCATCAACGGGGAAACGCTCAACAATTTCATGAAGAGAACATTGATGGAAAAAGCATACAAAATGCTTCAAACGAGTAAATCAACTGCAATAACTGAAATTGCTTTTACTCTTGGTTATAAATCAGTGGCCAATTTTTCCCGGGATTTCAAAAACTTTCACGGGCTCACCCCGACCGGGGTCAAATCTCTAACAAAAAAACCCGTGGAAAGAGTCATTCACAAAGGCGGGGAAATGACCATCAGATTCAGGGGAATAGAATATATCCCGGATAAATTTGTCGTCTTCGAAAAAATAACATCCGGTTACAACCCGGGCGTAATTTCACCGGCTTTCGATAAATTATACCGGTTTGCCCTGGAAAAAAGACTAAAAATAAAGGAATTTATTGGCATTGGGCATGATGATCCGGATTACACACCAGCCAATAAATGCAGGTATGATGCCTGCATGGTAGTAGACAGGAAAGACATTTCTCATCCTATCGAATACAATACTAAAACCCTCAAAAATGGCAAATACGCGGTTTTTTGCTTTGAAGGGAAAAAGGAAGAAATATTCAGGGCCTGGGATTACATATTTCAGAAATGGTTACTGAATAGCGAATACCTTCCGGCTAATCGTCCTCATTTAGAAGTATATCTTTATTCAGAGAAATATAAAGAAGGCATATTAAAAATTAATTTATGTTTACCAGTTAAATCAATAAAATTATGAAAATCATGAAAATAGCATTAATTATCTTTCTCGGTATCCTGATCATCATTTTTGCATTTTACACTTACTATGGTGGTTTCAAGAAAATTAATATCAACACTGCTGAAAAAGGAGGAGAATTTATAGTCTATGAAGAGGTAACAGGTGATTACAAGCTAAGTGGCGCCGCGATGGACAGGGTGTACTATTCACTTATAAATGATTCGGGGATTGAAACCACGAAAGGTTTTGGGATATATTATGACAATCCGCGAAAAGTGGAAAAAAGCAAGTTGCGCTCCGAGGCAGGATGTATTATTGAGGAAAAGGATTTGGAAAAACTTTCTAATCTGCCGGAGAATTTTAAAACAAGAAAACTTCCTGTTAAGAAATACATTGTTACTGAATTCCCTTACAAGGGAAAGATGTCTGTAATGTTCAGTATAATGAAGGTCTATCCCGCGCTAAATAAATTTTCCAAAGAAAAAGGATTCAATGAAGAAGGAGCAGTTATAGAAATTTATGACGTGCCCAATAAAAAAATACTTTACAGGAAGGAAATCTAATGACGCCTTACATTTAACCCTGCTAACCGGGATTTGCAATTCCCCAGCTAACCGGGATTTGCAGTCCCGATTTTCCAAGAACAAATCTTCCTGAATAATGTTATACTAACCAAATACATTGAAACTATCACTCATGAAAAATTCAGGAAACCGCAGAAACTTCATAAGAATTCTCACAATGGCAATTCCGGCATCCCTTTTCACGCGTAAACTTTCAAGTGCAACACCTGGTTTAAGTCCAGTGAAAAAAATTGATGGCAGCTTCCGGCATCACGTGTTTTTCTGGTTGAAAAATCCTGACAACGAGGAAGAGAGAAAAGTATTCCTTGATAATCTCACATCATTTCTCGAAAAAGTGGATGTTATCTTGTCAGTTCACGTTGGAGAACCGGCAGAAACTCAAAGGGAGGTAGTCGATAACAGTTATCATTATGACTTGCTGGTCACTTTTAAAGACAAAAAAGATCAGGATATTTACCAGGAACACCCGGCCCACGAGAAATTCGTGGATGATACATCGCGTTTATGGACCAAAGTCCTGGTATACGATTCATTGTCCGTTTGGCCAATATAATCCAGATTCCATGGTATAGCGATCCTATGAAAACTTTAGTAATATTCATACTTTCAGTCATTTGTCAACTGCAAATATTAAGTGCCCAAAATGACTCTGCCATCTTTTATCAAAAATCCCTCAGGATAAACAACACGGGCATGTACGTGCTGGGTTCATGGGCTATAGCTAACCTTGCAACGGGTGTTCATGGTTGGAAAAATGGTGAGGGTGCCAACAAGTATTTTCACCAGATGAATTTTTTCTGGAATACTGTTAATTTTTCGCTTGCTACCATCGCTTTAGTCAACAATTACCTAACGGACATTTCAACATTAACGGGAGATGAAATGATCAGGAAGCATTTAAACCACCAAAAACTATTTCTTATAAATGGCGGACTTGATCTGTTCTATATTGGAACAGGATTTGGCCTCCGGGAGTGGTCAAAGAACACATCACGAAATGCTGACAGGTTATTGGGCTATGGAAATTCCGTTATTTTACAGGGAGGTTTTCTATTGCTTTTCGATGGCATCATGTACCTGATTCAACATTCCCACCTTACTTCATTTACCGAAAAACTGAATATTTCATTAACAACTGACCACCTGCATGTTGGCTTAAATATCAAATTCTAATATTAATCTGAAAACTTCTTTTGGATTCCTGAAAAGATAATTCCGTGGGTACAATTGAAAATTTTCAAGAAAAATTTGTAACTTGTAATCAATTATAAAGGATAATTATCCGGGAGGGATTTATTTCTAATATGTAGCGAGGGAATGCGATGTCAAAAGCCGAAAACCACAAACCCAAGGAGCCAGAAAAGCAACTTCAACAACAGGTTGATTTATTCAAAATTATTATCGATAGCTCTTTTGACTGGGAGGTATTCAGAAATGCCGGGGGTAAAATACTATATACAAATGATGCTTTTGAACGAATTACAGGTTATCATGCCGAGGAATTAATGAATGAAACGGTTACCGAAAAAGACATTGTACATCCTGATGACTGGCCATTGGTTGCTAAAAATATAAGTTTATCGAAAAATGCAAAACCAGTTATCGACCTGGAGTTTCGCGTTATAGGAAAAGATAAAAAAATTCGACACGTCAATTCATGTGCTGTTCCTGTTGTAAAAAATGGAGTTTTCATTGGTACCAGAACCAGTATTCGAGACATTACAGAACAAAAGGATTTCATCGAACTTCGAAAAGTAAAGAAAGAATCAAGAGAAAGCAAAATTATCTTTCAAACCTTCGTTGAAAATGCCAATGACATCATCTACCAGGTAACACCAGAGGGGGTGTTTTCCTATATCTCACCAAACTGGAAAGATTTCACCGGTTACGATGCAGAAGAATCCATTGGGAAAAGTATCATTCCATACGTTCACCCGGATGACATACATTTATGCATTGCTTTTCTAAACAAGGTCATTTCAACCGGACAAAAACAGAGAGGGGTTAAATACCGGGTAAAACATAAAAACGGAACCTGGAGATGGCATGTTTCTAATGGTTCGCCACTTAAAAATAAAGACGGGGAAACTACATCATATCTTGGCATAGGTAGAGATATTACTGAAGAAATAGAGATACAGGAAAAAATCAAGATCAACGAGGAACTATTTAACAATGTTCTATCTGCTATTCCAGACATGGTTTCTATACATGACAAAGATCTCAATATAGTATACAGTAACTGGAAGGGGTTTGCCAATGTGCCCGGGAATAAGAGAAAATTTAATAAAAAGTGCTATCAAACTTACAGGGGCTACGATGCAATTTGTCCCGATTGCAGGGCGAAAAAAGTACTGGAGACAAAAAAAGCCTTTCAGGAAGACATACAACTGCCTGATAATACCTGGGTTGATTTAAGAGTTCTACCAATCATTGACAATAAAGGAGCATGCGATAAATTCGTGGAATGGGTAAGGGTAATTACCGATCAAAAAAAGGATCAAATAGAAATTGGCATAAAGAATGAAAAATTAATTCATACCAACGAGCAACTTCGAAAGGCAAAAGAAAAAGCCGAGATCAGTGAACATAAATACCGTACAATCTTTGAAAACGCTCCGGTGGGTATTTTCCGGTCTACCAGGGAAGGAAGGTTTATTGAGGTCAATCAGGCGCTCGCGGGGATGTTAGGTTACAACAACCCCGAAGAGGTACTTGAAGACATATCCAATATCGCTGAACAAATTTTTGTTAAAACAGAAAACCGGAATGAAATTGATCACATTACCCCCGGTAATCCCGTTCAAAAATTCGAGAATCAATACAAGAAAAAGAATGGTAAAGTATTTTATGCCAACCTTTTTCTGAGAGAAATCACGGATGAAAACGGCAAAAAAATCCTGGAAGGAATTGTAGAAGAAACAACAGAAAGAAAAAAGTACGAGAATAAGTTAAAACAAGCGAAGGAAAAAGCCGAGGAAAGTAACCGACTTAAAACAGCATTCCTGCAAAACATGTCGCATGAAATTCGTACTCCCATGAACGCGATAACCGGATTCTCCGGATTATTGAAAAAACCTGATATAACAAAGGAAAAACAAAATGAATATTGTAGCATTATTATTAAAAGCTCAAAACAACTTCTCTCCATTGTTAATGATGTTCTGACAATTTCAGCCTTGGAAACAAAACAGGAAAAAGCTGATACAACGAAAGTAAATCTCAATAGTGTTCTCGATGAACTGCTTAGCATTTTAAAACCCCAGGCCCAGGAACACGGACTATCAATTCATACAATTAAAGGATTAGACAGCCTCCGGTCAAACATCTATACTGACAGGACAAAATTGATGCAGATACTAAGTAACCTTATTACCAATGCCATAAAATTTACCGATGAAGGACATATTGAATTCGGTTATATTTTAAAAGATGAAAAAACCAATCCAAAACTGGAATTTTTTGTTAAAGATACTGGTGTAGGTATTGAAAAAAAGTCCCAAAAGAAAGTATTCGAACGTTTCTGGCAGGCCGATTTAACCGCCAGTAGAAAGCACGGGGGAACAGGTCTGGGTTTATCTATTTCAAAAGGATTCGTTAAATTACTTGGAGGGAAAATGAAGCTGGAGTCCCGTCCCGGTGAGGGCTCTGTTTTTTATTTCTCTGTTCCTTATAAACCAGTGGTGAATATTGAAAAGAAACAATCCGTGCCTGTTAAGATTCAACCCGGCAAAACATTGCTGATTGCAGAAGATACAGATTATAATTATTATTTATTTGAAGTCTTGCTCTCTGATTGGAAAGTTGATATAATCCGGGCAACAGATGGAAAAAAAGCAGTTGAGATTTGCAGAAATAACCCGGGAATAAACCTGGTTCTCATGGATATTAAAATGCCCGTGATGGATGGGTTCTCGGCTGCCAAGAAAATAAAGATATTCCGGCCGACATTACCCATTATAGCCCAGTCTGCTTATGCAATGGAACACGAAATAAAAAAATACAGTACAGTATTTGATGATTACATTACAAAACCCATTAACGAAGAAAAACTGAAGAAAATTCTGAAAAAAAACATGGATAACCGGCAATGAAACTAACATCATATCCTCTTTCAAAACACTTCAAAATTAAATTCACTGTATTCATTTTATAAACGCAGGCAAAAAGTGTTAAAAACCCTATCTCCCGTGTTTACCCGGATAATAAAAATTCCGGAAGGAAGGCCGGTCATATTAATCGTGATTTTCTCGTGAGAGATTTTTATTTTAGGATGAAAACGGCGACCATCTGTAGAAAAAACTGACAAAGAGCGAGGTTTTTTCGAGATTTCGATGTTCACATGATCATGACAAGGATTTGGAAAAACCCGAATCTGATCCCGCTGATGATTTTCCTCGACTCTGGTTGGGGAACATTCAGGCAACCCTGTCTCCGGCTCAATGCCAAATGTTTCATGAAAAGCTTCAAGGTAAGCCAGGGCAAAGCAAGCACGCCAGTTATTATCCAATAATTTAGCAGCATCATAAGGGTGATCAACAAAACCTATTTCGTTCAACGCGTTGGGCATCATCAGTCCATCAAGAACACCCAGGTGAAAACCAAGGTAAGTTGCATCTTCAACGCATCGTCTGTCGCGCCATGCTCCAGTGATTACCATTTTTTGCTGTACATTTAGAGCATAATGCAGCAAAAGGCTGTCCGACTTGCAAGTTTTATTACAGAAAAAGGTTTCACTCCCTGTACCACCGCCGGCATTACAATGAATGCTCAAAAACAACACTTCGCCGGGCGAAGCGGCCTCCAGTTGATTGGCAATATCTTCCCTGGCCGAAAGACTCACGTGATTTTCCGGACCAGGATCATTATTTTCCCGGGTAAGAAATACGGACCACCCGGTGTAAGTTTCTATCAACGCTTTTGTTTTGTTTGCCACATCCCAATTTGTAAGCACTTCTGTTTCACTCCGGTATCCGGTTACAATATCATCATAATTATGCCCGGGATCCAGAACAATAACCTGTCCGAAAAGCATGTTTGAGACTACTACCATACATGTAAAGAGAAATACTTTTCTTTTCTCACGGGTATTCAACATCTGCAATAAATATTTTTCCTGATTTGTTATCAGCATAAACTATCGTGTTACCTTTCCAGTCGGGCCATACTTCATCCCGGTCGGGCGTATCCGTTAACTGCCAGTGCTTATCATTTTCGATACTGTAAATATATAATTCAGATTTCACGATTTGGTGTTCTCCCCTGTCTTCATCTATAAAATAAAGCAGGAACCGACCATCAGGTGACCAGCTCGTGCAGATTCCCTGACCCACGCGCAAGGGCTGTTCATAGTTGCCAACAGTATAAATATACATGGATCCGTTCCGGTGAATGACGACCTTATTATTATCAGGTGACAAAACAAACCTGTAATAAACGGAAGGTTCACGGGTTAATTGAATTATCTCACGGCCATCCGTGAAAAAAACATGTTGTTGCCGCACGTCAAAATAAACATGAGGCTTACCGGTAAATGCCGGAATTAACCGGGGAGAATCTTCCTCGACAATTATACTGTATTCTTTTTTACCTGGTATATTAAACGTGTGGATAGCAATTCCCGGAAAAAGAGATTTGTGTTTACTTTTCTGAACGCTTATCACTTTTTCACCAGCACTGTTCCATTCCGAAGAATACCCGGCCCGGGGTTCATCTGACAATTCGATCACGTTCTCATTTTCTCCTGGTATAAAAAGATATATACCTTGCTTGTCTTTCCTGGTAAAAATAATTTTTCTGCCATCTGGTGACAAACGAGGCATGGTAAACTCACCTTCCGGAACATCAAATGATCTAATATTAAACAACTTAACAGGATTTCCAGGATACATGGCCCGCGTGTGAAACGGAGTAGCTGAAATGACAAAAAATAATATTAAAATTTTTATTTTTGTAAGCATCCTGAAATAGTTTTTATGATGATGATGTAAATATAAACTATTCGGGAAAAATCAATAACATTCTTTACAACACTATCGTTTTACATGAATATAATTACGGTTTAGTTTATATAAACTATTTTTCACCCACATAAATACCTGATTTTATGACTCTTTAAACCATTTGACCATGAAAAAAATATCCTGACATAATTTTTTTATCTAAAGTTTTTTTTTATATTGCATTCATACAATTGTTTTATTAAGAACACTTGATTTAGGAAATAAGAAGAAGTAGATAAAACCCTATCAGAATGAAGACCAAGTTTGAACTCGAATATTCTTTTAGCTGTTCCATCAGCATTTTATATAATCGTTTAAGTACCCCCGGTGGCCTTGCAGAATGGTTTGCCGAGGATGTCAATCAGAAAGGCAAAATTTTCATTTTCATTTGGGACAACACCGAGCAACAAGCCGAAGTGTTGGGGAAAAAAGAAAACAAGTTCATTCGGTTCAGATGGATCGATGATGAAGAAGCAGAAGAAGGGGCAGACTATTTCGAATTCAAAATTAACCAGGATGAGCTTACCAACGACCTTGCCCTGGTGATTACCGATTTCGCCGAGGAGGATGAAAAGAATGATGCCATTGATTTATGGGACACCCAAATTGCCGAATTAAAGCATACTATTGGATTATAGAACATTGGCTTGAGCGGGGGATCGCCGGGTACTGAAATTTAGTTAAAATTTTGCACTTTAAAATCAACACGATGAATTCAAGAAGAGATTTTCTCAGGAAATCGGCAGCAACAGTTGCTGGTATTACAATTGGTGGCATGGGATTCCCGGCCAAGAATTATGGACGAATCATGGGAGCGAATGACCGGGTTAGAATTGGAATTGTTGGTTTCTCAGATCGGGCAAGGTATTCATTGATTCCCTCGTTTCTTGGCCAGGCTAAACACACGAACATGGAAATCGTGGCTGTTTCAGATATCTGGAACCGGAGAAGGGATGAAGCGAAAGTTTATTTTGATGCAAAAGATGTTAAAGTTGAGCTATTCAAGAACAATGAAGAGTTATATGATTCCGGGCAAACAGACGGGGTTATCATCAGCACGGCCGATTTCCAGCATGCCCTGCACCTTAAAGAGGCAGTACTGGCAGGACAGGATGTTTACGTGGAAAAACCATTTGCCGAAACAATGGCCGATGCACGTGAGGCACTTGATGCCGCTAAAAAAAGCAACAGGATTATTCAAATCGGTTCGCAACGCAGAAGCGGGTCAAATTATCATGCAGCCAATAAGTTCATCAAATCAGGTAAGTTTGGAAAAATAGTAAGTGTTGAAATGACCTGGAATGTTAACCAGCCGGGGCGTTGGCGTCGTCCCGATCTTACTTCAACCATTCAGGAATCGGATACCGACTGGAAAAGATACCTGATGAACCGTCCGTTTGAACCATGGGATCCGAGAAAATATATTGAATACAGGCTTTTCTGGCCATATTCCTCTGGTATTCCCGGTCAGTGGATGTGTCATCAGATAGACACGGTACACTGGTTTACCGGTCTTCCTCATCCGAGAAGTGTATCTGCCAATGGAGGGATTTACCTTTGGAATGATGGCCGCAGAAACTTTGATACCATGACCGCGGTTTTCGATTACGGTCCTCTTGACAAGAAAGGGGAGGGTTTTCAGGTAGTTTACAGCTCAAGACAAACCAACTCGGCCGGGGGAGTTAAAGAAATCTACTATTCCAATGGAGGAAGCCTGAACCTTGCAACAAACATGGTTACCCCTGCAGGAGGATTACAGGAAAAACATGCCAGCGCCATGGGCATGGAGCCATATCTACTCGATGAACATGAACTCCCAAAAGAAAAAATTGTAACCGCTGCCGACACGGGTGCCGATAGCATGACTACCTTGCACATGCGCGACTGGATGGATTGCATCCGTACCCGAAAAGAGACAAATGCCCCTATTGAAGCCGGTTACAATCATTCGATTGCCGGTATCATGACAACGGCAGCTCTTCATACAGGTAAACGTGTAACATTCGACGAGGCTAGCCAGGAGGTGATGGCAGGAGACGAGGTGTTCAGGTATTAGCTTGCATAATTTTCACTGATTTGTCAATGAAAAAATGACTGTTGAATTGTGGTGCCACAAGTCCCGATTGAATGACATACCTTCTGCCATATTAAATGTGACGCATCATTACCCTTTAAATGGAACCGCGGCAAATGGAAATGGATATTTTTCAGCAATTAAGCTTGAAGCAAACATTACTTCGTTAATATCCCGGTGCCTCGTCCAGGTTTTTACTTCACGGTTGGCAGGTTCACACCAAAAATCCTCTATCGCTTCTGCCAGGGGTAGAAACTTATCAATTTCATCAAAATCGACATGTAGTTTTTGATACCTGTATTTCAAGCCGGCCATGGTCCTGATTCCCAATGAAAGACCACATTCCCTGAAAGCCAGTCGAACTTCAGCGGGTGCGTTTGGCGCGTGCACGTGCCCGGTAAAAGAATGCAGGCTGTCCATGCAATCTTTCCATAGTTTCCGGGGAATTATGGAATCATGAAGTTTTACTTTTTTCATATTAAGTTCTGCAACCCTGACGGTATTTAATAACAATCCCCCAATCCCGAGAGCATCTGTAGTAAACCAATCCAAAATATCGCATAAAGATTCCAGGTTGTTCCTGAAATTTATCAATTCCGCATGCCTTTCCGGCATTGAATCTATCATGCTAAGGACACAAATTAATCCTTCCAGGGGATCGTGAGCCCCCATGCTTTCAACAATTGGATGTGATAAATCAATACTCATCTTCCAGTACATCCGGGTTCGGTTATCACTGTTATCAATAAATTTCTCACCTGCCTTTGTTAAATCAGCAGCCCATTTCGCGTACTGGTGTTCACTTGTTTCGATAGCAGCGTGAAGGAGAGTATTAATCCACCGGGTAATATAGTGAAAATACTGCCCGTCCCTTTCCCATTCCACCTTGTCATTATAGGTTTCACCTTTTCCTCTTTCCGGCAAATCCTTGCCAATTCGTAGTCCGCCGATTGTTGGAGACTTCCTTCCCTCTTCATCAGACAAGCCACTTATCCAACCCTGTCTTGGATCATCGTGGCGGTGTTTTCCTAATTGATGGTGTACTTCATGAATAAGTCTCATGGCCCATTCCCGGTATGCATCAGAATGAGTAATATGTCCAAGACCGAAAAAAGACTGAACCGCAAAAGCATCTGTCCACAAGTACCTTCGCCGGGCATCTCCATCAGCATTACTTAATCCCGTGCGGACCGCGAAATCATCCATCAAATTTCTGGCTAATTCTGTTTTTTCTTTGTAATTAACTGTCATGGTACCTTGCATTTAAGTTACTCTCTTGCTTCACCGGTCATTGGCACGAAACGAACTGAAATAAGATCTTCTTCTTCATAAGAATTTTCACCGGTTTTATTTAGCAATATTAATTTCTGGTTTGAATTATCAACCGGTGCGAGCAGCTTACCTCCAATTACGATTTGTTCCTTAAGTGGTTCCGGTATGGAAGGGGTTGCCGCGGTGAGCATAATCTTGTCAAACGGGGCTTTCTCCGGCCAGCCACGGTACCCATCGCCAAAACGGACTTTAACATTTTCTATATTGGCTTTTTTCAAGTTTTCTTTAGCCTGGTTCGCGAGCCATTCAATAATTTCTACACTATAAACTTGTGACACTAAGTGTGATAATACCGCCGCGTTGTAACCACAACCCGAACCAACCTCAAGAACAATATCATCCTTTTCAGGTTCTATAAGTTGCGCCATATATGCAACAATGTAAGGCTGACTAATTGTTTGGCCACGCCCGATGGGCAATGGACTATCACTGTAAGCGTATTCTTTCATATCTTCAGGCACGAAAAGTTCACGGTCTGTTTTTTCCATGGCTTCAATCACATCCTGATTTTTAATATCACGTGATTTTAATTGTTGTTCAATCATTATATCTTTTTCCTTCATAATCAATAACTTTAGGAATTATAATGGAAACAGGACAAAAAACATTCCATAACTGCATTTCGTAAACATGTAAAAAGTTACATGCGTGAAATCCTCTACTATTAGGCATTCAGGAAGAAACATGACTTATTCTTACCTGTTTTACAAGTTGAAATTTATTTACGAACGGGTGGAAAGTAATACACGTTTTTTTGATATTCTATCACAACAAACCAGAAAGATTATTTTCAGCGATATTCATCGTTATGCAATGAACATACGTCACGACAAAGGATTGTGGAATTATCCCGATTGAAATATTGAAATCGGTAGTCTTCCGCGTTGGTTGAAATTTATAGTGATTTATTGTGAATGATTTTGCTTGTGTCTGTCAGTGACAAGACATTAGCCCAGGCCGGGAAAGTTGAGATCGACTAGAAGAGATTATAAATGAAGAATGTAAAGGACCCCGCTATTAACCGGGGTCCTTTATCATGATTTAGGGCATGGGATATTTTTCCAGTATTTTCTCGGATTTCAGCAAAATATCAACATATTGAGCTCTTTTATAGATGAATGGATCATTGATGGATTTATTGGATAATTTTCCTTTAAATTCATCCAGCTTATTGTAATTATGATCTTTCATCCATGATTCAAGTCCATCAATCATATTCCTCACCTGATCGAATTTGTTCTTGTAAAGGGTACTAACCACCTGCACGCAATCGGCGCCGGCCAGTAGCATCTTGATCATGTCATCTCCATCTAAAATCCCCGAGTTACTGCATATATTACCCTTCAGGTTCCCGTACAATAACCCGGCAAAGCGCAGGGGTAACCTGTTATCTTCTTTTGTACTTAAATGAAAGGGAGCAACATGTTCCTGCTTTTCCGTGCTGATATCCGGCTGAAATAAACGGTTAAAAACAACAAAACCATCAGCACCAGCTTTGTCCAGTTCTGAAATAAAGTTTAATGGATTGGCATAAAAGGGACTTAATTTAACACTCACTGGTATCTTCACCGCGTCTTTTACAGCCTTCAAAAATTCCAGTTGCTCTTGTTCAATTTCATTTCCTTTTTTATTCATATCCCTGGGCACCCAGTAAAAATTCAGCTCCAAGGCATCTACACCCGTTTCTTCGAGTAATTTCGCGTATTCAATCCAGGTTTCTTTATATACCGCGTTGAGCGATGCAATAACCGGAATATTCACGGCTTTTTTAGCTTCCTCAATATTAACCAAATGTTCTTTCGGACCCGCGTGTTCGAGATTGGGATGAATATTTATCATCTCCGCGTGACGCTCGTTATAAAGATCCAACTCGTCCTGAAGCTGTGCGCGCTCGTATTGCACCTGTTCTTCAAAAAGAGACTTGAAAACAATGGCCGCGATGCCTGCATCCTCAAGCTTTCTAATGTTATCAACATTATTGACCAGGTTACTGGCCCCGGCTATAAGGGGATTTTTCAACTCCAACCCCAGGTAAGTAGTCTTCAGTTCACTCATAGTTATAAATTTAAGGTTGCTTAACATTACAAAACCCCGGGGATAATAAACCGGGATTGACAATGATTTTTTTATTTATTATTCATTTATTTTTACTTTAGTCTTTATTTTTATCATCCATAAAATATAAAAATAGAAAGAACAACAAGTAGTAATAATTATTTACATGTAAAGCAATTTTAAAGACAAATTGTTCAAATGGACACTGCAACAGGGATAAGAAAATACCCATTTATCAGAATTACACTTTTATTCATAACAGGAATTATCTTATATAGAGTTTTAGAACCCGGTGTTTCATCAATCAGCTATCTTATTTTATCAATAGTAATATTCTGTTGCAGTATTTTGGCAAATCGAGTAGCCGGTATTCACAGGAAATGGACGGGTATTTACGGCGCTATGATTTATCTTTTCATGATTATTTCGGGAATGGCCGCGGCTTCTCTAAACAACATTGATTTAAAGCCCGCTCCGGATATCAGCAAAAAGCTTATTTTAACCGGACATGTTGAAGAGTTCACTATAAATGACAATGGTCAGTATAAAAATATCATAAAAATCACGGGAATAAAAGAAAATGAAACATGGAAAAAAACCAGCGAGCGCGTACTGGTTTGGTATATGCCTGATACAAACCAACATGTAGATGTAATGCCTGGCATCAGGGTATTACTCCATGTAAGACTATCCGAGACAAAACCACCTTCGCACCCGGAAGAGTTTAACTACAAACAATATCTCAAATATAATAAAATACGATATACTGCTTTTGCCGATGCGGGATCATGGATAGAACTTAAAGGTGTTCATTATAATGATCCATTCATTCTGGCAAGAAAAACAAGAGATAAACTTGAAAAGCTTTTTTCCTCTTATGGAATTTCAGGAGAAAATCTGGCCATTTTACATGCATTAACCCTGGGTGATAAAAGGAATCTCTCTGAAATAACCAGGGAATCCTTTGCTTCGTCCGGTGCCATGCATTTATTAGCTGTTAGCGGGTTACACGTGGGAATCATTTATATATTCACCGGTTTTATGCTCGGTTTTTTAAGAAAAAATAAATGGGGAAAAATACTCAGGATTTTCATAATCCTTGGAGTCTTATGGTCGTATGCCTTTATTACCGGAATGTCTCCCAGTGTAATGAGGGCGTCCCTCATGTTTTCCCTGTTCGTGATTGGTGAAATATCCGGGCGCAGGGTCAACTCGTTCAACCTATTAGCTGCCAGTGCTTTTATTATTCTTTTAATCAATCCATTCATGTTGTTCTCCCCGGGATTTCAATTGTCCTACCTGGCAGTATTAGCTATTTTAATGCTGTATAAGCCGATCTATGAAATTTTCACATTTCAAACATGGATAGCGGATAAAACATGGGCTCTCATTTCTGTTTCCCTGGCAGCGCAAGCAGGTACGCTTCCCCTCGCGTTATATTATTTTCATCAGATGCCTATTTATTTTATATTTACAAACCTTATTGCTATACCAATGGTAACTATTATTCTCTACCTGGTAGTTCCCTTCTTTGCCCTTTCTGCAATTCCCAGCCTGGCAGTTCCGGTTGCATGGTTCTTAAATACTTGTACAACAATAATGAATAAGTCAATCCAGTATATATCCGGTTTACCTGCTGCCTCCTTAGAAAATATCAGTTTGAATTTAAACCTTGTTGTTCTGATTTACATGCTGATCATATTTATCTTCATGTACCTGAAGACCAAAAGATACAATTATTTAATTATCTCTTTGTTCACTATCATTTTTATACAGGGAACTCTAATTACAAGTATCGATCGGTTAAAAAAGGAAACAGGGGTTATGATCTGTGATGTCAGGGGAGCGCCGGTTCTCAATATTATCGAGGGAAAACAAAATATAGTTATTACAGATTCTTCCATCATCAAAAATTCTGAAATACTACACTATCCTTTGTCGAATTATTGGATTAAATCAGGTTGTTCTTTACCTGTTATGCTTGATATAAAATCAAATCAGGAAGGCTATCACGGGAAAAACATTCATTTAGTTCCGGTCAACGAGAGTTTATGGTGGGGTAAGATTTCCAATAGACGTTTTGTTTTTATTGACGGGAATTTGGAAATACAAGATGACATTGAAATTCCTAACCGGTATGCAATGGTCGTGTTAAGCGATGGCATTACCATGCAAATAGAACAGGTAGCCGGGTATTTTCAGGCAGACCTGTATGTAATAGACAGCTCGGTGAATTATTACAAGGCACGGGATTGGATAAATTGTCTTGAAAAGCTGAAAAAGACAGTAATTTACGTGCGAAATAATGGTGCCTATCATCTTTCGGAAAAAGATTACTTGTAAAATTAAATGATAATCATTAATTTTTTTGACATGTTTCATAGATATTACACATAGATTATTTTATTTTGCTGAATTGAACATTTTTTTATGTAATTATGAGAATTGTAATCGGGGGGGCCGGGGAAGTAGGATCACATCTAGCCAAGATGCTGAGCAATGAAAATCATGATCTTGTTGTAATTGACAATGATGAAGAACGGTTAAAACCAATTGGTGCCAGTCTTGATGTGCACACGCTCACGGGTTCTGCAACGTCAATCAACCTACTTAAAGATGCAAAAATTCATAAAGCCGACTTATTCATTGCTGTAACATTCACTGAAGAAACCAACATCACGGCATCCATACTTAGTAAAAACCTTGGGGCAAAAAAAGCCATTGCCCGTATTGACAATATTGAATATTTATATCCCAAGAACAGGGAATTTTTCAACAGCCTTGGGATCGATTACATGATTTACCCCGAGAAAATTGCCGCTAGAGAGGTCATCAGCCTCCTGCATAAAACAGGCACCACGGATGTAGTTGACTTCGCAGGGGGAAAACTTTCACTCTTTGCCATCAAATTGGATGAAGAGGCCCCTATATTGAACCAGACCCTTGAGGAGATGTCCAATAAGATGGAACACCTCGAGTACCGTGCCGTGGCAATTATTCGTAATCAGGAAACACTGATTCCTTGCGGGAATGATGTTTTCATGCAAAATGACACGGTATATATTATTACCAATCAGTATGGAGTAGAAAACATTTTAAGGTACACGGGAAAAGAAACCTACGATGTCAATAACATTATGATAATAGGTGGCAGCAGAATTGGTAAAAACATTGCCATGGAAATGGGAAATCAACATAATGTTAAGCTGATTGAAATGAATAGAAGCAAAAGTTATAATCTCTCGAACGCTTTGAATAATACACTTGTTATCAATGCAGATGGTAGAAACAGGGAGTTGTTGATACAGGAAGGATTAAGCAAGATGGACGCGTTCGTGGCGGTAACAGGAAATTCTGAAACCAATATTCTTTCCTGCCTTTTGGCCAAGAGCGTGGGAGTGAAAAAAACCATTGCAGAAGTTGAAAACCTTGATTATATTGATTTCGCAGAAAACATGGGGATAGATTCCATAATCAATAAGAAGCTTATCACGGCCAGCCGGATTTTCCGTTTTACGATGAGCGAGGAAGTATCCTCAATTAAATGTCTGACAGGTTCCGATGCCGAGGTAATGGAATTTGAAGCCAAACCTGGTTCTAAAGCTACCCTGGGACGCATCAGGGATATTGCATTCCCTAAAGATTCAATTATCGGGGGAATTATCAGGGGAAAATCAAGTTTCGTGGTAGATGGAGAAACCGAAATCAAACCCAATGATAGGGTCGTGGTTTTCGCGTTACCTTCCGCTATTAGTAAAATAGGGAAATATTTCAGTTAAAACATGATAAATTTCCGGATTATCTTCAAAATTCTAGGGCTACTTCTTATTATTGAAGGAGCATTCATGTTGCTGTCTCTAATCTTCTCGTTTGCTTTCGGTGATGATGATATTTTGGGAATAATGCTTTCAGCAGGAATCACCATATTATCGGGTACAGTTTTTTGGTTCCTGTTCAAAAAAAGCGGGATTAATATTGGTAAACGGGAAGGATATTTTATTGTAACACTCGGGTGGATTATTTTTTCTCTCTTTGGATCCCTGCCTTTTATGATATCCGGAGACATACCCTCGTTCACCGATGCCTTTTTCGAAACCATGTCCGGTTTTACCACTACAGGAGCTAGCATTTTAAATGATGTTGAATCACTTTCGCACGGTCTGTTGTTCTGGCGTAGTGTCACGCAATGGCTGGGAGGGATGGGTATTATCGTCTTGTCTCTCGCTATTTTGCCGATACTTGGCATTGGAGGCATGCAGCTATTTATCGCGGAAGTGCCCGGACCCACGCCCGACAAGCTTCACCCGAGGATAAAGGAAACCGCGAAAAGACTTTGGGCTATATACATGATTTTTACTTTCGCGGAATGTATTCTGTTAATGCTTGGTGGCATGACATTTTTTGACGCGATTTGCCATTCTTTTACCACGATGGCCACGGGTGGTTATTCCACGAAACAAGCAAGTATAGCACATTTTGACTCCCCCTTTATTCATTACGTGATTATTGTTTTCATGTTCCTTGCCGGAACTAATTTCGCACTTTCCTATTACGCTTTGCATTTTCGCTTTAAAGAATTTCAAAAAAACGAGGAATTCAGGTATTATTTCGGTTTCACAATTGCATTCACGGCCATTGTTACCATCTTCCTTATCGTAACCCATGAATATGGATACGAGGAATCATTCAGACATGGATTATTCCAGGTGGTATCCATTCTTACAACAACCGGGTTTGTAACCGCCGATTATTTACAATGGGTTCCATTGTTGTGGGTTATCATCTTCATGATCATGTTTATCGGTGGATCGGCAGGGTCAACAGGCGGTGGCATCAAAATTATGCGCGTGATGTTATTGATGAAGAACAGTTTCCTGGAATTAAAACGTCTGATCCATCCAAATGCAATTATCCCGGTAAAATTCAACGAGAGAAGTGTCGACTACCAGGTAATCACGAACGTGCTGGCCTTTGTATCCATTTATCTTCTCATCAGCGTGATTGGCACACTTGTCATGTCGTCCATGGGTTATGACCTGGATTCTTCACTTGGTGCCGTAGCTGCCAGCCTCGGCAACATAGGTCCCGGTATTGGCTCTGTTGGTCCTGTTGAAAATTTCAGTCATATCCCGGATTTCGGCAAGTGGTTCCTGTCATTCTTAATGCTTGTTGGCCGACTGGAATTATTTACTGTTCTGATCCTGTTTTCGCCGCATTTTTACAAGCAATAAGCATTAGTTAAAGGGATGTTTCTTTATTCAGGAGTTGTGTCACATATCAACCGGTAAGTTTTACATTGACAAAACACCAGTAAAATCAAGTAACCCAATCGAGTAACTGTTAACGTCAGGGCTGGGGCACCTTCACCCCCTCTCTTAAAATTACAGGCTCGTTACCGGTACAATCAATAATTGTTGATGGCACGTTATTACCGTATCCCCCATGAATGACTACATCTACATCATTACCAAATTTTTCATGAATCAATTCCGGATCTGTCGTGTACTCTATGATCTCATCATCATCATGAACAGAAGTAGTTACGATTGGCCGGCCCAATTCCAAAACAATTTCCCTCACGATATTATTATCCGGAACACGAATACCAATCGTTCGCTTTTTTCCCTTGAATATTTTAGGAACATTATTGTTAGCGGGCAAAATAAAGGTAAAAGGCCCGGGCAAATTCTTTTTCATTAATTTGAAGACAGAATTATCAAGTGGCAACGTGTATTCGGAGATTAAACTTAAATCCGCACAAATGAGCGAAAAATCAGCTTTCTCGGGCTTGATACCTCTCAACCGGGCAATTTTATCCATAGCCTTTTGATTGTGTAAATCACAACCCATGCCATACACGGTATCCGTAGGATAAATGATTACTCCGCCATTCTTTAAAACATCAGCTACTTGTCTGATTCTCTTTACACTAGGGTTATCAGGATAAATTTTAAGTAACATCTTATTTCTTTTTATTTGTTATTAAATGTTTAAAAATTACCGGTATGCTAATATTTAAAAAATTAATCATTAGACTTTAAGTGTTGATGCCTGAATACTGTCAAATAAAGTTTGCTGCATTTGCGTAATAGGAAATGAAAACACGAGTGGTTGATGATCTGCATCCAGGTTTTTAATAAGTTCTTCAACTTTATGATACAGCAATGCTTTTGTTTTGGCCAGGATCAATGTTTCATGATACTCAACGATTTTTCCCTTTTCCCTTCGCATGCTAAACACATTGTCTAAAATATTAAGGCTGTATGCTAATCTTTCTTCAAGAATTCTCATGGCTATTTCTTTCGCCGACTCCTTATTTTTGGTGATAATGAATATTGTTACCATCCTGATCTGTTTTGTATTAATAAAATAACAAAGAAAAACTATTTTTTGTTCTTTCCCTCGAAAACCATGATAATCACGCGACATTCTTTAACAAACTTTCGAACCGGGGTGCCTTTATTTTTTTTCCTCCTTCCATGAAATCACCCAGGAATTTCAGGGATAATACTTTCAGGGAATCGAGAAGTAATAACCACACGATGGCATATCCCCATACACGTAGTGCCTTCACCCAACCGATAGCAGGAATAATCCTCCCGTTAACGGCGAAGAGCTTACCGACGACCTGCGTGCCTTCTAACGCTAAAAAGAGGCGCCAGTCCGGGTATGGTTTATGCTTAAGCGCTCTTTGACTGAAATATCTTCAAAACTATCCTTGATAGCATTTTTATCCATTCCTCTGATAATTTATCTGATAAGATTAGCTGCCATCGCTATAAATGAAATGGTATGAATTATCCTGCTGCTTCTTTTACCATCTGATTCGCGTAACCCCATTCATTATCATACCAGCTCATTACTTTCACAAGATTTCCGGCCACGACCTGGGTCATTTCCAGATCAACAATAGAGGCCCTGGGATCTTTTATAATATCAGAAGAAACGAATTCATCCTCGCAAACACCCAGTATTCCTCTGTATTTATCTGTTTGAGCTTCTTCTTCGAATATGTTTTTGATTTCATCTACCGTAACATCTTTGCTGGTTACAAAAACAATGTCGGCAATTGAACCTACCGGAACAGGCACCCTTACTGCTACTCCATCAAATTTCCCTTCCACATCGGGTAATGCCTTACTGGTTGCCGCGGCTGCACCGGTTGATGTTGGCACGAGATTTTGAGCTCCTGCCCTTCCTCTTCTGACCTTTTTCGATGGTGCATCTACGATTGACTGAGAAGAGGTATACGCGTGAATGGTTGTCATGATGGCTTTTTCAATGCCCACTCTTCTCGACATAACTTCCACGACGGGTGTTATACAGTTGGTCGTGCAACTGGCACATGAAATAATCTGATCTGTATTTTTTTCGGAATTTACCCCATGTACTATTGTCGCGGTTTCAGCGCTCTTGGAAGGAGCCGACAAGATCACCTTTTCGGCACCTGCCTTGAGATGTTTTTGCAATTCTTCCTGTTTCGTGAAAATACCAGTGGATTCAAAAACAAGTTCAATACCTAAATCTTTCCAGGGTAGTTTTTCCGGGTCTTTTTCGTTCAATACCTTAATTTTTTGCCCATCCACCGTTAGTGAATTTGAATCATGTTTCACCTCTTTTTCATATTTACCGTAAACAGTATCGTATTTCAGCAGGTAAGCCAGGTTAGATACAGGTACCAGATCATTGACAGCCACGAGATCTAAATCGTCCCTTTCAAGGATAATTTTCAAGGTGGCTCTTCCAATTCTTCCTAGTCCGTTTATAGCTACTTTTTTCATATGTTTTTTTTTATTTAAATGATCATATTATAACCTCCTTGGTGTTTTCGAAACATGAATGTTTCATCATTTTTAGAGGTTAGAATTCATTAATATATTTATCAAGTAAATCGATATAGCTCATTGCACGATTTGCAATTTCTTTTTGCTCTTGCCCGTCTTCAGATTGTTGCATCGCGAGGATTAATATTTTTGCTTTGACATTTGCCCTGTAGCTCTTGTAGTAATTATACAGGCGCATTATTTCGTTATTCAGATCGAGCGGGTAGCGGAAGGCATAGAGGTTAAAAAATTCCTCGGCCAGGTCTTCGCGTCCATAGAAATCCATATCCATCGTGAAAAAAGCGATCTCGTTCAGGATATCTATTTGCCGTAAAGATTTAT
>CAYRRV010000005.1:19636-41267 GCA_964426725.1 uncultured Bacteroidales bacterium | reverse complement strand
TCCATCGTGAAAAAAGCGATCTCGTTCAGGATATCTATTTGCCGTAAAGATTTATTGAATTCTATACAATCGAAAATAACCGGATCCTGGTAAAGAAAAATATTCCCGGAATGTAAATCACCATGCACTTCCTTCACGAATCCAAGAATAGTTCTGTCATTCAACAGATTCCGGTGATCATTCAGAAAAATTTTTGATTTTGAAACGGCCTTGTTTACCACGCCGGCATAATCTATACCCAGTTTTGAAGAAATATAATCCGAGTGTTTATTGATATCCGCGTAATTATCCTGAAAACTAATAACATCAAAGGTATTACGTACCATTCGTGCATTTTTATGAAAGTGAACAACTTTTTCAGCAACACGTCTTACATCATCTTTATCGACCCTGTCCTCGTCAAGCATAACATCCATCTGCTTGTTATTGTCCATTCTTTTCATCATCACCGCGTGGTCAATCACATTATTTTCGTTTTTTTCTTCAACAACCTGAATATTTCCTTTATTTTCTATAACAGGCACCACGCCAAGGTACATCTTTGGAGAAATTCTCGAGTTAAGTTCAATCTCGAGATCACAGAATTCTTTTCTTTTCTCCGGTGTTGAAAAATCAGCAAAGCTAAACTTAACGGGTTTTTTTATCTTGAACGCCCTATCATCACCAAGGACAACCCATGAAATGTGAGTTTCTTTAAAATCTACATTACTTGTTCCATCGGGTATTTTTTTATTTTCCAGAAGTTGTTTCACCTGTTTCTCAGTCATACCATTTCAGTTTTTCAAGTATCCTAAAGCCATTGTTTGCATTTCCTGTTTTAAAAGAATATCGGAATACATGATAAGATGGCTGTATTTATAGGGTTCAAAATCATTTTTAATTTTTTGGTATACTTCATAATCAGCCTCTGATTCTCTTTTTGCATTTTTAAGCCTGTGCCTGATTGTTAGCTCTCCGGCTTTAATTTCAACAAAATGTATGGTAGTACCAATCTCGTCAGCTTTTTGAATAAAAATTGCCCTGGCTTCTTCTATGAACAAGGTGGAATCGATAATCACATTTTTGCCTTCCCGGGTAATCATTTCCATTTTTTCGGCCATTTTCCGGTATACTCCATACTTGGATTGCAGGTCATATTTGCCTTGTAAGCCCATTTCTACCCGCACCCTATCACTATCGATATGACACGCGTTTAATCTCGAGGCCAATTCTTTTGCAAATGTTGATTTGCCTGTACCTGGCAAACCGTAAACAGCAATTATCATGATAAAATTTTTATAATTACTATTTCAACCATAACTACAACAGGGGCACCGGGGAAGGTAAGCGGGAGCGGGTTAACGATGTCCCCTGTTGCAGGTAAATATTTAATCAGGCAGACCAAAGGCATAGTAGTATACACCCGGCATGTCAGGATATACACCACCCACCATTACTCCTCCTTCTTTCTCATGCAGGATTTTCCTGAATTCCTCAACCGATTTTACTCTTTGCCTGTCTACTTCCGTGATTATAAAACCTTTTTGCATCTTTGTTTGCTCGCTAACAATCCCCTCCTGAATCTCAGTAACCAACACGGCCCCATCAATTTGAAGGGTCTGGGCCTCATTGCTGGTGAGGTTTCTCACGTTAATGCCCAGGTCATCCATCATCCCGGTTTCTACTTTTTTCACTATTCCTGTTGTACCCTCCCGGTTTTTAAGAGTAACAGTAACTTCCCGGGTTCTTCCTTTCCTGTTGACTACAATCTCGACCTGGTCACCGGGTCGTTTTGTTGCAATCATCTCTTGTAATTGAGCCGTGTTATTGATTATTTCACCGTCGATCGCCACGATTACATCTTCTTTTTTAAGATTGGATTCTTCCGCGGCACTACCAGATATAATAGAATCAACATAAACGCCCGTGCTTATGTCAAGACCAATATCTTCCGCCAGATCACTGTTCAGATCCCTGATAAAAACTCCGAGGTAACCGCGTTGTACCGTTCCATAATTTAGTAAATCATCTACTACTTTTTTCACGATATTCACGGGAACAGCAAAAGCATAACCCGCGTAAGTACCTGTAGGTGTGGCAATAGCGGTATTAACACCGATAAGTTTGCCATTCAGGTTAACCAGTGCCCCGCCGCTGTTCCCGGGATTCACCGCGGCATCCGTTTGCAGGAATGACTCAACGGCAGACTGCTCTCTCAAAATTCTAATATTTCTTGCTTTGGCGCTTATTATTCCCGCCGTAACGGTTGAGGAAAGGTTAAATGGATTTCCTACTGCAAGCACCCATTCCCCGACTTCAACCTCGTTGGAATTACCAAATGCTACAAAGGTCAGACCGGTTTCTTCAATCTTTAGCAATGCCAGGTCGGTTGCCGGGTCAGCACCTATTACTTCTGCTGTAAAAGACCTGTTATCATGCAATGTAACTTCAATTTCATCTGCTTCCGCGATAACATGGTTATTGGTAACAATATAACCATCGTCAGATATTATAACACCCGAACCCGCACCTCTTCTGCGGCGTTCCGGTTGCTGACGGAAAAATTCTTCCCCGAAAAATTCCCGGAACGGTTCCGGTACCTGGTATCTTTGCTGATCCGTTTCTTCCGGTTCTATAACTGATAGGATATGAACGACACCAGGGGTAACTTTAGATGCCGCACCGGTAAAATCCAGTCCCTCGGGAACAATCATCTTTTTTTCATCCTCTTGTTCCTGCCGTGCATTTCTTTGCTTCTCAATAAAAGAGGTTAGCTCGTTACCTTTTTTTCTATCAGTTTCCTGCTGCTCCTGCCCCGTGCAAGCAAATACTAGACATATAGCCAGGACACTTAATATTTTCATTCGTTTCATTGTAAATTGCTTTTTTGTAAATTGAATTAGAAAGAGTGTTCTCATTGTATGTATACTTAAAAATTAATTTATCTTTTTTCAGCTTCAATGATATTTTTTATCCCGTTAGCGATGGCATCAGGATTAAAAGAAATGGTATTAATCCCCTCTTTAACCAGGAACTTTGCAAAATCAGGAAAATCACTTGGAGCCTGACCACAAAGCCCGATTGGTTTTTTTAACTTGTTTGCCGTCTTTATCGCACTGGAAATCAGATGTTTCACGGCTTCATTTTTTTCGGAGAATAATTCGCTAACATCTGCCGAATCCCTGTCGAGCCCCAGTGTAAGCTGGGTGAGATCATTAGAACCGATGGAGAAACCGTCAAAAATTTTAGCAAATTCTTCCATGATGATCACGTTTGATGGAATTTCGACCATCATATATATTTCCAAATCATTCCATCCCTGTTTTAACCCGTATTTTTCCATCTCATTGATTACTTTCCTGCCTTCTTCTATGGTACGGCAAAAAGGAATCATCAACTTAACATTGGTAAGCCCCATATCATCCCTTACTATTCTCATGGCCTCGCATTCCAGGCGAAATCCCTCGCGATACTTTTCATGATAATATCTTGATGCACCTCGAAAACCTAGCATCGGGTTTTCTTCGCTGGGTTCAAATTGTTGACCACCAAGCAAATTCGCGTATTCATTAGATTTGAAATCGCTCATCCTCACGATCACGTCATGTGGGTGGAAGGTTGCGGCAATCGTTGCTACTGCCTGAGAAAGCTTTTCCGTGAAATATACTTCTTTGTCAGGAAAATGAATGGTGAGTTCTTCAATTTGCTTTTTTACACCCGCGTCTTCAATTTTATCAAAATTTACCAGGGCAAGTGGGTGAGCCTTAATGGCATTATTGATAACAAATTCCAATCTCATCAGTCCCACGCCTTTAACAGGATAATCCGCGTACTGAAAGGCAAGGTCAGGATCTCCCAGGATGAGCATGGGAATTGTTTTGGTTTCACCCATAGCGCTAAAATCAATTTCATCCTCTTTCCATCTCAATTTCCCCTTGTAAATCTTACCAGTATTCCCTTCCGCACAACTCACAGTCACGGTTTCTCCATCTTTAATTTTTTCGGTAGCATCTTCCGTTCCCACAACAGCCACCGCACCCAATTCACGGGCAACTATGGCAGCGTGGCTAGTTCTGCCGCCACTGTTAGTAATGATTGCCGATGCTTTTTGCATGATAGGATCCCAATCGGGATTGGTTATTTCCGTTATCAGAACATCGCCTTCCTTTAATTTTTCTGATTTTTCGGGTGAATCAAGAATTCTGGCTTTCCCTGAAGTAATTTTATCACCAATCCCGCTTCCTTCACTCAGCAGTTCGCCTTTTTCTACAAGTGCATAATTCTTCAGTTTCTTTTTTTTCTTCGCGGAGGAATGAACTGTCTCGGGCCGTGCCTGCACGATAAAGAGTTCTTTAGAATCAGAATCCTTAGCCCATTCTATGTCCATGGGTTTTTGATAATGTTCTTCAATTTTGATGGCCCAGGCTGCAAGAGTATTTATTTCATCGTCAGTAAGGGTGAACCGGTTTCGCTTTTTCTCCGGAGTTTCCTCATTCCGGGTCGTTTCACCTTGTTTGCCCGAAAATACCATTGTTTTAGATTTGGCACCCATTTTCTTGGAGATAATAGCCTTCCGGCCCTCCTTAAGTGAGGGTTTAAACACGTAAAACTCATCCGATTTAACGGCACCTTGTACAACGTTCTCTCCAAGCCCCCAGCTACTGGTAATATATACCACTTTATCGAAACCACTCTCGGGTGCCAGGGTAAAAATAACACCAGCCGACTCGTCACCAGCTTTGATCATCCTTTGTACCCCAGCGGAAAGAGCTACTTTCATGTGCTCAAAACCATTATCTACCCGGTACTTGATAGCCCGGTTTGTGAAAAGTGATGCATAACATTTTTTAACAGCTTCCAGCACGTTTTTCTTACCATTTATATTAAGATATGACTCATGCTGACCGGCAAATGACGCATGTGGCAGGTCTTCTGCCGTTGCACTGCTTCTCACGGCGACAGATGACATTTCTTTTTCCTTTTCTTTCAAAATATCGTAAGCCTCGACAATCTCTTTTTCCAAATCACCAGGGAGACTTGCATCCATGATAAGCTTCCGGCATTTACTCCCAACCTCTTTCAAATTTAAAAACTTTTTGGTATCCAGTTCTTCAAGAGCATCCCCGAGAGGCTTGTCCAGTTTGTTCTCGCTCACAAAGTGCCACCAGGCCCCGGCAGTGGTCGCGAAACCACCGGGAATCCTTATGCCAATCGGTTCCAGTCTGCTGTACATTTCACCCAGGGATGCATTCTTCCCACCAACTTCAGCAACATGTTCATTATTAATGACATCGAAGAATTTAATAAAATCGCTCATAAATTATTTCTTTAACCGGGTTCTTTCAATTATTTTTGGCCTTCTCCATCGTAAATCACTTCAATCTCATTGTTCACGGAAACAGCTCCCCCGTGGTAAGCATCTTTCTCTGCCATTGATTTTTCCTGCCATGTTTCAACGATACCGGTTAAGGTGACAATTCCATCATCTACCTTAACATTTACATCCTCTTCATTCACGTGTGGAGACCAAAAAAGGTGCTGCATCACATCATTTTTTATTTCCTCGTCACTTTTGAGTTCAGCCTCCGGGAGGGGCAGGGAACCTTCAGGTCGAATCGCCGAGTAACTTCCTTCTTCAGTTTTGTCCATTTTGACATTGAGATTATTTTCTATTTTCGTTACACCCTTCACCCTGGATATAAGATTGCTAACATGCCTTTTCTCAAAACGGCTGTTTACAGTACCTTCAATGATCACGGTTTCCCCCGTTACGTCAACGCTAATATCAAGATTGTTCAGGTAAGAATCCCATTTGATGTCTTCCATTATCTGGCGCTTTATCTTCTCCCCGGGTATCTCCCCGGGCGGGATGACTTCCAGGTTGTTTTCAGTATCCCATACACCAATGATAGCCTGGGCGACTTCATTAGCGGCATTTTTAGCATATATGGTTGGTACTTCCCCGTTAAGTGTTACAACCCCGGTATCTACCATTATTGAAATATTATCTTCATTAACCCGCGGGTCAAGTTCCAGCCCGTTCTCAATTGCAACTTTTAGTTCATTATCCGGAATTTTCACGTACTTATCCTTTCGGAACATTTCTTCGCGTCTCCAGCTTTTCACTTCAAGCTTGCTGGCATCAACAGACTGAACCCCGGCAACCATGGCATCTACCTCTGCCTTATCCTTTTCCCACGCGCTCCCTACAGAACCTTCAAGGATAACTGTACTGTTTTCTACTGTAATTTCAATGTTGGCATCATCCAGCAAGGGATCTGAGCGAAAACGATACTTGATATCTGCCTTTATACCTTCCGGCGTACGGCTTCCTTCTTCATAAACAAAACTGATGTTATTTGCAACAGATTTAACACCCCGGGTACCCATGGCAATATCATTGGCAATTTCTTTTTCCTGCCATGAATTAACAGCACCAGTTAATTCAACATCGCCTTCATCGGAAGAAGCAGTGATTTCAAAGAATTCAACCGCTTCATTTTCACGTAATTTTCGATTAATCCTTTCTTCTATTTCTCGGTCATTCACATGCTGCAAAGCAACATCAATCTGGTTAAGAACACCTTTTACGCCTTTTACCATTAATGCAATCTCTCTCGCCCTGTTCTTAGCCAACAGGTTATTGACTGTTCCGTCAAGCAGAACAATACCATTTTCAGTAGTAACTTCAATATTTGTTGAAGCTACCTGTTCATCAACCTTTAACTCCCGATTAATCGCTTCAGTGATGGTTGAATCATTTACTACAATTTTGTCATAACCTGTTTTAGTTGTTTCACTTTCTTGTTTACAGGCGGAAAAAATAATCCCGGCCCAGAAAATAATCAGAAATGTTTTGAAAAAATTCATTTTAATTGCCATTTTTTGGTTTTCAATAATCAAATCGGAACAGAATTATGCCAGTTCTAATCGAGAAAGAAAATCAGATACAGGAATAGCCAATATTGAACAAGCGGGAGGAAGAGGGATTCACCCCAGTAAAAACAGGTGTGCGTAATTATTTCTACATTTTTCTGGAAACTTCTACAGACAATTATTTTTTAAAGTGATAAACATGGAGATAACCGGAAAGCAAAAAACCCGGCATTACTACCGGGTTTTTCACCAAATTACTAACTAAAACCAAAAACTATGAAAAAAGCAAAAACTACATTTACTACTACTTGTTGCTCTTTGTGTTTGTTTTAACTAAACGGTTCCTCTTGTTGGATATTGCAAAGAAAATACATTTTTTTTTCAGACACAATAATGGGAGTAATTTAACAGGATGATTTTTATCACCTTTCTTATATAACAAATATCAATTTTTATCATGTATCACCCGTTTATCTTTTGGTTATTTTTATTAAACAAAACCAATTCTTCACAAGTAACCCAAAAAACCAAAAAAATGATAAACATGCTTGAACACCAAAAAATGGTTATTCTTAACCTGGCTCATGATCCTGATTTATTTAAAAAAGAATTGCTAAAATCTTTTGCATGGTTGAAGTCTTATGAATTGTATAAACTATATTACTGGCTCAAAATGAATTTCGATTCAAACCATGATGATATTATCCGTGATGTTTTCGAGGGGATCGTGTAGATTGGATAAACGATTAAAAAATAGTAATCAGCAGGTACCCCACGATCGTGCAAACCAATGAAGTGAAAAATACTGGTAATAAGTTTTTCTTTAACACCTGGTTAAACCGGCTTACTCCTGCCACCGCACCGGCAGCAATAATATTAAAAAGACAGATGGCATTACCCAGGGAAGCGCCGGCAAGCTGCAGCCCCAAGATTATGGCGGGCTGCACTTCCAAATCAATAGCAGCATTGTATTGTAAAGAACCAAAAATGATATTGGAAACCGTGGTGCTACCGGTAATAAACGCGCCGATAATTCCTATAAGAGGACTTACCAAGGGATAAGCATTCCCGGTTTTAACGAAAACCGTGGCAAGTGCATCTATCATGGAAAAAGTCCCGTCACCGCTGTTCATCATCAGTTGTGTAATGGCAAGTGACGGGAATAATATAAGAAAAACCGCGAAAGTTTTGGAAATAACCGGTTTCAGGTTGATCGTGAAATCCCTGACTTTATATAATGCAAATATCGCCGAAATAAGAAAGGGGATCAAAGGAGAGCGGAAAGGTTGAAGTGATGTGCTTACACGGGTTCCGTAGATGGATGGAAAATCAAGCTTGTATGCCAACACCGAAGCCAACCATGGGAATATCTTCGGGAGTAATAACAAGAAAACCAACAAAAGGTACGGCAGCCATGGTTTCCATGGAAAAGCTTTGTTCTTGAAAAGAAAGAAATAAGAAAATAATGCCATTATAATCGAGGCAATGATCCCCGAAAGCTCTTTTAAAAAATAAGCGCCAAGCATGTAAGGTAGCATTATAGCCATGTAAAGTATCCACCCGGCTTTACCGGGTTTCGATTCCATCTCTTTATTCAGGTACCTGTAAATAAATAAAGTAACAACGATGCCAGAAAGAAAGATGGCAATAGAAGCATATTGATAAATAATTCCGACCTGATGCTGAGTAAGGTTCAAGGGTATTTCCAGGCCGGCAATAACAGGAGTACCAACAGCCCCGGAAACAGCAAAAAAACCATCAACAAGAAGAACCACGGCAATTGATAGTACCGGTGGGAATCCAATAGAAATTAGTATAAGAGGCACTATAGCACCTGGCGTCCCGAATCCGGCAACACTTTCAAAAAAAGCGGTAAGAAATAGTGCTAAAAAGAAAAACCTGAAATTTTTATCGGGATGTATCCCGGTAAGCGATTCTTTTATACCAGAGATAAATCCTTTTTGATCCATGATGTGGTATAAAAACACAGCGCCGAATATAATCATCAGAATATTTATCGTACCTGCAAAAGCACTGATCAATGATGCAAAGAAGGTGAGCAGATCGCTTCCACTAAAGAAAAAAAGCACTACAGTAACTGCAAACCCCACGAAAATCCCTGTTCGCACTCCTTTCCAGATGCTCAATACCAGCAACAGGATAATGGGAAGAAAGGACAATAAGCTGAAATGATCCAACATGTACTAATAATTTCAGGAAAGATAATTCTATTAATAATTTTTCATTCAAATAAAAATAAAAAAGATTAACCTCATTATTATAAACAGGGCGATTTCTTTTGAAGGAACATGCAGGATAATGAAATGTTCATGGATATTAAAGCTTCATCTGTTTAAGGTACCGGCTTTCATGATATAAGACATGTATTTTTTCAGTATTTTATGAAGTGTTTCGATGTTTCTTCCCTTGCTGTAAACCCTCACGAGTTCCTCGAAACCATGATACCTGAAAAATGAAGCAGTAGCTGCATCAAAGTTGCTCTTGTCGAGATTATTTTTAACCCTGTAGGTAATTTTCTCGAATTCGGGCCAGGTTAAAAAATGATTGGTTTTCAGGTAAGCAATATCATGCTCGTCCATATCAAAATAAATTTCATCCTCAACCTGACTTAACAAAAAGACCTTGTGTAGTTTAATCAGGCCTTTCTGATTTATCTTTTCATGCTTACTAAAAACAATTCCTTCTTTTTCGAAAGCATGTTGAATTTCACTTATTCTGGCAAAACAGTCAATGTTTTTTACTCTTATGGAGGGAAACATGTAATTACCCAGTTGAATCTCTGCATAATTGGCAATACAGTTGTGTTGGATTTCGCGTTTTTTAACAATTGTTGTTATCCGCGATATTTCCTCCGGGGTAGAAACATTTTTAATAATCAGAAAAATTGAACGGGGTTTCTCCGTGTCCGGTAATTCAAATCCATGGTAATAACCCGGGAAAGGCTTGTTGCTTTCCAGAACAAGAGTACCTTTTTTAATATTATTATCAAGGGAAATTAAATCTTCGGTTTTCCTAATAATTCCTGAAAGTTCCAATACGTGATTGCTTTTCATGGTGATGATGTTTTAGGTTACTTATGAACTGTAATATACGAAAATTCGAGGTCAGAATCAAGTCAGGAAGAGGGAAAATGACAGAAAATACTGGTTAGTGTTTGGTTGTAGGTTGTTGAATTAATGCCAACCCGGATCTTTCTCTCCCGCCTCTATAGCAACTGGTAATATATTTTCACGCGGGGGGAGCGGACAGGTTGCATAGGGCGTGAAGGCACAAGGTGGATTGTAAGCCAGATTGAAATCCAGCAATACTTTACCCTCCCTTCCTGGTAAATCTGTATAAAGAAACCGACCTGCACCATGGGTAGTTTCAGCACTGGTTTCATCAGCAAAAAGTATAAACAACTTGTCTCCCGATTCAAATGGAATTAATTCCAAATCTTTTCCTTGCAGGTTAAATTTCAAAATGCCGGGAGAGGAGTATGTTTCATCAATTCCTATGACCGTGGGTACATTGTATTTTCCAGGAGTATCATGAGGCAGGAATGTTGCTTCTACCACGAAATGCATAGAGAAGTTATAAAGTGGTAAGGTATCCAATCTTTCTGGTCGGGAAGAATTATAGTCTCTGAGTCTGAGCCCGTAACGTTTACCCCGCTTAATAACATACCATTCTAAATTGCCAGTTCTTACTTTATCCGGTGAGCCATCCGCGTCGGTTAAAAGAGGAGTAGTTTTCAGTGTTTTATTTTCATTAACAAAAACATTAACCCCGGGATGGGGTGTAAATGATATTGTATCACCTTTAATTACAATTTTACCGATATTACCTGGTGCATTCCCTGGAAATACAACAGAGTTTGATGTATCGCTCCCGATTGTATTCGTTTCATCCTGCCCGAGCCAAAACAATCCTGCCAGCGTAAGCCATCCTGTTGAATCTTTCAGGCGTTCCAACCTGTTAACTCTCCATTTTTCAAACCCGTTCTTTAACTGCTCCTCGCGTAAAGAATCTCTCCCGCAGAAGTAAAAAAACACTAAAGATAAGGCAGTAATTAGAAAAAAGGGCTTTATTTGTTTCATTATAATTTAAAAAAACATCTGTTGAAAACAACACATCAAAACGGTAAATCATCGGGGATATTGTTCTCATCTCCCTCATCAAAATTTTCAGGTGGCGGGGGTGGTGGCGGATGGTCTCCCGGCATATTCTGATTAGCAGCGGCCTTATCCATTTTCCATACTTTAATATCAGTATACCAGCGCCCGTTATATTCACGACTTTCAATATTAACCGAGGCAGTTATCGATTCATTTTCAGAAAAATCATCAAGATTAATCTTATCTCCCCAGTTTACCAGGCAAACCTTCCTCGGGAATTGTTCCTCGGTTTCAATAATAAACTCCTGCTTTTTCCATTCTCCCCGGGCAGATTTACCACTTTGCACCGGAAGAATCTGAATTATTTTTCCGCTTATTTCCATTTTATTCAGGGTATTTTTTCCCGGTGCAAAACAATAAAAATATATTATCGCATGCAAGAAGTTTAACAAAAAGTTTTCAAGTAATTTTGATATGACCGGTGACTATAATCAATAACGAACTCGTTCTATGGGAACAATGATTTCTTCCAAATCAATCATCGCGTTGATGAGACTGACTTTTTGATAGTTCAGTATATCTTCAACACCAATATTTTTCTCCTTGATAATTCTCTCGTCTAATAATTTTTCTCTCTTTGTTCCTCTCAACAATGGTCGTTCAGGGGTATGCCATTCTTCACCATTCCAGAAAACCAGGTTGGCAGAGAAAGAATCGGTAACCAGGTTATTTTTCACGATAATAATATCATCAGCATTTTCTTTTCGGGCTAGTAATAAATTCAATAATTTCCTATCTGCTGATTTATAAGTATAATCGATAATGTTATCATGCACGACCCGGAGGGTATTTACTGATTTCTTATAATAGGGCTGAAATTCTATTTCAATAATTTCTTCAAGGTAAATGACCCTGCATTTATACAGGCCGCCTCTTGATTTCTCCGCCGGTATGATTGACTCAAGATTCATTGCAGCCTCGATACCGAAAATACCTGACCGGGTTCTGTTAAAGCGCCGGTTATGATAGGTCATGTTAAAAAGCTCACCATTTTTTGCTTTTATGCTTTCAACGAAAGGGTACATATATTTTATCAATTAATTCCTGATATTCCACGTTCGGATCACTTTGTGTTGTTATGCCTCCACCGCTTCTGAAATATAATTTTTTATTCTTTTTTTCCACGAACCGGATCATGACCCCGCTATCCAGGTTAGTCCCGTCAAATATCCCCAAAACACCGGTGTAATATCCCCGAGGTACTTTTTCTGCTTCCCGGATAATTTCAATTGTTTTTTGTTTTGGAGCACCACTGATGGATCCCGCGGGTAAGAGACTAAACATGATATCTCCAATTATTTCATGATAACCCGGGGGTAATTGTCCCTCGATTTCAGAACTCACCTGAATTATTTCTTTCTCGTGGGTCAAAATTTTTTCCATGTACCGGTACCTGACAACTTGCACGTGATGGGCTACCATGCTTATATCATTTCTTATCAGGTCAACGATGGTCGCGTGTTCGGCTGTTTCTTTCGGATCGCGCAGTATTTTGGTTTCCGCGTCAGGCATTGCTGCATCAATGGTTCCTTTCATGGGAAAAGCTCGGATAATTCCATTTTGGATTTTCACGAAAGATTCCGGCGAAAAAACTGTGAATTCATCTTTATAATATAACTTATAGGGTGCATGGCTATAATTATATATATCATTTAACCCGAGATTTGTTTCAATTTCTGAAGGGAATGTAAGATTTGCCAGGTAGGAATACCCTGTTTTTTCCATGTTTACAACATGAAAAAAGGCTTTAAGATAAATGTCGCGGGAAATTGGTTTTTTGTGAAAATAAAAATCCTTCACCGGTTGATTTGCGCCGGGTACATCATTTGTATTTCCGCTGATATTGTATGATATAATAGAATTATCAACCAGGCTTAAGGGTATAATAACCGGTTTTTCCAACTCGAAGTCGAGTATAAACAGAAATGGAATTTTCTCCTTGCCAAGTTGGTTCATCGTTTCTTTCATGCGGCAAAATTAAACTTTTCACGTGAGAAATTCCCAATATAACACGAACAGTGAATCAGTCATAATTTATTCCTTTTGGTCACGAGCCAGAGGTTCCACCCAAAGATATCTGAAAATTTTCTGAACAAATAAAAATATACGGCATTCATAAGTGGTATTAAAGTAAGACATTTATTATTAAAATTTTCTAACTTTGTAATACATCCCCGGTCCGGAACAATGTCGTTCACCTAACTCACGGTTTACATCTAAAGGGCCGGGGATTTACTTGGTGTTTATTGAAAATACAATGGTTATTACACATTATTTTCATGCGTTTTGATTGCCCTTATTACATCCATTGAAACATACTCCACTTATTTTTGTCCTATATTTGTAAAAAAGATTCTATGAATGTGAGCGAAAATCATGCGTTTAAAATATTCGTTGTAGAAGATAACGAGTGGTACAATAAACTGTTGGTTCATAACTTGTCTCTTAACCCGGATTATGAGATACATTCATTTCTAAATGGCAAGGCATGTCTGGAACAGCTACATCAGCAGCCTGATCTTATCACGCTGGATTACCGGTTGCCTGATATCAGCGGGTTAGAATTACTGAAAAAAATCAAATCAGAAAACGAGGAAATACAGGTTATTCTTATATCGGAACAGGGAGATATTGAGGTAGTAGTTGATCTTTTGAAGGAAGGCGCATATGATTATATAGTGAAATCAAATGATATCAGAGAACGATTGCTGAATACCGTACAAAATATCAGAAAAGGAATTGGGTTAAGAAAGGAGGTGACAGCTCTTCGCAGGGAGGTACAAAAGAAGTACAGTTTCAACAACACGCTTTTAGGCGAAAGTGAACCAATAAAGAAAGTATATGACTTAATTAACAAAGCGCTGCATACCAATATTACAGTCTCTCTTTCCGGAGAAACAGGCACGGGTAAAGAACTGGCTGCCAAGGCTATTCATTACAATTCAAAGAGGAAAAACAAATCCTTTGTGCCCGTTAATTTATCAGCAATACCATCTGAACTTATTGAAAGTGAATTATTTGGTCACGAGAAAGGATCATTTACCGGGGCCACCTACCGAAGAATCGGCAAATTCGAGGAAGCCCATGGCGGCACGCTGTTTCTTGATGAAATTGGCGAAATGGCATTAACCTTTCAGGCTAAACTTCTTCGGGCGCTACAGGAAAAAGAAATTTCCCGTGTTGGCAGTAATCAGCCAGTAAAAACCGATTGCAGGATAATCGTGGCCACGAACAAGAATCTCCTGGAAGAAGTTAGAAAAGGAACTTTCAGGGAAGACCTTTACTACAGGCTTCTTGGACTTTCAATTGAAATGCCTCCACTAAGAGAACGGGGAAAAGACATCCTGATACTGGGTAAGCATTTTGCCGATAACTTCGCTGCAGAAAACCAGCTTTCCCCGATTAAATTTACAACATCGGCACAAAACAAATTACTCGGATATACTTACCCTGGAAATGTACGGGAACTTAAATCGGTTGTCGAACTGGCAGTTACCCTGACTGACAATAATGAAATAGACGCGGACAACCTTGTATTCGGATCAGGGGACCCGCTACCCGGTTTACTAACCGGTGAAATGACATTGCGCGAATATGAACGCAGGATAGTTAATTCTTACCTTGACAGGTATAATAACAATATCAAACTCGTGGCTGAAAAACTTGATATAGGTATTTCAACAATTTACAGGATGCTTAAAGAAGAATAAATTTTCTTCAAAAAGAAAAAACGATTCTCATTTTGATAACCCGATCGCCCGGCGTATTTTATTAATCACCTACATGCCTGCACGTTACAAGACCGGTAACTATTGGCACATCTTTTGGCTTTGATGATTCACGATAAAAAAGAGATGTAAATTAACAAAAGCCTGATCATGAAATCAAAGGTTATCAGAATGTTTTCAGTCCTCAGTCTGGCTATGATGCTAACTGGAATTTTGCTGATCATCGTTCTGGCCGCGTGATAAAATGATCGCGGAATAAAAATTAAATAAATATGGACAAAAAAAATAATAATCAGGATATGCAAAAAAAACTGCATCCTGATAAGGAGAAGGATATGTCAAAAAATGACACCACGAAAAAGAGTACTGATACCCAAAGAAATACTTTCTGGGATGTTGCTGTTGCTGTAGCACTTGTAATTGCAGTCGCGATAGCTGGTTTTCTTCTTTTCAGGAAACATAACATGGAAGAAATGGCTCAGCTAAAACAACAACTAGAGAAGGAAAACAAAGAGGTATCAGAACAACTGGAACAGAGAGATTCTCTTGTTAGCGAGTGGATGATTACTTTTAATCTCATTGAAGAAGATTTAAAAGAAATGAAACAAAAAGAGAATATTCTCGGGTCAAGCGGCAATGATCCGGAAATCACGTTGGACAGGCGAAATCAAATAGTGAAAGATGTCAGGAACCTGCGTGATTTACTTGAAAAAAACCGGCAAAAACTTGCCACTCTCAATCATAAACTAAAAAGCTCGGGCATGAAGATCGCTGCATTGGAAGAAAAAATTACGGCCCTGTCTGATTCAATGCAGGTAAGAAACAGTTCCATAAACAAGTTGGTTGCAGCACTTGACGAGAAAAATACCGAGGTTGACGGTTTAAATGGTCATGTCGAGGAATTGCGAGGGGAATTAGCACAAAAAGACCATGTAATCAACATCCAGGAAAAAGAGATGAACAAAGCCTACCTCGCGTATGGCACGTACATGGAACTAAAAGAAAAAGGGCTCATTACAAAGGAAGGAGGGTTTCTTTGGCTGGGCAAGACCATTGCACTCAGGGAAGATTTTGATGATAAAAACTTCACTGAAATAAATATCCACGAGACAAAAGAGATACCCCTGAACGCGGAAAAGGCAAAACTGGTCACAGAACACCCGAGAGACTCCTACGAGGTTATCGCTAACGACATTACCGAAAAGGCTTATATAGCCATAATCAATCCATCGGAATTCTGGAAAATATCCCGGTATGCCGTTATTGAAACAGAATAACTAAACCATTAACCCGTGCCGCCCGCGGGCCCACATACATCAGTCTCCTGCCAGGGAAAGGATGATTTCTTTCCGGTTAGCATCCTGAACCTGGCAGGTTTATTTTTTTCGGTTAATAACTTTAAATGAACTGAATTAATATATGATCTATTTTTCGCTTTAAAACGGGTATAAATGAAATCAATATATTACATTTGCTTCTTCTGAAATAATAGGCCGTGTAAGTATTGATACTAAAGCGAAATAGGATGAGCCTTAAAAAAAAGTATTCAAAATTAATCGTTATATTAACCGGTATTTTTATCAGCATGTCGCTTTTTGAGTCATTAAGCGGACATGGAGAACATCATGATCTCATCATAGAAACTTCTGATAAATTGATGACAGATCCGGTACTTTCCGGAACAATTTCACGATACGATTCCTTATTAAAAAGGGAGTTCGCTGCTTCTAATGCTACCGGGGCCGCCGTAACTATAGTTCACAATGGTAGTATCATATACAAGGAAACCTTTGGAGTAACCAGGGTAGGTACTACTGATTCAGTAAATGAAAACACCGTTTTCCGACTGGCCAGTGTTTCAAAAGGATTTGCAGGCATACTTGCATGTCTTCTTCAAAAAGATGGTTATATAAATCTTGATGAGAAGGTTAGTACATATCTGCCTGGATTCACCCTTAAAGATACCGCGAACACCTTTAACCTGACGATAAAAAATACCCTCAGTCATACAACCGGTCTTGTTCCTCATGCATATGATAATCTTATCGAAGCGAATCAATCGCTCGGAATCATGTTGCCACGATTAAAAGAAGTAGATATTTCAGCATCTCCAGGTCAATTATACGGGTACCAGAATTTGATTTTCAGCTTAATAGATACGATTACCGAAATGAGAACCGGGAAATCTTATGGTTATTTACTGGAAAAAAAGATTTTCACCCCCCTGCAAATGAGGAACGCGTCAACAGGGTATGACATTTTCGAACAACCTGACGCGAATGTGGCATTCCCTCACGTGCTTGCAAGAAATGGCTACATCTCAATTTCACCCAGTAAAACATATTACAACGTGTTACCTGCTGCCGGTGTAAATCTCAGCATAAACGACATGGGTAAGTGGCTGCTCGCCTTATTGGGTTATTACCCAGGCATAATTGATACATCCACCATACGGGCAATAACTACACCGGTAGTTCAAACACCCCTTAAATACACGTATACAAGACATTGGCACGGAATAGAAGATAAATTTTACAGTCTTGGGTGGCGTATATACATGTATAAAGGCCGCAAGATCATTTATCACGGGGGTTATGTCCGTGGTTACAAGGCTGAAATTGCCTTTTGCCCGGAGGAACACATGGGTATTGCCTACTTGCAAAATTGCAGCAATGGGCTTGCATCGAAAAGCATTCCTTCCTTTTTCAGCATGCTTTTTGAAAATAAAGGTAAAACCAATGCCGGCAAGGTTATGGCGATGAAAGAGGATAAATCCCCTTTCTGAACTTCATCACGAATGTTTCTTCAACTCGAAAATCTTTTGTAATTTTACCAAAACCTTAAAAGCTATTAATAATGGTAAGATTAACCCCCATTGTATTACTCCTGTTTATAATTCAAAACTCCTTTTATTGCCAGTCAATCTTTTCGCCTGAACAATTACAACAACATGTTTCGGTGCTCGCTGCCGACTCCCTCGAAGGAAGAGGTTTCGGAACGAACGAGAAAGCACGTCAATACATTATAAATGAATTCAAAAAAGCAGGTTTGGAACCAGTTCACGAAAATTTTATTGACGAATTTAGCGTGCGGGTTGCAAATATCAGGGTCTTTGGAAAAAACGTGGTAGGTATTGTGCCAGGACAAGATCCTGTCCTGAAGAATGAATTTATACTCTTGGGTGCACATTACGATCACCTGGGCTACGAGATAGAAAATGGTACTAAAGTAGTTTACAACGGGGCGGATGATAATGCTTCAGGCGTTGCTGCCATCATTGAAATTGGCAAAAAACTGAATGAAAAAAAGGAATTATTGAAACGAAGCGTGCTTATCGCGGCATTTGATGGTGAAGAAACAGGTTTACATGGTTCCAGGCAATTTGTCGCCGAAGAAACAGTCGACATCTCAAAAGTAAAGTTCATGTTTAGCCTCGACATGGTAGGAATGTATGATCAACACGGGGGTGTTGACCTTGGAGGATTGGCTTCATTGGAAAACGGGGAAGACATTTTGAATAAAGTAAAAGAAGATGTTAATATTGGAAGTACCGGGAAATCAATTTCTTACCGCACGGACACGCAACCATTTGGGAAAAGAGGAATTCCTGCCGTGCATGTATTCACCGGAACTGAATCACCTTACCATAAACCGGAAGATGATGCACATCTGCTGGATTACGATGGAATGGCTGAAATTTGCGGGCTTATTTACCGTTTCACCATTGAAGCCTCTGGAACATCTGCACTCGAACCAGTGAAATCACTGGATCAGGAGGCAGAGAAGAGCGATACTGCAATATTCTCAAGTGGCTTCAGGTTGAATTCGGGAAGCAGTTATCATGTTTACAGGGATGAGTTTTACCGCGGAAAATCGGTTATTGCTATTGAAACAGGCTTATACAGCCAACTAAGGCTCGCGAAACACTGGCGATTGCAACCAGAGGTTCTTTATGAATTAAAAGGTAGTAAACACCCGGGTGGCAACCTGAGAATGCACGCGATTACCGTCCCCATGAATGTATTACTCACAACAGGCGACCCGGTTGGATTCCAACCCATGGGATTCCTGCTCGTTGGAGGGTATTACAGCTATAACTTCGCCGGAACGATTAATGGAGAAAGGATTGATTTTGATAATATACACGAAATGAATGAATATGGTATTTCATTTGGTGTTGGATTCCAGTTCAGGAAAACACAGGTAGGGTTTTACTCCAAGTACGGGTTGAATGATATAACCCAAACAACCGGTGATGTGATGACCAGAACGAGCTATTTTTCATTTGGAATGGGATTCTGAAAAAGCAGGCAATTGATAGATGACATCATTTTCCCAATTCATAATTTTGAAGAATTAGCTACAAAATTATAACTTAATCACTACTTAATTACAACCCAATCATGACCGAATTCGAACCAAACAATAAGCAACTCCTGAAGCTCATTGAGCAATGGGAGCCACGGTTGTTGGAACTTTCAGATAACCTGATTTCCAACATGAGGAACATGCAAAACAGAACCATCAGGCAAATTTTAGGCCATATGGTAGACTCTGCCTCTAACAATACCCACAGGGTAATTCACCTGCAATACCAGCCCAGCCCCAATCGCTTTCCGGATTATGCAAACAAGGGTAACAACGACAAATGGATTGACATTCAAAATTTTCAACAAGAAAACTGGGAGGACCTGGTTCAGCTATGGAAATATTCCAATTTACATTACGTGCACGTGGTACGAAACGTGAACCCCGACAAACTGGATAATATCTGGATTTCTGCCCTCGAAAACGAAGTAACACTCCGTGAAATGATAAATGATTACCTGAGGCACTTCAGGTTGCATTTGGGAGAAATCGAGGAATTGATACAGGGCGATGGAGGAGTTGATTATTGATGGTTGAAGCTGAGTATAAGCAAACAACCCTGCTAAACGCCACGCGAGGAGGTATTAACCTGGTTCAAATATCAAAAAATCCGTCCTTTCAGGAAGGTAAAGCCGTTGGTCCGGTTGGTTTTATCGACATCTACCCTACCCTGTGTGAACTTGCCGGTTTGTCTTTTCCGGAACACTTGCAAGGTCATTCTCTCGTGAAAACGATGAAAGGAAAAGAAGAAACTGAATTCGCTATCAGCCAGTTTCACAGGGGTGAAAAGATGGGATATGCCATACGGGATAAAAGATACAGGTATGTTGAATGGATTGAAGAAGGTTTTCACGCGAATCCTGAAGCGGATTTAACAAGAGTGGCCGACAAAGAACTTTTTGATTATGAAAAAGATCCATGGGAAACAATAAATGTTGCCGACATGGAAGAATACAGGGAAGTTCAGGAAATGATGGAAAAAAAACTGCACGGGTTTTACAAGGACAAGCTGAAATTCGTCAATAGAAACATTACCCAAAACTAAAAAACATCCATGCTTATATGCTTTTCATCTGACCCTGCCCTTCATTTTAAGATAAGATTTTTCTTCACCCGAATTTTATTATCCGGATTTTTCCTGTCAAAACAGATTATCAATATCTTATTAAAAGAAATCAGGAATGTTTAGCGTTATTGAACTATTTTTGTGGCAGAAAAAACCTTGCCTATGAGAATAATATTAGCCTGCTTTTTTACAATTATCTATTATACTTTTTTTGCTATTATCCTTTTAGTCTTTCATGTTGCACAGTATTTGGCATATAACCTGGGCGGATATAAAGCACATAAAATAGTGGTTGATGGTTTAAATATTTGTCTGGTACTGAATTTATATACATTACTATGTCGTCCGGTTTTCAAAGGATTTAAGGACCTGCCCAGGGATAAACCTTTAATCATCGTTTCGAATCATCAAAGTATGCACGACATTGCCCCTATTGGTGCCGGATTCAGAAAACATCATCCAAAATTTATATCTAAAAAGGGGCTGGGTAAGAATTTGCCGAGTGTATCCTATAATTTGCAAAAGGGCGGTTCGGTATTAATTGACAGGGACAATGGTTCACAATCAATCCGTGAAATTATTAAATTGGGTAAGAACCTTGAGTTAAAAAATTATTCCGCCTGCCTGTTTCCGGAGGGGACCCGTAGTAAAAAGGGATTGGTAAAGTCGTTTCAAACTGCCGGATTCAAAACCTTGTTAAAAGCGGCTCCATCGGCAATAGTTGTTCCACATGTAATTGATGGTAATTACAAACTTCACAGGTATGGTAATTTCCCTTTAAATATTGGATTGAAATTAAATTACACAGCTTTAGAGCCTGTTAACAGGAACGGATTAAGTGATGAAGAATTAATGTTGAAAGTTGAGTTGAAAATTAAAGCAGCATTAGGACAAACTCATACCCATTCCGGATTATAGCACTTAGCGTTAAATCGGTTCACGAGTTTTTTTTAATAAGGCCAACCCGGATTTCCACCCCGTCAGACGACATTCTCATCTTGTCAGACGACATGCCAACCCCGTCAGATGACATGCCCACCTGGTCAGACGACATTTCAACCCTATCAGACGACATGCCCACCTCATCTGACGAATGTCAGGGCTCTTCATATAAATGTAAGAGTCCATCAGACGAATGTAAATGTTCATCAGATTACTGTAAATGCTCTTCAGACGAATGTGAGGGCTATTCAGATGACTGTAAATGCGAGTCAGACGAATGTTAACTGCGTACTTTTAAGTCTTTTACCTGGATGGATCCAAATTTTCCCCGTAGAAATATAACTTGCCAACTTTTACGAATGCCCTCACACAACAAAAATTTTTCTCGTGGGTTGTAAGCCTAAGGACAAAATCTTCGTTTTCGCGGAATTCGCTTACATTATAATCTTTATCCTGCAAAATAAACTTTGATTTAAAATCCCTTTTATTTATGG
>CAYRRV010000005.1:0-19536 GCA_964426725.1 uncultured Bacteroidales bacterium | reverse complement strand
TTATAATCTTTATCCTGCAAAATAAACTTTGATTTAAAATCCCTTTTATTTATGGCCTCACCTATTCCTTTGACGATGTTCACCAGACAGAAAAAATGGAAAATCTGGATCTTGGTTTTCTCGACTTCTTTGAACCACATATCTGGATGGTTCAGGCAAATAACGGGGAGTTCTACAAGGAAACCGGATACAAATACGATCTTTTTAAACCAGACAGCTACAGGGCACTTGTTGCAAACGGGGAATAGCTTTACAGGAGCAAGCCCGAATACTGGCAAAAAGGTCTTAAAGAGATGATAAATACCATGGCAGAAACAATTGTAAAAACAGGGATGCCTTTAATAACAACAGAATGCTGGGGTGTAGTTGATTACAAGGATTGGCCACTGCTTAACTGGGAATGGGTAAAAGAATTGTGCGAGTTGGGTACGATACTGGCTGCCGGAACAAAGCGATGGATAGCCATTGCCACCAGTAATTTCTGTGGTCCGCAGTTTACCGGTATGTGGAAAGATATTGACTACCATCAAAAACTAACAAGTATTATAAAATCGGCGGGAATTGCAGAAGATTTAAAAGATTCATTGCTCGTAAAGAGGATTTGAGAATGCGCTTCCAAAAATGGCTGACTGCCTTGCCCGAACGTTAGTTCAACTTCATAATGCTCTGCCCCACCGGGGAAAATACTACCCTCTCAGTTATCACGAACCGGGTAAATTGCACCCGTGATCACGAACTTTTACTGAAATTTGTTCCCGGATTGATCCAATTGGTACTTTTACAAAGAGAGTCCTTAATTACCCTTGATGCATATATATATTCAGTTGTTTTCTTAAAACCAATTTTAAAAAATCGAAATAAGTTAATTAATTTAAAAATATAAATGTCTGGCATGCAGGTTGGACATTTTCTGCATGGTGAAATGGAAAAAAATATTCACGATTCTCCTTTTCATACTAATATTCATAAAGTGTGATCCCGAGTATCATCCGTATTACATTGAAAATAACAGATCGCTTCAGTTAAATGAAAAGAATATAAGGAGAATCATTAACGAAGCAGGTGATAAAGACACACTCGTCATTCCATTTATTAGTGATACACAAAGAGCATTGGATGAGACACTTGATATTGTAGAATATATCAATAAAAATATCAATGCTGATTTTGTGATACACGGGGGCGATATAACCGATTTTGGCCTTGAAAGGGAATATGAATGGATGCATGAAGTGCTTCAACAACTGAACGCGCCATTGGTTACTGTAGCCGGCAATCATGACATACTTGGAAACGGGGAAACTATTTATCAAAGCTACTATGGTGATTTGAACTATTCCTTCAAGGTAAATAATGTTCAATTCATTTTGATGAACACCAACTCCAGGGAATATCAGTTTAATGGTAAGATTCCCGACATAAACTGGCTGAATAATGAAATAGATACAACTGCAAAAGGAATTGTACTGGTAGTTCATATATCTCCGGTGGACCCGGATTTTGACAGGGAACTTGAAAGCAAATTCATTGAACTAATGGATTATTACCCGGTACTTGGACTAGTACATGGTCACGTGCATTCTTACAAGGTTTACAATATTGGAACAGGTGAAATACCCGCCGTGCAAGCACCAACAACAAGGAAGAAGAAATTCGTCTTGTTGAAAATATCAGAAGATTCAATGCATTATGAAGAAATCAAAATCAATTAAGCAAATAACCACGTTCCTTTTACTGCTATTTCCAGTTATTGCTTTCTCCCAGGAAATGAAAAAGTGGTATATCCCTGATTTTGTCAAGGCCCATTTTGCAGGATCGATGGGACTCATTAGCTTGGGAACGGGTTTTACCTACGCGAATTACAAGTTTGAAACAGACCTTTTTATATGCTATCTTCCAAAAAAATATGGTTTTGAATACCCTGTTACACTAACCGTAAAGCAAACATATTTACCATATACCTATAATAATAAAACCTTACGTGTCATCCCTTTTCAAATTGGTTTATTCATAAATACCACGTTTGAGGATAGATTTTTCACGAGAGCCACATCAAGATATCCATCGGGATATTACTGGTGGTCAGAAAATATCAGGCTAAACGTTTTCATTGGTTCCCGGATAGGCTTTAACAAGGTCGCTTTTTTCAGAAACCTTGATATCATGATGGAATTCAACACCAATGAACTGTATCTCACTTATTACTTTTTAAACAGGGAGGCAAGATTAGAGGATGTATTCAGTTTTTCCATGGGAATGAAATATAGTTTTTTTTAACTGTTGCTGGTTGATGGATTTGTGACTGAGATATAAGACTTTGCATTTCTACGCATCACTATGCTCTTCCCCCGAATTCTCCCCCGAATTACTTAAATGCGCCCGTGTTGCCAATAGTTAACCAGAAAATCACCAGGTTAAGGTAAGGGAATTATCCTGATTCAGCACGATCCCGGTACCGAACTCATCTCCTTCCCTGTCGAGAACAGATTGAAGCCAGCGAGCATCCCCGGAAGAAACGTGGTTCAACTGAAAATTCTTTATTTTCATGGGAATCATTTTCATTGAGACAAGTGTACCATCCTGAGTATTGATGACTGGAAAATACATCAAGGTCAGATCATCACGATATTGCTCGTGACCAGTAATCCCCTCGTAATCGTTAATAAAATCACCCGCGCCATACAGAATCAACTTGTTATTGTAAACCTCTATTGGCCTGGGATGATGAGACGAGTGACCGTGTATTATATCCACACCTGCTTTATCAATTAACTGATGGGCAAATTCTTTTTGAAGTGCAGGAACATTGTATCCCCAATTACTACCCCAGTGTATAGAAAAGACCACGATATCTCCCGGTTGCTTTTCTGATTTTATCCTGGAGGCAATTTTTTCAATATTCGCATCATCCAATTCAGTAATCACATTAATTCCCGGCATGTTTTCAGAAGCTTTCCAATTCATGGGAATCCCGCTACTCACTGATCCATAGGCATATACAAAAACCCTCTTCCCCTGCTTTTCAAGAATGGATGGAGCACGGGCCGAATTAAGGTCCCTTCCTGCCCCAGAGTATTTTATTCCCACCTTTGACAAGGCATCCATAGTTTCTAATAATCCAACTTGTTTCCAATCAAGTGTATGGTTATTAGCAAGCGAACAATAATCAATACCTGCAACCTTGAGCACATCAGTGTTTTCGGGGTGCATTCGGTAATTAATACCTTTACCGGGCCATGGTTCATCATGGGTAGTAATACTGGTTTCCAGGTTGATGATTTTAAAAAGTGGATTCATCTGCTTCCATACTTCCAAAGCATCTCCCCAAATATATGCATAACTTACAGGAAAAGGAATTACTCCACCCTCTTCTTCCGCGATCTTAACGTAACGCCGGGCATCTTTTACATATGTTTCATACAAATCGGGATCTACCGAATGAGGAAGAACCTGATCAATACCACGACCGGTCATGACATCTCCACACGTGAACAAAACAATTTCATCTGATAGAACTTTTTTTTTCAAATACATGTCATTGCTATTTATTTTTTCCCCGGGGATAATCCCGTGAAAGAAAATTAATACCATCAGTATTAAAACACAATTTTTAAGCTTGAGCATTTTTTATATGTATTACAGTAAATCCTGTCAGTTTAATCTCTTTTAATAACAAATTCATGCCATTAGAAAATACCGGTAATCTATATTGTGGAATAAAATTTGACTCGTTAGATAGTGTATAAAGTAATGGGAATTAATTCTTCAAAAAAGAATTATTTATGAAAGCATTGATTATAGTAGACATGCAAAAGGATTTTTTACCCGGTGGCTCGCTTGCCGTTGAGGGTGGCGATGTGATAATTCCAATTATTAATGATTTACAAAACAAATTTGAACTTGTCGTGGCGACACAAGATTGGCACCCGAAAGATCACGGTAGTTTTGCCTCCAATCACGAGGGAAAAAATCCACGGGATGTAATTGATTTAAACGGACTTGAACAAATACTATGGCCGGATCATTGCGTGCAGAACAGCGAGGGGGCAAACTTCGCGGATGATTTAGACATGACTAGGGTGGAGGCCATTATACGTAAAGGCATGGATGCCGGCATTGACAGCTATAGTGGTTTTTACGATAACGGCCATAAGAAGTCCACGGGACTAGCCGATTACCTGAGAGGAAGAAACGTGAATGAAGTTTTTGTCTGCGGTCTAGCCGGGGATGTTTGCGTGAATTTCACCAGCATGGATGCCATAGAAGAAGGCTTTAAAACATACCTGCTGGTTGATGCTACGCGCCCGGTAAACATGGAAGAGTTTGAAAACGTGGTAGAAAACTTACAAAAGAAAGGTGTACAGTCAGTTCAATCAAAAAACATCTAAAAATTAAATCTGAGAATAGGGAAACGCGTGGAATAATATTCTCACTGATATAGCAAAAAGTTAAAACATTTAAATAAATAGGAAAGAACCATGAATAATCATAATGTTGATGTAAATGATTTGAGGAAAGTGATCGATCCCTCCAGACTCAATTTCAAGAGGTCAGAAGATATTCAGCCGCTGGAAACAATTATAGGCCAGAAGCGAGCCATGAAAGCACTCAATTTTGGAGTGGGCAACAAGGCTTTCGGATTCAATATTTACGTATCGGGGTACCCGGGAACGGGCAGGTTATCTGCTGTTAAAAATTTCATCAGAAAAAAATCAAAAGAGCAGGAGTCACCGGTCGATTGGTGTTACGTGAATAATTTTAAAGATTCTTATTGCCCGAGAGCTATCAAACTTCCAACAGGAATGGCAACTGAGTTCAGGAATGACATGCATGATTTCATTCAGGATGTAAAAAAAGTGATCAATAAAGCTTTCGAGGAAAGCGAGTACCTTAACCAGAAGGAAGATATCGTGAAATCAGTTGAGCAGAAACAAAATGAATTATTCCTGTCCCTGAATAAAAAAGCCAATAAAGAGGGGTTCACGATACAACAAACACCTTTCGGGGTAGTTCCGGTACCGCTTAACGAGAAAGGAGAACCCATGACCGATGAACAATTCAGACAACTTACTGAATCAGAACAACAAAATATACTGGCTAAGCAAGAAGAATTGAAAAAGGAATTAAAAGGAAATCTTCGTCAAACCCGGAATATCGAAAAAGAAACAGATGAAAAAGTAAAAAAACTGGATCGTGAAGTGGCAAACAATGCCATTAGCCCGCTTCTGGAGGATATAGAAGAAAAGTATCCCGGTGAAGAAGATGTAAAGCACTATCTTGATGAGGTAAAAAAAGACATCATCGATAATTTTTCAGACTTCATTGAAAAAGACATGAAACAAGAGCAGCAACAACAAATGATGCCCTACATGCCAATGCAACAGCAACAACAACCTTCCCTGAAAAGATACCAGGTCAACGTGTTTATCGATAACTCTAACACGGAAGGTGCACCCATGGTTCAGGAACTCAATCCTACCTATAACAGTCTCTTTGGCAAGGTAGAAAAAGAATCGAGAATGGGAGCACTTACTACAGATTTTACCCTGATAAAAAGCGGATCGTTGCACCGTGCCAACGGCGGCTATCTTGTTATCCCGGTAATTGAACTCTTCCGCAATCCTTATTCATGGGACAGTCTAAAAAAAGCATTGCTAAATAAAGAAATCAGGATTGAAGAAATAGGTGAAAAACTGGGATTTTTAACCACGAAAAGCCTGCGTCCTGAAGCTATCCCGCTAAACCTTCAGATAATATTGATTGGAAGACCAGAGATTTACCAGCTCATGTACGCTTACGACAGCGATTTCAGGAATTTATTCAAAATAAAGGCTGAATTCGACACGAAACTGGAAATGAATGATGAAAATATCAACAATTATATTGCTTACGTGGCAAAAATACAAAAAGAAGAAAACCTCAATACCTTTAATCAGGACGGTTTAGCTAAAATTATCGAGCACGGCTGCAGACTGGCGGATGACAAAAACAAGCTTTCTGCACAATTTACTGAAATTTACGACATTATAACAGAAGCCAACTATTACAGCCAGATTGACGGTAATGGAGAGGTTACCGGGAAAGATGTAAAAAGGGCTATCGAGGAAAAAGAATACCGCTCGAACATGATAAAGGAGAAACTCCAGGAGATGATCGAGAATGAAATGCTCATTCTTGATGTAAAGGGTAAAAAAACCGGACAGGTTAATGGTATAGCGATACTCAACTTGCAGGATTTCAGCTTTGGAAAACCCAATCGTATAACTGCCACAACAGGAGTAGGTTCGGAAGGAATTATCGACATTGAAAGAGAAGCAGAACTGGGTGGAAAAATTCACACCAAGGGAATCATGATTCTATCGGGTTACCTCACGGAAAATTATGCCCGTAACAAACCAATTTCTTTATCGGCCAGGATTGTATTTGAACAAAGCTACCAGGGAGTAGAGGGCGATAGCGCCTCCTGCGCTGAATTATACACCCTCTTGTCCAGTCTCTCGGGTTTACCCATGAAACAGGGAATTGCTGTAACAGGGTCTGTCAATCAAAAAGGAGAAGTACAGGCTGTTGGTGGTATAAATGACAAAATTGAAGGATATTTTGAAGTTTGCAAAATGCTTGGTTTTACAGGCGAACAGGGCGTGATTATTCCTCAAAGTAATATTCGGACACTTATGTTGAAAGAAGAGGTTGTTGAAGCCGTGAAAGATGGAAAATTTCACATCTGGGCAGTGAAAAATATCAACGAGGGAATAACCATCTTAACAGGCGTTAAAGCAGGAAAAAGAAAGGATGATGGAGAATTTGAAGAAGATACGGTTAATGGTATGGTGGATGACCGTATCAGGGAACTGGCAAATCAAATGCGGGATTTTGCCCATTACGGGCAACGAAACCATACATACACCCATTAGAAAAATAACTTATTTTCAAACCAACTTAACAACATGCCATATACCGACAGAAGCTTTACACGGGTGAATGAAAAAGAGATAACAGAAAAATTAAAATCTGGTTCGCATGATTTACATGAAAGTCTTGACCCCTTATTTGATCGAATCGGAAATGCGAAAATCGTTTTACTGGGTGAAGCCTCGCACGGCACACACGAATACTACACGTGGCGTTCAAAAATTACGAGGCACCTGATAAAAGAAAAGGGGTTTAATATTATCGGGGTTGAAGGAGATTGGCCTGATTGCTATAAAATTAACCGGTTCGTTAGGGGATATGAAAACGGTGGCAATACGGCACCGGAAGTACTGGGCAATTTTCACAGGTGGCCGACCTGGATGTGGGCTAACTGGGAAATCGCATCGTTGATGGATTGGCTGAAAGAATTTAATAAAGAAAAATCTTACGAGAAGCAGGCCGGATTTTATGGGCTGGATGTATACAGCCTGTGGGAATCACTTGATGCCATCCTTGATTACCTCAGGAAAAATGATCCCGATGCCCTGAAAACCGCGGAAAACGCGATGGAATGTTTTGAACCCTATGACATGGAAGGTTCTGAATATGCTTCTGCAACCACCGCTTTTGTTCCCGAATCATGCGAGGAAGAAGTACTTGATCTTTTGAAAAAAATAAGGGCGAGGATTCCCATGTACAACACGGACCCCGAGGGTCCTTTCAACACGGAACAGAATGCATTGACAGCCGTAAATGCTGAACGTTATTACAGGGCCATGATCGCGGGTGGCTCCGAATCATGGAATATTCGTGACGTTCACATGACTGACACCCTGGAGAGGTTGATGAACCACATGGGGCCGGAAGCCAAAGCTATCGTGTGGGAACATAATACCCATGTTGGAGATGCACGTGCTACCGATATGCAAAGAAGTGGAGTGGTAAACGTGGGACAACTCGTGCGTGAAAAGTGGGGAATATCCGACACGGTAGCTGTAGGTTTCGGATCGTACCAGGGTTCAGTAATTGCCGGAAATCACTGGGGCGCCAAAATGAAGGTAATGGAGGTGCCTCCTGCCCGTGAGGCAAGCTGGGAAGCCCTGCTTCATGAAATCACACCATATGATAAATTACTCATTTCTAATAAACTGAGAGAAATTCCTGCTTTGTCCCGGCACATTCATCACAGGGCTATTGGTGTTGTTTATCATCCCGAAAGTGAAAGGTACGGCAATTATGTTCCCAGCATCATTCCCGAAAGGTATGACGCATTTATATTTATTGATAAAACCAGGGCATTGCACCCCATTCCTGCTGATCCCGACAAAAGAAGGGTTCCGGAAACATACCCTTTCGAGGTGTAAACGGGTTGCTGGTTGCTGTAAAGATCACAACTTTTGTCTTCTGTCTGAATTACGACTATAGAGAATAAAATAACAGCGGTGGGTATTGTTTACATGCTCAAATCACTGACTACAAATAACAGCAACAATTTCTAACAGTGTATTGTTTTACGTTCGTGTTTAATCATTTGGCCTCATCTTATTGCACGTGCAAAATCCGCTGAAATGTAATTATCCCATTGAATACAAACTTGCTGTGCAAAGCGGGTAGCCATTTCTGCTACATTTATCAAGGCAGGTGTATGTAACTGGGACAAATTATTCTTCAGTATATTTTGTTTGTACAAAGAATAAATAAGCCCTGCATTAAAATTATCACCGGCTCCAATGGTACTTAACGTTTTTATCGGGGGAACAGGAAAGTGAAATTTATTGAGATCATGCAATACCTCAACCTTATTTTTCCCGGCAGTATAAAACAGGTAGTGAACCCCCAGTGAAGTCAATTGATTGCAGGTATCATCGAAAGAACCGGAATTGAAAATATGCTTGAAATCTTCATCAGAGCCTTTGATGATTGTTGAAAGCTTTATGTTTTCAATGATCAGCGGTTTCAAGGATTCAAGTTTTGATAATCCTGATGGCCTGAAATTCGGATCATAAATTATGATAGCCCCATTATTCTTCGCTGAAACCAAAAATGACAACAGATTTTCCCTGACATCCTCCCTGGTGGCAAATGAAGAACCGAAAAGTACAATGTCATCTTCCTTGGGGTTTGGAAATACAAGGTTTGGAGTACCAGTGGCTTTAAAAAAAATATAATCAGCGTCTCCCTGATTGTCAAGGTATGCCAGGGCAACCCTTGAATTCCCTTCATATCGTTGAACGTGTTCTATATCTACCCCATTTTCAACAAGGAATCCCGTGGATATCTTCCCTACCCTGTCGTTACTGATTTGTGAAATAAACTGAACAGGCAGTTTACACCTGCCCAGTGAAACAGCCGTGTTGAGTTGTGAGCCTCCAACCCGGCTTTCAACTGGTTTTTCATTCTTGAAAATTATATCATAGGTTGTTTCTCCAGGTATAAAAATTTTCCTCATTTTGGATTTCATATTTTTAGTGTAATATCAAAAATATAATGCCTGTCGATTTGTGTCATATCTCCAACCAGGGTGAAATTTTCCTGCTATTTTACAAGTGACGCATCATAAGTTTGCTTTTCAAAAAATGGATTCCTTTTCTCACGAAATCATCTCCATCAGGACACACATTATGAAACATACCGCGTTCAAAGGCAAAATTTCCCTCACGAACAGATGAATTATAGGATTCAAGAATGATAAATTTGTCGAAGCCTGAAGATGAAAGAGCATTTCCTATTTCATCCCAGGGAATTATACCCCCACCGGGCACACCCCTGTCGTTTTCACAGGCATGTACAGAGTAGAGCTTGTCTTTCATCAGCAAGATTTCCCGGCCGAAGTCTCTTACCTCTGTCACCATGTGATAAGTATCCAATAAACAATACAGGTTCCCGTGATCAGCACCCTCGATAAGTGATATAAGTTGTTTACCCGTGTTTGCCAGATGGGTCCTGAAATGACTCATTGGTTCCAGAACCAGTTTGATCCCATGCTGCCTTCCAAATTCAGCCAGAGCATGCAAATGCTCACAAATACGTTTATATTCATCCGGATCGGGGGCTGATTTTACCACGTTGCCGGGATGCCCGTAGATGGCTCCCGTATAGGCTAACGCCCCGGCTTCAGCTCCTTTCTCCATCCATCGTTTATGCCATTCCACTCCCCCTCGCGCCATGTTCTTATCCGCCAGAGAAATATCAGCTTCCATGGGCCAGGTACCACCCGGGCTAATGAAAATATCCACCGATTGTTTTTGAAATTCCTTTTTTATGAATTGGCTGTCGAATTCAACATCGTCACCCACGGCTATCTCCAGACAGTCCAGACCAAGGGATTTTGCCCTGCCAATTAATGAAATTTCATTGTTGCTCCACCGCTCTGTCCATAAAAAAATATGCGCGCCGTATTTCATGGCCTCTTTTTGACTGTTTCCAATCTTTTATTGTTTTCCTTACAAATTTACTACAATTCAATGAAGGTACATCATTAAAAATATTTGCAGAATATAGCAAGATTGGTAAATAATATTCAGGACATTGGGATTATGTTTGCTCCAGAATTAAAACCCGAATAATAAAGAACAAGATGGACAAAATTGATTTAAAAAAAGAATTCAAAGCGTTTTATATTCCTTCTCCGAAAAACCCTGTTATTGTTGATGTTCCGGAATTTAAATTTCTAATGCTCAGTGGCGAAAATGCCCTACCAGATAACCCCGTTTTCCCGGGGTCCATTCAACTTCTCTTCGGGTTATCCTATAAAATGAAGTTCAATTCCAAAAAGAACAAAAAAAGAGATTACACCGTAATGCCACTGGAAGGTCTATGGTGGGCCGATGACATGGAAGAGTATATCAGGGGAAACAAAGAAAAATGGAAGTGGACACTCATGATCATGCAGCCTGATTTTATTACCAGAAAAGACCTGGAAGATGCAATGGCTGAAGTTAGTAAGAAAACCCCGTCGGATCTGTTACAACATGTAAAACTGGAAATTTTCAGGGAAGGGACTGCCTGTCAGGTAATGCATATCGGTCCTTATTCAGAAGAGCACGACAATATTATGAACATGCATGCATTCATTCGTGAAAACAAAGGCACTTTTGATGGTCAGGTTGAAAAGCATCACGAGATTTACCTGAGTGATTTCAGGAAAACAGCACCGGAAAAACTAAAGACAGTATTGAGACAACCCTTCAGGTTGATGAATAAGATTTAGAACATTGACCTAAGGTATAAAAAAATCATAATTGTAGTTCATGAAACTATAATTGGTACAGATATTGACCTTATGATTCTTGTTATAACCCATTTAAATAATCAGTCATGTTTATTGATCATAAGGCAAATCCCGGGTATTTTTATTCTCGTTTTAAAAGAATTATTTCACCCATCATTTTACTACTTTTAATTCTTCCCGGTTGTAATCAGAAAATGGGTAACCACATCACGGAAAAAAATGGTTGCAATTTGGTTATATCGGGTTATGGCCCGGAAGGGAAAGTGGAAATAAAGACAGAAACAGTGCTTACCGGATTGGAGGTACCCTGGTCAATTGCTTTTTTACCCGATGGTGATGCACTGGTAACAGAACGCCCCGGCAGACTCCGTTTGGTGAGGGATATCTACAACAATGCACAACTTATACCAGAACCTGTAATTACAGTCCAGACAGCCGCCACTGCCGAAGGAGGCTTAATGGGGATAGCTCTACACCCTGATTTTGAGAATAATCGTCTGTTTTACATGTATATCACTACATTTGAAGGCGATGATATTTACAATAAAGTAGAACGATACCGCCTATCAGAAAATAATACCTCTGCACAAAGCGATCGTATCATTTACAGGGAAATCAGTGCTGCCCGTATCCACGATGGTGGCAGGATTCATTTTGGCCCCGATGGCATGTTGTATATTGGTACTGGTGATGCCTCAAAATCCGATCGGAGCCAGGAACCGCAAAATCCCAACGGCAAATTATTACGGCTAACACCTGAAGGAGAAATCCCTGATGACAACCCGATTAACGACAGCCCGGCCTGGTTAACCGGGATACGTAACACACAGGGCTTTGACTGGCCGGGAGACAACTCTGTTGTATGGCTGGTAGACCATGGTCCGACAGGTGAACGCCTGCGTTTTGGTCATGATGAAGTGAACGTGGCCCGGGCCGGTGACAACCTGGGTTGGCCTCCCATTTACGGTTGTGAAATCCAGGATGACATGATCCCGCCTATCCTCACGTGGAAAGATGCCGTGCCACCCGGTGGCGCTGCTATCTATACCGGTGATGCTATTCCTGAATGGAAGGGAAACCTGATAGTCGGTACGCTACGCTCACGTCATCTTCACAGGGTAGTGATTGAAAACAATGAACTGGTGAATCATGAAGTGTATTTACAGGATGAATTTGGCAGGCTCCGTGAGGTAATTATGGGAAATGATGGTGAATTGTATATTACAACGAGTAATTGTGACGGACGGGGAAATTGCCCGGAAGAAGGTGATAAAATACTCAGGATCACCAGGTGAAATAAGTTCAAAAAACTTAATTTTACCCTTTTTGAAACGAATGCAATTAAAGTCAATTTTTATGAAGACATCCTTTGAACCTCAAAAGATTCTTTTCCCGATGCCTGTCAGCCTGGTTGTTTCCGGGAACATGGAGAATGCCAATATTGTAACCATCGCGTGGGTAACCCTGTTAACAAGCAACCCTCCAACATTAGGAATATCTGTTGGCACAAAAGGTTTCTCCGGGAATGAGATTTTAAAAAACAGGGAATTTTCTGTAAATATTGCCAGTGCTGATATTATGGTTGAAGCTGATTTCTGCGGGATTACCTCGGGAAAGAATGTAAACAAATTCCAAAAAACAGGACTAACCCCTGTACCTTCGAAATTAATAAAGTCTCCAATTATTAAGGAATGCCCCTTGAATTTTGAATGTGAGTTGGTAAATCACAGTATTGTTGGAACAACGAACCATTTTACAGGTCAAATTATGCAAACCCATATTGATACAGATAAATTGAATGATGTTACCAATCCCCTCTCATTTAATGTTGAGGCCATCAATCCGTTAATTTATATTGGCGGGGCAAGAGAATATCGCGAAATTGGCAAAAAGATCGGGGATGCTTATCAAATTGGAAAAAAACTTATTTAGTGTTTGTCTTTAATGTCGTACATCCGTGTTACGCCCTTTGCAAAGCAGCCATATACTCCGACACAAACCTTCGCGTCAAAATAAAGAAGTAAGCAAGAACGAGGTAAGGATTATTCTTTAACAAGTTTAAAATACTTATCATTAATCAGGAGATGATAAATACCCGGTTGGAGGTTTATTAAATTAATATCCTGCCCGGTTTTAACTTCTCTCACAAGAATTAATCTTCCATACATGTCAATTATTTTAACAAGATTCAGATTTTCTCCAGTGCCCCTGATACTCATTATATCTCTTACCGGGTTCGGGTAAAATTGATACACCTGTAATTCTTTTTTTTCAATTTTCGTGGCATCCAGCACGGTTAATTTACCCGGGAAATACCAGAACTCGTAATTATTGTCATGGCCCCCATGCACTACAATGTCGTATATTCCTGGCGGACTTTCAAGGGATGCTTCACACCCGGCCACAGGAAGCGTGTCAAGTATCGAAATATTTTCGTTATTGACAAATCCTGAAAAACGCAAGTGGAATTCAGGATTCGGGGTACCTTCTTCCCGTGAAGTATCTTTTGCAGATACAATAAGATTTGCAGGCATTATCTCGAGCGTGCCTTTTGCAAGAAGGTACAAGTTGTCGTTTTCTGCTGTACCTCGTATTGCATAGATACCAACATTTTTAGGAGGGGTGGTTAAATCATTATAAGTTATATTAGTTACGATTCCCCGGGGAAAATCATCCATGGGAATTTCTTTTTCACGACCATCGTACGAAACCTTTACTGTTCCTAAATCTAAAGAATCATAAGCTCTTGAAATTACCATAATGCCGGAGGTATCACCATAATAGTTCAATTCTTTTACTTTTGCTTCAACCACGTATGATCCTGCATTTACCGGAGATACCATAGAATTTTTATACTTAACCTCTACCTTCAGGTTCGAGGGAAAGGTTTCCACAGAAACTAATCTCGGTGTTCCATTATAAACAACTTCCAAATTCTTTAGCAAGACCATGGCTTTTGCTGGTGAAATTATCAGGCTTTCACTTGATATACCCGTGTAGTTCACGTGTTCTATTTCGCCAGTTACCCCGTAACTGCCGGCATTAACCGGTGCATCAGACATCCCATCATACGTGATTATAACGGGTAATCCCTCAGGAATGGTGCCGGCTATTGCCTTTTTGGGATTTCCATCATATACATGCCTGAGGCTTCCGAGATTTATATTAGCTGGAAGCTTGTCAATTCTTAATTCAGCCGAAGCGAAGCCGGTATAGAAAAGATCATCAATGGTAGCTTCCACGTTCCACGTGCCCGCGTTTACAGGGGGTATATCCGAACCATTATAAGTAACCACTACATTCAGGTTCGCGGGGTTCGTTTTAATCACGGGTACAACTGGAGAACCGTCATATACTGAATAAAGATTGGAAAATTCAATGGTAGCCGTGTCTTTCCCGGAAAGAATGGTTCTCAGGTTATCGATATAATATACCAGGGAATCGCCGGAATTGCCAACTGTACGGGTAGAAATCTCAAAATAATTCACTTCATTCAGGATTTCACCCATGATCTCTTGTTTTTTAAGTTCCTGCTCTTGAATGCTAAGGTCAGGATCAACATATCCAATGATATTTCTTTCCCATGTTTGATCACCGCCCACCGGAATTTTAAAAGTATACCAGCCTTTATTATCTTTATTGTTCACGTCATTGATAGAATTGGTATACAACCTATTTTTTTTTGGCACGTATTCTATCCGGTTACTTCCGTTTTTACATATCCTAAAAACAGGATTAGTTCCCAAAACCAGCTCCCGGTTTGGAAAATTCATTGAAAATTCCACGGAATCGAGATACTTTAAATTCATCCTGGCATTTTTATAACATGGGAAGATGCAGTCATTTCTGCCTTCATAACCATAAGATTCAATGTCAACATCTACTTTAAGAGCATGATTCCCGCTTTTAACGAACTCGGGATATTCTGACTTATTTACTACCGAGAGATCCGCCCTTTGTCCATAATTGGAGGCAGAATGCCAGAACATCCAGTTACCCGCGGAGTCCTCTTCGGTACCCCATTCTTCATTTACCTGGAAATATTGTTGAGGAACTTCCGGGAAACCATTCACGGCAAAATGAATATCCCTGCCATCAAAACGGTTGCAATCATAGATGTATGGCCACCAATTATTTAATCGCCTGTTTGATACACCGGGATTGTGCGGGATATGATTGAACCACCAGTAATGAAATGATGCGGTTCCGAAAGAGAAATTCCAGACTGACGTATTTTCCTCGTAATGGTTGAATGCCCCGTGTTCGTAACCATTAAGCTTTCTGGGCGTTCCAGAAAAATCAGGATAGTTCAGCCAGTCATCCGCGTAACAATAAACATAACGTTGCCAGGCTTCCGGGTCATAGTATGTGTAATCAGGATAAGTTGATGAATTTCTTATTGAGCCGGGGATAAAATGGCTCGATCCGCAATTTGCATTTCCCTTGGACGCGTATGCTCCCACACCGTTCCATTCATCGGTAAGCCTGAATCTTTCGAAATGCATTAAAGACTGGTTATAAACAGCATCACTGGTTGGATCATTCGTGTAAACCATGAAATCCATACGAGGGCCTGACATCCAAAAGTAGTCCATGGAGGTCATCATCCCCTCCACGTGATGGGCGGCTGCATCAAAAGCACGTGCATCGGGTGAGTTACTGTGAATAAAGAAAGACCGGGAACACTCTACTCCGGCCGTGTACCAAGTACTTCCGGTCGCTCCATATCCAAGAGACCTGTTTCCCATGAGAATATTTTCTCCAAAATCATATCCATCTGGAGCTCCCAGAACCCAAACAATGTCTACTTGCCTGGATTCAACTAGATCAACCATGTGCTTGTTGCTTAATTCAGGATACCTTGTTGAAGCCAGTTTCACGTAATCAATCAGGCTACTCATCTCTTTACTTGGAGGATAAGCGTCAATCACAACAATATCGCTATTAAAAAGATCTAGATTCACACTGTTGAATGAAGCATGTTTCAAAAACTCAACACGGTACTTTAAAAAAGTTTTGATTCGCCTCAGATCGTCTTCACTAAAGGTAGAGTGCCCGGGGTCAAAAACGATAGCAAGAAGATTATATCGAGTTTTGAGCGTTATTTCATCAGTGGGTTCCACGTAAATAGTTGGTGAAGTGCAAATGATATTATCATCTTCATCAAGCCCCTCAACAGTATAATAGCCCCCGGGTGTATCCCACGTGAAGCGGTGACTGATGCATCCTTCAGTACTGATCGTGTACTGATCGCTGCAAAAGGTTGCTTTTAGACGATACTTTGCAACACCTTGAACCGGATCCCAGTTAAAAAAAACGGATGTTGCATCCGGGTGCGCCGCGAAGTTCTTGAGAGTATCGCATCCAAGTGCAGGATAATGCACCATGGTAATCAACAAGATTGCAATATATACACAAATGTTTCTCATGGTAATAAGTTTTAAGTTTGCAAGCAGAAGAAAAAAAATTCATGAAACGAGCATGTAAATTGTTTTACATGAACATTGCTGAACAAAAAGCGAGTTCTCCCGAATCTATTCAGGGCCGACCTTTAAAAATCAATTTTGTTCGGGTAAAAAATATACAAACCAATACAATTATTGTTAGAAAAATGCTATTGGCAGCCAGGAAGCAGGATAAACCAGGAAATAAACCTGGTCTATAAAGAGGGAATTCGGTTAACAATTACTTTTCCTTAACAAGGATGATGACCAACAATTGAGGGCCAGGACACGTTGGGGAAAACTCCCCTGGATGAAGTTATGCAATAATACATTACAAGTAACAACCGGGAAATATTCTTGTTCAATGCAGGTAATATAAAATCAGGTAAACATTTACCAAAACGGCTATTTTTTGCCTTGGTTTATAGCGATGGATAAATAGTCAGCTCGTTTACCGTACCACGATGTGAATTTTTTCCGGCTTCAGGTTGGTTCATGTGGGTATTCTTTTTTATTGAACTTGCATGGAATAAGACAACATGAATAATCAACTGTACTTGGTTTTTCCTGAAATTAACTTGATAAAATCAAGGTATGATCCCAAGAAATATCCAAGATGAATTTGTATTCGTTTCATGAGTTTAACATTTCCTGTCAATAATTACCTGTTCAGAATCACTACGCCTGATATAATCTTTTTCATTTAAAAAATTGAGGTTCTAAACCCCGATCTGAAACCCCTATTTTACTGTACGACAAAACTTTATATTTAAACATCAAGAAACTGCTATATATCATCTAAACCTAAATCTTCACTAAACGTTTAAATACAAAACATGAATTTAAAGACTGATTGCAAATAAATATTTACAAATAAATGTTCAAGGATAGCAGGCATAAATTCTTGTATGAATATGACAGTGAATCTAAAATCATGACAAAACGCTACCAGGGATTTATTGATATCGAAGATATTGAAAAATCATGGGATGACGGATTTAACAATGGTATTCTAAAATATGATATCAAGGGATTCATTTTGGATTACCGCCGCGCGAATTTCGATATTAAAGCACATGAATACAAAAAAATACTGAATTTCTACAAGCAGCATCATGATTTTTTCGCCAGGTTCAAGTTCGCCATAATAACAAATAACCCGACTGATATTACCATACCCATTCTTGTTGAATCTGATGAAGAAGGATATAATACCCGTCCTTTCACAACAATCGAGGCGGCAGTAGAGTGGGTATCAGTATAGGTATTCTGATTTTTTATTATTTGAAATACGGACTTACTCTTTCCAGGAAATATTCCGGGGCACGCGTGGGTTTTCGTGTTTTCTTACTGGTAAAAACCAAGAGAGTCGTGCCCCTGTTCAGTAGTTCAGCTTGCTCGTTAAAAATCTCGTAAAGGAATTCAAGTTTCACGAGAGGCATTTTCGCGAGAGTGGTTTTGATTGTTAACAATTCATCATACAAGGCAGGTTTAATATATTCGATATTTACATTCGCGACAGGAAGTAAAATCCCGCTATCTTCCATTTGCTTGTAGGTAAGCCCGTGTTCGCGCAACATTTCGGTACGCCCTACCTCGTAATAGAGAAGATAATTCCCGTAATAGGAATATCCCATCCGGTCAGTTTCCCCGTAGCGTACCCGTAATTTTGTAGTTGAGGTCAACATAATATTTTTAAATTGGAGAGCCCGGTTCACGGGCCATTTCCCCGTATGCAAGGCGGTCAATTATTTTTGGTAAAATCCTTTGAAACAGAACCAGTATCTTTCCTTTCCAGGTAAAAATGAGATTCCTTCTTCGAAACCTGATGCCTCTTATTATTTTTTTGGCTACTTCTTCGGCTGACATGATATTATTTTCATCCCTGGGAGAAAATAACTGTGAGGTTCCATCGGCAAGCAATGCATTTTTTCGAATTTCCGTGGCAGTAAAACCTGGTGCTACTACCATTACATGCAATCCATCCTTCAAATGTTCAATCCTGATTGTTTCAAGTAATCCCTGCATGGCAAACTTGGAGGAGGAATACCCTGCTCTTCCAGGCAGTCCTTTAAATCCTGCTATAGAAGAAATTCCAATTAATGACCCTCGCGATTCAAGCAGGTATGGTAAAGCATGTTTCGTGCAATAAAGTGCTCCCCAGAAATTCACATCCATCAATCTCTTTAACACGTCAATTTGAACATTACTGAAACGAGCTCTCATGGAAATTCCCGCGTTATTGATTAATATGTCAATCCTTCCATATTTTTCGATGGTTTTTTGAATCAGCCTTTCACAATCGGCTGGAATCGCAACATCTGTTTTGACTGGTAAAACAGCAACCCCGTTTTTTCCAAGTTCTGATGCAACTTGTTCCAAAACATCAAACCTGCGGGCCGCGATAACAAGATGGGTTCCAAGCTGAGACAACTCCCTTGCCAGGGCAAGTCCTATGCCGGAAGAGGCTCCCGTAATGATTGCTATCTTATCCTTAAACAAGTTTCCCATAACCGGATATTTTTTCAAAGATAGCGATTCCCGGTGAATTGATAAAGAAAGAAATGTGAGCAAGTGATAGCTGAATCCCTGAAAGCGTAACAATCTGATTCAGTAACAAAAGAATAGAAGCAAGAAAAAAACAATCAATTCAACATGAACTAAAAAGAGCTGAAAGAAAAAGAGCAGGATAAACCTGACACGAATCTATTATTAAATTTATTGATAATCAACACCCAAAAAATTCAGCATTAAAAACCATGAAAATAAGCCATATTTTTCTTTGGTTTTAAAAATTTAAATTTTATTTTTGCAACCCGTTAGTTGAAACGGCTGATTCTGTAGCTCAGCTGGTAGAGCACCTCCCTTTTAAGGAGGGGGTCCTGGGTTCGAGCCCCAGCAGGATCACGAAGCCCGCGAAAATTCGCGGGCTTTTTAATTTCTACAAGC
>CAYRRV010000004.1:40337-145499 GCA_964426725.1 uncultured Bacteroidales bacterium | reverse complement strand
ATAACCACACGAATGCACTACCCGTGTAAAAAGCCAGTAACAGCGGTACAATTCCAAGCAGCAGGGCCGGCATAAGCGCCCCGGTAATGTATTGCGGGATAGTAAGCGCTTCTTTACAATGACAATAAGGTGTGAAATATTCTTTATGAATACCAAAACGAATGGAATGAAAACCCTTTTTAGCAAAAAGAGCGAATACCAATCCATGAATAAGCTCGTGTAATACCACGCCAACAGCGAACGCACCCAGGAAAAATAGTATGAAAAGCAAAAAGGCCAGTGAAAGATTTTCAAACCCCCGGATTTTGTTAACGAGCTCATCTCCCCATAGATAGAAAAATGGAAGACCAAAAAGAATGAACATCGGGATCAACATGTAAATCACGTAAATATTGGCCTTTAAAAGCGACATGGTATACTCTGTCTGGTTGTCTTTTCTTTCAATGGTAATGGCTTTTTGTTTTCTTTCTTTGTTCATGCCCCGGGCAAAAATAACCAACATGGCTGTTATACCCAGCAGGAGCAGTAAGCGATCAACAACACGCTGGAATTCAAAAAACATAGGTAACAAAAAAGCCAGGGCGGCTAGCAAGAAAAAATAGTAATTTCTGTTTTTTATAACCATAACTTGTAGTGTATATATTTTATATAAACCTTAATATTAGCAATTTTTCCCTTATTTTAGAGACAGGTTTACACCTTATCTTGTTCGTTAAAAATTATATTTATCCGATTGTTTATCATGTCCTACTTAGAACCATGGCACAACTCGAATACCATTTTTTCATGGACAACCCACTTGTTTTCGATTTTTGCCGGATCCGGTATCAATATACTCTTGTTATCGTTTATAATCGCGGCAGTAGTGAGGGTAACACAGGGTTCTTCAACGGTTGCCATGATCACGCCGGCTGGAATCATTGCTCCATTATCCGAAACCATGGGCTATTCAGATCCTTATAAAGCGCTTGTCGGATTGTCCATCGCTTCAGGAGCTACCATACTATCCCATGTTAACGATAGCGGATTTTGGCTGGTCGGGAAATATACAGGGCTGTCAGAAAAACAGACACTTCAGTCATGGACAGTAATGGAAACCATAATTGCTCTAACCGGCCTCGGAATAGTAATTTTCCTTGGCCTTTTTATCCGGTAAAATGCAGGACATTAACTCCTTATGATCAGGGAGGAGTAGCCGGGATAAATGCTTTCTTGTTCAAATAAAATTGAAAATTTTAAAAGGAAGCTATTTCTTATTGACGAATGTTTCGCACCTGTATATTAGATTTAATATTAACCACTTTCATCCCCTTCAGGGTTACTAATTCATTGTTTATCAATTTAACCACATTCGTGGTTAAAAGTCTGAAATATTTTAATGTGAATAGCACGGGGACATGCCCCGGAGTGAAAAATGACATGAGAGACAACCCTAAAAGGGTTGAATATTAAAAGACTAATCAAGTGCGAAACATTAGTTATTAATAGAAATTATTATTATGTTTGGAAGTTGGATACGAAAATAACTCTAAACCACGCTTCGAAAAATAAATACAGGGAAACGAATGAAGAAAACAATATAGCCTCTACTGGGTACGATATTACCTCAAAAAGAATCATGATGCAGCATTTAAAATCTGCATGGTAAACCCTGAATATTTATGTTAAACTAAACTTTAAAAAAATGAAGCAATTAAGACTCTGCATGTCATTGTTGATTGGATGCATGATTATGCTATTCACATCATGTGATAAAGAAAAGGAAGCCTCGCCGGTTCGTGTTGATCTCACGAAAAAGGCAACAATAAAAGGATACGTGTTTGCCGAACTGGACATGACCAGTGCCGGGGTAGAATATGCGCCACAAGGCACCAAGATCCTCGTTTCTGTAGATTATTCTGATTTGAATAATTCGGCAGACGGGAGTTGGAAGGATACAACAATGGTTGACGGGAACGGGGTTTTCATGGTTCAGGTTCCTGCTGATGACAATGGCGTGACAGCAAAAATTTCACCCATGCCTTTCGAGTATAATCAGGTACAGGAATACGGGAGCTATTTTGAACAGGTACCGAAAGTATATAAAGCCAATGCTGCCAACGTGTCTATTACTTCAAATGAAATGGAAGTAATACAAGTATCTTATACTGCAAATGATTTCGATAATTTCGTGAAAATGGTTGAATTATCCGGGAACCTGGTTGCAGAGTTGAATGATACTATAGTCGGACAGGAAGAAACGACAGACGGCATAGAACTGAATTTTCATTCTGATGGATGGTCTACCTCAGTTACAACAGGAGCAAACGGGGCATTTACAGTAGTTGTTCCTGCTTCACAAACTATAATGGTTGATTATAGCTTTGAAGAGAATAGGGTTACCTGGAATATCGAAACAGGTGAATATGTAGCGGTGCCCTTCCTGTATGAGGCAGAAGATCAATCTTTGGGTTCGTTCCCGGATTCTGAAGACAAATTGGAAATTGATGCAGGATCAGGTGTATTTATTGAAGAATAAAAATAAATTCGACAAAAATGAAAAAAACCTTTATATTTTTCTTTATCATTCTTTTTTATTTACCGGACACGTTCACGCAAAGTGCAGATACCGTGCTCACGAATAAAAAAGGAACCCCCATCCTTCCGAGGGGAGGAGATATAGCTATTGGAACTGACGCGTTACCTTACTTGAGGTACCTGGGTAATTTCTTTAATGGGAACACGAACAATACCCTGAACCTGGGCAGTTCAACCCTTTATGGCAAGTATTTTCTTACAGACAACTCTGCAGTAAGGCTTTTATTACATGTTTCTAACTCGGTAAGTAATAATAATTATTACGTGCGCGATGATGCTGCATGGTTTCAGGATCCTTTAAGTAATGATCAGGTAATTGATACCCGGAAAACGATGAGTAGTACCTTGAATCTTGGAGCTGCCTATAAAAAATACAGGGGTTATGGCAGACTACTTGGGTTTTATGGTGCCCAGGTATCCTACTATCAAAACCGTACAAGGTACGCGTACACGTATGGTAACCCGATAACTGAAATGAATCCCCTGCCATCGAGTCAATTTGGCTATACCAATGGTGGAAGATTGTTAAGAGAAGATAATGGCTTGTACTTTTCTGCAGGAGGAGGTATTCTTGCAGGTGCTGAGTATTATTTTCTGCCAAAAATTTGTATAGGCGCCGAAATAAACCTGTCTTTTTACTACAATTGGTCTACCCAGGAAGATTCTGATTTTGAAAAATGGGATGGATCCGAAGTTCACGAGTACACGATCCTTGATAGTCCCGGATCTTCCGGTTTTGGAATCAACACCGACAGACCCTCTACATTCGGGGGGTTGTATCTAATGTTTAACTTCTAAAAGAACAATCAAGTTATTTTCAAACCTGCATTTCACAATGCAGGTTTTTTTATCTCAACTTTATGACACGATTATTCCACGAGGTTACAACTTTTTTAGTATTTTTAGGGCACTTAAAATAATTAAAAACAATGAAAACAAATGTTTTTACAGCTATTCTTTTTTTCTTTTTATTTATTGCTTGCGAGGAAGAAAAGAAAAAATGCCTTGATACAGGCAAGTATCTTGATTACGGGACCGAACAAGTAATGCGGACTCTTTCCCAAATCCCTGAAGATTCACTCATGCCAAGAGCCATACCACACGGGGATTCTACCTGGGAAATGGTAAATATCTATGATTGGACCAGCGGCTTTTTCCCCGGTATATTGTGGTACATGTATGAATATAATGAAGAAGAATACTGGAAATCAACAGCGAAAAAATGGACAGCAATTCTGGAGCCGGTTAAGCAAATGGATAAAAAATATCATGATCTGGGGTTCATGATGTATTGCAGTTTTGGTAATGGTTATAGACTCACGGGTAATGAAGAATATAAGGAAATATTACTGGAAACCGCTGATTCATTAACCCGCCTGTTTAATCCTAACGTGGGAACCATTGTTTCGTGGCCTTGGGGGCGTGGCGATTGGGCGCATAATACCATTATCGATAATATGATGAACCTGGAGTTGCTGTTTTGGGCAGCAAAAAACGGGGGAGGACAAAGGTATTATGATATAGCATATACCCATGCAAAGACCACCATGGAAAATCATATCAGAGATGATAACACGACTTATCATGTTGTAAATTATGATACTACTACAGGAGATTTTATTCAGGGAATAACACATCAGGGATATTCTGACAGTTCTACATGGGCCCGGGGACAGGCATGGGGGATTTATGGATTTACGATGTCTTATCGCGAAACCGGGGAAGAAGCGTTTCTTGAAACTGCCAAAAGGCTCGCGAATCCTTTTTTGGAACGACTACCGGAAGATCATGTTCCTTATTGGGATTTTGATGCACCTCATATCCCCGATGAACCAAAAGATGCTTCGGCAGCAGCAATTGCCGCCTCGGCCCTTCTCGAGTTATCAACGCTGGTTAACAACCCTGATGAACAATTTTATTACCGGGATATGGCCAATAAGATGCTCCATTCATTATCTGAAAATTATCTCTCGGGAGATGAAAATCCCGCCCTTTTAAAACATTCTGTTGGCAGTAAACCACACGGGAAAGAAATTGATTATTCAATTAATTATGCCGACTATTACTATATTGAAGCTCTTCTCAGGGAAAAAGCCTTACAAGAAACTGAAAATGATACATATTGTGTAAAAGTAACTTCAAAATGAACAGCAAAAATTTGATATTCATTGCTTCTGTTTCCATAATCGCTGGTAGTTGCGGGAAAAATCAGAAGCCATTTCCTATCCTATCAAAATTTATTGATGATGGTGATAAACCCAATATTATCTTTATATACGCGGATGATTTAGGATATGGCGATATTGGTTGTTTCGGCGCTAAAGATATCAAAACACCTAATATTGACAGGTTAGCCAGGGAAGGTATTCAATTCAATGCTTTTTATTCTGCTTCCCCTGTTTGCAGTCCTTCGCGTGCTGCTCTTATGACGGGACGTTATCCCCAGAGAATGGGAATAAATAGTGTTTTTTTCCCGGAGAGTTATACAGGTTTACCTACCGACGAAATTACCATAGCAGATTTGCTTAAAAGAAAAGATTACGCGACCGGTATTGTTGGTAAATGGCATCTCGGGCACATGCCGGAATATTTACCCCTGCAAAATGGATTTGACGAGTATTTTGGTATCCCCTACAGTAACGATATGGAAAGCGTGGTGTACATGAGAGGGAATGAAGTTGAGGAATTTCATGTAAATCAACAATATACCACGAAGAAATACACGGATGAAGCCCTCCGGTTCATTGAGAATCACAAAACCGGGCCTTTTTTTCTTTATATAGCGCATAACATGCCGCATGTACCTATATATGCTTCTCCCGAGTTCATGGGTACTTCAGAACGAGGATTGTATGGAGATGTCATTCAGGAATTGGACTGGAGCGTGGGACAAGTACTTCAAAAACTCGAAAAGGAGAATATACTGGAAAACACGCTTGTCGTATTTTCAAGTGATAATGGACCCTGGCTGGTTATGAAGGAACATGGGGGATCAAGTGGTATATTGCGTGAAGGAAAGCAATACACTTTCGAGGGAGGAATGAGAGTCCCTACATTGGCCATGTGGAAAGGCAGAATTAAACCGGGGACGGTTTCCAACGAGATGGCTTGCATGATGGACTGGCTACCTACCTTTTGCACTCTGACAGGTGCTGATTTACCCCAGGATAAAGTAATTGATGGTAAAGATATCAGTGGGGTTCTTTTTGGTACAGGTAAAAGAGAAAACCAGGATTTGCTATATTTTGACCTTGCCATTCTCCGGGCATACCGTTCAGGTAAGTGGAAGGTAAAACTTCCCTTCGAGGGATTTCCCGGTGCAAGATGGAAAGAACCCGTTGAGCCGCATCCTCAATTGCTAATAAATCTTGAGGAAGACCCAGGTGAGACAAATAACCTGGCAGCTCTTTACCCGGATACATTGGAGATGATGCTCACGAAAATGGAGAAGGCAAAAGAAGCTTTGGGTGAATTACCTCCATCCCTGGTAATAAAAACAAATGCAGATGAAAGTCATTACGATTACCTTACTGAAAAATATGGAGAAAAATACTGGTTGGTTGAACAAAGTGAATAAAGCCAAATCAGGTCGGTTTTTCAATCCATTATATCATCCAGATTAATAAAAAAACAGCTACGCTTTTAAAGGGTAGCTGTTTTTCTTAGCAAACAACATAGAAATAATACCCAGTTACTCAGAACTGAATTACCTTAATCTTTACCCGCACTTTGTATTACCGCAGCTCTGACAGCTAAGGCACCCTTCCTGGTAGACCAGTGATGTCGACCCGCAATTGCCACATTTGGTACCTTTTTTTGCCTTGGTACCATCGGGAATATATTTCTTTAAAGCTCTTTCCACGCCATTTTTCCAGGTATTAATGGTATCGCTGTCAAGCCGGAGCGATGAAACAAGATTTACCACGTCGGGTATGGGCATACCATACCTCAACACGCCCGAGATAAGTTTTGCATAGTTCCAGAATTCTTTATTGAACATGTGGGAAAGCCCACCCAGCGTGTTCTTGTAGCCATATTTATCAACATACTGGAAATCGTACCGGGTTTTACCGTCATCATCTTTTGTTTTAATGATTTTACCCCTGGTAATGGATTTAGGAATGGGATACATTTCCTCGTCATCGATACCTGTAAATATCTCGTAAGGTTTATTATTTTTAATTCCCACGAAAGCTATCCATTTTTCGGAATTGTTATTGAACCGGATTATTTCGGCATCGAGATCCCTGGGTCGTTTAATGCTTTCCGGTAGAATAACATTAGGAGTCGTTTGTCCTTCACTTTTCTCTTTACCCGATAATAATACACCGGATCTTGATCCATCCCTGTATACCGTAATTCCTTTACAGCCACTTTGCCAGCCGGCAACATATAATTCACCTACCAGTTCCTCGGAGACATTATTAGGGAGATTAATGGTTACACTGATCGAGTGATCCACCCATTTTTGTATTCTTCCCTGCATTTTCACTTTGCTAACCCAGTCAACATCATTAGAAGTGGCTTTCGCGTATGGAGATTGGCTGATTAGTTGTTCAATTTCCTCATCTCCCATCTTTTTCACTTCTTCGATATTATATCCATTTATTTCTAACCATGTTTTAAACTTGTGGTGGAAGACATTATATTCTTCCCAGCTATCGCCAACTTCATCTACAAAGTTAACCCTGGCAGATTTATCATTGGGATTAACCTTTCTTCTGCGCTTGTAAACCGGGAGAAAAACAGGTTCGATTCCAGAGGTGGTCTGTGTCATTAAGCTGGTGGTTCCGGTAGGAGCAATGGTAAGTAATGCAATGTTACGGCGACCATATTTTTGCATATCCCTGTATAATTGTTCATCTTCGTTTTTCAGGCGTTGAATAAAGGGATTATTTTTTTCACGATGCGCGTCAAAGATGCCGAAAGGTCCTCTTTCTTTTGCCAGTTCAACAGATCCCCTGTATGCCTCGATCGCTATGGTTTTATGTATCTCTTCAGAAAAATCAACCGCGTCTTCACTTCCATACCTTAGCCCCAGGGCAGCAAGCATATCGCCTTCTGCCGTGATTCCAATTCCCGTGCGACGTCCTTCTTCGGCTTTTATACGAATGCTATCCCACAGTTTCTTCTCTACTCTTTTTATTTCCGCCTCTTCCGGGTCAGAGGTGATTTTTTCCAGGATTGCATCAATTTTCTCAAGCTCAAGATCAATAATATCATCCATGATGCGCTGCGCGTATTTCACATGCTGGCGGAAAAGCTCGAAATTAAATATTGCTTTACGTGTAAATGGATTTTCCACGTAGCTATAAAGATTGATTGCCAAAAGACGGCAGCTATCGTAGGGGCAAAGTGGTATCTCTCCGCAAGGATTGGTTGATACTGTTTTATAACCTAAATCCGCGTAACAGTCAGGAACAGATTCATTGATTATGGTATCCCAGAAAAGAATTCCCGGTTCAGCAGAGCGCCAGGCATTATGCACAATTTTCCCCCATAATTTTCCCGCGTCAATTTCTTTAACAACTTTCGGGTTATCCACGTCGATAGGATACTGTTGCTTGTAAGGTTTGTTGTCAACCACGGCCTGCATGAATTCATCATTAATCCTGACAGAAACATTGGCACCGGTAACTTTCCCTTTTTCAAGTTTTGCATCAATGAACTTTTCGGCGTCAGGATGCTGTATGGAAATGCTTAACATAAGAGCCCCTCTTCTTCCATCCTGGGCCACTTCGCGGGTAGAATTGGAGTATCTTTCCATGAATGGCACCACACCGGTTGAGGTAAGTGCACTATTCAATACTGGGCTTCCATAAGGCCTGATATGACTTAAATCGTGCCCTACCCCTCCTCTTCTTTTCATCAACTGAACTTGTTCCTGATCGATCTTCATGATGGCACCGTAACTGTCAGAAGGACCATCACTTCCAATTACAAAACAGTTGGAGAGAGAAGCAATCTGAAATTTATTCCCGATCCCGGTCATGGGACTACCCTGCGGTACAATATAACGGAAATCTTTAAATAATTCATATACTTTTTCTACAGGAAGCGGATTCTTGTATTTCTTTTCTATTCTGGCTATTTCCCTTGCAAGACGCCAATGCATATCATCCGGGTCTTGTTCAAAAATATGCCCGAACGAATCTTTTAAAGCGTACTTGTTCACCCATACCGTGGCAGCTAATTCATCACCTTGAAAATACTCAAGTGATTTTTTTACTGCCTCGTCATAAGAATAAGCTTTTTGTCCGTTCTTTATTTTTTTGTTGTCTGTTTTGATCTCTTCTTTCACCTTTTTATTTTTTTCTTCATTCTTTTCTTGGTCTTTCGTCTTGTTGGCAATTACATCATCAGCGTGCATAGTCCAGGGGTTTTAATTCATTAATATTATGCTTTTTACATGTTCCCTCCTTGAGGTGAAGTTAGAATTGCAAGTTATAAATTGGATGTGCCTCATGCAAAAAGATCCTCTTTGTAATTATTAACATTTAAAAATAGTTTTCAACTTGACCAATTAAACGATTGATAAACAATCGTTTTTTATTAACACATCAAAATTTGTGCCCCGTGCCATGGATTTATAGATTGTTTTCAAACATCCACAAATCAATCAGATATACATATTATTCATGAAATTACTGCCGGGTAACTTTATTAACAGATTTGGTGCCAACATGGTTAAAAAAAATATTTGGCTAAGGTCTTCCGGGAATAAAAAAAAACAACTATATTATTAAGCCCATCATTAACTACAGTCTAATGTAATTCAGCACTTTATCAACAATTATCCTGGTTGCACCAGTGCGCTCAAGCACGTATTTTCTTGTTGTCGCGGATATACTTTTTCTGAACTCGTTATTGTTATGTAACAGATATATAGTCTTTTCCAATTGTTTTGCATCGTTTATAACAAAAGCAGACCCGCGCTTGACCAGTTCAACTGCCTCGTTAAATTTCCGGAAATTCGGACCAAAAACAACAGGCAATCCAAAAGTAGCTGCTTCAAGAATATTATGAATCCCTTTGCCAAACCCACCGCCAATATAAGCTACCTGACCGTAAGTGTATAACGAGGATAACATTCCTATATTGTCAATAATAAGCACATTATAATCAGATGCAGGAAGTTTTTCCCGTGTAACTTGAGAGTAAAAAACAGCAGGTTTCGCGATGGAAGATTGCAGTTTCATTAACTGATCTGATTTTATTTCATGCGGGGCGATAATCCATTTTATATTTTCCTGGTTATTATTGATAAATTCTACCAGTAGCGCTTCATCAACTGGCCACGTGCTTCCGGCAATTACTGTAAATGCATTATTCAGGAAATCCCGGGCAATGGCAATGGGTTTCACGTTAGACGCGATTTGATGAACCCGGTCAAATCTCGTGTCTCCTGAAACGGTTACACTAGTGATTCCTGATTTTTTCAGCAAATGCCCGGAAGATTCATTTTGCACGAAGATATGATCAAACATGAATAATATTTTTTTCCACCATTTGCCATACCATCTGAAGAATATCTGACCGGGCCTGAATATAGCTGAAAAAAGAAAAACCGGAATTTTCTTTTCTTGTAATACATTTAAATAATTATACCAGTACTCGTATTTAATGAAAAGTGCCATGGCAGGCCGGGTATGGTCTATAAATTTTCTTGCATTGCCTGGTGTATCAGCAGGCAGGTAGAATACATAATCGGCTCCCGGGTAATGTTTTCTAATCTCGTAACCACTGGGTGAAAAAAATGTCAGCAGGATTTTATAGTCCGGGCACCGGCTTTTTAATCTTTCTATCACCGGGCGTCCTTGTTCGAATTCTCCAAGGGAAGAACAATGAACCCAGATAATTTTTGTAAATTCCGGTATTGTTTGACTTATCTCTTTTAAAAGTCTTCTTCGTCCATCAATCCAAATCTTTGCCTTTTTATTATATAATGAAGCCAGGCGAATAGCTGTTACATATAAATAAATTCCAGTGTTATATAAAAACTTCATTCAGTTCAACTAAATTAAACAAACGTGTCACAAAATTAGAAATTTTAAGATGGTAAGCTATGACCCCTGAATGTTAGTTTTAAACATTTTACCGGAAACAGACATTTAAGTAATCCTTCAATAAAAAGTTATAAACAGGTTAGGAAACTCATGTATGTAACTTAAAATGGGTAATTTATTTATTTGAAAGTTGATGGGATCCTGTTGGTATGTTAAAAACATAATGGCTTCACATTAACAGAGATAAATGTTTTTTCCCATTTTTACAGCAGAATCAATGTTGTAGTTATTAAACTTTGATAAGGTGAGAAAGAGAAACCTGAAAAACCATGATCTAAAACGAATCAATCGGAAAAGTGTACTTTTTAACAATAAAGAAGTTTCTGCCATTGAGCAGTATTGCAAAAAGTACAAGGTTAAAAATCGATCAAAATTCATGAGGGAAGCTATCATCACCCACGTTCTAAAAACATTCGAAGAGGATCATCCCACCTTGTTCGACAATCATCCCACTTTATTTTAATTGATATTTCACCGTTATTGCGTGTGGACGTGTTTGCGTGTGTACGTATTTGCGTGTGGACGTATGGACGTTATTGCGTTTCTATATTCAAACTCAATTACTCAATTACGCAATCACACAATTACTCAATCACGCTTCATCGCCTCATCGCTTCATTACCCTATCGCTCTATCATCTGTGACGCGAAACCCGGTTAAATTAAATTTTTTGACAGCAATAAAGTATTAAATTTGAATGTTTTGTATGAGTGACAAGTTTTATCGTGACCAATAATTAAGAATTTGTAATTGAATAAAACAGGCTAATAATGAAAAAACTCAATATCCGGAACAAGGATCTTCGTCGTTTAGGCTACCCGGCAGATATTATCCCGGTCGTGATGAAAACAGCTCATAAGCAGTTCAGGGGACAATTAAATAAAACCGGAGTACTGGAAATACTTGATAGATTGATATCGTCCCCTGATGATTTCCGGGAAGATACTGTTTGGTCGGAAATTGCCGGAGAACTTGTTGAATCTAAAAATAAGCCGGGGGTACTATCAGAAAAGATAGAATTGGTAAAACGTAAAAATTACAGGATTTTTGGTGATGATTATATAGATGAAGGTTCGAGAATTCAGATGGATATGGCCATGCAGTTACCCATAGCGCTGCAGGGAGCACTCATGCCTGATGCACATCAGGGTTACGGGTTACCAATTGGTGGGGTGTTGGCCGTCGATAACGCGGTAATTCCATACGGGGTTGGAATGGATATCGGTTGCAGGATGTGTCTTTCGGTATTTAGCCTGGGTACTGAAATACTAAACCATAAACTGGATTGGCTAAAGTCAATACTTCTTAATAATACTCATTTTGGCAAAAAGGACATGAGGGTTAGAAATGATCACGAGGTTATGGAAAGGCAGGAATTCAAAGAGATCAAAATACTGAGATCTTTAAAAGACAAGGCATACAGTCAGCTTGGAAGTTCAGGAAGTGGTAACCATTTTGTCGAATTCGGCATTCTTGAGATATTGGATGATAAACACCCACTTTTTCCTGGGAAGGGCCCCTTTTTAGCCCTTTTATCACATTCCGGGTCAAGAAATTTTGGCGCCGGGATCGCTTCATATTATACCAGGTTGGCGAAACAGTCCTGTAAACTTCCAAGTGGGGCAAAAAACCTTGCCTGGTTTTATCTTGACACAAACGAGGGACAGGAATACTGGAAAGCCATGAATCTCGCGGGTGATTATGCATCGGCTAATCATTATATTATCCATCAGAAAATATCCAAAGTTCTCGGTGAACAACCCATCGTTGTAATTGAAAACCATCATAATTTCGCCTGGAAAGAAAAACTGGATAACGGGAAAGAGGCTATTGTTCATCGCAAGGGAGCCACGCCTGCAAGCCTTCATACTACAGGGATAATTCCCGGGTCAATGGCCACGCCGGGCTTTGTAGTATCAGGAAAGGGGAACATGGAATCCATTAACTCGGCCTCTCATGGCGCCGGCCGGTTGATGAGCCGCAATGAAGCCAAAAAAAGATTCTCGAAAAAAGATCTTGATCATTTTTTAAAAAAAGCGGGAATTGAATTAATTGGAGGAGATATTGATGAATCTCCATTTGCTTATAAAAACATTGAGAAAGTAATGGCATTACAGGAAGAATTGGTTAATATTATTGCCATCTTTTACCCGAAAATAGTGAGAATGAGCGCGGATTGAACTGTAAAAAATTAATAATCATGCCCTTATCTAACTTTTACACGTGGTGATGATATTAAATAAAACTTTTATCCTGTTTTTCTGTTAACTTATCAAATCGTTAGTAAAAATGACAAGGAATATATCTTGTTCTACCTTTTTTTTTATTTACTTTGTGTAATGCTCGAATCAAATGTTATTAAAATGGACAGAATTATTTTAGAAGGAACAGTTGATACGCCTCAAATCGACTTTAATCCCAATGGGGAGATTATGATGGCAGGGCGTTCTCTCCCGGAAGATCCGAATGTTTTTTATGAACCGTTATTCCAGTGGGCTAATGATGTGAACACGGATACTATTATTATACAGTTCAAAATGGAATATTTTAACACGGCATCGTCAAAAAAAATATATGATCTAATCAAGACTTTTGCTGTAAACCAGAGTGTGAAAAAAGTAGTTGTTAAGTGGCATTACGAGGAAGGAGATTACGACAGCAAGGAAACCGGGGAACATTATGCCAGTCTGCTCAATGCTGAATTTGAGTTTATAGAGTGCGCGGAAACAGAATTTTGATTTTTTTGTTTAATATGTATTTCTGAATCCGGGTAAATCCCGGATTTTTTTTTCGTTATCTTAATAAAATATTTTTGAAAGCAGCTATTATAAATAATTTTGGTTCCCCGGATGTTTTTAAGATAGAGGAATTACCCGAGCCTGTCCCGGCGTCAAATGAGGTGTTAGTTGAGGTGAAAGCTTCATCTGTTAATCCGGTCGACTGGAAATCAAGGAAAGGGCATCACCGGCTTATACTGGGTGCTCCTTTTCCTATAGTTTTGGGTTATGATTTGGCCGGTATCGTGAAAAAAACCGGCAAGAATATTACCCGATTCAAGCCTGGCGACAGGGTTTACGGGAGATCTGATAAAAAATATGGCGGGGCATACGCTGAACTGGCCGTCACTTCAGAATATACCCTGGCAATGATGCCTAAAGAACTTAATTTCGAAGAAGCCGCGGCGATACCCCTGGCCTGTCTTACAGCTTTGCAAGGATTGAGGGATAAAGCAGGTTTAAAAAAAGAGGATCGGGTTTTAATTATCGGTGCATCCGGCGGGGTGGGTCATTTTGCTCTTCAATGTGCAAAGATATTTGGAGCAAATATTACAGCCGTTGCAAGTTACCGGCATGAAGATTATATTAAGAAACTACAACCCGATTTCTTTATTGATTACACCAAAGAAGATTTCAGAAAGTCAGTTTGCAGGTACCAGTGCATTTTTGATGCAGTTGGTAAAGAAAGCTTTTTGACTGTTAAGCATTTGCTCGATAAAAATGGCATCTATATCACCTTGTTGCCAAGGCCTAAAATACTTCTGCATAAATTTTTATCTCTTTTTACTGAAGGAAAAAAAGTGAAAACTTTTCTCATGAAATCGAATTATAGAGATCTCAAATGGGTTAATAAACATGTGGAGAATGGGAATATCATACCACGTGTAGATAAGGTGTTCAGGATCAATGAAATTGCCGAAGCGCACCGTTATAGTGAGAAAGGCCACGCGGGGGGTAAAATCATTGTCAGCATGTAAAAGTTTTAATATAATGAAAATAATATTGTAACTTCGCGGCGATGTTTGGTGTGAATAGAATTACAATAAAGGGCTTTGCAGTGGTATTCATGCTGCTGGCCGGTATGTTAATTACCAACGAGGTACTGTTTGTTCATGTACACAAGTTAGCCGATGGTTCAATTATTACCCATTCACACCCTTTTAATAAGTCAGATGATTCGGAGCCATACAAGAACCATCATCATAGTCAGTTAGAGCTATTGTTTATCAGCACCCTGGATTATTTTTTTCCTTTGGTATTTTTAAGTATTAATTTTCTTGAGGTTAAAGGTTCTATAACCAGGGCATTTTCAGTTGTTAATATTTATATCAGTCCACGCGAGTTTGCGCGTCAAGACAGGGCCCCACCGTTTTTCACTTCATTTGTCAGGTAATATTTATACTGACAATTTTTGTATTTCTTTCTGAATACCCATGGTATTTGTTAAAAATTTACAGTATTCCCAGGCTTTCACATGGGTGAAGGCTAGCAACTAATGAAAGTGAAAATGAAGTACTTGCAAAATTTATTTATTTATATAATACTGACGTGCAGCCAGTTAGTCTACTCGCAAAAAAGTTCCGGAAATGATGCCAATATAGTTGGTCATGTGGTTAATAATGAGGGGGAACATATTCCTTTCGCGACAATAACTGTTAAGGGAACAACTATTGGCACTACCACTGATGAAACCGGGCATTACCAACTCATCAATTTGCCTGAGAAAAATTTAATAATTATTGCCCAGTCATTGGGCTACAAACCGAAACAAGTAACAACTTTTGCAAAAGCCGGTCAGACAAATGAGGTGAAATTCGAACTTGAGCAAGACATCCTGAACCTCGAGGAGATTGTGGTATCAGCCGATCGTGGTCAGTTAAAACGTACCGAGGCTCCTGTAATTGTTAATACCCTGTCTCCTAAATTATTTAACTCATCACATGCTGTTTCAATTGGCGAAAGTCTTAATTTCTCACCAGGTCTTCGACTCGAGAACAATTGCCAGAATTGTGGATTCACCCAGGTAAGAATGAATGGGATGGAAGGGCCTTACACGCAGGTATTGATCAATAGCCGGCCGGTTTTCAGTGGTTTGGCCAGGGTTTATGGTCTCGAGTTGATACCTTCTAACATGGTTGAAAAAGTTGAAGTGGTTAGAGGAGGAGGTTCCGCGCTTTATGGTAATAACGCTATCGCCGGAACTATTAATATCATCTTAAAAGAGCCGGATAAAAATACCTGGGAAGTAGGGTCTAATTATACGCTGAATGGCGTTGGAATGGAAAGCGTATCAAGCCCGGTACCTGATATATCCGCTAGTTTTAATACTTCTATTGTATCTGATGATCATAAAAACGGGATTTCCTTGTATGGATTTACCAGGGACCGGAAACCCTTTGATGCCAATGATGATGGATATTCCGAAATCTCCCTGATGAATAACCTTACCTTCGGCACGCGCCTGTTCCAGCAGTTAGGGCATCGCAACAAGTTGTCTGTTGATTTTTTTAATATCCGCGAAGAACGAGAGGGTGGTAATAATCAATACCTGCCCTTGCATGAAAGGAATATTGCCGAGGCAGTTAAACATGACATGAAAGCCGGTGCCCTTACATATGAACAATATTTCAGGAATTATGACTTGTTATCGGTTTATGCTTCCGGCCAGTTGTTGAAACGGGACTCCTACTATGGAGCCAACCAGTCATTAAAAGATTATGGCTTCTCGGGTAATAAAATTTACAATATCGGGCTGCAATACAAAGCCGTGCTTGATCATGTTTCTTTTGTCGCGGGGATTGAAAACACGGGCGATTTCCTGAGGGACGAGAAACTAGGTTACCCTGATTATGATAATGCAACAATCGAGGGTGATTCAATTCAGCAGGTACCCCATGTTGGAAACACGCTTGTGGCTAATCAATCCTTGAGGACTCTCGGTGCTTTCGCTCAATACGAGATCAGCTTGAAGAAAACTAAAATCGCTCTCGGAGGCAGGTTTGAAAAATATGAGGTTAATGATCACGCGAAGGAGGGGGCAGATCCCCGGTCCAGAAAAGTATTTACCCCGCGCGTTAGCCTGATGCATGAAATATTTAATAACTTAAAAGCCAGGGTTAGTTATTCTCAAGGGTACAGGGCACCACAAATTTTCGATGAAGATCTGCATATCGAAACCTCAGGGTCGAGACAGGTTATAAACGTGAATCATCCCGATCTTAAACAGGAGTTCAGTCACAGTTTAATGACTTCTATTGACTTTAACGGGTTAATTGGTTATGTAAATACCGGCCTATTGATAGAAGGGTTTTATACCCGGTTATTGGATCCATTCGTGAATATCATTGGTACCCCTGATGAAAACGGGATCGTGTACTATACACGTGAAAATGCCGATGAGGGCGCCGTGGTAAAAGGATTGAACATCGAGTTGAAACTTAAACCCATGACTGCACTTTCATTTACTTCAGGGTTTACTTTTCAGACCAGCCGGTACGATGTTCCACAGCAATACAGGAATCGGGAATTTACCCGGACACCTGATAATTATGGATTTTTTGCTATTGACTGGGATTTTGCAACGAATTTCTGCTTATCATCTACAGCGACATACACCGGATCAATGCTGGTTCCATATTTTGGCCCGGAGCCCAAACCAGGGGATCCACTTCGGGAAACAAGCGATTTTTTTGACATGGGGCTTAAATTAAGTTACAACGTGAAAGTGAATAATTCTACCCTCCAGCTATTTGGAGGTATTAAGAACATGTTCGATGCTTACCAGTCCGATTTTGATTCCGGGATCAATAGAGACCCTGCCTACATTTATGGTCCAATAACTCCCAGGTCTGTTTATTGTGGACTGAGGCTGGGTAACTTTTTAAAATAAAATCCCCGGGAATCCATTCACGGATATTTTTTAATGTAGACTTTCATCATAATAAAATTAATTTTCAAAGGTATGATGGAACATCCATGTTAATGATTTTATTATAAATGTGTTTGTGTTTTGTAAACATGTATGTTTCATATTGAGAATATTCTCAATATATTTGTTGTGACAATATTCCGGATATTTTTTTAACCATCACGCTTAAAGTTCTAAATCATGAAAAAGATAAGCAGCGCCGGGTTAAATTTTATCATTGATTTTATCATGTTTCTTTTCATGATGGCTATTGCAGGGGTTGGATTCATGATAAAATATGTTCTTGTACCCGGTTTCAAACGAAATGAAATCTATGGAAAGGATGTGGAACTGTTTTTTTGGGGTCTCGACAGGCATCAATGGGGCAGTATACATCTTATTTTAAGTTTTTTCTTTTTTTTTCTACTCTTACTGCATATTGTTTTACACTGGAAACAGATCATCTGTGTTTATAAAAGGATGGTATCCAATAAAAAGCGCAGGGCCGTCTTAACAACCTGTTTCGTTATAATTTCAGTAATTCTGGTAATGATTCCTCTTTTTACCCGGCCCGAGATTGACGAAACTACTTATCAGGACCCGGGGCATCCCGGGAAAAGCAGATCGGGACCTCCTGTTACAGGAAAAGTAATATTAAAAAGTGATGTTTCACCGGGAGAAGAAGATACTAACTCACGGGATGATTTATCAACCATGCATAAACCCGGAAATGGGCGAATGCGCCGGCATGATCGTCAACGTGAAATTGAAGTGCACGGGTATATGACCATACAGGAAGTTGCTGTTAAATATAATCTTTCTGTTTCGGAACTATTGTCTTGTATTCATCTGCCTGATAGATTAGCGAACCAGAGGCTCGGCAGGTTAAAAAGGAAGTATCATTTTAAACTGGATGAATTGCGGGATTACGTTGAAAACCATGTAAGAAAAGATAATAATTAAGTGTCTGTCGATCACGGATTCGTTTTTGATTGTTTTTCCGGCTTTTCAAGATCACTCAAATGCAGGTTCAGTGCATGAACGGATATTTTAATTTCCCAAACGCTGAGGGCAAGAGAGCCTATCAGCAATAAGAGTGCAATTCCAAATATGATTACCGCGATATCAAGCGCGTTAATATATATAAGGAACATGCATAGAACACATAACAAGAGACTCATGATACCCCATATTTGCATTCGTTTGATCAATTGAATACGTTTTTGCAGGTTATTGATTTGTCCGAGTAGTAATTTCTCAGGGGATTCCTTGTATCTCGCGTGTAGGTTTCTTACCAGGCTTGCCAGTGCCAGGAAGCGGTTGGTATAGGCGAGCATTAACAACGATATGGCTGAAAACAACAAAGCTGGTGTGGACAACGTGAGGTTCATATAATTCTTTTTCCTGCAAATTAAAATAAAAAACCACCCTTATCAAAATAATAAAAGATATGTAATTCTCGTGTGAATGATTTTAAATTGTAATTACTTTGCAGGCTTATGTTAATGAAGATAGATAAAATAGCTTTCAGGATTAATGGTAACCACGGGATTTTTTACACTGTAGTCGCTTGCTTTTTATTCGCTATCATGGGAGCAACGGTGAAATACCTGAGTCGGGATTTTAGTCCTGTTCAAATTGTCTTCTTCCGAAACGTGGTCGGGGTAGGATTTCTTTCATTTACATTGATCCGGCGACCTTTTATTAATCAAGGCAGAAGACCGTGGCTTTTGTTGTTCAGGGGAGTAGCGGGTACGCTTTCACTTTACGCGCTTTTTTATAACATGTCTGCCATTGGGTTAGGGATATCGATGACTTACCTGCAGACTTCTCCTATTTTCGTGGCAATTTTTTCCATGTTATTTCTGAAAGAACGGCTGAGCATTTACGGGTGGCTTGCCATATTTATAGGTTTCGCGGGTATCGTACTCGTATTCCGGCCAAATCCATCCATGTCAATAGAATCAGGGATAATCGGTATCTTTAATGGTATAGTGGCTGCTGCAGCTTATACTTCAGTGAGAGAACTCAAGAAATATTACGATACGCGTGTCATTGTATTTTCATTCATGATTATCGGGATTATTCTGCCCCTTGTATCAATGATTACCGGGGAGATTAAAGGCACTGATAACCTGGAATACATAGTTTCTGAATTCATTATGCCCCACGGAATGCAGTGGGTATGGATTCTTGTGGTTGGATTATCTGCCATGACGGGTCAGGTATTTATCACCATGGCTTACGGGGAAGAAAAGGCAGGCATCATTTCTGCTGTCGGTTACCTGTTAATCCCTTTTTCCATGATAATAGGAACTATAATGGGTGACTCCATTCCCGATTTGCTTGCCTGGATGGGCATTTTTATGATCATCGCGGGAGGTGTTATTATATCAGTCAGGCGAAATATTTAATTTTCCTTGTTATTACCCGACCGGTATCGCAAGACTTCCACCTTCTCCAGGGTAATTAATCCCCCTGATTTAGCCTTTTCAAACAAAGCTTCAACACGCGGGATAAAATTACTTATTTTTTCTTCATTGTCTATCACTTCAATTACCAGGGGTAAATCAGATGAAAGTTCGAGAAACTTGGTTGAGTGCACGATACTGTCAGCACCATAACCCATGATTCCCCTTAGCACGGTTGCTCCTGAAATTCCTGCATTTTTTGCAGCAAATACAACTTCCTCGTAAAGAGGATTCCCGTTTACCTTGTCGGCCTCTGCCACGAAAATTCTTAGTAATTTCGTATTGTATTCTCGTTCCATGGATGTTTCATTTTAAAAGTTCATAACCGGCAAAGGTTGTCAGTAATCCAAAAGTCACGCTGGCCATTATGTACATGAAAGCCAATGATAATTGACCATCGCGTATCAGGGCTAAAGATTCAGCAGAAAATGCACTGAAGGTTGTAAATCCACCACAAATTCCGGTGACAAAAAAGATTCGCCATTCCGGGTTCAGGTTTCCTCTTTCCGTGAGGGCAAATAACATACCAATCAGGAAACAGCCTACCAGGTTAACACTAAATGTCCCGAAAGGGAAGGAGGATAATACCTTGTTTTGAATCAGGCCAGCCAGGGCATACCGCGATGCAGAACCAATAAACCCACCAGCTCCAACGATCAATAGAAGTTTCACTATAATAAAATTAAGTTAGACATTTGTTTTTCAATCAATTGTAATTTCTATAATTGCATAAGTACTTTTATTCATTTCCTTCCTTTTTTTGAACGTAAGTACACGAGGGTTTCCCTGGCACTAAATTGTATTTAAGAATTCAGGAACTTTTCTGTTCTGAGAGGCTTGCTCGTAAGCGTAGGCTATTTTCAGCAAGACAGGTTCTGACCATGCTTTCCCGAAAAATGATATTCCAACCGGGAGTCCGTGTACATGACCTGCCGGGACTGTAATATTCGGGTATCCTGCTCTTGCTGCCGGGGAAGAGCTACCACCCAGAAAATGATCACCGTTGAGAAGGTCTGTTGTCCAGGCAGGTCCACCTGTGGGAGCGACAATGGCGTCCAGTTTTAATTTATCACATATTTTGTCAATTCCTTCCTTACGGTATACCCGTGCTAATTTTTGGAGTGCCTGAAGGTAAACCCTGTCGGTAAATCCTCCCTTTTTTGCTGCCATTAAGAATATTTCCTGCTGAAAATAAGGCATTTCAGTTTCTTCGTTTTCCTTGTTAAAAGCGATCAGATTATCGAGTTTTCGATGTGGAATACCCGGGGAAAGATTGCCCAGGTACTTGTTTATCCCGAATCTGAACTCGTAAAGCAGTACATCAAATGCAGCATCTTCAGCTTTACTGCCCACTGCAATCTCTACCGGATCCATAATTTCAGCGCCCTCGCTTCTCATCAGTGCGATAGCTTCTTCTATTAATGCATCTACTTTTTCATGAAATCCAAAGAATTCCCGTGCAACACCTATTCTGGCATTTCTTAGCCCATCCCTGTTTAAGAACCTGGTATATTCAAGGTTGTTTTCATCAGGTGCACTTAAGGTAGATAGGTCCTCGGGATCTCTTCCTGCCAGGGCACCCAGCAATATTGCGGCATCTTTAACAGTTCTGGCCATTGGACCGGCCGTATCCTGAGTGTGTGAAACAGGAATGATCCCCGACCGGCTCCATAATCCTACCGTTGGTTTTATTCCCACGATTCCATTCGCTGAAGAAGGACATACGATAGAGCCATTGGTTTCAGTGCCGATAGCTATGGTACAAAGATTTGCTGAAATTGCAGCACCCGGGCCGGAACTCGAACCGCAGGGATTTCTTTGCAGGACATATGGATTTTTGGTTTGTCCTCCCATCGCACTCCAGCCGCTGGATGAACGAGTTGATCTAAAATTTGCCCACTCGCTTAAATTTGCTTTTCCAAGGATAATTGCCCCCGCTTCTCTCAATTTTTGGATAATAAATCCATCTTTTATTGGAAAGTTTTCTTTTAAAGCAAGAGAACCCGCCGTGTTGGGCATTTCTCCGGCCACATCAATATTGTCTTTGATTAACAGGGGAACTCCCCACAAGGGCCTGCCCGATTCTCCTTCTTTTTGTAATTTTTCAGCTTCATCGTGTACCGAGGGGTTCAGGGTTATGATAGAATTGATAGCGGGTCCTTGCTTGTCAATTTCATTGATCCGTGAAAGATACATGTCAACCACCCCGGGAATATCCAGTTCACCTAAATTGTATTTGGTTTTCAGATCCGAAATTGTAATTTCATTCAGGGCGAAATCATTCCAGTCTTTGAGTTTCTCCCCTGTGTTTTTGTTGCAATTCGTTAAGCCATGAACAGCAAATACAGAACCTGCCATTCCACCTAACCGGATAAATGATCTTCTTTTCACTCGAATAAAATTAAATTAAACATCTTATTTTCAATAATATATTTGTGCAAAATCAGCATTTTTACTTCTAAAACCGTGGAACCCTCATGTTTTATTCATATCCTTGTTGTGCAAGACAGTGCATGAGGGTTTCATCTGTTTATAATTTATTTTCAATTGTCAGATGTTTCATTTTCATGTAGTTTCGCGCAAATTAATAAGAAATAATGGTGAAAACAATTTTTCGTGTTCGTGACACGTCACATTTAATATTGCAGAAGGGATATTCATTTATTCAGGAGATGTGGCACAGATCATCCATCATTTTTTAATTGAGAAGACATCAGTAGTAAAGCAAAAAAAAAAGCGTGGGGAATCCACGCTTTTTCATTGCTAACCGGACAACCGGTCTCAGTATACCCTGATCTGGCTGTTTCTTTTTACCACTACTTCAGGTATTCCCTCGAATGTTGAAATCAGGCCTGTTACAGCAACATGTTCAAGGAAAAAGTATCTTTGAGGTCTTCTGCTGTATTTGCGGGCAATATATCCAGGTAAAACTATTGAGAAGTCATGATAAGGATACCTTGCACCAATGTAAAGAAAATATTCATCTGTATCTGGTACGTAATAGGTATCATAAACTTTACCATAAACTCTCCTGATTTCTCCCACGTGGTACATGGCGTCATATGCTGATACGGTATGAACCGAGTAACGATGCCTGTATTTCCATTCTCTTATTTCGGGATACATTACACAATATTCCCTGTATACCGCGGGAGTCCATACTAAATGCACGTGAACCGGCTCACGGTATGGATGATATACAGAACGATACCTGATGGGTTTGGGCCTGGTAACATGGTGGTACTTGATTTCATGTCTGTTAACGTATATTCTGGATGTAGGATGATGTTTTACTGCACGCGTTTCTCTTTTTACGTCATAAACTCTCTTGTGCTGAACATTGGCATTTCCTCTTTCTCTTTTGTTGTAGTAATTACGGGAACCCGTGTTTCTTCTTTGTTCGTTTGTTTCACGGCTTATCGTGGTAGCGGTTCTTGTAGTGGTTCTTTCCCTGTTAACCGTGGTTCTGTTTTTTGCAGGTTCCCGGTAGGTACTTGTCCTGTTTCTTGTTGAATTTCCTGCACTTGAAGTTCTCCCCCTACTGTCATATGTTGAAGTAACGGTGCTTTTTTCTCTGCTAATTGTTGAGGGAGTAGGTTGAGTCTCTTTCTCAGCGTAATTTCTTTTATTCGTGTTCCGGTCAGAGCGAACCGTTTTTCTTTCTTCGTTCGCGGTCTGGCTTTGCCTTCTTTGAGCGGTTGCCTCCAGGCTAACTGCTGCTATCAAGGCTGCTGTGATAATTATTATTTTTTTCATGGCCCGCTGTTTTTAATTTGACATTCTTCCTTTTTGTAAGGAAGCAAATTTGGGGCCAAAATCACAACATCCAGATAAACAGCACGATAGGCATTGTTATGTTTATAAAGTCAGTTCCTGGATCGATTCAGGCGTTCTTCTATTTTGAGGATTGCTTCCTGAATAGATTCTTCAGGTTTAATGTAATTATATTCGCCCCAGAAGTTTTTGTCTTCGTAAAAACCAACCTCATCTGCAAAAACATCCGACGGACGCGCTGTTTCGCGGTATTTAAAACGGTTTACATTGGTTGTATCCCTGTCGATAATCGCCATTTCAGACATGGTATAAATCCTGGTATTAAATAGTTTTCTTTTCCATTTGATTTTGAACTGTGCCTCTGCCCTCACGTAATTCAGGTATAATTTCCCGTCAATTTCTTTATAATTGGCCAGGTAATTGGCACCAGTTGGTTCCACGTTCATAAAAAGGGGCTTTTTCTTTACCAGAACACCTGTTGCATAATCCAGCCCTTTTTCGCTCAATCCGAAATCAGCCCGACGAATGGCGTAAGTTTCACGGTCAATATATATTTTTCCTGAAAAGAGTGGGTACTTGACTCCCTTTTTCTGATCAAATGAAATGACGAAAGTTTCTTTTCCATCCATGTTAACGATATCTTCGATATTGTAATCATAGAACTGCTGTATGTCTGTTTCTATCAGTTCATATGGATTTTTGACAATATCAAGATATAAAACGGTACTTGGGCCACCCTGCAATTTAACGAGTACCGTGTCCATTTTTTCAACATCCTGACTCTTTTTACCTTTGAAAATTTTTAGCTGGTCATCCTGGTAAGTTGGAAAGTAAGGAGCCTTGTAAATATCAACGAGTGCTTCAGTTACCGAAACGTACTTGCGATTTTGTTTGATGGTTTCCCTGTAAAAACCAGTTAATATTACTGGTTCTAATGGATAATTGTCTTTTACCCTTTTCAGGGTGGAATTTATAATTGCCAGGGCATCTTCCGGTTTTACCGTAATTTCGTCTAAAGTAACCGAAGAGGATTCCATCCTGATGATATTTTCACCTTCTGTTATTAATTCCCGAGCGGGTAATTGCAACGTTTTATAGCCGAGATGGCTGAATTCAACCACCTGGTTTATTTTTCCCCGGGGTATTTTTAAAACATATTCCCCTTCAGAGTTGGAAACTGTTCCCTTGTTACCCGAGTCGAGATAAATACTTGCAAAAACGACTGGTTTTTCAGAATCATTGTCAATAATTTTTCCTGTTACAGTTATATGTGATATAGTATCACCAGGCTGTGTTAAAGGCATGTTGGCAAATACCGGGGTCATTATTAAACAACCGGTTATAACACTGAAAACAAATAATATTTTTTTCATGGTAATTGTTTTTTATTCTTTTTTATTATGATGCTTCAAAATAAATACACCCTATTGAAAAAAGTAAATATTTATCTTTGTTAGTTTATACAATATTTATTCATTATGACAACTGCTGATAAAATCATAAAATTTAACAAAAATCTCGATTTAAAAGCAAAACTTCCCGGGGGAATTCGTGTAATGAATCCCTTTAAAGAGCACGAAGAAACCGCACGGGTATCTGCTGCATTTTACAGAAAGTATTATGACGATACAAGGAGCAGAATCATGATATTGGGCATTAATCCCGGCAGGTTTGGAGCAGGAATCACGGGAATTCCATTTACAGATACAAAAAGACTGGAGGAGTATTGTGGTATTGAAATGAAAGATTTTAATTCTCATGAGCCTTCTTCTACTTTTATTTACGAGATGATCGAGGCATACGGGGGTGTTGAACGTTTTTACCGTGATGTTTTTATCGGTGCTGTTTGTCCACTTGGGTTTGTAAAAAAGAAGGAAAAAAAAGAAGTAAATTACAATTATTATGATGATAAGGAATTATTGTCATCAACATGGGATTTTATCAAAAAATCGATTAGTGCGCAATTTGATTTTAATATCCGGCCTGACAGATGTATTTGCCTTGGGAATAATAAAAACTACAAGTATCTCGATAAAATAAACAGGGAATTGAAATTATTTGAAGAAATCATACCTCTTGAACACCCCCGTTACATCGCTCAATACAAGTCAAAAGATAAAGATATGTTTATTGAGAAATATTTAAAAGTTTTATTGGGATAATTGAAGGAATACGTGGAAAAATACCCGGATGGAAGATCCTTATAAATTGAACTATTCTCACATGGCTTTGTTTAAAAGCATTAAATAGGTAAATAAATCGTGTTTTTATGAAAAGCATTGTAATCACAAGTATTTTTCCTCCCACGGAAGCTGTCAAAAAGTTTTCGAAATTAACTGACTACAAATTAATTGTCGTGGGTGACAAAAAAAGTCCACCGGACTGGCAGCATGACAATGCAACTTTCTTGTCTGTTAAAGACCAGGAATCTGCAGGTTTCAATTTATCGAAAGTACTTCCATATAATCATTACTGTCGAAAAATGATAGGCTACTTATATTCGATACAGGAAGGAGCAAAGATTATTGTTGACACGGATGATGATAATATACCAAAGGATGATTGGCGATTCCCGGAGTTTGATAGTTCATTCAGCACTACTCCCCCGGATAAGGGTTTTATGAATATTTATAATTACTTCACGAGTGAAAATGTATGGCCCCGTGGTCTGCCTTTGAATAAAATCACTGCCTCAGCGAAAACCATTTTCGATGGGATGCAGCTTAAAGATGTAAAAGTAGGAATTTGGCAGGGTCTGGCAGATGAAGATCCTGATGTAGATGCCATATACAGGTTAACCAGTAATAAGCCCGTTTATTTCAAGGAAAAACAACCGGTTGTTTTGGAAAAGGGAACCTTGTCACCATTTAACACGCAAAACACGGCGATACGCGAGGAATTATTTACTTTAATGTACCTGCCAACCTATGTTACATTCAGGTTCACGGATATTTTAAGAGGTTTAATTGCCCAACCGATCATGTGGCTCTATGGATACCGATTAGGATTTTTAAATGCCACGGTAATTCAAAAACGGAATGTTCATGATTTCATGAAAGATTTCGAATCTGAAATACCCATGTATCAGCATACGGAAAAGGTGATTGAGGTAACCATGAACAGTATTTCCGCGTTAGATACCGTTGAAAATAATTTATTTAATACCTATACTTCATTACTGGCAGAGGGGATCGTGGATAAAAGAGAGATTTCGACCCTTGAAGCCTGGCTGCAGGATATTGGTAAATTAAGTTAATTGTCAGATTACTACTTTCTTAGCATGTAATGCACCATAATGAGAAAACCAGGAACCACTTGGCGGGAATCGGTACATGATGTCGCTTCTGGCAAGTAGAAACATCTCAATAAGTGTATTAAAAGCTGTTTCAACGGAAAGGTGAAGATGCATGCCTTTTTGAACGATATCAAACTCTTTATCGTACGTGATTACATTCTCGAAAGCATTTCTTATTGAACTCTGGACCATTTCATTATCCGTGGCAAGAAAAATAACGTGGTCTTCCGAGTTGTTTTTTATTTCATCAACGACTTCTTTTAATCTTGAATTAATGGTTTTTAATGATTTTTCTGGTTCGAGCCAATATTTAGTATGATTGTTCACGGGTAAATTTTTGTCATAATACCTCACATGAACGCCAATTACTGTTTTGCCTGTAAAATATCTATCAGCAAATGCATTTACCTTTTCCTGATATGTAGGTTTGAGTTTGAGGTTCTTGAAGAAGGGTTTTGTTTCATCATTCAAAAAACTATAACACCCGTTAAAAATAAGTGTATTTTCAGAAACATCTTTTCCTTCTTTTATTGTATTCACTATCCAATCGTGTCGTTTATTAGCTGCATTAGCAAATGTAGCGGGAAGATAATTATTTACAAATCTTTTGGCCACTTCTGCAGTTAAGACAGGAAAAAAATGCTTGAACGGTGTTACCGGAAGAGCTCTAATCATTCTTGATAAGGGGTTAATTCTTTTCTCCACGATAATTGGAACACCCTCAATCTGATCAGGTACATCGAAGAAAAAATAAAAAGCATTCAACGATTTGTCATCAAGATACATGGAAGGAGCCCAGTTAATGACCAATTCCCTGCCGGTCTCTTTGGCATAATACCATGCATGTGCTGCAGCGAACAAATTATCCCCGAATCCAGCATTTCTCCTTGAAATTACTTTTTTGAGTCTTTTCTTTGCCATGATCAATTTTTTCTGGTAATAAAATATTTAAAAACTATTTATGGTAACACATTAAACCAGGAATGGTTTGATAGCAGATGAAGAAAAACAAGATAGGAAAGGTAAAAAATATAAAAAATGAGGGTACTATTTGTTGAAATGCTGCCTCGCCAGGGCTCGAACCTGGACTCTTCTGATCCAGAGTCAGACGTGTTGCCAATTACACCACGAGGCAGTTTAAGTGGTGCAAAAGTAATATTTTTATTTCTACAAATCCATTAAACGAAAATAAATTTACGATCATTACGTCCGGTAAAAAATAATTAGATAATGATAACTGAATGAAGGGGTTATTAATTCGGGTTTTTTACCATTTTGGCCCAGTTATCACGCAGTGTAACCGTTCGGTTAAATATAATCCTTCCGGTTTCAGAATCGGGATCAACAGTGAAGTATCCTAATCTTTCAAATTGATAATGAGTCAGTATTTTCGCGTTTTTTATGTAAGGTTCGATGTACCCGGGAATAATTTTTAATGAATCGGGATTGATATGTTGAGTAAAATCTTGTCCTTCTGTCACTTCATCAGGTTCCGGCACGTTAAAAAGCCGGTCGTAGAGTCTTACTTCCGCCTCTACAGCATGAGGGGCCGAAACCCAGTGGATGGTACTTTTTACTTTTCGTCCGTCTGGAGCATTTCCACCCCTTGTTTCCGGATCGTAGGTGCAGATTAATTCTGTGATTTCACCGTTTTTGTCTTTGATTGCTTCTTTGCAGGTAATAAAATAACCATATCTCAGGCGAACTTCCCTGCCGGGAGCCAGGCGGAAGAATTTCCGGGGTGGATCTTCCATGAAGTCATCTTTTTCGATATATAAAGTTTTTGAAAAAGGAACTTTACGCTTGCCCATGGATTCATCCTCGGGATTGTTGACAGCATCCATCTCTTCAACCAGGTCATCGGGATAATTTTCTATAGTTACTTTCAGGGGATTCAATACAGCAAGTACTCTAAAGGCTTTTTTGTTAAGATCATCACGCACGCAGTGCTCGAGGAGGGCAACATCGATGAGATTATTTCGTTTTGCCACACCTACTTTTTCAGCAAATACGCGGATCGACCCGGGGGTGTATCCTCTTCTTCTCAGCCCGCTGATGGTAGGCATACGGGGATCGCTCCAACCATTAACGTAACCTTCCTGCACCAGACGCAGTAGTTTACGTTTGCTCATAATGGTATAGCTTAAATCGAGACGTGCAAATTCAATCTGCCGCGGACGGTTGCCACCGGTATAGACTTGCTCAAGAAACCACTCGTAAAGTGGTCGGTGTACCTCGAACTCGAGCGTACATATGGAATGGGTAATTCCTTCAATATAATCGCTCTGACCGTGAGCCCAGTCGTACATTGGGTAAATGCACCAATTATCTCCCGTGCGGTGATGGTGGGCATGCTTAATACGGTACATGATCGGGTCGCGCATGTGCATGTTGGGAGATGACATGTCGATTTTTGCTCTGAGCAGCATGGAGCCATCGGGAAATTCGCCGTTTTTCATTCTTTCAAGCAGGTCAAGGCTTTCCTCAACCGGCCGGTTTCTGAACGGGCTCTCTTTCCCGGGAATAGTCGGCGTACCTTTTTGTTCGGCTATTTGCTCCGCGGTTTGTTCATCAACATAAGCCTTGCCGTCTTTTACCATTTTTACTGCCCACGTGTAAAGCTGATCGAAATAATCGGAAGCGTATTTTGGTTCGCCTTCCCAATGAAAGCCCAACCATTTCACATCGGCTATAATAGATTCTACATACTCCATTTCTTCTTTTACCGGGTTGGTGTCGTCGAAGCGAAGATTGGTTTTCCCTTTGTATTTTTTGGCCAGACCAAAATTCAGACAGATTGATTTAGCGTGCCCGATATGAAGGTACCCGTTTGGTTCCGGGGGGAAACGTGTAATAACCTCCCCGTTGTTCAAGTTCTCATTGATATTCTTTTCGATAATTTCCTCGATAAAATTCCTGGGACGTTCCGGGGTACTATTTTTCGTGTCTGCCATGGTCGTCTTGTTTCTCTTATTTAATCAAAATAATTTACAAAAGTAATAGAATCACCCGAAAGGTCACCCGGGAAAGGAGAAATAATTTTGATGATTTTTTGTAGCTTTGATAAAATTTTACAGAATGGGCCAGATATTAATTGAAGGAATGGAATTTTATGCCTACCATGGTCATTTTAAGGAGGAACAGATCGTGGGTAATCGTTTTTTGGTCGATCTCGCGATAGAGACGGACATGACGAAGGCTGCTGAAAGTGATGATTTAAAAGATGCAGTGAATTATCAGGCGGCATATCGTATTATCAGCATGGAAATGAAAAAAAAGTCACATTTACTGGAAAATATCGCGAACCGGATCCTGGAGTCTTTGTACGAACAACTTACAGGTATTGACAAAGCTACAGTTACAGTTTCTAAGATGAATCCTCCTGTCGGGGGAAAAACCAAGAGTGTCAGTGTAATTTTAAGCAAATGAATTCGTTATTAAACAAGAAATGTCCCAATTGCGGAAGAAAGTTTACCTGCACGGGTGATGATGATTGCTGGTGCGAATCCGTTAAATTAAACAGGAAGGAAATGATCCAGGTAATGATGGAGTTTAACGATTGTTTATGCCCGGGTTGCCTGAAAAATTATGAATCTGAATAGGGGAAAAAGTTTTACCTTTAAAGATAATTTTATATTTTTGCAATCCCTTTTGGGATAACAGGTATGGTCGGTTGGCCGAGTGGCTAGGCACTGGTCTGCAAAACCACGTACGGCGGTTCGAATCCGCCACCGACCTCAAACAACGCTGAAAGATTGAAAACTTTGTTTTCAATCTTTTTTTTATATATACAACCCACAAGTTTACTTTAAACACAAGCACGAATGAAAATAATATTCAAACATGTGCAGTTCCCTGTCTGCTAACAGGCAGGCATCAAACCATATAAAATAAATTTTTTACTTTTGAAAAGTACATGAAACAGTTGTTCATTGAAAACAATGTTAAAAATCATTCTTCCATCGGTCAGTTTTCCTGATCTTTTTATCTTCGCGGGAAAAATGATGGAAATATACCTGGTACGGCATGGTGAAACGGAGTGGAACGTGGAGAGAAGAATTCAGGGGCATTGTGATAGTTCCCTTACCGAAGAGGGGATTAAACAAGCTGCAGCCGTTGCCCAACGATTAAAGTATGAGCATTTTGATGCAGTTTATTCCAGCGACCTTGGAAGAGCCCTCGCTACCGCTCAATATATCATGCAATATCATGAAAATCAACAACTAATTCAGGATAATAGGTTACGGGAACGGAATTTTGGTATTTTGGAACAATTGGATCATGAAACCATAGCTAACCGCTATCCTACTGAAAGCGCTTTACTGGAAAACCGGGACGCGGAGTTCGTAATAATTAATGGTGAAAGCAAGTTGCAGATGTTGGACCGGGCACTTGCCTTTCTGAGAGAATTGCAACAACAGTATACTGATGGGAAAATCCTATGTATTACCCATGGAGGACTAATCAATGTAATACTCCGGCATACCCTGCAGATTTCCATGGAAGCTGAGCGAAGGTTTTTATTGCCCAATACAGGCATTAACATCCTGGTTTTCGCTGATGAAAAATGGATGGTCAAAACCGTGGGTGATGTATCACATCTTTTATAATTAGAAGTTCATCCAATGTTTTGGTGATGCATATCACTTGATTCAATGACTTATATCAATCATAATTAATAGATAATCATTATACTCATGCTAATTTAGATCAGAAAATATTTTTATTATAGTATTTTATTTTTAAATGAGTATTACACGAAACGAAACAGCGGAAATAAAAAAATTAAGATCCCGGGTAAAAGAACTCGAGGAGCGCAACAAGATTCTCGAGAATGAAAAAAGCAACATGAACCGGTTTTTAAATCGAATTCCTATAGGGCTCTACATTACAACCTCGGATGGTAAAATAAAATATGTAAACCAGGCTTTAGCGAATATGTTGGGATTCGATAACATGGATGATCTACTCGAAAGGAACCTGCAAAGGGAAGGTTACGAGCCTTCATATTCCAGGGAACAGTTTAAAACCATCCTGGAAGAAAAAGGCGAACTCAATGACTATGAGTCCCGTTGGAAGAAAAAAGACGGGAATGATATTGATATCCGGGAAAACAGCATCCGGGTAAAAGATCCCTGTTGTCATGAAAACAGTATATACTATGGTATTGCCGAGGATATAACGAAGCGCAAGAAAGTAGAGAAACAATTGCAGCAAAGCGAGAAAAAGTACCGGGATCTGTTTAATTACATGTGGAACGGGTTCGCCTTGCACGAGTTAATCCTTGATGATCAAGGGAACCCTGTAAATTTCAGGTATCTTGATGTAAATCCTGGCTTCGAGAAGCTTTTGAACATGCCCCGTGAAAAAATAGTCAACAAAACTGTTAAAGAACTGTTCCCGGCTGTTGATAATGAGTGGATTGATGATTATGCAGAAGTGGCTTTACATGGGAAAACCAAGTCATTTGAGCGATACAATGCCTTTCTTGATAAGCACTACAAGGTTATGGTGTTTTCACCGGGTAAAAATAAGTTTGCTGTTCTTTACACGGAAATTTCTGATCTTAAAAGAGCAGAGGCAAGATTAAGAGAATCAGAAGAAAGTCTTAAAAATATTAATAAGACAAAGGATCGGCTTTTCTCTATTATCGGTCATGATCTGCGTAACCCGGTGAATTCTATCAAGGGTTTTTCCGAGATGATTATCAGTAATTATCCTGGGAAAAAAGATGAACAATGTTTCAGGTTCATGGATATTATCAACAAGGAGGCAGACAGGGCTCATATTTTACTTGAAAATTTGATGGAATGGGCACGAACGCAAACCAATGAGATTCGTTTTAAACCCGGACATCATAAGATTAACCTCGTGATTAGATCGATGATAAGTTTTTACCAGACCCAGATTAAAGAGAAAAATTTGAGGATCAACAATCAACTATCTAATGAGTTAACAGCTTTCATCGATTTGAAAATGACCGAAACGATATTCAGGAACCTGATTTCTAATGCCATAAAATTTTCTAATGATTATGGCAGCATTTCTGTTTCGAGTAAAGAGAGGGAAGGTTTTGTTGACATTTCTGTAACCGACACGGGCATGGGAATCCAGGAAGAGATTTTAAAAAAGATTTTTCAAGTGTCACATAGCAAAGTAATGCCAGGAACCCATAACGAGAAAGGGAGTGGCATGGGACTGATCTTGTGTAAAGAACTTGTAGAAATAAACGGGGGCCTGATTTCTGTGAGAAGCGAGTTGGGCAAAGGATCTACCTTCACGGTATCCTTACCCACTCGCGATGAATAGGCCCGAAATTGAGCGATTCCTCTCAATGGGTGTTTTGCGCGGTTGATTTCTTTTCCATCTCAGGTATGATAATCGTTTTCTTGTCCGGATTTTGATTTAACGGCATTTTTTCCAGGGCAAGTTGAATATCAGCAGGATTAAATCCAGTGCTGTCATTGTGTAAATATGCATTCCAAACCCTTGCAAGACTTTCATTATTAAATCTTTGAATCACGTCATTCCAGCTAATATAGCTCGTGTCTAACCGGTATTCCTGAACCCTTTTTACCATACTGATATTTATTACCAGGGCCGGTTGTCCATTTTCCAGTGTTCTCGTGGTCATGTACTCGTCTTTTAAATCTTGCGCGTGAAGGCCTTCTAAACTCACCAGTAAAATCACCAGGGCCATCATCCCAATCTTCATTTTTTTCATTATAATAGTTTTTTCGTGGTTTCAGTTAATTATACTGAAATAATGTCTATTGGTTAATAATATTTGAGGAGAGGCAGGAAATAATTGATTAATAATCTTGAATCCTGATGAATAATTATAATTTATTGATGAATATTCTTTTGGATAAGAATTCTTGTAGGCTCTTAATTTAACATAATTAGTATTAGGTTGGAAATATCAGATGTGACACCTAACTTGGTGTTGGTTCCTTGCTTATTTTAAAATAAACAACAGGGCAGAGGTTGATTTTATTTATAAATCTGCAGGGATAAATGTAAAAGGCAGAACGGAATGTGCCTGAATAAATTCTCCAAGGTCCAGCATTTCTTCATCATCTGATTCGTATTTCCAGATCACGCTAATGTCTATTGCAGGATTTTTTTTCTGACATGATTCAAACATGCGCAGAAAATCAACAATCCATTTTACAGTACTGGTATCACAATACTCAAAATGGAATTCTATCTGAGTCTTGCTGCCTACTCTTTCTTCAAGGTAATCTTTGGCCTTGTCTCTTGCTACCCTGTAAAATTTCCGGGCATCTTCCGGGATTGATTTTCCCCGGAAAATAAACCTGTTATCCTCAAAGTGGATATATGGTGTTTTCGGTGATTCATCTACTGTATACTCGGTCATTTTGATTATTCTACGATTTATTTGTAAATGGTTTGGTTATTCTTAAACAGTTGACAATAATTATTGTTTAATCCAATTCAAATATATTGGTCTGATTATAGAGCCTCAGGTTAAATACATGAATATGAGGATTGTTCCATCTATCAGGCAATTCAAGGTCTATTATTTTTATTAAAATCAAATAAGAAAAACTCGGAATATAGATTGAAAAAAAATTAATAACCTGATTTTAGTATTTCGTCCAATTATTTTACCCGTAGGTCAAAATAGAAAATTTATCATTATTAAACCATCAACAATATCAATTACCAGGTGTTTGTCTATTTACAATCACAATTACTTAATATTATAGTAAGAGTGATTTTAAACAAAAAACCTAAATTTAAAAACCTAAACCTAAAACCAATTGATATGCCATATGCTCGTTTATTCATCAAGAAATTCGAGAAATTACGTCGAATAACTCCCCAAAAATATGTCGCTTACAGGAATCTTATCATGTTTGGTCTGGGTATTCTTGACCTGATGGTAGTTGTGGTTTCATTCCTGATGTCGTTGCATCTTTTCAGGATTATTTCGGGAGTTACTAAAATCCACTCGGATTACTGGATAATGGCAGGATTAATTCTTGCTTTATATCCTTTCTTGTTGAGACTAACCAATTTACCTAAGGTACCACGAACAACTGTCTATTTTACAATTTTTATTGAATTATTCCAGGTTAATATTATCGGCCTGGTAATGTTATTTATTTTCCGTTTGCTTTTCGGTTTGGCGGAAGTTAGTGTTTTGATGCTGACCGGGTTTTTCATTATCAACAACCTTTCTATATACCTGCACAGGGTATTAACATATAAGGTTTTTAAAGTTCACCGGAGTCATGGTCATAACCTCCATAACGTTTTGGTAATTGCCGATCAGTACTCTGATCTTTTTATCGATCGTTTGATTCATAACAAGGAGTGGGGATTCAGGGTTATCATGGTACTATCAAACTCAAAACTCATCAGGGCCAAGTATGGAAGTAAACTAAAAATACTTTCAGAAAACGTGAATATTAAAAGTTTACTGAAACATGATATCATAGACGAGATAGTTTACAGTAAAAAGAAAATTGACAGGGAGAAAGTTGCAGAAATAGTTAGTACTTCAAGGGAAATAGGTGTAATATTCAGGATGCAGTCAGAATTATCACCCCTGCAATCATTTGATATTGATTTACGTGAACCTGCCGGAATGCCTGTTTTGAATTATATCAATCTTCCCTCGGATAATTTATTGTTATTTTTCAAGAATTTATCGGATTTGATATTTTCCGGGTTAATGTTACTGTTTCTTTCTCCGGTATTATTACTCCTTGCTCTCGCGATAAAAATCGATTCACCGGGAGGTCCTGTCTTTTTCAAGCAGGAAAGAGTGGGTAAAAGAGGACGTAAATTCATGATATACAAGTTCAGGACCATGGTTCCTAATGCTGAACAATTACGAAAGGAGTTGGAAGCCAAAAATGAGATGGATGGCCCCGTGTTTAAAATGACAAATGATCCAAGAATAACCAAAATAGGGCATATTTTAAGAAAAACAGGACTTGATGAATTACCTCAGTTGCTCAATGTTTTCAGGGGTGAGATGTCTATGATAGGACCAAGGCCCCCGTTACCAAGTGAGGTTGAACAATACGAAACATGGCAATTGCGCCGCTTGTCTGTTAAGCCTGGTATCACTTGTACCTGGCAGATAATACCAAACCGGAATAGCGTGAGTTTCGAGAAATGGATGAAACTGGATTTAAATTATATTGATAACTGGTCAATTATTGAGGATTTCACACTCCTTTTCAAAACCATCCGAACGGTCTTTTCAAGATCGGGATTATAAATTTTCGTTCTTGAAGGGATTATTTTTGCTGAAAAGCCCTCCACTTTCGTGAGAGGGTTTTTTATGTTACATTGTCTTTTCCATACCTGTTCGCGATCTCATGTACCATGAAACAGCATCCTGCAACAATGAAATCATGTATTTCATGGGATTTTTAATGAATAGTGAAGGATTTGACAAACTGGATACCATACTACCGGGTAACGCGTTAAAAGCTTATGAAATATCGATTATTTTTAAAAAAGTACGCAATAACACAATCACGCCCAAATACGATCACATAATTACGCAATTACCCAATCACGTCCGCACGCAATCTCGCCTCATCGCCCTATCGCTCTATCATTTTTGTAATTCCTGCCCGGCATGATGGCAAAATAAATAATTCGATTTTTAATCGGATACCATTGCTGTTAAATATATTCTGATACCTGAAAAGGCAGGAATCATCAGGCGGAGTGTTTTTTCTTTACATCCTTTTTTAAAAAGCTGGTGATTTTGGTTTTGGTGTTGACTTCCTCTTCATCATAGTACTTGGCGTTATAACCATATGCTTTGGCACCGCGCTTGGTAACATCGTTCAACACGAAGTACACGTTTTCATCGAGTTTATTGTGTCTTAATTGTTTCATGGTGTCCTTGAAAATGTCTTTGTGCGTGTAATTCTGGCGTACCACGAATATTGTGGCGTCACCATGATTCATCAGCAGGTAACTATCGGAGACGGCACCCAATGGAGCCGAATCCACTACTATATAGCTATACCTTCGTTTAAGTTCAGTAAAGAGAAGAATAGCTCTTTCGGAAGCAATTAATTCAGATGGATTGGGAGGTATGGGGCCTGCCGGGATGAAATCAAGATTTTCAATGTTTGTTTTCTGCACAATATCATTGAATCCTGCTCTTTCGCTGAGGTAATTACTCAAACCGACTATATTATTGGCTCCAATTTTCTCGTGCATGGTGGGTTTACGGAGGTCAAATCCTACAAGAACGGCCCTTGAGCCGAAACTGGCAAATGCCGAGGCTAGATTAAGCGCTGTAAATGTTTTTCCTTCACCCCCTGTTGAAGAGGTCACTATAACAGTCCGGTTCATCTTGCCTTTAAACATGATCTGGAGGTTAGTACGGACAGCGCGGAATGATTCGGTTATGGCTGATTTATTATATGCCGCGACCACGTTGGGTACTCCCTTGTTATTCCGATAAATGGTTCCTATAACCGGATGGTGCGTGTAATGTTCAATATCCTGCTCACTTACCAGCGTATTATTAAGATAGTCACGGAGCAGAATTACTCCCGAGGGTAAGGCGAGTCCAAGGAAAAGAGCTATAATATAGTTCAGTTTTCTCTTGGGAGCAACAGGACCTGACATGATAAGCCTTGCTTCATCTACCACATCATAATCAGGTGTATTCGAAACCGCTGCAATCTGAGCCTCTGCTCTTTTTTGGAGAAGATAAGTATATATGGTATTGTTTAGCTCGAAATTTCTCTCAATACCCAGCAATTTCAGTTCTGTTTTAGGAAGATTCGAGATCTGACCTGATAATTGATTTTCCTGGTAATTGATTTCATTAATAGACATGTTCACGGTATTCAGGTTATTCCGGACATTCTCCAGGATGGTTTGTCGCAGGTTCGATATTTTGTTTTCAAGACTGCTTAAATGAAGACTTTTTGTTTGTCTATTATTCACGAGGTTTTTGCGTTCTGAATTGAGAGTTACGAATTCTTCTATCAGTTTGGTAAGCAGTGGATCGACCACGTTCATGGATGAAGGGGGAACAATATCGGCGTATCCTTCTTTATTATTATCAAAATAATCTATTACCCATTGATAATATCTTTGTTGGGTATTTAAATTGGCCTTTTCCCGTTCAAATTCACCTAATCGTTCGTATAGTTTTTGCCCCTGGTAACCCAGGTCCATCACCTTGTTTCTTGAGCGAAAACTTTCCAGCGTATATTCGGCTGCACTTAATGAATCAGCCACTTCCGAGATCTGGTTATCAATAAAACTTACTGTACTCAGGGCAACCTTGTTCTTCTTGACAAGGTTGGTCTCCAGGTACTTATCAATAAAAACATTTATGAATTCAGTGATTTTTCTCTGGTTGTACCCGTTTATGCTTATGTTAATTAACGATGCATTTTCGTTTGCCTTGTTTATCGTGAGATTATTTCGGTATTGTAATGTCAGGTAATCAAGATGATAAAGCTGAAAATAAAACAATTTTCCAACGGGTATATCGGAATACCCTTCCGGGTTTTTGGTGACAGTGAAACTATAATTCTTATCCACGATGGTTTCCCCGAATTTGTATACTTTATCGATTGAAAAATTTCTTATTTTACGGACCACGTTATTGTCAATATAATTATACAGGCTCACATCAGTACCTCGTGCCTGAATACGGAAAGTCGTATCACTTAGTATATCCACGTAAAACAAAACATCAATGGGTTGATTATGTGACCGATCCAGGTTGACTTTCACTGGAGCTTCTTTATAAAGACTTGTATTAATTATATTAAAATCGAAATCCTGCAGGGGAGCCACATTAATAATATTCTCCTCGAAAAAATAGCCGACCTCGAAATTCAGTGAAGAAATAGTATTCTTAATTAGTGTGAAAGATTTTAAAATGCCAATTTCATTTTCGATATTCTTGTCAGCTCCAAAAAGACCGAAATTGGAAAAAAGATCATCCTTGTTCATAAATCCATTCTTATTATCCGTGTTTATTAGAATGGTTGCTGTATTCTCATAGATAACGGGAGCGTATTTATTTTTTAAATAGGCTCCGGCAAGAAATAATGTAATAATGGCAATATAGTACCATTTGTACTCGAGGAACCTGTTAAGAATTTCTTTAACATCTATACGGCCTGGTAATACTTCTTCGTTTTTCATAGCTTTTCAAAAGAGTTTATTCTAGACACTGTAAAACTGTCTTATGGTTAAAAGGATAGCTATAAATGTTGTAATTGATGTAAGCATGGTGGTGTAAGTTACATTTTGGTAACTCCACGATTTTGCTCTCAGGGGTTCCACGATTAATACATCATCAGGCAGAAGATAGTAGTATGGTGATTGCACGATTTCCCTTTCAGTAAGATCAAGCGTGAAATAATTTATTTTATCCTCAATCTCCCTTATTAAAATAACTTCTTCTCTTTTACCATACCGTGAAATGCCCCCGGCCAAACCAAGAGCCTGGAAAACAGTTATCTTGTCATTCGTAAAAATGAATTCTCCCTGTCTTTCCACCTCTCCTAAAACTGTAATATGATTATTAACAAACTTTACAATAACTTCCGTGTCCGGGAGGTATTCATCAAGCGAGGTCTGTAGTTTTTCTCCTGCTTCATCTAATGAAAGTCCTTTGAGGTTAATATTTCCTATAAATGGAAAATTAATATCTCCATTTTCGTTAACCAGGTAACTTATCAGATTCATGTTATTTGTTAATCTTAAATCATTAGGATTATAAAAGATTTGTGCTGTTTTTTCATCAATGCTTAATATTTTTATATACAATTCGTCAAATGGCCTGATGGGCTTCTGGGTTCTTACATTCTCATATATATCCTTGCTGTATTTTGTTTTTCGCGCGTATTTGAGCTTTTTTTGCGGAACGCAAGAAAACAAAACCGAAACAAACAACAGGTAATACAAGTATTTTGAGGATTTTTCCAATAACCATTTCACATTCATAAATTCCCAAATATTAATGTTAATTAATTCCTAATCCGGCTAATCATGTTAACTCTTTTTAGGACAAAGAAAAATGGAAATTGTTCATCCTGAAATGCTTTATTTAACCATTATTGATACCTAACATGTTGAAATAATCTGGATAGTATTTATCATTGATGGATTTTTAATAAAATTTGAACGAAAACGGAAATAACAGGAGAAAAATCTTGAAAAAGGAGTGATTATCATATATACTATCAAAAAAAGTTACCAAAATGCTAATTTTTATTCTTTCTAAGTAGAGATTAACATTTTATCTCTTTTGGTGAATCATCTAACACGCATCGTTTTTCTGACAAGAATAAGTAATCTAACTTATTAACATATAGAGGGTTTATAGTAATAATCGCTGTAACCGGGTGTTTATTAATTCGTATATTCATCAAAAATATCATGTTATTCACAGGTGTTTTTTTTGATTTCGTCAAATTAAGAAATTTTTAATTTTAAATGCTAAGAAAATGAAGACAATAAAACAGGTTAGGAGATTCACTGGTAGATTTTTTGGATTATTTTTTTTGGCCTTCATGTGGTTTAATCTTTCTGCACAAACTATTTATATTGATCCAACCAACGTGAATGACCCAAGTGAAAACGGTTCAGAACTTCATCCTTTTGATTCGTGGGATGATGTAACATGGACTCAGGGTTCTACATATCTCCAAAAGGCCGGCACGGTTTTTCTGACATCAGGAAGGTTGCGTCCGGCAAGTAATGTAAAGATTGGTGCTTATGGAACCGGGGCCCATCCTGTTTTTAGAAGTACAGGAGGAGATGGCACTAAAATACTTGATCTTGGTGGGCTTAAGGATGTTACAATTGACGGTATTGAAATTGAATCTACCAATAACGCGACAAGTTGTATCCATATTTTTAATTCATCCAACATCACCCTGCTCAACATGAAAATTCATGGAGCACAATGGGGTATAAGGGCTTATTATCATACTGGTAAATTAACCATTATGCACACGGAAGTATATAATACAGGGGATGATGGTATGTTTATTGCCGAGATTGACGAACTGGAAATTGGTTACTGTCATGTTCATGATATCAATCAAAAATGGTTCATTAGTCAAGATCAAACGGTTTCAGGGGGAGATTGTATTCAGCTTGGTCAAACAGGAAAATTCCATATTCATAATAATATTCTCGATCATTCCTCAACAGGGAATAAGTTTTGTTTTATACTGATAACAGACAACACGGAACCATGCATTTTTGAATACAACACTCTTAAAGGACCAAAACTTAGCCCGGGAGGGGGTTCGGTTTATCTAACAAAAGGGAATGATTTAACTTTCCGTTATAATCACTTTATCAATTCGATAAATGGTATTTACACGGCTGCTTCTAATCTGAAAGTTTATTATAATACATTCCAGGAAATGGATTATGCTATTGTATCGGCATACCCGACCGGTACAACGATGCAGATTTACCAGAATGTTTTTGATAATTGTGAAAATGGCATACTTGCCAATCAGGATCATGGAGATATAAAAAATAATATTTTCCATAATACGGCTAATACCGTGATCAGGGGAAAGTATTCTGAAGATTACAATTGCTTTTATCCTTCTGCAAACGGGTTAAATATTGGTGAAAATTCATTCGTTGGCAATCCTGAATTTCAATCGGGAACTTATCATTTATCATCTTCTTCATCGTGTATAGATGCAGGAACAAACCTGAACTTAACAAGTGATATTGAAAATAGTGTTGTGCCACAGGGTTCCAAGCCTGATATGGGTGTTTGTGAATTCGATGGAGAGGTTGCTCCACCTCCAAAGGATGAAAATCAGGCCCCGGTCGTAAATAATCAGACTTTTACTGTACCGGAAAACTCCGCGAATGGCACGCTGGTAGGAACCATTTCCGCCAGTGATCCGGATGCAGGGCAAACTCTTTCATACAGTCTTTCAGGAACCAGTGCGTTTTCTGTTGAATCAACCGGCGGGAAGTTAAGAGTGGCGGATGAAAACCAGCTTGATTACGAAACTAATAAATCTTTTTCATTTACTGTAACTGTCACTGACAATGGAACATCTACATTAAGTGACAACGCCACGATAACTGTTAACCTTACAGATGTGGATGAAAACGAGGTAACTGCACCCGCTGCTCCTTCAAATTTAAAAACATCAGTTGTTACCTCTAATTCTGTTTCTTTATCTTGGACTGATAATGCTTCGAATGAAGAAAGTTTTATAGTTGAAAAGAAATTGAAATCAGCTACCAATTACAATGCTGTTGAAACGCTTTCTTCAAATACAACATCTTACACGGATAACAATCTTGATCCTTCAACTACTTATCAATACAGGGTTAAAGCAATTAATCAGGCCGGGTCATCGGCATTTAGTAATATTGTTGAGAGCAAAACTTTAGAAGAGCAGGTATCTAAAGAGGGCCCGAGGGTAACAGAAGGCATATTAACGTTATACCGATTCAACGAGGGAGCCGGATCTGTAGTCAATGATGTTTCAGGAAATGGCACACCTCTTAACCTTACTATTACAGAGCCCGAAAAAGTATCATGGAGTGGAGATGGTCTAAGCATTGTTGAAAATACCATCATCAAATCAGATGAGTCAGCCATGAAAATAAACAATGGATGTCAGTCTACTAATGAAATTACCATGGAAGCATGGATAACACCGGGCAATGATGGGTTTTCAGATCCCAGTCGTATTATTACTCTTGCTTACAGCGATTACATGAGAGCTGCTTCTCTTGACCTGTATCAGGACAAGGCCACGGCCTTATTAAATACAACGGAAACGGAAAATAACGGGCAACCCTATCTAGAAGGTTCAGCCTCGCCTGGAAGTAATGCCCCGCAGCATGTCGTATACACCCGTGATAATGCAGGTAGTGAAAAAATATACCTGAATAACAAACTGATTGCTTCAGGGGTTAAATCAGGTGATTTTTCAGGATGGCATGCTATTTACATTCTTGCACTGGGAAGTGAGGTTTCAATGAATCATCCTTTCAATGGTACATACCACCTGGTTGCTGTTTACAGTAAAGCCTTAACTGTAAACGAGGTAGCTACTAATTATAATGCAGGAATTACTGGTGATGAAACAACTGTTAACCTGATAGATAATCAGGAATTTAGTTTAATGGAGAATAGCGAAGAAGGAACCTATGTCGGTACTGTTAAAGGAAGTGAAGACAATATAAATTTTCATATCATTGGCGGTAATAGAAACAACACCTTCAATCTTGATGGGGTATCCGGCAAATTAACAGTAATAGACAATTCAATTCTGGATTATGAAACAAATCCATATTTTGAACTCGAAGTTATTGCCACCAGCAGCAAATCCGGCACGACATCCGATACCGCAATTATCAGGGTGAACCTGACAGATCACCCGGAAGCACCTCCAGTAGCTCCTTCCAAAATAGATGCACGGATGATTTCAGATACAGAGATTGAAGTTACATGGGAAGATAAATCAGTTGATGAGGTATCTTTTATTATTGAAAGAAAAGCAGAGGATGAAAATGACTTTTCCGGGATTGCCACGGTTGAAGCAAATAAAACATCTTATGTAAATTCCCCGGTGGAGGAAGGAATAACCTATTATTATAAAGTTGCAGCAACGAACGAGTATGGTAAAACATATAGCAATATTGCTGTGGTTAAAGCTGAAAAACCCGCGGCTACAAACCGGGTAAATGACGGGTTGGTTGTTCTTTACGATTTTAAAGAGGGAAGTGGAAATATCGTACATGACAAATCAGGTTTTGGAGAGCCTCTTGATCTGAAAATCAAGGATGAAAGCAAGGTATCCTGGATACTTGAGCAAGGTGTAGAATTGACATCACCTACAATTATACAGTCAAATGATTTAGCTGATAAAATATACGATGCTTGTAAATCAACAAATGAAATTACAATTGAAACCTGGATATTGCCAAATGGTCTCATTCAGGATGGTCCAGCCAGGGTATTTACCGTATCTTATAGCGACAACATGCGTGCAGGCTCTATTTTACAGGTTCCCGGACCCAATCAGGAACCTTGCTATAGTTATTCTGCCAGGCTAACTACTACGTCTACAAATAGTGCTGGAATCCCATGTTTAGAAAGTTCTGAGCAATATTATGAAACCAGTCTTCAGCATGTGGTGTACACGAAAAAAGTAACAGGGGAAGAAACACTGTACGTGAATGGTGAAATTATAACCCAGGGAACCAAATCCGGAAATTTTGATAACTGGCACCAGATTTATTCGGTGGCTATAGGAAATGAAATAACAGGAAATAAAGCATGGCTTGGAAAAATATACCTTGCTGCCGTGTACCATAAAGCTCTGAATACGGAACAGGTAAATCAAAATTATGATGCCGGATTCGATAATATCGGGCAGGCAATGCAACATTCTAACAGGGTGGTTGCAAACATCGGGAATAAAGAAATGTCTTCAATGGTAATAGATGTATATCCGAATCCAACAAGAGGGCAGTTAAATGTTTACCTTTCCAACCTTGATGCTGAAATGGTTGAAATTAATATTCTTGCTACCAATGGGAAAATTGTTGCAAGTAAAACAGAAATGGCCGGAAGTTTTGAAACGATATTTAATTTTGATCTTAGCAGCCTGATGCCAGGAATGTACCTGGTGAGAATAGTCTCAGGTACAAAAACGGCGACACGTAAGTTAATCATTAATTAAAATAAGGATCATTTTTTCTGAAAAGGCACTGCTGAAAAGGAGTGCCTTTTTTTTATGTTCTGTAAACAAATTTTAATTGTTAACTGTTTAAATTGATGTTTGTTCATGAAGTTTGGTGAGGTAAGGTTAAATAAAAAATCCCTGAACATGAGAATTATTATAGTCAGCCTGTTGTTCATCTTAAAATCTCTTGTGGTTTTCGGACAGAGCAAGACCATATACATCGATCCCGGGAACAAAAATAATTCTGACAAAAATGGTTCTTTTTCTAATCCCTTTGACTCCTGGACAGATATCAGGATTGAAAGTAATGTCACTTACCTTCAGAAAAGAGGCACTGTTGCTTTTATACCTGCTGAGATTAATATTCATTCATCTAATGTTATAATTGGGGCGTATGGTGAAGGAGAGAGACCCGTGATTCAATCAAACGCGACTGAAAAAGAAAAGATTATTGACATAGGTAAGTCCGAAAATGTTACTGTTCAGGATATTGAAATTATTTCGTTGACGCTTGCTACCACCTGCATTGGTATTAATTCGTCCCATAATATTTCACTTGTAAATTGCAAAATCCATGGTGCTAACTATGGGATAAGGTCAATACAGCATACCGGGAAATTATTAATAAAAGGCTGCGAGGTTTTTAATACACGTGATGATGGAATGTTTATTTCGGAACTTGAAGATATAGAAATCACTGAATGCCATGTATACGATGTCAATCAAAAATGGTTCACGAATCAGGATCAATCATATTCCGGTGGGGATTGCATTCAACTGGGTTATTTCGACAAGTTTCATATTCACGGGAATATACTCGATCATTCTTCCACGGGAAATAAGTTCTGCTTTATTGCAATTAGCCCGCGGAATAAATCAGGAAGTATTTTTGAATCCAATATTTGTATTTCACAAAAGCTCTCGGAAGGGGGAGGAGCAGTTTACCTTACAGATGGTGCAAATATGACATTCAGGTATAATTATTTCAGAAATGGACACAATGGCATTTATAATTCTTCAAGTAATTTAACTTTATATTATAATATTTTCGAAGATTTTGAATGGGCATTGAATAGTGCTCATCCTTCAGGCTCTGTTCTAAGGTCTTATAATAATGTATTTTTTAATTGTAACAAAGGGATTATATCGCAAAAAGACCAGCTATTAGCATATAATAATATCTTCTTTTTCAAAGACAATTCTCAAACAGCTATACATCTTAATTCTGGTAAAATAGATGCTTCTCATAATCTTTATAATTTTGAACATTCACAAATGTTGAATATTCGCTCGGGTTACATTGGCAGCCTTATGGAATTCACTGAAAGAACAGGACAGGGTAGGCATTCGCTGGTTGCAGACCCTGAATTCATTGATGTATCCAACGGTAATTTCAGCATATCCAAAACATCACCTTGCATTGATGCCGGCAGAAATTTAGGATTATTGGGTGATATAAACGGGACCCCTCTCGCGGATGAAAATCCACCTGATATAGGAGCGTTTGAGTATACAACAAGTGGGATGATTTTCATTCCAAATCCTTTCGTGGACTTTACAAAACTTAAAATTTTTTATACAACAGGTTTTCCTTTCAGGTTAATTTTATATGATTTGCAAGGAAAAAAGTTATTTGTGAAAGACAGAATTGAAAACAGGGAGGTTGAATTAAACCTTGAGGCTAATTATAAAGGAGTTTTGATCTACCAATTAATTAACAGTAATAATAAACAAGTATCAACTGGAAGAATCTTGAAATTTTAAAAGATAATTGATTTGAAAAAACTGACCATTACTTTTTTTTTGCTTTTTCTCTTTTTATTGACCATTTATATAGTTTTTTACACGATATACTATGAGAAAATAAAATCTTTTCTTTCTCTACACGATCCGTTAGCCACGAATTCATATATTATTGAAGGCTGGTTACCCGGTGAAGCACTTGATCGGGTTAGGCCATTATTAGAGGAAGCTGATAGAATTTACACTGTTGGCGGTCCTTTGCCGGAAGAATATGTAATGGCAGAAAATGGTTATCTTATTTTTAGTCTTGATTCCTTTTATAAGGAAAATATACAGGAAATTAAATTAATTATGAAGGGTCAACGAGCCGGTAATGTATTTCCGCGTTTCCGCGTTCTTGTTAATGATGAAATAGAAATTGGAGAGGGTTTTGTTGCTGAAGAATTCGATACTTTTTCATACCAGGTTAATGAACCAAAATTGGCTTCACTTTTAATTCATTATGATAATGATGGCTATACCAGGTACCGGGACCGTAACCTGGCCGTTAAATCTGTAATAATAAATGGTGAATTAGAGATTAAAGCCCGTTCGCCTGGGGTTTATTATGATAAGTACAAGCTTGATAGCGTGAATATCCTGCCTGCGAAATTTACCAATTATGCAGATGTTATGGCATGGAGAATTATTTCAAGTGGAATCCGGGGTAGCACGATAAGAAGCGTAACCAATCATGCCCGAATTATAAACAGGACTTTTTCCAGTGCCAGGGATCTTTTTAATTATGGATCCCGGGAAGGAAATTTACCCGATTCGGTTAATCTTATTTCATACGGGACCCATGCCAGAAGGAGCTGGATAATTTTTAGTAAGGTACTCGGGCCAGATATTAAAACGGGAGTTGTCAGAATTAATCCCGGGAGGGAATTCCCATACAATCATTTCTCGAAGTCCTATCTTATGGAGTTTTTGAGTATTTCAAAAGAACTTTTTGGATGTTTGGTCTATAGTATTTACCTGAACATGTTTCATTAATATTATATAGGGATTTCTCTGGTACATGAAAGTAAATTATTATCTTCATCAAAAACAGCTTGTTTTTTCACAAAAAATCGGAAAGAATATTCAACATTATCAAGACAGGATTGTTTATAGTCATTGAGTTGAGGTAATTTTATATCTTTTTCTGAAATTCTGAAACCCTATGTTATTTAATTCAATAGAATACGTGATATTCCTTCCTACAGTATTTCTGCTGTATTGGTTTGTTATAAATAAAAATTTAAAAACACAGAATTTTTTGTTGCTCACGGTGAGTTATATTTTTTACGGGTGGTGGGATTGGAGGTTCTTGTCGCTCATAATTATAAGTTCATTTGCTGATTACTTCCTGGGCAGATTAATACATAAAACTGATGTAGATAGGAAAAGAAAGATTATTCTTGGTTTGAGCATTGCGATAAATCTTGGCTTTCTTGGCTTTTTCAAGTATTATAATTTCTTTATAGATTCTTTTGTTGAGGCATTTGCTTCATCAGGAATTCATATTCATTCACGAACTTTAAATATTATTCTGCCGGTTGGAATTAGTTTTTATACTTTTCAAACGCTTAGTTATACTATTGACATATACCGAAGAAACCTGGAGCCAACCAGGGATTTAATTGCTTTTTTCGCTTTCGTGAGTTTTTTCCCACAACTGGTGGCAGGTCCAATTGAAAGGGCATCTAATCTGTTGCCGCAGTTTGAAAAGCCAAGGCAATTTAATGCAAGCATGGCTAAAGACGGGATGAGGCAAATTCTTTGGGGACTATTTAAAAAAGTTATTATTGCTGATACTGCTGCCATATACGTGAATGAAATATTTGGAAATTACCAACAGTACAGTGGGGCAACACTTCTTTTAGGAGCGGTTTATTTTGCATTCCAAATCTATGGTGATTTCTCAGGATATTCTGATATTGCTATTGGTACGGCCCGGTTATTCGGCTTTAACCTGATGAGAAATTTCGCGTTTCCTTATTTTAGCCGAGATATCGCTGAATTCTGGCGGCGATGGCACATTTCTCTTTCATCATGGTTTCGGGATTATCTTTATATTCCCCTGGGAGGAAGCCGGGGATCGAAATGGAAAAAAATCAGAAACGTGATTATCATTTTCACGGTGAGTGGATTTTGGCATGGTGCGAACTGGACTTTTATATTTTGGGGATTTCTTAACGGATTATATTTCATCCCCCTCATGTTAATGAAGCAGAACAGGAAAAACCTTGATATAGTAGCCAAGGGAAAACTGTTTCCATCCCTCAGGGAAACTGGTCAGATTTTATTTACTTTCTTCCTGACTCTTATCGCCTGGATATTTTTCCGGGCTAATAATATTGGCATGGCATTCGATTATATCGGGAGCATGTTTGGTTCATTCTTTAAAGACATTCCCAACCTGTCTGATGTGGCATTTTTGTTGATTATTGCCCTTTTCCTGGTTATTGAATGGTTGAACCGCGACAGGGAATATGGGCTGGAGAGAGTTAATATGCCACTTGTTCCACGTTGGGCTACCTATTTATTCCTGGGCATTGTTCTTGTATTATCCTATAATAATAATCCATCACAATTTATTTATTTTCAGTTTTAGGGTATGAGTGATTTTTTAAAAAAGGTTGTAGTTTATTTTTCGTTATTGGCATTCCTCATCGGGGGATATATTCTAATGATATACCTGAGGCCCGATCTCGTGGATGATTTTTATTATCGTTTTACTACCCCGCCGGCCCAATCAATGATTCTAGGTACTTCCAGGGCAGCACAGGGAATCAGACCAGATGTATTAAATGAAAACCTTTGTAATGATAACAACCGGATATTGAATCACGCGTTCGCGGTAGGACCAAGTAATTACGGTCCAAATTACCTGAAGGAAGTAAAGAAAAAAATTGATTCTACCGTGAGAACCGGAATTTACATTCTTGCTGTCGACCCTTGGAGTATTTCCACTGATACATCAAACAGGAGAGATGATCCCGAGGAGTTTTTCGAGTACAAGCGAAAATTGTTCGTTGGAAATTTAAAGTCGAGTACAAGAAACCCGAATTTCGAATATCTTATGAATTACTGGACCAATAAATTCTCGCCATTCATACGTGTATTTAAAACTTCCATAGGTTATGATCAATTTTATTCACTTCATCCCAATGGATGGCTGGAGGTGCGGGTACCAATGGATTCTGCAAGTATTCAGGAGAGGATATCCATGCAAAAAAAGGATTATTCGGCTAAAGATCAGATTATTTCAATGAAAAGGGTCTTTTATCTTGAAGAAACGGTCCGGTTTTTGAAGGAACACGGGGATGTCTACTTGGTGAGATTACCTGTCTCAAGGGAGATGGCTGAAATCGAAAAAGTGAATTTTCCCGAATTCGATTCCATTATACTTGATATCTCCCGTGAAACGGGTATTGCATACTTTAACTTTATAGAAGAATCCGGGAAATACAGGACAACAGATATTCATCATCTGTATTCCGAGGACGCTGGTTTATTTACCTCACGAATAATTGATTCTATAAAAAAAAACAAGTTGAAATTCGCGAATACAACTGGTAATGATGGTTCTTCCCGGGCTGAGGCTTCCGGTATGAATATTAAATGATTTCTTTCATGATACTTTTGGCCACGGTACTCCAGCTATATTTCTGTGCAGTTTTTCTTGACATCACTCCGGCATTTAGATATTCCGCTGAATCCAGGTTAAGGAAATAGTTAACTGCTTCAGCGGCTTCCTGTATTTTATTGTAGTTAACAATTTTAGCAAAGCTACTTCCATTTGCAATCTTGCGGAAACTGGGAATATCATTCAAAATACAAGGAGTACCTGATGCCATTGCCTCGACGGCTGATATTCCAAATCCCTCGTATTCGGATGCAGAAACAAAAACACATGCCTTTGATAATTCCTCCAGCATTGTATCATTGTCAACTATACCCAGGAAATGAACCGAATCTGATACACCAGCATCAGCAGCTTTTTTTAAAAAAGAAGGGACCAGGCCCTTCCAGTCGGGGCCTACTACTCTAAGGGTTGCCCGACTGCCATTGGCATGAAGGTATGCAATAAGATCGATCAGTTTACCAATGCCTTTATGAATATCAATCCTGCCGATGTAAATGATCGTATTTTTCTCAATGCTTTCTTTAGAAACACGGATGAATTTATTTACCTGAACGCCGTTATCAATTCTTATAATTTTTCGAGAGATGTCTGAAAAAGTTTTGTAATCGTTATCACTACTGGCAACTACTTTATGAACGGCAAGCAGGCTGGCACGAGTTATTGTATGAAAGAATATTTTCTTGAAAATCCTGGCCCAACTTGTATGGAAAAATCCCCCGTGGGTATGTAACACGAATTTCTTTTTATGAAAAACTTTGGTAAAGGCTATGAAATCAAGAAAAAAGTCGACAGCATGAACATGAATTAAATCATGATTCTTTAAATGTTTAAACACGGAAGGAGCAAGAGGATATTTTTTAACGCCGGAATAGGGGATACGCTTAACATTTATATTATTGATTTTCCCGGTAGCAGGTAATTTCTGCCCGTCAATAAAACTTTTGTTGAGTGTTACCACTGTAACATCATGCCCCATTTTCACTTGTTCTTCAGCAAGCGCGAGTACATAATTCTCGAGACCTCCAACGAGGGGATGAAATTGTCTTGTGACGTGTAGTATTTTCAAGATTAACTTATTAGTTTGTTCCGGAATGTCATTCTTCGCACTTGTTTTCTTCTAAGATAATCAATCATATCCTTGTCATTGACGGTAGGTTTTCGGGCTACAAGGGCATGAAGATAACCAACTGTCATTAACATCCCGCCTATTAAATAAGGTTTCTGAAATATCTTGTAGCCACATTTCATGAGGGCAAACAAGGGATGATACCCGAGGTAATTAAGTCTTTCTCCCGCTAATGTTTCCCTTTTGAGCACTTTTTTTTGTTTAAAACCGATGGGCTTGTAATGGGTTAAAACGAGTTCACGGTAGCTTCGGGTTTTCCACCCTGCCATCTGTGCTTTTAATTCATCAATTGTATCCCAGCCCAGTACCAGGGGAATTCCTCCAATCTCATCCAGTACTTCTTTCCTGTACATCTTTGCTGCACCGCGGGTGTGATCCTCTGGCATTCTATCGCGCACCAGTTCATTGTTTTTAATTTCATATGTTACACCACTGGTAATTCCAAGCGTGGGATTTTTATCAAATTGTTTTAGCTGGAATTCAAAATAATGAGGTTCGAAAGAAAGATCCGCGTCCAGCTTAACCACGAAATCAAACCCATTGGTTTGCCGCCTGCTGAATCCGGTGTAAAATGCTTTCACGACACCAGCACCGGGTGTATGTTCCTTGGGTGGATTGTCAATTTTTTTTATCCACGGGTAATCCTTCATGTATTCTTCAATAATTACTGCTGTATTATCAGTTGAACCATCGTTAACAATTATCCATTCAACGGGAAGAATAGTTTGCTTAACCATGGATTTAAGTGTTTTACCTATATACTCGTCTTCATTTCTGGCTGGTGTTATCACTATATAATTCTTCCTCATCACCCTAAATCATTTTTAATTTACTTAACAACATTTCAATCCTATTGTTCAGTTAATGCAATATCTTTAGGTTTTTTATAACGTTTTAAATTAAGCTTGAAAGAAATTATTTGGCATAAGAATACAAAATTCCCTAATAAATATCTCTTCCAAAGCCTGCGAGGCTCAATAGATAGCCTGTAAATCCATTCGAGTTGCATATTTCTAAGATAAAGAGGGGCTCGCGACACCTTACCTGAAAGAAAGTCAAGAATTGCCCCTCCGGCAACAGCGAGAGTTACATTTTTAAGATAGTCTTTATTATTCATGATCCATAATTCCTGCAAGGGGACACCCATTCCACAAATTAGTAATCGTGCTCCCGAATGGTTTATTTTATTTATAACGTCTACATTATTAGTATTATAGCCATGATTATATCCACTTATTTTAATTCCGGGAATTGAGCGCTGAATTCTTTTCGCTGCAATTCTCGCGATCCCTGGTTCCCCTCCCAAAAAATACACACCCATTTTTTTTTCATTAGCCAACCCGAGTAGTTTGGGAATGAAATCAGTTCCATTCATGTTTTCTTTTACTTTTACTCCCGCTATTTTGGATGCTATAGAGATACCGATACCATCATTGAGCACGAGATCGGCACCATTTAGTGCCTCACGGTATTCATCGTTTTTCTGAGCTGTATTAAAGCAATGCGCGTTGATAAAAAACAGGGTACGAGTTTTTTCCCCATTCAGGAATAAATTGCAACGTTCAATCGTTTCGCCAGTATTTAAAATATTCAGCCTTACATTGTAGAGAGTAGTATTCATTTCCCATTTGAAATTTTCTTGATTCTATTATTTAGTTCTCCCGCGAATTCCTCCCAGGTGATTTTTCGCAGGTAATTAAAAATACCTTCCTCATCCGGCTTTTCAGGTAATTCAAGAAGAAGATTCAGTAAGTCGTCATAATCACGGAATGTGTTAATCAGTCCTTCTTTTCCGAGATCCTTGAATGCTCCTTTATCAGGGCCAATAACATTACCCCCCCAGGCAAGTGTATCCATCAGGGCGCCAGAGCTAAGCACGCTTTCATTCGCGTAAGGGAATAATACAATTTTGCTAGATCTTATTAATTCAAGTAATTCTTCATTATCAAGGAAACGATCATGATGAATTACATTTCGTGTAAATTCACGCGTGAGAATACCACGGTAATTCTCATCAACGATTTTGCCGGCAATTACAATCCTGAACTTACCCGCGACACCAGCATTTTTAAGAAATCGAAGAAATTTATCAACTCCCTTGTAGGGAGCGAGTGTTCCCCAAATCAAAATGTCACATTTCCTTTTTTCGTGTTTATTGCGTTCAAAGTTTCCAGGGACGACTGGATGGGGGAAAATAAGTATTTCCTTTTCAGAAAATGGTTGCAGGCTTTTTATGATTTTCTCTCCTTCGGAGCAATGGGTGATTATCATATCACTATATCGAGCAAGGCCGTTAAATATTATTTTTTTTAAGAAAAAATGCTCTTTAGAGTGTGAAAGCTTGTTGTGCAGGGTCCAGATAATTTTTTTTCCAGTTAACTTAAAGTATGGTAACAGGAAAAAGAAAAAAATAGCCTGAGCTATACCAAATTTTTTTTCGGGAACGTTTTCAAACCAGTTCAGAAAGACTAAATCCGATTGTGGTATATATTTTACCAAATCAAAAATGCCCACGGGAGAAGGCTTTTCAGCATTCAGGAATTGAATTTCTTTATTGTGATGTATAAAGTTATCCAGGTATGGGTTGAATACTCCCGTGTTCATCCTGGCAGAAATAGGGTATATATAAGCTTTTTTCATGCAAACAGAGTTGTTTTCCTGATTCCAAAAAAATTCAGGAGTTTCCATTTAAGGAACCCACCGATATATCTGCCATATTTTAAAAAGAGAATTTTGTATGCAAGCGGAGAACGCGCGTATTTTCTGTAAAACAAAATATCCTTTTTGATATTGTAGTTCGATTTTATGGTTGTAAGGCTGTCCCGGAGACTTTTAATGCTTCCCTCGTGTTTTTTACTTGTATTTTCAGTATGATTGTATAATTGAAGTCGCGGGTAAACCACGATCTTGTATCCTTTTAGTTTTGCCCTCCAGGTAAAATCAATATCACCGTGATACTGGGGAAATACTTTTGCATTGAGTAGCCCGGTCTCATTGAATACCCTGGCAGGAAAACAAGATCCCATTCCCGGGAGCCAGTCAACTTCAAGGGGTATATTATATTCAGGCCCGTCCTGCGTGTTAAAACCAATCATATCTTTCCAGCCAGTTCTGGGATTAAATACCCCTCCCATTGCCCAGATAATATCCCGTTTTTCTGACCTGTAAACTTTAGAACCAATGATCTCATTCGGGTTGCTTTTCTCGATAATCTCAAAGAGAGATGGCAAATAGGCAGAAGCGGGTATCACGTCATTGTTCCACCAAAGGATATAATCACTTGATAATTTGTCTATCGCGTATTCTACACCCGTGTTCACCGACCCGCTCCACCACAAGGATCCATTTCCCTTTAAAATGTGAACCCTTGGATAATTGGAGGCGATCCAGTTCGAGGTCCCGTCTGTAGAACCATCATCAACCACTATAATTTCAACAGAACTACCAATAACTTTTCTCGTCTGATTATGGAGTTCTTTCAAACATTCCCTGGTGTAATTCAGACCATTATGCACGGGTATTATAATTGCCAGTTTCATAAAAAATTCAACTTAAATTTAAAACGTTTTTGGTGCCTGAAATGTTTATGCTTAATTCTATTCTCTGATGATCCAGAATGAACCCGGTTCTCGTCCTTTTTCTTCTGCAAATACAGGGCATTTGGCTTTGAATGCCTCGGGATACTCGTGTGAAAGATAATTTACTGCACCAATGATCCTGAATGTTTTATTGAAGGTAAGGAATGCTTCCAAAAGGTACTGTTCATTCCAGAATCTTGCCTCCGTGATCCATTCATCGAGAATATCCCTGGGTGAGAAAATATCGTGGATATGAACAATCACACCCGGGTTTAGTGATGGTAATACTTCCAAATACTCGAATAAAACGTCTCCCTGGGGTCTGATGATATGAGACGAATCAATAAATAGGATGTCGTTATTGCCAAGTTGTTGAAAAAAGGAGGGATCTAAATTTTCAACTCTTTCCCTGATAATTTTGGCGCCTGTTTCCTCTAGCCAACTTGCCTCGAAGGGTTCAATACAAATATGTTCACACTGATAATCAGGCGATTCGTTCTGATTTGCCTTTATGGCTTTCATCGCGAGGAGAGTTGAAGAGCCACTTCCAATTTCGATTAACCTGGAGGGTTTGTATTTACGAATTATATTATAAAAAAATTCAGCATCGCCCGACCTGAACTGTCCATAATTATAAGCATATTCAAGCTTTGAACTTTTTTCCCTGGGAATGCTTACCAGCTCTTGATTATAATGAAAAGAATCTAGTATTTTAAGCTGTTCCTCATCATTAAAATCAATACCGGGAAGAAATCTTTTCTTCCTGAGAGAGCGGTTCAGGTGTTTTGGATGAAAAAGGGGATCATAATAATGATCCCGGATAGGGTAAACCCCAATTTTGTAAAAAATTTTTCTGCTAACCGGGAAATGCCGGAATAAAGACTCCCTGAGGAGTTTGAAAAACCAGGCAAAAATTAAGGTGAGGGGAGAAAGAACAATATCTGCTGTATGGTAAATAATCTTTTTCATGTGTGATGTTGTCATCGTTTATGGTTAATGAAAAAATACCATGCTGTATAACCCGCTTTTAAGCCATTTGTTCAGGATTTATTAAAAATCCTCGTGAAATATACTTTTTGGGGAATAAATTTTTCAAAAAATGAAAAATAATGATCAGTGCCTTTAAAGCGGAGTCCCAGGAAAGCAGTTTTGAAATATTTATTAGTCATGATAAGCCTCTCGGCGATAATAGGAAGCGTGATGCCTGCAATTAAGTCAATTGTAAATAAAGCCATGGTGTTATACACTCCTATCCATCCCTTTAATAGTAATCTTGTACCCGCGGTACTAAAAATGTGAAAGAGATATATTGCATAAGAGTAATACCCAACATGAGAGAGGAGGGGTAGATGTTTCCTGGTATAAAAAAGTAGAGTAATACCAGCAAATCCTGAAATAATACTTATCGAGCTCGTTCTTTCAACGTTTAAATCATAGTTTTTATACCATGTTAATTGTTGGATAAAAATACCGATTATCAGAATCATTATATAGAAGGGAATGTAACGTGAAGTAAAAATGTATTTCTCGAACCTCTTTATTCCCAAGCCCAGGATAAAGAAGGGAAGCAGGTACAAATAACCCTGGAATGAGAAAACAGATGTAAATTTTGGCAGGAAAAGAACAAATAAAATTGTCCCGGCAAGCACTATCAACCATCGCTTTAATGAATTCATTAAATTGTAATATTCCAATAATGCAATTGTAGCAAATACTATGAAAATGGCTTGTAAAAACCAAAACTGATCAAAAGGATAAATGTATATTTTCCAGATACCTGATAATATTGCCGGATGGTTAATGCCAGGTATAACTGTTTTGAGTAAATACTGAATGGTTCCGACTGTAAATAAGGGAAATAATAATCTTCTGGCCTTCCCTCCTATAAATTTTTTTAAGTTTCCTGTATGTAAAGGTTTTAACCCGTATACATAACCTGAGATAGCAGTAAAAAGAGGCATTCTTAGAAATGCAAGTGAAAAATAGAGATACCTGTATACCGAATCATCATCTACCCTGAGACCCGAGTATTTATCATGACCTATTACATGTCCAGTCACCATGAGAATCACGGCTAAACCACGCAGTGTTTCAATGGATTGTTCTTTCTGCATAAAGAAAATCGTTTTTCAAATTTCGTGTACCCGGGAAGACCTGTTTTTTTAAGTAAATCAAACCTGTAAAGTCCTCTTCGAGATGGCTCACAAATATGTTATCCCGAATACAATACTTCTGGCTTTTGGTCAACAGTTTCAGATGGAACAACCGAGTCCTGTTTTTGTTCAGCGAGATATATGTCCAATATGTATAAAATCAGATAGTTTGAAACCATGGCATTCGTGCTGGTTAAAAATCCGCCACCGGTAAATAAGGTAAATAACTTGAAGATAAACAGATAACGAATATATTTGATGTACTCTCCCTGCTTGAGACGAATAGCTTTAACAATTATCATAATTTCTGCAACAACAAAAAGGATTCCAAATTTGGTATAGTCTCCGATAATTCCAATATCTGACTGGTAGAAACCAAAAACTTCCTTGTACATCCAGATTTTTTGGCCGAAAGATGAATTGAGACTGTGCGCACCATTACCAAGAATGTATGCCATTTTGTTGGGAAATAGATTACCGAGAAAAAATAATGCCGCTCTTACCCTGATATTCTCATCACCTTCGCTCCTTTGCTCCAGGGTAACCTCTACCATGTTTTGAAAAATCTCCTGGAACATGAAATAAACCGGAATAACAGAAAGTATAGAAAGTGAAATTATCCCGAACTTGGAATGTACTTTTTTGGAGAAAATTATGCTCATTAAGGTCAGAAATATAGTACCAAAAAGCAGTTGCCGGGTTCCCATCAATATAAAAATGATCAGGAAGATAAACATTAAAAACAGGTATCTTGCTCGTTTAAATGCAAAATACTGGAAAAGGCAAATAAAATAGGCCGTTACAGCATAACCAAGTCCGGCAAGAAATATACGGACAGTTCCTCTGTCTTCTCTTACGTTACCACCAAACAGAATAGTTGGGTAGAGGATATACTGGATGATGTATAAAACCACGTAAACCAGACCCAGGTAAATGATAAGCCGTGTAATATAGTGCCTGTCAAAATGGAAAATGTGTAATACAAAATAGAAGAGGTGAAAATACATGAACCTTTGCGCGATTAGCGTGGTGGTAAAATCCTGACCATGGCCTGCATAAGCAATGAACATGCTGAGAAATACCGAGACAAGTATGAGAATAACCTCGAGACTGAAGTTCATTTTCACCGGTATATGACCCTTATCGTAGACGATATGAAAAAGGACCACGGCAATCATTATGCCGATTGCTGCCAGGCTCATAGGGTTCACGAGACCGGCAAGCGGAATAAACCTGAATAATTCCAGCGACGCGAGAATCAAAAAGATAAGAATACCCCGCTTTACTGCAATATCCGGGATTAAATACCTGAATGGTTTTTTTGTTGTCAATGCTCTCACATTTAGTAAATGGTTTCTTCTTGTTTTTGTTCAATCACGGATTATTTAAATAGACCAATTTAAGTATAAACGACCGCAAAAACATTTTAAAATACCTTAAATTTGAATACCAGGGAATTGCCATGATGTTTTTGAATACCAGATTAACATCTTCACGATTCAGTGATTGTTTTTTTTCAACCAGCGTAGCCCTGCAGACTGAATATATCTTATCACCCCGGAATTTCGCGAAAGCTTTTTTCCCAGCGTATTCATGTATCTCGTTATGCCATTTATCCAAAAAGGTATTAATCGATTCAATCCTTGGGACAAGATTTTTTGCTACCTGAATTCCAGCATGTTCATATTTAGTTACTAAATAATTGTTGACTGCACAGAATTTAAATTTTTCGGATACACGGATCCAATAATCATGATCCTGAAAACTCTTGAGATTCTCATCAAAAAATAGTCCTGCATCCCGGGCTTCCACCCGAATCATAAAGAGCGAAGTTGTACTGGGACACCAGCCCCCGAGCAATGCTTTTCTTACATTTCCTTCTAAATTGGCAGCTTTATTTGAAAACTCTTTAACACCTTTATCCTCGTAATAATTTATATAGGAACAATAAACCGCACCGTATTCATTCCCCGCGCTTTTAATTCTATCCAATTGTTGTTCTGTTTTTTTCTCGTTCCATATATCATCTGAATCCAGAAAGGCGATATAATTCCCTCTTGCTTTTTTCATGCCTGTATTTCTCGCGGCCGATCCATTTTTATTCGTCTCATGCCTGATATAGGATACACGGTTATCGCGAATTGATCCAACTATTTCATGGGTATTATCGGTTGAAGCATCATCTATTACAATTATTTCCAGGTTTTCATGTGTCTGATTTAAGACGCTTTTTATCGCTCGTTTAATAATATGTGCCCTGTTATAAGTGGGAATTATTACACTTACCAGTTCTTTATTTTCCATTTTTGGTGTCTTTAATACTTTTTCTTTTAGCAAGATTTTCCTTGATTAACCTTGTAAAACTCCTGATATCATTTCGTTGATAGTATATTATATGAATCATCAAAAGCAACATGGATAACAGTTTCAGCCATTCTATTCTGAACCATAACGAGAAAAGCACGGACAGTGATAAGACAAACTTTGGTGTCCAGAAATTGATAATTTCCCGGACTTCAAAACCGAAAGATTTATAAAACGAATAATAAACACTAATTGGCAGAACAAGACCAATGTACCCGAGAGCATAAAAAACCGCGACTCCTTCAACAGAAATAAGTGAACCAATTACAATTGAAAAAACAAGAATCACGGATGTTATTCCTCCCAATAACATTACCATTCGTTCTTTGTTTAAAAGAACAAATACACTACCATTTGTAGAAAGCAGTGTCTGTGAAATTATAAGTAGCCCGAAATAGGGTAGTAAATTGGCAACTTTCATCCAATTGTTTCCCCAAAGAACGTAAACTATGGTATCGGGAAAAAGGATTAACACGAGTGCAATGGGAAAGCTTAAAATGCTTATCACGCCGAGTATATTCGCGTATTCTTTATTGATGTTCCCCCCTTTCGATTCCAGATCTTTAAGACTGGGATAAAGAACGGTACCAAATAATCCTGTAATAAGAGTAAGTGCCAGTTGCAACATCCGGTATGCACGGTTATATATTCCCAGGCTGGCACTCCCGTAAAATTTACCTATAATAAGATTATCCGCGTTTCTTGCCCAGTAATTTATAATATTGAAACCCGTGATATTACCAATAAGGCTTTTCGTTTTTTGAAATCCAAACTTGATGAATTTCCAGTTGTAAATATAAAAGCCAAAATTCAACCTGTACCTGGCCATGAAAAATAGCGCGAGCGGGGAAAAAACCTGGGCTATTATGAGCGACCAATATGAAAATCCCAACAAAGCCAGTATGATCATTAGCGTGATACTTATAATGGTTTCAGACATTTTCGCTTTCCCCAGGAAATTGAAATCCAGATTTTTAGATAATATTGCAACAGGTATAATGGAGAGCGACTTCGTGACAAAAAGCAGTGAAGTAAATATCGTGGGTATCACCAGTTCCATGTCACCATAAAAAAGAGCAATCGGGTAAGCAAGAAGTATTAATAATATGGAAAGGCCAATACCTATCCATATAGATAATGATTGCAGAACTTTTTGGTATGTTCTTCCATAATCACTTCTTATCACTGCATAAGATAATCCGGCGTCAGCAAATATGATAATAAAACCTGTGAATACCATGATAAGAGCTACAAACCCGTATTCCTCGGGTAGAAGCAACCTGGATAATACTATAGACGACAGAAAATTTAGAATCTGTGAGCCATAATTATACCCGCCTAATGTTATTACGTTTTTGAAAAAACTTCGTCTGAAACTCATTCTTCTAAACTATTAACTCATTCTCTCATCTTACGAGAAATCCTATTTCTACCCAGGTTTAGTGATTTCGCTTAACTTATATTGCTTAACTGGATGCTTACTATACATTTTGATTTAAAATTTACATACAGAGTATAAATTCATGTTTTTTGTTCGTTCAACAGTGAATTATTTACATGTAATCCATATTGAAACGAAGGATAATTATTTACCTTTACTGGTGCATATTTTTAAATCAGGTTTGAAAAAGCCGGTGCGAACAGGCAAGGAAATATTTCCATTTCTTACCAAAACTAAAAATAGAGAAGACACCTCCATTTACATCACTATTTATTATTTTTAAGATTTTACTGAAAATTTTACTGGAAGATATCAGCCCTTTGAGGTTAATTCCCGGGATTTCCTTCATGTATTCAGGAGTATTGATGCGGTCGGGATTAACAGAATTAATCGTTATATTACCCTCCCTGTTATTTTCAAAATCCTTTGCTAAAGAGTCACTAAATAACATTAATCCACTTTTTGTTGGTGAATATATTCCAAGTTTATCTGCCCCTCCAAATGCCGAAACCGAAGATATAAGAATAATCCTGCCAAATTTTTGTTTTATCATTGCAGGCAAAAAATATCTTGTAATAATAATTGCCGAAGTAAGGTTTACATTTATCATTTCGACAATTTCTTCAGTATTGTATTTATCCAGCAATTTAAAATTCAGGATCCCGGCATTATTTATGAGTACGTCGATTTTCTCATTTTCTGCTATTATTTTTTCCACGAAAACCGGAATACCCATCAAATTCCTTAAATCGAAGCGGTAGAATTTCTCCAGGGAAGATTTAACCTGCTCATCCAGGTCATGGTGGGGGAGAATATCTGTTCCGATAACCTTATAGCCGTTCTGGGCAAAATGAATGGTTAAAAGTCGTCCCAGTCCCCTGCCAACGCCGGTTATAAATATCCTTTCAATTTTATCTTTATTCCGTTTCGTGTTAAGTTTGACATGAAACCTTAAAAGCCTAAAAATAAATGTATTTCGTATGTATTTTAGATAAATATTTTTCAACATGTTTTCAAAGTGTTGATATTTCTTCAGGAACTCTAGTTCAAAAAAAAGTATAATTCATTTATTTATGTAAAACTGGGATATTGAAATACCTGAACTCTTTTTTTCAAACGGAGTCTGATTAACAGTTCAGAAAATAATTGCATTACCGGATTTTTCAGTAAAATGGCACGGGTGAGTTCACCACGAGTAAATGGGACATGTAAATACCTGTTATGCCATTTTATGAAGTCTTTATTATTAAAGAGTAAAGCCTTCGCGTAAAAATAAGCATAATTCATCCGGTGATGGCGGTAAACTTTCTCCAGTCCTTCATCCAAGTGTTTGTATTTATATAGTTGGTAGTTATTTCCTGCTAATTGTCCCTGAAATCCTGTGGTATACTGGTGCGTGTATGTATCTTCATATCTTCGCGTGTAACTGAGTATCTTATGTTTAAACCCTAAATTGGAAACGTTTAACAGGTCATAGAATAATTCGACATCAATCATGTAGCTTCCCTGATGGTAAATGTCGGGATACGTGGGAACCTTTTTAAGCGTTTCATTTCTCATTAACACGGTATTGGCTGAACCAGCAATCTCGACTCTCCGGTATAATTGATCTTTTAATACTTTTAATCCATCCAACACCTCGCCATCATAATAGTCAAGTCCCCAGCCTGTTACCCTGCGGCCATTGATTTGATAGGAAGAAGATACTCCAATTGAATCATCCTTTTCCATTAAGCTTACCATCTCAGTAAGATAATTTGGGAAAAGCCAATCATCGGCTAGGACAAGTTTAAAGTATTTTGCATTTTGATTACTTTTTTTAAAGGCTATATTCCAATTGGTTGTCTGGTCAGCAAATGATTCATTTCTTATCAGGATAAATCGTTTATCTTTTTCTGCAAAATGCCTTGCAACTTCATTGGAATTGTCGGTACTTTGATTATCAATAATCACGCATTCCCAATTCTGATATTCCTGATCCAGGATGCTTTGCAGACATTCACTTAAAAATTCGCCCTTGTTATAAACAGGTACTCCCAATGAAACTAAAGGTCGCGTAGCTTTTTTTTCCATAATTTTATTTTGTTTTTTTATAACGCGTGTAATACCGGGTCTAATCCCATATTATTCAGCGATTCCCTGATTTCATTCGTGTAAACGCCGTTCATGATAATCACGGCATCGGGTTTGTAATCTTTCAGGAATTCAGGATTTTTATATTGAATTCCGATACCGGGAATATAGTTGCCGGTCATATGAGGGTTTATATCGACCACGTGTTCTATCACGCCAATTTCATTCATGTTTGTAAGAAAGCCTACGGATTTGGATCCCCCTCCCCAAACAACTACTTTTTTATTCCTTTTCTTGTAACCGATGAGAAGCGTTTTCCATCTATCAAGTGTTTTGTTAATTTTAATGACAAATTCCTGCACGAGATTCCATAGTTCATCAACACTTTCTTCCAGGTGATGAATTTTTTCCGGTTTTCCTTCTACAGGCCTTGCTTCAATGAATAAATATTGATCATCATACTCGAGGTACATGTCAAGAACCTCGAAATTGTTAAGGCGAAACAGCCTGGCCATTGATCCAGGGCTCAGGTATGTACAATGTTCGTAGAAAATGTCCCAGAAGGCCTGTATTTTTAATATTCTCACTATAGATGGTACTTCAAAGAATAATAATGTTTGATCATCCTCTTCTTTAATTGAAGAGCGAATGATTCTCATGAATTCTCGCGTGTCGTGAATGTGTTCGAGTGTATGCCTGCAGGTGATTACATCGTTGGGTAAATCCCCATGGTTTTCCGAGTAAAACTCTTTTATAAAACTGAGGTTGGGGTTTGGTTTTAATCTTCCTTCAACAAAAGCCGGGTCTATTCCAATACCACGGTTATTACCCAGCTCGCACAATAAGGAAATGAAATCTCCTTTCCCGCAACCAATCTCGATCACGTCTTTATTTCGCACGTCATACTTATCAATGAATCGATTGGTAACAGCCGTTATAAATTTCTTGAAAGTAGGTGAGAATCCTTGTTGGTCTTCATACCCTTTCGTGTAATAATCAATGGTTGTATCAAAGGAGCTATTGAAAATAAACCCGCAATTAAAACAAAAGGCAAGGGTTATATCTTTTTTAGGTATATTGATAGCTTCCTCGTAATTATCTATTGTTAAAAGGCTTTGTGTAGGGGCATTTTTAACTACAAAAAAGTCTTCTATTGTATTGGCTCCACAGTTAGGACATGATGTATGTATCATGGTTTGGGTTTATTAAGTGGTTTTTGAAAAGTATTAAGGTCAAAGGGAGGATGATTACTATCCTTTTCCGAAACAACGCTAACAGGTACAGGCCATTTTATGTTGAAAGCTGGATCATCAAAGCGGATACCCCTTTCTGCGCCGGGAGTATAAAACTCGGTAACAGGGTAGTATATCTCGGAATCATCTTCAAGAGAAATAAATCCATGGGCAAAATTGCCCGGAACATATACCATCCGGTAATTATCACTCGACAATTCGTTTCCCGACCATTGCATGAAAGTAGGGGATTCAGGTCTTAAATCAATAATTACATCAAAAATTCGTCCGCTGGTACAGCGCACGAACTTGGTCTCCTGATACGGATCAACCTGATAGTGCATGCCTCTTATGGTTCCTTTTTTCTTCGTAAGAGAAGTATTGATTTGTTTAATATTGGGGTTCAACCCGTGCTCTTGAAACTCGTTATGGCACCAGGATCTTCCAAAAAAACCGCGGTCGTCCTCTATTTTTTGAATTTCAATAAGGTAAGCACCTTTAAGTTCCAGTTCGGTAAATTTCATGTTTCTAAATAATGAGTTATTTTATCCATTCAAGATTATCATTAATAAGGTTATGTTTCTTGAGTCGTCCGAGTACTTTTAACCGTATCAGTTGGGATACCCTGAAGTCGGGATCATTAAAGTTCATGGCTACCAGGTTCTCGTATATCTCGTTAATGGTTGATTTTAGATCGTGGACTGGTTGGTGATCGGGTGCCATTTTTTTGTATAAATCAAAATTTACCTGGTAAGAGCGTTTATCCGGGGGGGCATCCGGGTTTGTAGTGATTTTGGTTCCCGGGATAATCGATGCAACTGCCTCGGCCAGAGGTTTTATCTGATTATTCCACTCGTTGGAACCAGCATTAATAGCAAGATAATTGCCCCCGGATTCTGTCTTCCTTGTAATACCCCATTCAATTACCCTGGCCATATCTTTCGTGTTAATCATGGGGCGCCATGGTGTACCATCGCTCAAAATTGAAATCACCTTGTTTACGAGTGCTCCTGCAACAAAGTCATTTAATACAAGATCTAAACGCAAACGGTTACTCCATCCACATGCGGTTGCAAATCGCGGGCAGGTTATAAGGAAATCGTTGGTTGCAAGCGATTCAAGTTTTTCCTCGGCATTAACTTTGGACCGGGCATATGCTGTAAGAGGATTTAAACTGTCTTTTTCTGTTTTGGGATATTCCGCGGCGGCACCGTACATTGAGCAGCTTGATGCATAAACAAATGATCGAACACCAGCGGCCTTGGCTTTTTTCGCCAGCTCAACAGCGGCTTTGTAATTTACATCCATTGTAACTTCTTCGAATTCTTTACCCATGGGATCATTTGATATGGCGGCAAGATCAACTACAGCATCCACGCCTTCCAGTAATGCATCAGGAAAATTTCTTATATCACCAAATACCTGTTGATCGAGAAAAACTTCAGGTAAAGTAAGTGGGTTGGTAAGGCAATGACTGAAATAGCCAATGTCGAAACCCACGAGGGTTGCATTAGGAAATACAGAACGTAAATGTTTTACAACATTGGGACCAATATATCCCATGTTACCGGCAATTAAAATTTTCATAGGTTTATTTTTTTTTGGATTTTTTCACCATACTTTCCAGGGTGGATTTCCGGAATTCCAGTAGTCTTCCAGTAAATTTTTATCTCTTAGCGTATCCATTGGTTGCCAAAATCCCGTGTGCCTGAATGCAGCGAGTTGATTATCGGCGGCCAACCTTTCAAGAGGCGTCTTTTCGAATACTGTTGAATCATCATCGATATAGTCAATTACTTCTGAATCAAGCACGAAAAAACCACCATTTATCCATGCACTCTCATCTCCTTCCATTTCAGGTTTTTCTTTGAAATATTTTATTCTCGATTCAGATTTTTTAAGATTGAATACTCCAAAACGGCCGTGTTGTCTAACCGCGGTTAAAGTAGCATATGTTTTCTGGTTTTTATGGTGCATGATGATTTCGTTTATGTTAATATCGCTAACACCATCACCATAAGTTAGGCAAAATGTTTCACCTTCTACATATTCCCGGATTTTTTTTATCCGTCCTCCTGTCATGGTAAATAATCCCGTGTCGACAAGTGTTACATTCCAGGGCTCTGAATGCATTCGATGGACTTTCATGTGATTATTTTTCATATCGAAGGTAACATCTGAGTTATAGAGGAAATAATTTGAAAAATATTCTTTTATCATGTATCCTTTATAACCACAGCAAATAATAAAGTCATTTATCCCGTAATGTGAATAAATTTTCATGATATGCCAAAGAATGGGGTATCCGCCTACCTCTACCATTGGTTTGGGTCTTACACCGCTTTCTTCGCTAATTCTGGTGCCAAAACCACCAGCTAGTAATACAGCTTTCATATGGAACAGAGTTTATTATTAAAATATTTAGTTTTTTTAATTATAAATGTCATTTTTCCTGATCATTTGGCTGTCAAAGTCAAATTTCCTTTAAAACATATGAAAAGTAGAAAGTGTTCATTGATCTAACTGAAAACTAAAACAAGTAATGAAAATTTGGAGATTACCCGCTGGTTGTCAGTAGAAATAAAACAGCAATATATTTGAAGGGTGATTCCGACTGAATTGGCCGGGCATTACACAGACCCCGAACTTGTCTGCTACCGTTATTAAGGGTGACAAATCATTTATTCATACCGTAATGAATCAACCGGGTTAGCTTTAACAGCTTTTACTACCTGATATGACATGGTGAGAAGGGCAATGAAAAGTGTTACAACCCCGGTAACTGCAAATGCCCACAATGGTATTTCAATGACATAAGCAAAATTCGTGAGGTATTCATTCATGAGAAACCACGCGCAAACAGAACCAAGGATGACAGAAAGGAGAACCCAACCGATAAATCCCCTGCTTAATTTCCAAAGTAGTGTTTTAAGTGATGCGCCAATTGCTTTTCGGATGCCAATCTCCTTTCTTTTTCTTTCCATGATGAATGATGAAAGTCCAAAAAGTCCCAATGACGCGATGAATATGGCAAAGAAGGTAAAACCAAGCATTAATCCCGTCATTCTTCTCTCGCTTTTGTAAAAAGCATCATAGGTGTCATCTAAGAAGAAATAGTCCATGGGTTTTTCTGGTTCAAATTTCTTCCAGGTATTTTTTATATTCCTGATAGTAACCGGGATATCAGCCGGGCTAACCCGGATTAAAAAATACCGGAAACGGTTTTCCCTGAATGTAATTACCACTGGTTTCACATTATCATGCAATGATTCAAAATTGAAATCTTTAACCACCCCGATTAAAGTAACCTTGTCACCGTAAAAATCAATTTTTTTCCCCAACGGATCATCGTAACCTATTATTTTCAGGGCTGTTTCATTTACGAGGGCTGATTGATTATCGGTTGTAAAATCTTTTGAGAAGTTCCTACCTTTTAGTACCTGTAAATCGAGCACGTTGGCAAAATCTTCATCAACGTCAATTGATGCCATGATTATAGGTTCTTTATCATTTACATTTTCAAAAAGATAGCCGTTAAAACTAAATGAATTGCCCGGGTAGTTTTGGGAAGCGGAAACAGATATAACCCCCGGGACAGATGAAAGATTATCTTTAAAAGTTTTATATTTCTCATGCATTTCATCTGATCTGATACTGGCGACTAAAACCTGTTCTTTATTTAAGCCCAGGTCTTTTTGTTGCATGTATAATAGTTGTTTATAGATAATAATGGTAGATATAATCATGGCAACAGAAATAGTAAATTGCAGAATTACCAGCAAGTTGCGGAATACTGAATTGGATTTCCCGTTTTTCCCTCCACCTTTTAATACATCTGCAGGATTAAAAGAGGATAAATATAAAGCGGGATAGCTGCCTGCCAGGATGCCCGTGATGGTGGCCAGTATAAATAATCCAATAATCAGTAATGGAGAGTGCCACACGCTTACCGGAATTTGTTGTCCGGCAAGTCGGTTATAAACCGGCATGAGAAGTTCAACCAGAACAAAAGCGATAAGCAGGCTGAGCAGGCACAAGATAACAGCCTCCCCGATAAACTGCAAGATAAGCTTGTTTCTTCCACCCCCGGTTACTTTTCTTATACCTACTTCAACCAGACGAGTGGAGGAACGCGCCGTGGTCAGGTTCATGAAATTTATCGATGCAATGACCAATATAAAAAAGGCAATAGCGAGAAAAGTGTAAACCCGTGAAATGTCGCTATTGGGTTTAATTTCGGCTAAAAGATGGGAGTGAAGATGTATGGAAGTTACAGGTTGAAGATGTCCTATTATATCAAAACCGTATTGATCACGGGCCTCTTCGGTGTTTTCCCCTATAATCTGGTTTGCCAAAGCCTTTATTTCTCCAGGATCTGTTCCCGGGTTTAATCTCAGGTAGAGGTAATAATTAATATCTCCACTCCAGATATTCATCCATCTCGGATCCCGATTTTTGTACATGGTGGAAAATGAAGCAGCCATTTTAAATTCAAAATGTGAGTTGGAAGGCATTTCTTCTATTATGCCAGTGATAGTATACTCTTTATTGTTATTCACCCTGATTGCTTTCCCGAGTGGATCTTCCGACCCAAAGAATTTTTTAGCTACATCCGGTGTTATGATTACAGAGTATGGATCCGATAATGCAGTTTCCCTGTTTCCTTTTAAAAGTCTTAAACCAAATGTATCAAAGAAACCCGAATCAGCATAAATCCATCCATCCTGGTAAAACTTATTGTTATCAACCGATAAAAATACTTTATCCTTGAGCATGTTGATTCTCGTGTAGGAAAGCACGGATGGAGATTGTTCCTGTAAGGCCGGCCCAAGTGGAGTCATAACCAATGCCAGTTCCATGTCTTTTCCGGCTGCCTTATAATTAATCCAGGAACGGTAAACATTTTCATGATCCGGGATAAAACGGTCATAGCTTAATTCATAAATTGTATGCAGTAGAATGAATGACGCTACAGTAAAAGCGATGGACAAACCCAAAAGATTAATAAGAGAAAAGTTTTTTAGTCTCACCAGGTTTCTTATTGCTACTTTGATATAATGCTTTACCATTTTTTATCTGAGGTCATTATCATTTATTACCGTGAAAATATATTCAATTTTGGTGCCATCCATTTTAAATGACGGAAAATCAGTTAAATAATCGACAGAAGGGATATTCTTTGCACTGTGAGATTTTTCAGGGAATGTTTATTTTTGGAACATTCATGTTCTTATCCGAACAGGTGTTTTCGCCGACAACTCGTATCTCAATGCAATAATAGGATTTTCATTGGTAATGCTAAGTGACTGGTATCCTGATATGAGTGCAGGTTGAGAAGAGATCATCAATCAACTATTTCAATAAAACGGAAAGGAAGTTCAATGGTCTCCGAGAGGTCTTCACCATCTTCAAGAACTTGTTCATCACCTTCCTCGTAATACCATTCAATATTCATTTCTACCCCATTGTCACTTGCCTCTTTAATAGTCTCCAGTAACTGGAGTATCATCTTCGCGGAAGATGAATTAAAATAACTTAAGCGGAATATAATCCTGTAAGGCCCTTCACGATAAGAAGAATTCAAATTATCAAGTTCCAGGGTCTTGAATCCCTTTAGCCATTCAATGACCTGCGTGTAGAATGCAGATACATTTTCGGGTCTCGAAACACCTGAAATTTCGAATAATTTATTATCCGGGTTCATGGCAATCCTGGGAGTGAATTCTGTTGCTTCTATAAAAAACGCTTCCATGCTTATACTCTTTTGCAATTATTATTGTAAATATATATTTTTAACCGGTAAAAGAAATAATTTCGATTGATATCCTTAAAAGAATATTCCAATTTTGAACCGGAGAGTTTTGCCATTTCAATAAATCCCAATCCTGCTCCTCCTTTTTGTGAAAACTGACCGTTTGTAATGGTATTTTTATACAGTTGCTTTAGTTCTGATTTATCCAATTCGTTCACGGTATCTATCTTTTCCATTATACCCCGGGCATCTGTTTTAAGCACGGCGTTCCCGGTTTGAATATAATAGCGCTCATCATTACAGGCAAGAATAAATTCAGGAGGATGATCTTTCATAATGTGTGGTTCATTCTCGAAATGCTCGTTATAACGATAAATATTCTCCAGCATCTCTACCATAAGAGAAAGAATCTTCTTATAAACGGGCAAACCTGGTTTCAATGGTTCCATTTTCTCATTCATCCGGTTTATAAGGTGCCCGATTGTATCATATTGCAATTGGCCGGAATAACTTAATATGATATCTTCTTTTACCACCACACGGTATTTATTACCGAAATTTAATAAAAACTATTGATTAGAAAAAAGTAAAATGCTAAAAATCTGAATTTTCTCCTGGGTTGTACCCGAAATCTTCTTTTAGATTTGGTTGTTTACTGGCTTCAACGGCCAACTTGTCACATTTTTCATTTTCAATATTACTGGCATGTCCTTTCACCCAAATTAACTTCACCTCATGTTGCCTGTAGATTTTCAGGAAACGCATCCACAGGTCGGGATTTTTAACTTTTTTAAAACGTTTTTTTTCCCAGACGAAAAGCCACTGTTTTTCCACGGCATCTACCACGTATTTTGAGTCGGAGTATATTGTCACGCGACTTCCCTTGACGCGTAGCTTTTCGAGACCGACAATAACTGCCATAAGTTCCATCCGGTTATTGGTGGTTAATTTAAATCCCTCGGAAATTTCTTTCCTGTATTTACCTGAAATCAGGACAATTCCATAACCACCGGGGCCAGGGTTTCCCCGTGCGGCTCCATCCGTGTACATGATGATTTCAGGTGATTGCATGATGATAAAGATAGATGTTTGAACAGGATTTACCAAATTTGTATACAAGGGAGGTGGAAAAGATCGAGAGTATAAAAAAGCCGGTGTAAAAGTGCATTTTACACCGGCTTTATAACAAAACATTAATGAATTATTATTCAATTATTTCCATTTCATCGATCAGGTTCGTGGCACCTGCAAATTTGTCAATTATGAACAGAACGTAACGGATATCAACATTGATACAACGTTGCAATTCCGGTTCAAATACAACATCGCCGCTCATCGCTTCCCAGTTTCCATCAAAGGCCACACCAATCAGTTCACCTTTCGAGTTGAGTACAGGACTGCCAGAGTTTCCACCGGTAATATCATTATTTGAGATAAAACATAGAGGCATGTAATCTTCTTTCCCGTACCTGCCAAAATCCTTGTTCTTGTATAATTCTTTTAATTTCTCGGGGACTACAAACTCCCAGTTACCCGGGTCCTCTTTTTCCATAACACCCTGTAATGTAGTGTAATAATCGTAATGCACTGCATCCATGGGGTAATAATCATCCACGATTCCATAGGTAAGGCGCATGGTTGAATTCGCGTCGGGATAAAAGGTTTTATCTTCTTTCATTTTCCGAAGTCCTTCAATAAACAGCCGGGTACCTTTCTCGTAGAACTTATCATACTTACTGCTCATCGAGTTTATTTCCTGGTATTTATTACTGAAGTCAATGGTCAGTTCCATGAACATGTCTTTTTGTAGACTTCTAAATTTAGGATTTTCAAGAAATTCATTAAATTTTTCCTGGTCAACAAAAATGGATTTATTAAAAAGCTTATCAACATATTTTTCAAAATTCCCCTTGTATTTATTCATGATGGTATTATGAACCTCCAGGTGAAATTCCGAGGGAACATCCATGTAGTATAGCTTCAACATGGCAAGAGTAACCTTTTTTGCTGTTGGTTGATTATAGTCTTTGAAAAATTCTTCGCTTTCTTTCTTCAATTCAATAATTGTTTCATTGATCATTTCCTGATTTGGGGAATCGGCATTTATGGCCATGTACAGTTTTTGAGATGATAAGGCCAAACCAATGGGTTCAATACCAAAGTAGAAACTTTCAATTAAATACTGTGATGCGCTCACGTATTCTTTTCGACCCGTGACTGCCTTTTCTATGAGTTCAAGTGCCTCGCCGTATTTTTCAGCGCGTTGTTGATCCTGATCTACCCATTCAATAAACTGATCTTCCAATTCTTTTTTCTTACCATATACATTCAGTCTCTTTAGTCCTTTGCTCTGGCCAATAGAGTATTTCCAGTAATTACTTGATCTTGAATACTTGGAAGCATATTTGATTTTAATTTCCTCGCTGTCTCTCATGTCTTCCATCCAGAGGTCTTGCTTAATTCCCCTGATTTTAATGCGGTTAGGATGTTCAACATCGAGTAATTCACGCACTTCCCATGAAGTAATATATCGATCGGTACTGCCAGGATAACCAAGTACCATGGTGAAATCACCTTCTTTTACACCCTCGAGAGAAATGGGCAGTACATGCCTGGGGGTATATGGTATGTTGTCTTCCGAATACTCGGCAGGTTTGCCATCGGGACCGGAATAAATCCTGAACAAAGCAAAATCTCCCGTGTGACGGGGCCACATCCAGTTATCGGTATCAGCGCCAAATTTGCCGATAGATGAAGGCGGTGCTCCCACTAAACGTACATCTTTAAAGGTTTCAGTAATGACGAGGTAAAAATCATTGCCACCGAAGAAGGAACGAACCGTGGCCTCGTATTCATTATCTTTTGTAGCTTCATTTTCTATCCCGGAGGTTATTTCTTCAATTTTCGCGTCTCTTTCTTCTTCCGACATATCATCTGTTAAACCGGCAAGTACCTTTTCGGTAACATCTTCCATACGGATAAGGAAAGTTGCAGTTTTCCCGGGATTGGGTAATTCTTCCTTGTATTTTGAGGCCCAAAACCCGTCTTCCAGGTAGTTATGTTCAACACTGCTATGCGATTGTATTTCATCGTATCCACAATGGTGATTGGTTAAAATGAGCCCGTTAGATGATATAAGTTCGGCAGTACACGAGCCCCGGTCAAGTGCTACAATGGCATCTTTGAGGCTGGAATTATTGATATCATAAATTTGATCGGCAGAGAGTTCTAATCCCATCGATCGCATTTCATCCATGTTGAGTTTTTCAATGAGGGGCAATAACCACATTCCCTCGTCTGCCTTTACATTTACCTGCAGCAGAATAAATGCAGCAAGAATTAATCCGATTGTTTTTCTCATCTTTTTAAAAATTTGTGACCAAGCTTCAAATCCGGCACGATTTTTAACCATATTCGACTGTGCCTTTATTAATATTTCAGACATGGCCTGTTACATTTAAGATTATATTCAATTTATTATTTAAATTATAAACAAAAAATAAAGATACAGATATATTTATTATTGGTGATAAAGTATGATCTTTAACATATTTCATCTGTTGCATCTTTTTTGTCTGTTTCATTATCAAAATCAATGGCAAGCTGGGGGTCGAAGAGATGAAAAGATTTTCTGTGATACGCGGTGATACCAATTTTCTTTATCATGTCCCTGTGGTAACGGGTGGCATATCCTTTATTATTGATCCATTTATAATCGGGATATTCTTCATGCAGTTTGATCATGTAATCGTCCCGGTAAGTTTTAGCCAGAACTGAAGCAGCGGCAATGGAATAATACTTGTCATCACCATCTATCACGCAGGCATGAGGGATATCACGATAGGGCTTGAAACGATTTCCATCAACAATGATGTGAGCAGGTGCTTCTTTTAGCTGTTCCAGGGCCTTGTGCATGGCAAGAATGGAAGCATTCAGAATATTTATTTCATCAATAACCGTGTTGTCGATCATGGCAACAGCCCAGGCTATAGCTTTCTTTTCAATTTTCTCGCGTAATTTGAAACGATTTTCTGGCAGCATTTGCTTGGAATCTCTTAGAAGTTTATCACGAAAGCCACTGGGCAAAATAACAGCTGCAGCAAAGACAGGTCCTGCCAAACATCCTCTACCTGCCTCATCACATCCGGCTTCTGCGACATCTGCCTTAAAAAAACTCTTGAGCCTGTAAACTTTTCCCATTACGCTTCAAAGTTATAAACATTTTTCTATGCAATACCACAATGATTTCGCGGTTTGATCCCAGGAAAATTTTTCGCGGGCATCTTTCCCCTTCTCTATCAATTCATTTCGGAGTTTTTCATCAACACATATTTTTTTTATACCATTCGCGATTGAATCTATTTGGTATGGATCCGCGTAGATGGCTGCATCACCAGCTACCTCGGGTAATGAGGTTGCATTAGAAACAACAACGGGAACGCCGCAATACATGGCTTCTACAACCGGGATGCCGAATCCCTCGAAAAGGGGAATAAAAACCAGGGCTCTTGCTGATCCCAACACGGTTATTAATTCATCGGGTTCCATCCTGCCGGTAAAAATCACATCATCTTTATGGGTCATCGAGCTGTATGTTTCTTTTATATCGCTCGTTTTAAACATCCTGCTTCCCACTAAGAGTAATTTTTCTTCGCGGCCGGTCTCATTTTTAAACTTTTCAAATCCTTGAAGAAGGCGTGCCACGTTCTTTCTCGGGTTTAATGAGCCGATAAAAATCAGGTATTCCTTACCGGCCGCGTATTTTTCTTTTGTTTTCACCTTTATTGAATCCTCGACAGGTCGGTATCTGACATTAGCACCATTATAAGTGATATCTATTATATCAGGATTTGCCTGGTAGGTTTTAATAATATCATTTTTTGAGTATGCGGATACTGTCGCTATTCTTTCCGCTTTTCTGGCGAACCGGTGAAACATGTGTTTAAAGTAGATCCGGGTAAGTAACGGCAAATTTTCAGGGTGGTGTTCAAAATTCAGATCATGAATCACCGGTACCGACTTAATTGAAGCAGAAAGTGACAGGTAACCATCAGGAGAGATAAATATATCTGGTTGATATTTCCTGAAAACACGGGGCAGGCTCCATTCGAACCAAATTAACCATAAAGCCGGGTGACGAGCAGGGGGACCGGTAACAACCGGTATAATATTGTCTGAGAAAATAAATTCCTCGTGAAAAGGACGATCGAAAATAAAGATAAACTCGTGCTCCGGATGCTCTCGCGTTATTCGTTTCATCGTCTCGTAGGTATACCATCCGATACCTTCCATCTTCCCTTTGATCAATAACCGGGTATTAACTGCAATCCTCATGCGAAGCAAAAATAATATAATTACTTTTTTTTCATCTGGCTATACTAAAAAGCCAGATTCTTTTACATTTGTAAAGTAAAACAATAATCGGAAGATTTGAAAAGGAAGTTCATAACAAACCTGGCATTTCTGCTTTTTTTGAACCTGCTGGTTAAGCCTTTTTATATTTTTGGTATCGATCGGACCATACAGAACCGGGTTGGAAGCGAAGAATATGGATTGTACTTCTCTTTGTTCAGTCTTACTTTCATGCTGAATATTTTGCTCGATCTTGGTATAAACAATTACAATAACCGGAGAATTGCCCGGCAACCCCACATGGTGGCTCGTTTTATATCAGGTATCCTGGCACTTAAATTTGTACTCGGTATTTTATACTTTGGAATTTGCATGGGCGCTGGTATTATCCTTGGGTACTCAGGACGTCAGTTTAACTTACTTTACATTTTGGCAATCAACCAGTTTCTTGCCGTGCTGGTGCTTTACCTGCGCACCAATATAAGTGGATTGCAGTTTTTCAGAACCGATAGTACTTTATCGGTACTGGACAGGTTGCTAATGATCATGATATGTAGTGTTTTACTTTGGTCCGGGTTGACTTCACGACCTTTTCAGGTAGAATGGTTTGTATGGGCCCAAACAGCTTCATATGGGCTTACCGCTTTAACTGCTTTTGTAATAGTACTTAAAAAATCAAGGTATTTCAGACCCAGGATTGATTATAAATTCTCTGTTAGTATTCTCAGGCAAAGTTTCCCTTTCGCTTTACTGGTATTGCTAATGGCAATTTATAATCGGATTGATTCGGTAATGATAGAATATTTGCTGAGACCTGATGGCAAGACTGAAGCTGGTATATACGCGCAATCATTCAGAATATTGGATGCTTTTATTCAATTCGGGTTTCTGTTTGCCAGTTTGCTATTACCCATTTTTTCAAAAATGATTAAAACAGGTGAAAAAATTGATGAACTTACAAGTATCTCTACACTGCTCATAATTATTCCTGCAATTGTCCTCATTATATCCTGTATTTCTTATAATGATGAAATCATCAAATTATTATACAAGGAAGACACGGAAAGATCTTCCATGGTTTTCAGTGTTCTCATTAACGGGTTAGCTGCTTTTTGTCTCACTTATATTTTCGGAACTTTACTCACGGCTAACGGGAATCTCCGAGAGCTCAATATCATGGCAGCAATAGCCGTGGGAATAAATTTTCTGTTGAACTTGTTACTTATTCCTAAATATCAGGCCCTGGGAGCAGCAATTGCCAGTGTAACCACCCAGTCACTTACCGCTCTGGTTCAAATAATTCTTTGTGCTTTCATTTTCAGGTTAAGGTTTAATATATTTCTATTTACCAGGTTAGGAGTATTTATTGGCCTGGTAATATTGTCAGCTTTTTTGGCAGGTATCTTATTCAATAATTGGGCACATGGTTTCGGAATGATCATTCTGGCAGGAATTCTTTTTGCTCTTCTGCTCCGGTTATATGATGTGAAATACTTCCTGGCAATTTTAAAAGAAAAGGAAGAGGAATACTAAAATTAAGCAATTTGCTCAATCGAATAAGATACTGTAAGTATTTCACAGCACTTCATTTGTGAAATTTAATAAACGCGGTATCAGGGTTACACGTTAAATATCTAAAAGCGCTTGTTCGCTTCACTCAACTTAGCGAATAATCATCTTGTATTATACAATAGCGCATTTTTTATGAAATAAAGTGTCATGTCAAAAAAAGATGTCGATTGATCTGTGTCAAGAGTCTTGCATAAAGAGATATTCCTCCTCAATATCAAATGTGACGTGTCACTAGTTATAGCGTGAATGAACAATTATTTTAAGATTAATTAATTTATATTTCATATATACCCGTGAAGAATGGTTTAAGTTTGTTCTGAAATGCAGATGATTTATAAATAGCCTCCCTTCAACCCTGTTTATTTACAAGAGCCCCCTCGTTTAAATATCCCGGGGGCTTTTTTCAATTTAACCACGAATTCCATTCGTGGCTATTCAAATTTAACCACATTCGTAGTTAAAAGCCTGAAAGGCTTTAATATGAATGGCACCGGGGCATGCCCCGGTATGAAGAATGACATGAGAGAAAACCCTAAAAGGGTTGAATATTAAAAGATTAAACAAGTGCGAAACATTAGTTAAGTTACGGGGATGGATGTAAATATTTTGGTCTGTTTTTTGCATACTTTCATTGGCCCAAATGAAGAACATTTTTTTAATTTTTAGTGTATTTGTATATATTTGTGGTCATTATGAAAAAGAATGTTTGACTAAAATTTGAATTATGAATCATGTAAAGAAATTATTTCCCGTACTATTTTTAATTTTCACACCCGTGATCCTGAACGCTCAAACGGAACAAGAGGCGCTGGAAGCTTACAATGAGGGTGCATCACTTATTGCTGATGATAAGATGGCAGCCATTGCTGCTTTTGAAAAAAGCCTGGATATTTTTAATTCATTAGGGGTAGAAGGCAATGATAAGCAAGAATTAATACAGTCAAAATTACCCGATCTCTATTATAATGTTGCTCTTGATCATTACAGGGCAAAAGAGCATAATGACGCCATGTCGATGTTCCAGAAAACTATAGAAATAGCTAAAAAATATGATGATCCGGTGACTGAACAAAAAGCCGGATCTGCCCTTGCAAGGTATTATAATAGTTTTGGGGGAAGGGCCTTGAAAAATGAAAACTTTGAGGAAGCCCTCAAGTATTTCAATGATGCCGTGGACCTTGATCCAACTTTGGCCAAAGCATATTTCTACATAGGTTATATTCATGAGAAACAAGATAATATTGAGGAAATGATATCGGCCTATGATAAAGCCATTGAAAACGGTCTTGCAGGGAATGAAAGTGATGTAGCTGAAAATGCCAATGAAAGGGCAATCAAGAAGTTGGTGATTGAAGCCAATAACGCGAAAAACGCTGAAAATTATGATCAAGCAATTGAATTATTGCAAAAGGCAAAAGAATACAATAATCAATATTCGGAAGTTCATTACCTGATGGCAGTTGTTTATAACGCACGGGAAAAATGGGAAAATGCCATTGAGAGCGCGAAAAAAGCGATCAAGTATGAAGAAGGTGGAGAAAATTTACTTGCACGCGATTATTTTGAATTAGGAGATGCTTATCTTGGTGCCGGAATGGAGCAGGAAGCCTGTGATGCATATAGCAAGGCCAACACGGGTGATTACGCTGTAAGTGCACAATACCAGATGGAACACGTGCTGAAGTGTGAATAAAATAAAATCAAATCGCTTAAAAGGGTATTCCTCACGAGGGAATACCCTTTTTTTGTTTAATTCCATTTCATTTTATTACATTTGTCTTAATAAAAATTAATAAAAAATGAATCTATTATCTATCCGCTGGAATGTAGATACTGAAATTATTGAATTGGGCCCTTTGAGTATTCGCTGGTACGGGTTGCTTTTCGCTGCATCTTTCTTTTTTGGCTACCTGATTTTTCAACATTTTTTCAAAAAGGAAAACATAAAGATGGAATTGCTCGATAAGCTTACCCTGTACATGGCATTGGGGACTATTATTGGTGCAAGATTGGGGCATGTTTTTTTTTATGATGCCAGCTATTATTTAAATAATCCGCTAAAAATATTGAAAATATGGGAAGGAGGTCTGGCAAGTCATGGTGCGGCCATAGGAATCCCTATAGCTATCTACCTTTTCGTCAGGAAATTTAACATGTCATTTTTGTGGTTAATAGACAGGATTGTTATTGTTGTAGCGCTCGCCGGTTTTTTTATACGAATGGGAAATCTGATGAACTCAGAGATTTATGGTATTGAAACAGATATGCCATGGGGATTTATTTTCGTGCGAGCCGGAGAAACAGTACCCAAGCATCCCACCCAGATTTACGAGGCACTTGCTTACCTTTTTATATTCATTGGATTATACTCGTTCTATAACAAGAAAGGACAAAAAATTGTAAATGGTACATTTTTCGGTTGGTTTCTCATTTTGTTATTTACTGCCCGATTCTTTATTGAGTTTATAAAAGAAGACCAAAGTGCTTTTGAAGCAGGGATGCTCCTGAACATGGGACAAATATTGAGTATCCCGTTTGTATTTGCCGGGATTGGTTTATTGATATACACGAACCGGAAGAAGAAAAAATCAGATAACAGCGGTAAAGATTAACTATAATGGCAAACATCGGTCTTTTTTATGGTTCTTCAACTGGAAATACCGAACTGATAGCGCAGCGGGTAAAGGAATTATTGTATCCCCTGATTGTTGAATTATTTGATGTTGCCGAATGTATTCCTGAGAATATTTTGAATTATAATCGATTAATTCTCGGGATATCTACCTGGGGCAATGGTGATTTACAGGATGACTGGACAAATTTTCTCGGGAAAATCAGGAATTATGATTTTTCAGAAAAAAAAATAGCAATTTTCGGGCTCGGAGATCAGGATGCTTATGCTGAAACTTTTGTTGACGCGATGGGTGTTTTGTTTAATTTCATGAAGGAACGAAAAGCCAAGATCATCGGGAGATGGCCTTTAGATGGTTATAATTTCATATCCTCAAAAGCCGTAATAGGAGGTTTTTTTGTCGGGCTGCCACTGGATGAAGATTCACAGGGGGATCTTACGCTTGAAAGATTGAAAAGGTGGACAGACATTGTTAAAAAGGATTTTTTTAATTGAATTATCTGAAGAGTGCGTTATTCTGAAATAATTTTCCAGCCATCAGTTTGTTGAAGTGAAATACAATATAAACGATCATTTTCTGGTAACAATTCCAGGTTAAAGCCATTTTTTGCTCCAAGATTATAACGGCAGGAGCCAGAAATTCTCTGATTTGAACTTCCCGTGATGACAATTCTTCGATTAAGTTTCTGGCAAATATTGTTTCACCTGAATTCCTTGGGCCGGTAATACATATTATTTTTTATTAAAAACTCCAGCGGTTCATGCAATAATTATTTAAAGTAAAAGGAAATTGCATTCAATTATACCTTTTCCAGTGCCTGCTTCAGGTCTCCCAGAATATCCCCGGCGTCTTCAATACCCACTGAAAAACGAACCAACCCGTCAGTAATTCCCGCGCCAATTCTTTCGTCACGAGGTACACCCGAGTGTGTCATAGAAGCAGGATGCTGGATGAGGGTTTCCACACCACCCAGCGAAACGGCCAGTACAGCCAGTTTCATGTTATCCATTAATATTTTTCCTGCCTCGATCCCTCCTTTTAATTCAAAACTAATCATGGAACCAGGTCCTCGCATTTGTGATTTTGCAAGTTTAAACTGCGGATGTGATTCCAGCCCGGGGTATTTCACCCATTCTATTTTAGGATGTTTAGAAAGATAATCAGCCACTTCACGAGCCGTTTCCTGCGATTTTTCTACCCGTAATCCCAGTGTTTTTACGCCTCGTAGTACCATGAAAGCCTGATGCGGGTCCATGTTTGTGCCCATCATTACCATCATGGGACGAATTTTGTCATACATTTCCCTGTTTTTGGTTACGATAACTCCTCCCACGATATCAGCATGACCATTGATAAACTTGGTAATGGAATGGACCACGAGATCGACCCCGAAATCGATAGGATTTTGCAGGTATGGACTGCAAAAAGTATTATCAACAACCAGGATCAAATTATGCTCACGCGCGATTTCAGCACATGCTTTTAAATCGGTAATCTGCATGGTAGGATTTGCTGGTGTTTCGATATAAAGCACCCGGGTATTAGGTAGTAATGAATGTTTGATTAATTCAATATCTGAAGTATCAATAAAAGTATTTTCAACTCCAAACCGGGAAAAATGTTTTTCAAGAATCGAACGGGTAGGCCCGTAAACTGAAGCTGTTGATAAAATATGAGCACCTTGTTCAAGTAGTGCCATAAAAATCGTGCTGATGGCGCCCATGCCCGAGCTGCATGCTATACCTCCATAACCATTTTCCAGGGCAGCGACATTCTCTTCGAAAGCTGTTATAGTAGGATTTCCAATGCGCGTATATATAAACCCGGGATCATCACCGCTAAAACAGGCAGCTCCATGATCCGAGTTTTTAAAAGCAAATGTAGATGTCTGATAAATAGGTACATTAACACTACCAAGAGGATCCTCAAAGGTTCCGGCATGCACCATTTTTGTATAAAATCCTTTGTCTTTTATGTTCATTACAGATTTTATTTGGTTTTTGGGGAAATAAAGGTAGGTAACATTATTCCAATCTTTTTAAAGAACCTGTATGTTTAATAATATGATGTTGAATCCGAATACAAGAATCCTGTAAATATACAATCCGGCCCAACCAGCATAATAAACGGCCCGCGTTGTACCACTACAAGTAAGGATATCAGGTTATAGTTCCAGGATTTCAGGTACTTCCGATTGTGCTCCAACAACCGCTATCGCGGCCATGTTTACAATTTCACGCACTGAACTTTCAATCTGCAGAACCTGCACTGGTTTTCTTATGCCCATGAGGATTGGGCCGATTACTTCTGCCCCGCCAATTTCCTGCATTATTTTATATGCAATATTTCCCGAGCTGAGATTGGGAAAAATCAGTGTGTTTACATCATGTCCCTTGAGTTTTGAAAAGGGGAATTTTTTTTCCCGTAACTCCCGGTTCAGGGCAAAGTTGGCCTGCATCTCTCCATCTACAATAAGATCAGGATATTTTTGATGCAGGATTTCTACAGCTTCTTTTACACGTGCCGGGCTACCCGTTCGTATCGATCCGAAATTGGAATAAGAAACCAGGGCAATCCTGGGTTCAACCCCGAATTTTCTTACCTCATTTGCAGTGAGAACAGTTGTATCGGCGAGGGTTTGCGCGTTAGGCTGGATATTTACTGTTGTATCCGAGAAAAAGAATGGCCCTTTCTTGGTGATTAACAAGTACATCCCGGCAATGTGATCGAGAGTATTGTTAGTACCCATGATTTGCAATGCAGGTCTTATGGTATCAGCATACTTGCTACTGAATCCTGATAAGAATGCATCGGCATCACCGGTTTCAACCATCATTACCCCGAAGTAATTTCTATTGAACATCATCTCATATGCTTCCTCGAAGGTCAGTCCTTTTCTTTTTCTTTTTTCGTAAAGCACCCGGGCATATCTTTTTCTTTTTTCATTTTCTTCTTTACAATGATAATCAACAATAGGGAAATCGCTGATATCAATATTGTTTTTTAAGGCAGTTTCATGTATTTCACTGGCATTTCCCAGTAATACCGGCTGAGCAATCCCTTCGGATGTTACTACTTGTGCTGCTTTTAATATCTTGTAGTTATTGGCATCAGCAAAGACCACGCGTTTTGGTTCTTGTTTGGCTTTCAGCCTGATCTCATCAATCAATTTATTGTGAAGACCCATTCTTTTCCTGAGGGCTACCCGGTATTCATTCCAATCGGTGATTGTTTCCCTTGCCACGCCTGTTTCTATGGCTGCTTTGGCAACTGCCGGCGCGACGGTGGTAATCAGCCTTGGGTCAAGCGGCTTTGGAATAATATATTCTCGTCCGAAGGTGAGATTCCTGGTTTTATAGGCAGTGTTTACTGAATCGGGCACGTCTTCCTTGGTAAGTTCTGCCAATGCTTGCACGGCAGCTATTTTCATTTCCTCGTTAATGTTTTTGGCTCTCACGTCAAGTGCTCCTCTAAAGATAAAAGGGAAACCCAGAACGTTATTAATTTGGTTGGGATAGTCGGACCGCCCTGTAGCAAAAACGATATCATCTCTGGTATCCATTGCATCCTCGTACGATATTTCCGGATTTGGGTTAGCCATGGCAAAAACAATAGGATTATCTGCCATGGAAGCCAGCATTTTTTTATTAAGAATGCCAGCTACCGAGAGACCCAGGAACATGTCTGCCCCCTTTATGGCTTCTTCAATCGTTCTTTTATCCGTGTCTCTCGCGAATTCTCTCTTCGACTCGTTCATGTCTTCTCTGTCTTTCGTGAGAATACCCTTGCTATCGGCCATCAGTATATTTTCAGGTTTTACCCCGAGACTCATGTATAAGCGGGTGCACGAAATTGCTGAGGCCCCGGCCCCGCTAACGACCAGTTTAATATCTTCAATTTTTTTGCCGGTTATTTCCAACGCGTTCAGTAAACCGGCGCCTGAAATAATCGCCGTGCCATGCTGATCATCATGAAAAACGGGAATATCCAGTTCATCTTTTAGCCGTTGTTCTATTTCAAAACATTCCGGCGCTTTTATATCTTCAAGATTGATTCCTCCAAAAGTAGGAGCTATGGCTTTTATTACATCAATTATCTTTTCGGGATTCTTTTCATCAATTTCTATATCAAATACATCCACGTCAGCGAAAACTTTAAAAAGTAATCCTTTTCCTTCCATTACCGGCTTTCCCGCTATGGCTCCAATGTCTCCAAGTCCAAGTACAGCGGTTCCATTTGAGATAACAGCTACCAGGTTACTTTTCGCGGTGTAACGATAGGCATTATCCTTATCATTTTTAATTTCCAGGCATGGATCGGCAACACCCGGGGTGTATGCTAAGGATAAATCGTACTGTGTATTGTATGGTTTCGTTGGAATTACTTCTATTTTCCCGGGTTTACCCTCGGAATGATATCGCAGGGCATCTTCTTTGGATATTTTTGGCATGATATTTTGATTTAAAGGGTTAGTACAAATCTAAAGAATAATAATGATCACTTAATAAAAAATTATCCTTTAATTGGAATGGATTATTCATGTTATTCAGCATTGTGGTCTTCTTTCCATCAAGTTATTTTGGTTTTTTCTATATGACAAGTATCAAAAATTCAGCACGATAACATATTTAATCCAAAAAAAACGTAATGTGCTGGTTACTTTTCAGCGAGTGATGTGATTAATTATGAAAGACGGAGACTATGCATCAGAATGTATCAGAAGAATATCTTACAAAACACGATGAATGGGACAACCCGAAGGAAGCTGAAGATTGTTTGTTTCGGTTTTGTATCATGCTTAATTTTCATTTCCAGGGACTTCATTGTGAAATCGAATTACCAGGGAAGTGGTAATCCATGTTTTATTTATTGAAACGATAATACTGAAAGAATGGAACAGATTGATTTATTTCAAGATCACGCTCGTTCAGATTTTAATTCTCATGTTATTGAAATTCAAAACATGGAAGGAGAGATTGTAATAAAGAAACGAGTTGACAGAGACCAAAAAGATATCTTTTCAATGCTTAACGATAAATTTTTACCTACCGGGGCTTATTTTATTCTTATTTCTTCACCGGCAGGAATCACCAGGAAAATGGTTTTTATCAGGCAGAAAAGAGTGTTGACAACCAAAAAAGTTATTGATCCGCTTCCGGGGTAATTACACCAGAAGACTTTAAAGGATTCTGGGTAAGTTCCTGATAATTTACCCTGTTGTTAAAAACATCCGCGGCAAGATACATGGCCTTCCTGAAAGCATTTTCCGAGGCTTCATTTTTACCGGCAATTTCATAGGCAGTCCCGTGTGCCGGTGAAGTTCTCACAACAGGCAGTCCGGCGGTATAATTAACTCCTCCCTCGTAGGACAGGGATTTGAATGGAGTAAGCCCCTGGTCGTGATACATCGCTAAAATTGCATCAAATTTACTATATTGACCCGAACCGAAAAAACCATCTGTCGGGAAAGGCCCCAAGGCCATCATGCTTTCTTCACGTGCTTTTTCAATGGCGGGATTAATGATTTCCTGCTCTTCATTACCAATGACACCATTATCTCCTGCATGTGGATTAAGACCCATAACGGCAATCTTGGGTTTTCGTATACCAAAATCCTTAATGAGGGAATTATTCAGGATACGCAGTTTTTCGAGAATTAACTCCATGGTTATTTCCCCTGGTACCTCAGATAAAGGAATATGGCCGGTAACAACCCCAATGCGCATAACTTCACTAATCATGAGCATCAGGAACCCGGAAGAATCAAATTTATTAGAAAGATATTCTGTATGTCCAGGGAATTTAAAATTATCGGATTGAATATTCTGCTTGTGGATAGGGGCAGTAACCAATACGTCAATTTTATTTTCCTGTAGATCTGTGATAGCTGCTTCAAGCGCTGCTATTGAAGCTTCACCTGCCATCTTGGTTGTTTTTCCTAATTCTACTCTAACGTCATCGCTAATGCAATTGATAAGATTAGCCCGCTTTGGATTAGCTTCATCGGCAGACTTAATGTTATTCAATGAAAAATTTTCAATACCAATGGCTTTCCGATGATAAGCCGCTACTTTAGCGGATCCGTATAATATGGGAATACCAATATCAAAAATCCGGTTATCCCGTAAAGTCTTAATAATTATCTCGTATCCTATCCCGTTAATATCACCATGCGTGATACCTATTTTTACCTTTTTACTCATTATGCTCTTTCAAATTTTATTTTCAAAACCAGGAACGAAATTAGCCAATAATTGGTTAGTGAACAAAAATCCTTATTTTTTCTTTTCTTTTATTTGTTTGAGGAAATGATATAGCATCCTGATACCTACGCCTGTACCTCCTTTCAGGCGGTAGCTGTCATTTGAAGTTAAATATGCTGTACCCGCGATATCTAGGTGGATAAAAGGCGCTGAAGTAAAATTTGCTAAAAACTTACCGGCGGTTATGGCTCCTGCTTCTTTACCTCCAATATTTTTCAGGTCGGCCACATCAGATTTCAATAATTCATTGTACTCCGGCCAAAATGGGAACCATGCCAATCGTTCATGTACCATTTCTCCTGTTTCCATCAGGTTTTTCAATTGTTGATTGTCTGCAGTACCCATCATAACAGAGCCTTGTTTACCTATCGCGTTGGCTGCTGATCCGGTTAATGTAGCGATTGTTATCAGCAATGCAGGGTCAAATTTTTTTGCATAAGCCATACTATCGGCTAGTATTAACCGGCCCTCGGCATCTGTATTCATAACTTCAACGGTGGTACCGTCAAACATGGTAATGATATCTCCCGGAACCCTTGCTTTTGCATCGGGCATGTTATCAGTAGCCGGGATCAATCCTATTACATGAACAGGGAGTTTCATTGATGCAACCATGTATAGAACACCTAACACGGCGGCTGCTCCACTCATGTCGGATTTCATGGAATCCATGCTTGAAGAAGGTTTTAAACTTATGCCACCTGTATCATAAACAACTCCTTTTCCTACCAGCACGATTGGTCTATTATTTACCGGGTTACCTGGTTTCCATTCGAGAATGGAAAATGTCGGCGGATCATTGCTGCCCCTGTTTACAGCAAGTAAACCTCCCATTTCCAAAGCTTCAATTTCCGGCTTTTGCAATACTTCTACTGAAAAGCCGGCTTCCTTTCCCATTATTTGAGCTTCTTCCGATAGTTTTGAGGCGCTGAGAAAAGAGAGTGGCTCATTTATCAGATCTCTGGCCTTGAATACTGCCCGGATGGTAACATTTAATTCATCACGATCTTGTTCAGAAATTACATCAAGTGGTACCAATAGTTCAACCAAGGAATTCTTTTTTTCTTCTGCATCTTTCTGATATTTTAAAAACTGATAGTTGGCCAAAAGGATTCCTTCGGCAAGAGCAAGTGTTTCAGCGGGGTTTTTAGCCGTGTGGATGATAAAAGCTGACTTGATTTTCAGGTCATTCAGGGTAACTGTCATTTTAGCGCCAATGGATCTTATTTTTTCAAGGTTGTCTTTTTTTTCATTCTTTCCATCAAGCACCCGGATGAATATGTATCTATTATATTGATTAATGTCTACAGCTTTATCCCCATTTTTTAATTTGTTGTTTACATATTCATTTTCCTTGTCTGAAAGGAATTCGAACCTGAAATCCCCTGTTTTTTGTCCTATTATCAAGAGGTTATCATCACTCCCGAAACTTTTTCTTAATATTAGCATAATTGCATTCTCTTTTTTAAGTAATTATCTAACCCGGCTGAATGTTCATTGCACTGAATCATTTCAGGTAATTAATATTCAGTTGGTATACAAAAGTAGTTTTAAATAAATGATTTGAAAAACAAAATAATCAATGTATCTCTTTAAAATAGAGTCTGGTTAATACTTTTAACAATTCCCGCTGAATAATCATTGATGCAATTTGATCAGGGGGTTTTACCCGGTTGTCGGCCTCGGTAAAAAGACTATGAACTGGTACATCTATCTGATAAAGAATCACTTTTAGTTTTTCCAGATCACGAGCAAGTAGTCTATCAATAACGGCGGTTATTTCATTGACAAGTTGTTGATCTTCCAGGGATTTTGATGAATTACAAGATAGATCAATGCCATTAACAGAGAAATCTTTTTTCAATTGCTGTATAACCAGACCTTCTATATATTCTTCGCGGGAGTTAAAATTAAGTTTGTTTTTTAGTGTTGCAATTTCCATAATTAGAGTATTTCGAGGGAGTAAATAATGGATTCCATTTGCCGGAGATAAGTTCGTTTTTGAAATTTCGGCGCGAAAACAAAACCCTCGACGGTAACAATCCGGTTTCTTTTCTGATCCACGGTTGATACACTCACGAAAGGTCCCCCCATGAACCCTTTTTCAAGCTTCCATAATCCCTTTAGTTCAGTGTAGAATTGCTCTTTGTACATGAATTCACTGTATATTGGGTCAATAATTGTTTCGGTTGTCATGTATGAACCCGGGTCAGGACCTGGCACGAATTTCCTCAGGAGATTATTTCGCTTTTCTATTTGATAGTCCTTCGAGAACATTGAGGTATCGGTATACTCGTAATAGTAAATGAAAATACCCTGAATAAGGTCAGGAATTTTGCTTTCCAGCCAAATAAAATTTCCTGAATCGAGGGCTACTTCGTAGCTGGAAGGAACTACAAGTGATATATGATGTTCTTTCCTGAGCATCTGGTAAATTTCGCCATCAAGATTGATCTTGTAGTTTTGTCTTATTCTTTTTCTTTCGGCATCTATAAGGAGCGAAAAAATCCTGTCTCGTTTTTCTTTTATCAGGGCAGCGGCAGCTTTATTATCCGGTGCCACCACGTTCAGGAGGAGTTGGGGAGTGGCCCATACATCTTTTTGTACAAGTATTTTAGCCTCTTTATATTCTGGTCCGACCTTGGTTAGTATAATGTTTCTGTGAGTGTGAAAAATCTTGGAAAATCCATCCCTGGGAACATGAACAACCGTGAAAACAGGCTCAGGTTGCGGTAGAATGTCTTCGGTAGCTTCCAAAACTTCACGGTAGCTTTCTCCTATAGGTCCTTTCCATTGCCCTTGGGTTGTTATAACAAGTACTTCACCCGCGGCGCCTGATGTTTTTGGTAATAACGGTGATTCATTGCTCCCGCCACAGGAAGAGAATAAAATAGTTACAATGATTATTATATATTGTATGTTTTTCATGCGTGATTGTTTTAACTGAAAAATTTTAATCATGATATAGATATTCCTTGTTATTTGATATAACAATAGTATCATTAGGAATATTGTTTAACCTGGTTGCATCATCATTTTTTATCCAGATGATCATTTTTTGTCCGGGATAAAGATGATTATCTGTAAGATTATTCCAAATTTTTAAGTTTTCAAGTGTACACCCGTGTTCCATTGCAATTTTATGTAAGAAATCACCCTTTTTCACGATGTAGGATATTTTGAATTTGTTTTCGGTTGATGAAGATACATTCGTTATATCGTGGTAGTCAGGAACTTTAATGACACGCCCGTAAATATCATTTTCATGCCTGATGAAATCTATTACTTTATCAGCAGGAAGCACTATCATCATTTTTTCATTGTAATCCGGTATAAAATCCTTTTTATAAACAGGATTCAAAAACCGAAGAAATTCCATACGAATATCCAATACTATTTCAACCTGGCTAAAAGACACTTCTTTATTTACCATTACCGTATCGACGCTGAGAAAATCGAAAGCAGGCATAACCGGTTCAATTCCATGATCCTGTAGGTGGTTCATAACATAGGCGGCAGCTATAAAGGCAGGGATATATTCACGGGTCTCCTCGGGAAGGAAATTCTTGATCTCGTTAAAGCTTGTTTTTCCCCCGGATCTTTCAATGGCATTTCTTATGACCCCGGGCCCCCCGTTATAAGCACCGATTGCCAGTTGCCAGTTATTAAACACGGAATAGAGATAAGTAAGATATTTACAGGCTGCCCTGGTTGATTTAAGGGGATCGCGTCGTTCATCAATATAAGAGTTAACTTCCAGGTTGAACATTCGGGCAGAATTGATCTTGAACTGCCATAAACCAGTAGCTCCTGTTGGAGAAACCGCCAGGGGATTGAGCCCTGATTCCACAACAGCGAGGTATTTTAACTCGAGTGGGAGGTTATGCAGATCAAGCATTTCATCCATCAACGGAAAATACAGCCTGGCAAGACCGGCAATTTTTTCAAAATCTTTCTTTCTTTTTACCGTGAATATTTCAATAAATTCCAGGACCTCATCATTATATTCCAGGTTGACAGGAGTCTTTTTATTCAGCTCTTCAAGCTTGTACTCGTAATAAATATCAGGATAAATTGAGATGCCATCATTTATACAAGTCATTTTTTGTTGGGGTGGATAATCTTGAAAAACCGGAAGTCTAATAAGGCTGTCAATCATATCAACCACTCGCCCATGGCAGGCTTGCGGGTATGATTTAGACATGATCAGTAATAGCATTACCTGCAAAAAAAGAAAAAATAATAAACTTTTATATTTTACAGGATTCTTTCTCATGAAAGCATTATTACATTTTCATATTCATAAGGTATTCAGAAAACTTAAACATTTCGTGTTCCATGAATTTTCCCGCGTATACCTGGATTCCCAGGGGTAACCCGCTCGTGTGTTTAGCCAGGGGTAGTGAGATGGCAGTTATGCCGGCAAGGCTGGCATGTACCGTGAATATGTCTTCCAGGTACATGGCAATCGGGTCATCGGTCAGTTTTCCCAGGTCAAAAGCAGGTCCGGGAGTAACCGGTAAGAGGATGAATTCGTGATCCGAGAGGATTTCTTCTGTTTTTTCCTTTATAAGCCGACGTACTTTTTGTGCTTTCGCGTAATATGCATCATAATAGCCCTCGCTCAACACGAACGTTCCCATCATGATGCGCCTTTTGACTTCTTCACCAAAAGCTTCGCTCCTGCTTTTCACGTAAGTTGATTCAACATCTGTCGCGATTGGGCTCCGGTAACCATAGTGGATACCATCGAATCGGGCCAGGTTGGAAGAAGCTTCAGCCATCGTTAGCACGTAGTAGGTTGGTACGATATAATCCAGGTAAGGAAAATCGACACCTTTCACTTCATGTCCTTCATTTCTCAGTTTGTCAATTAACCCGAGCATGGCGGTTTTTATTTCCGGATCGAGAGAAGGATGCTCGAGTGGATCTTTCAAATAAGCAATTTTTGCTTTATGGCTAAATTCCAATGACGAGCTGTAAGCGGGTACCGGTTGCCGGGATGAGGTACTGTCACGCGTGTCTTTTCCCGCGATTATTTCCATAAGAAGTGCATTATCGCGCACTGAACGGGTGATAGGCCCAATTTGGTCGAATGAAGACCCATACGCGATGAGACCATATCTTGAAACACGCCCATACGAGGGTTTAATACCAACTAACCCGCAAAAAGCGGCAGGTTGCCGAATAGACCCTCCCGTATCGCTTGCCAGAGCAGCATAACACATATCGGCAGCTACAGCGGTTGCTGCTCCTCCAGATGATCCTCCCGGGACCTTATCAATATTTAAAGCATTTAATGCTGGACCATAGGCTGAATTTTCAGTGGAGCCACCCATGGCAAATTCATCACAATTGAGTCTTCCCAGTATTATTGCATCTTCTGCCAATACTCTTTCTATGGCTGTTGCATTATAAACGGATTCAAAATTCTCGAGAATGCGGGAAGATGCTGATACACGGTGTCCCTTGTAGCAAATATTATCCTTGATACCTAAAACAACACCTGCCAACCGGCCTGTTTTTTCTCCATTTTTTATTCTCGCGTCAAGTCGGGCAGCTTTTTCCCTTGCTTCATCTTCGAATATTTCCAGGAATGCATTTAAATGATTGAATTTTAGACAATTATCAAGATAGGAATCAACCAGTTGTGATACAGAAATTGATCCGGAATGGATTTTTTCTTGTAGTTCTTTAATATTCGTTGCCATATCTTTTACTTCCCTTGAAAATACGCTGCAAAATACAAAAAAAACCCGTCATGATCATGACAGGTTTCCTGATAATTTAATATTGCAAAATGATCATTTTTTATCGATGGGCTTGTTTTCCTCTTTTTTTCCTTCATCACCGTCTTCTTCTTTTGTAGCCTTTTTAAACTCTTTCATGCCTTGTCCCAGCCCTTTCATGAGTTCTGGAATCTTGCGTCCGCCAAATAGAAGAAGTACGATAACAATTATGAGGATTATCTGACCTGGTCCAATCATACCAAGTAATACAAAAAGATTCATATTCTGTAATTTAATATTAGTTAGGCAAAAGTATAAAAATAATCATAAAAATTGTCGTAAATGACCATTTATCTTGTCCTTGAATTTAATTCAAATTAGTTAAAAACAAATGTAGTGACGCTTCACAATTGATAATGCAGAAGGATTTCCTTTTATTTACGGCATGTGCTGAGATCAATTCTCATTTTCTTTTTCATGATAGTAGTAAAGAAACAAAATCAGCTTACTGATTAAACACGTATCGCATAATATCATTACCATTCGCGTAAACAAGCAGGGTTAGTATAAGAATCATCCCGGCGATTTGCGCGTATTCCAGAAATTTTTCTCCTGGTTTGCGTCCGGTAACCATCTCGTAAAGTAAAAACGTGACATGTCCCCCGTCGAGTGCCGGGATGGGCAATAAATTCATTACGGCAAGAATAATCGAGAGTAGTGCCGTCATTGACCAGAAAGCCTGCCAGTTCCATGTTGACGGGAAAATTCTTCCAATAGTTATAAACCCTCCAAGCGATTCATATCCCTTGGCTTCAGTAGAAAAAATTAGTTTGAACTGTTTGAGGTAATCGCCAATGGTATTAATTCCTTTATTTATACCTGCCGGAATTGACTCGAAAAAACCGTACTGCAGTTTTTCCAGATCAAAATAGCGTGTTATTCCATAAGGAGCCACGCCAATCAAACCACCTTCTGTAAGGGTGAAAGTGAAATCCTTTACCTGATTATTTCTTATCGCGGTGATGGTCACTTCTTCACCTTCTTTGCCCTTGATTTTTTCCTTGAATTCATCAAAGAAGATAGCCTTTTCACCATCCACGGATATAATTGAATCGTTTACTTCCATTCCTGCTTCAAGGGCCGGTGAGTTTTTCGCGAAATCGCCAATCACGAATGGAATTCTTGCTTCAATAAAAGAAGGATCTTTCAGCAATTTCGATCGGATTTTACCAGGGATATGTATATCGGCAATTTCTCCATTTCTCTTTACCTGAACAGTATTAACTTCATTCAGAACAATTTTTGGGACAATGTCATAGAAGTCTTCTACTGAATTATTGTCCAGGGCAATGATTTTATCCCCATTCCTGAACCCTGCTTCCATGGCAAGTGAATCGACCATAATCCCGTACCTGGCATTAGACGTGGGAAGATATTGTTCTCCCCAGGTAAATAATATTGCGGCATATATCACGATAGCAAGAATGAAATTCACGAGCACCCCGCCAACCATTATCAATAATCGTTGCCAGGCCGGTTTACTCCTGAATTCATGTGGTTGAGGGGGTTGTTTCATTTGTTCCCGGTCCATGGATTCATCAATCATACCAGAAATCTTCACGTATCCACCCAAGGGGAGCCAACCCATACCGTATTCTGTTTCTCCTTTTTTAAATTTAAAGAGAGAAAACCATGGATTAAAAAAGAGATAGAACTTTTCTACTCTTGTATTAAAAAGCCTGGCAAAAATAAAATGTCCGAATTCATGTAAAATTACAAGAATCGATATGCTTAAAAGAAATTGTGCTGTTTTTATTAATATTTCCATTTATAATTAAATCTTATTGATAAAATCTCTCGCGATATTACGAGCTTCTTCATCTGTTTGGATGTAATCCTCCAAATCAGGGCGCGCAAGATAAGAAATTTTTCCCAATGTTTTTTCTATTATTTCTGCTATAGAATTAAAACCAATTAATTCACATAAGAATGCATCCACTGCTATTTCATTGGCCGCGTTCATGGCACACGGGTAGTTGCCTCCTTTCTCCATAACTTCATACGCGATAGCCAGGCAACGAAAAGTTTCGATATCGGGTGCTTCAAAATGTAGGGCCGGGTATTTCGTGAAGTCAAATCTTGTATAATTACTGGCTAATCTTTCAGGAAATCCCATGGCATATTGAATGGGTAATTTCATATCCGGGAGTCCCATTTGTGCTTTTATGGAACCATCCCTGAACTGGATCATCGAGTGAATTATTGATTCGGGGTGAATAATTACATCAATCTCTTTCCGTTTCAGTCCGAATAGCCATTTCGCTTCTATTACTTCTAATCCTTTATTCATCAAAGTTGCTGAATCGATCGTAATTTTGGCTCCCATGCACCAGTTCGGGTGGTTAAGCGCCTGCTCACGTGTTACTTTATTCATACTCTCCTTGTCTATTCCCCTGAATGGCCCTCCTGATGCGGTGAGAATAATCTTCTCGATCGCATTGGGATCCTCTCCTGCCAAACATTGAAATATGGCCGAATGTTCACTGTCAACAGGATATATGGGCACATTGTTTTCTTCTGACAGACGGGTGACCAGTTCACCGGCTATCACGAGTGTTTCTTTATTGGCCAGTGCAATTTGCTTGTTGTTTTTAACTGCATTTACCGTGGGAATTAAACCAGAGAAACCGACCATCGCGGATAATACCATGTCGATTGTTTCCATTTCAACGACAGAACCAACGGCTTCAAAGCCCGCGTAAACTTTTACCGGCAATGATGCAAGCCGGTCCTTAACAATTTTATATTTGTTTTCATTAGCGATTACAACCACGTTGGGCAAATAACGAAAAGCCTGTTCAACAAGTAAATCCACATTATTATTCGCGGTGATTACCTCTACTTCAAATTTGTCCGGGTGAGCATCAATAACATCAAGTGCTTGTGTTCCAATTGAACCGGTAGAACCTAAAATAGCAATTTTTTTCTTCATTGATTACCATTTCTCTTTTCATCAAAACACAATGTAATCTTCAGGGTTGAGTGGGCGTCCATCCAGCCAAAGTTCGAAATGAAGGTGAGGTCCCGTGGTTAACTCGCCAGAATTGCCAACGATGGCAATGGCTTCCCCGGCCTCTACCTTATTTCCCACTTTTTTAAGAAGTTCGGAATTATGTTTATAAACTGAAATTAAATTGTTCTCGTGCTGGACAGTGATCACGTATCCTGTTTCCAGGGTCCAGTCTGCAATCATTACCGTTCCATCCAGTACCACTTTAACAATTTCATTCGGGGCAGCCACGATGTCTGTTCCAAAATGATTTTTATCAGGATTAAAAGGATTAGTAACAATACCCCTGAGCGGTGAAAAGAAATGCAGCTTGGCAAATTCACCCGAGGTTTTTTTATCTTCAAAAAAAAGGAGATTGTATTTTTCTTCTTCCTCAATTTGTTTCCTTAGCATGGAATCAGCGGGTGAGCGTTTGAAAGATATGTCTGAAACATCAACTGTTGCATTATCATTTTCGGGTTCTTCTTCAGCAAGTAATTCTCCCCTGATAATATTATTCAGGTTGGTAAAATATTGATCACGAACCCTGATTTCATTCTCGAGAGAATCGACCAGCAAGGCAGTTCTGACTATGGCTGTTCTCATTTGTCCATCGGGATAACCTGGAATGAATTCCCTGACACCCGTGTAAGCTATCAAGGAAAACATTGCGATAAAAGCAACCAGTGTAATACCTGTAATCATCGAGATCACGTTTAAACGTGACAGCCTTATAAACCAAACTTCTTCAAAGGTTTTATCATTATATATGCTTAACCTGTATTTGTTTTTAAGCCTTTGGATGTATTTTTTTTTCTCTTTCACGAGTAAATATTTTTTTATAAAACGTCTCAGTTATTCAAATATTTCAGATGACTTTAATTTCCTTGGATTCGCTTTGCCACAAGCCATGCTTAGTACAATTAATTAATACGGAAAGATTCATACTAAGTTTAGGTACGATATAAAAGTCTACTTCAACATTACCTGGCATGTTGCCTAACCCGCCGGGAGTGAAATGTGCTTCCGCGAGAAAGGTTTCCCGGTTCCAAAGTTGCACGAAACTGATATAATGATCGGGATCATCGGGATGCTGGAAAAAATCTCCTACTTGGATTTTCACCCTGAATTTTTCATTTCTCTTCGCGGTTTTATCGCAGATAATTCTTGGTGTGTGTCGATCGAAATAGTCCTTTCGAATTTCTTTTTCCTCTTTGCTAATATCTACCGGTTTAAAAATCCTGGGCATGACTCTTCTTTATTTTGACTCAAAATTAGCACATTTTTTTTGAATATGTAAAAAACATGCGTTATCTTTGTAGGCTCTAAAAAAAGGGTAAAGTTCTTAATTGTATTGAATGATATTGGAATAATATATTGCGGGGTGGAGCAGTGGTAGCTCGTTGGGCTCATAACCCAAAGGTCGTTGGTTCGAATCCAGCCCCCGCTACAAAAATTCAATCCCTTGACTCCCGTTTTTTTTATCATCAATTTTTATCACCTGTACATGCTATAAAGTCCGGAACAACGGGTGTAGACGATAATTTTAGTCCATCATACAGATATAAATGGACGTTCATGGGAGAAGATAACCTGGAATTTGTTGATGCTTTAGATCAAACCAATACATCATTTCTATTATTCCTGGTAAAGATTGAGAATACTTTCCTGAAAACAGATTTGATATTATATTGGTAAAGGAAAATTGATGGTTCATTATCAAAATACCAACGGAAATCAAAAAACCATCTATCCCTTGTCAATTAAGATAGAATAGTCTATCTATTGTAAATAAGAACAGGGTGATTTTGTTCCAGCACCCATTCACGAATGGTTTTTCTTCTTAATAAGCGGTTGATAACACCCTTCTTTTCATGTCTGAATGAAATCAATCCTGGCTTATGTTCATCAAGATATTTTCGAAATGTTTTGTTCATGTCTTCACTCCACAATCGTTTCACGGTGAAATACTCGTAGTCTATTTCTTCTTTTAACATATTCAGGGCATTATGGTCGAGCACCCTGGTTTTGTAATCTTCATCATCCAGAAAATAGAGAACTTCAATAGAACCGGATATCCATTTAAAGATTTCGCGAATATCTTTCAACACCAGGATATCGTTTTCATGATAGGCTGTAATGTAAACAATATGATCTATATTGAGTGGAATTTTCCAGGAAGGGATAATCATGGATGGGCGTGCAGAACTGGTAATAATATCCATGTATTCAGATATTGAATTATTTTCGTTGTCCTGGATATGGCAGCAGAAAACGAGAAAAATATTTTCTTTTTTGTTTCCTTCCTCGATCACTATATTTTCAAAATGCCCTGTTTTGCATACAATACTAGCTGAAGGTACGGATTTAACCTGAGACATTTGACGTGTGAGTATTCCCTGCAGCTTATCATGAGCCATACTGTCTTTTTTTTCCATGATCTCATCGGCCGTCATGTCTGTGACGGTGCTTTTTGAATCTCCCACGTTTGATGGATGATTAATATCCCGGGGATCTGTCACGTGTATAAAATCGACATGCTTCCTGAAAGCACTTCCAAGCCTTAACCCGTTTTCTATTACTTGTTCTGCCGAATCGACATCTTTAACAGGGGTGATAATTTTTTCCATTCCAGTGTATTTAATTATAGCCTGCTTTAATTTGTATTCATTTAGTCATCCTGCAAATATTATACACTTACGGTTCCCGGGTTTGATTTTCAATCTTTAGTAATAATACTTGTGGAGTTTTTTCAACAGGTTAAAAAGGATACCCTATCGCGATGTTATATACCAGGTTATCATTTCTCCAGGTTTTGCTCGAAAAGTCAATCTCATCAAAAATCCACCTATCTCCATTTTCGAGGTAGGGTTTTCGCACCGGGAAGCCGATATCGAGCCGTAATACAAAAAATGAAATGTCCAGTCTGATTCCCAATCCTGTTCCGACTGCCATTTCGTCAAGAAAGCTCTCAAAGCTAAATTTTCCGCCAGGTTGTTGTTTATCTTCATCCAGCAACCATACATTACCTGCATCAACAAATACAGCACCTTTTAAAAACCTGTAAATGGGAAACCGGAATTCCTGGTTTGTTTCAATTTTAATATTACCTGATTGTTCAATATATCGATACCCGGTAATCGTGTCCGGCAGGTGGTATGATCCGGGACCAACCGTTCTTGATTCGAAAGATCTCAAGCCGCTCGGACCGCCCGCGAAAAATTGTCTGCTATAAGGTAAAGTTTCAGAATTGGAATAAGGGATTCCGACACCCAAAAAGAGCCGTCCTGCCCAGTAGCTTTTTTTTCCCATGGACAGGTATTTTCGGGTATCAAAGCTGGTTCTGACAAATTGAGAATACTGTAAACCCAATAATTTGCCTTTTCCATTTTCAGCATGTGATTGTCCCCTAACAATCCTGTTTATAGCACTTAACATGTTACCGGCTATTTCTCCCGATGCCCTGAAAAATGTCCCGCTTTGGGGATTTTCCGGTTGATTATTAAATGTATAACTATACCTCAGGCTGAGAATAAACTGTTCATTGAAACTTTGCTGAAGGAATATATTGCTATCCAGTCTTTCCTGAAATTCCTGGCTTACATCAGGTAAGTGAAAATAGGAAAGCAGGAATGGAGTTAAATCATGTTGTTTTGCAGGCGTTTCATTCCAATTATAACCAAAAGAAAGATCAACCGAATTCATTGTGAAGAGATTAACCCTGTCCAGGTAATTGAATCCTGCTTCCAATTTTGTTTTTGGAGTATACTGTCTTGAAAGATATTTATCGGCATTGATAAAGGGTATGATAAATTTTGGAAAAACAAGACTATTGCTAAGACGGAAATCCCACGAATTAGTACCTTTTTTAGTTTTACTTAACTGTGTTTCGAAACTTCCGCTCAGATTCATCGAATATTGCTCCGCGTTTCTAAAGGAATTTCGATCTGAATAACTGAGGTTGATTCCCGGGCCGGCGAAATCATTTGATTTGGTTACTGCTTCCAGTTCAATCCTGATATTTTTTGGTAACATCTGGGTCAGGTATATTTCTGAATTGAGCTGATTAACAGTATCTATTTCATTGTAAGAAATATTAACATATTTAAATATTCCCAAGCCCATTAATTTATTCAATGTTCCGGTATAATCACTATAGCGATAAATATCACCGGTTTCAAGTAAAATTGATCTCGCCAATATAGGTGGTTTTAAATACTGGTTTCTGCTAATGAAGGAATAACCTTTATAAAGTATAGTATCTCGCTCCTCTTTTGATTCTACTTGATGATTAGGATACACGTGGATTTTATTCAGGGAATATATTTTTCCGGCCCTGGCTGGTGTAGACTGTTGTAAATCGACGTGTGCAAGCATGGAAGCAGTAGCATGAAAAGTATCAATTCGGAAAGTTATGTACTCCGGTGAAAAATGATAAAATCCTTTGTTCCGCAGGAACTCTGCAATCCTTTCTCGTTCTTCTTCGAGGGTTTTTATTTTATAAACATCCCCGTCTTCTAACAGCGATTTTTCAGCAGTATGATTTATTGTTCGTGTAAGGGTGTCGTTATTTTTAGGCCAGATTATTGAATCGATAATATATTCTGGTCCCGGTTCCACCGTGTAGTTAACACGTGCTTTTCTTTTTTTTATTTCACTTGAAGTTTGAACCTCAGCTTCCAGGTAGCCGGTGTTAAATAATCTTGTTTGTAACTGATTTAAAGAATTGTCAATATGATAATCTCTTAAAACAACGGGTTCTTCCCCGAGTTTATATTTCACCCAGTGTTTAAATCCTTTTTCACCGGCACTGTCATACAAATTGTAAAACCATAGCTGGAAAGGAATGATTCCCAAAAATTTATCATTTTTTTCAGGTCTTGTGAAGTCTTCCAAATCTTTCTTTAGGTTATATGAATGCATAAAATTTTTAGCCCCTTCAATTTCAATATCAGCACCCGAGTATAGCAACTCACCCTCCGGAAGGTTTTTAGTTGTACTGCAACTAACCATCAAGGCACAAACGAATAGTTGATATGCAATTATTCTTTTCACTTACTTGTTTTCTTTTTCTTCTTCTCCCGAAAAAAGATATTTAAATTTTCTGAAATCCCTGTTAATGATAAAACCGATGCCGGTTTGGTTAATTTCACCATAAAGTAGATCATCGTAGGTTGTTTGATTAAATCCTCTTATCCTGTAATTCCCTTCAGGAGTAATTTTATACTCGACAATGATATCCCCGGCTATACTATTCAAATCTTCCTGACGTATCTCGTAATTATCTTCTATACCGATACTTCCACCGACCTCGACGAGTAACCTGTCACTAAAAAATTGCCTGGACATCTGTAGGTTCACGTTGGTTACGCCCTTGCTGGCAGGTGATTCCTCATTCTGACCGGTTTCAGCGGCCTGATATGATCTGACATCAAGGTTCAAGTCAACCCCTTCAATATATTGATTCGAAAAACGGTTGAACTGTTCTGATAACAGGGAGCTCACGTTTTTTCGCGCGGTTTGTCTTATTGTATAAGCCGTGGATGGTGCCTGGGAAAACCCCTGGTACATGAATCTTTTAAAAATCAGGAGTGAGAATACCTGTTTATTCACTTCCGATTCATTTTGATTTAACTGTGCCAGACGATTATCGATAACAGCCGTTGACTCTCCTGGCGCTGCTTCTATCTTGAAATCAATGGATGGAGACATGATATCGCCTTCCACGTTTAGGACAACCAGAAATTTCTTCATTTCAGCGAGTTCTTCATCATTTTGAGTTGTTCCACCGGTCATTTGACCCGTAACAAGTTCACGGGGCGATGTGTAAACAGCGTATGAAGCTGTTATTGAGGCCTCAGCTTCAGAAGGTTTCCCGGACCATATCAAGTAACTATCTTCCTGAATATCAAATTCTCTTTTTATCAATTCTGATAATACCAATTGATATTTCCCACTCGATATATTATATCTCCCGGTAAGATTTGTTGTCCCGTCAGGATCTAAAGAAAAACTAAGATCAGAACTTCCCTGAACGGTTAGTTTTTCTCCCTTTGAAGGTGATACGATGATTTCCATTGTAGCGTCCGGGGAGGATGAAATATTGGTATTTAGTTGTAATCCTCTGATACTCCTTGTGGTAGTTGCCGTGTCCTCTTTAGTCATGAACAGGATATCTTGACCTGCTGTGTCCCGTTTCACGAATTCCACGAGTCCTTCACTGGAGGCCGTCGCTGTACGTGTTTGAGGCAATACATAGTGAAGAGATGTACTATTTTCAAGGTTTGCATTTCCATCGACAAGAGGTTCTGTCGTTGTTCCTTTAATCTCAAGGTTCAGTGATGCTGCTAATTTACCGTAAAAAGTTTCATTAAGCGCTTCGGAGGTATTTATAAACACGAAGTTATTTGAATTCAATGTCAGATCGAAGGAAGGACGTTGTATTGAATCAAGATTAATATCTCCATCTATATTCAAATTATTTTCGTTCACATCACTGAGCTTGAAATCTCTGAACTCAACTCGGCTGGAATTTATTGCCAGATCCTGTGAGCCAATAGAATAGCCGGTTCCTGTTTGAACAGGATTTATTAATACATCTTTTAGACCCAGGTTCGCGTCTATTTCCGGATGATTACCACGGCCTGATAATTCAACGATTCCGGTTAGAATTCCTTCCGATTGATTAATAATTTCCGGTTGAAGGTATTGAATCATTTCCAGGTTAAGGGGAGCAAAATCCACCTGGATGTCAAATTCTGGTGATTTTTCTGATAACATGATGAATCCTCCGGCCTTCACATCATTTCCTCCACCTGAAATGCTCACGTTTAAATTATACCTGCTTCCCTCGGATTGCTTTATTTCCGATTCCAAATCAAATAGTTTGTGTTCGTTAATCGAAAAGTTCGTCAATTGAATATCTGAAGAGAGATGAGAATGGTTTCTTGAAGTTCCGGTCTTTAGATTCCCATGCAATTCCCCGGTAATCTGGTAGGCTTGTTCCAAAAAGATGTTGGTCACATTAAAGATTTCAAAATTGGTGAATGAAAGTGCCTGCAGATGGGTGTGATTTATAGAATCATGAATGGTCGTCAGATGAATTTCCTGTTTTCCGGTATTAATTTTCATGTTTCTTGCAAATAAGAGGGAATCAACAATCACCAAGCTGTTGTTTTCAGGTATTTTCCATTGGGTTTGTTTCAAAAACAGGCTATCCGGTTTAATTTGAAATTGATGACCCCGCGCTGTATTTTTCAAATCAAATGCCATGTAAAGAAGGTTTTTCTTTTCTTTATTTAGAATCTCCACTGTTGAAGAAAGACTATCTTTAGATAATTCTCCATTTAAAAAAGCTGTTGGAATTAAAATGTTTCCGTTTTTATATTCATGTAGCGCGAAATCATAATGAATGCTGGATTGTTCAGTTTCGGCCACCAGCGTTAGGGAATCAAACTGATTTCCTTTAAAATCTATAGATGGTAAAGTAAGTTCTAAATTGAAAACCGGTTTTTCACTATCATATTTTGCCTTTAGTTTTGCTCCTTCCGAAACATGTTTCAATGGTTCGATCAACCTTTCAAGAACAACGGGGTTTTTAATTGTTGCTTCAGCCATGAAATGCCGGGGAATATCTGGTTTTTTTATTTCACTTTTTTCGAGGCCGGCATATGTATTTAAATATTCCGTGAATACCATGGGAATTTCTGTAACTTTAACCGAACCCGAGTATCGTGCGTCTGCTATCCCGGAATTAACCACAAGGGCTGTTTCCTCTGGTTTATTATTAATTTCGATCTCAATTGGCTCGAGATCAACGAGATCTTCATTTTTGACGATTCTCACCTGGTTAAATTGTGCATTACCATTGATATTTTCAAGTTTGTCCCCCTTGATTCTGGTGCTTATATTCCCGGCAATCCTGATGTCCTGGGGAGTTAGTTTCATTCGTTTCAGGTCTGCTCCTTTCAGGTTAAGGTTAAAATTCAAATTGGGAACAGTATCTCCCCAGTCTATTAAACCAGAATAATTAAAAGCAATGTAATCATTATCCAGGTTGACATTTCCATCAAACTTTTCTGTAGAAAGGTACCCGTTAGCTTGTAAATCATGGTACATGACTTCTTTATAACTCACCGAATTCATGTTTAGCTCGAGCTTTCCAGATGGTTTATAAATTGAATCCGTTTTACCCGAGTACGTTAATTGTAGTGTAATTGAATCCAGATCTGCCAGGGAGGCATGAAATTTCCCGGGTTGAATATTTTCCATATCAACACTGACGTCATAAATTGAACTGTCCCTTGGGGTATCGTATTTCGTGTCGATGTCTACAGACCCAAAAGATGAGTTAATGTTCAGGTCAGAGGTGAAAGAAGAAAAATAGCCTTTGAATTGTCCTCTTGCACTGACGGAAGGAGGAAGATTTATTTCCCGCGGGAAGAGAGTGTCCGATATCCAGTTTTTGACCGAAGCAGCACGTGCAGAAAGTTCAGAAATTTCAACGTTGTAGTATGCTTTTTTAGGCTGGGTGTAACCCGCAATCAGGGCTGTAGTATTGATATTCATTTTTTCGGGCACGTTTAGCTGAAAAGCATTCACGTGCAAAGTATCCCGGTTTCCGGTAAGCATGGCATTGATTTTTAGTACCTCCGGCAAGGAATCAACAACGGTGATGTTTTCAAGTGAAGGTGCAAAGATAAATAACTCAGTTAATCTGATATTCGAGTTGGCCATGATAATTTCCAGGTCCTCAAAAACAGGTATGGTATCCTGCAATTGTTCCGGGGCAAATCTCGCGTGGGCAGAAGCACTGATATTGGAACCCGGGGTAGATAAAACAATTGTATCTGCATCAAACTTTCCGGCAGCATAACTCAAAATCGCATTCAAGTGTTCTACACGGGCACCACTGATTTCTTCAGCAAAGGAAAATTCGTTTATTTCAACGGCCATTAAATCTTTTGATATATTTATATTTTCGAGGTTATTTTCATGGAGGTGAAGGTCGAAATGATTGGCATTAAATTGACCCGGTGTTGGTTCTCCCATGTTCATTCTGAAATAATTATCATTTAATGATAAATCATTCGCTTCAATAATCCACCCGAATCCCTTGTCAGATTCAACTTCATTGTCCTCGGGAATGGTATCACTATTCTTGGAACCTTTGATAGTTACATCTGCACCTTTCATGTTGATTTTGTCCATCCCGATATATCGCGTGGGAAGATGCATAGAATCTGCCGTAACAGTAATTTCACCCGAGGAGACAAGAATTTCCTGTCCTGAAATTTTATTGAATATATTAACTGTCGATTCCCTAATAGTAACCTGGTCGGTGAGCCTGATATCAAATTCCATGTTGCCGTTTCCCTCACTTTCTGTATCAGAAACCGTGATTACTTTAACAGCAGAATTCTGCATTTTAATTTCCCGGGCAATAATTTCTTTATTTTCGAGATCCAGCCCCTTCATTCGCAGAAGTAAATCGCCTACCCCGGTTTGTATTGAATTGCCAGTTACCTGATCCCGGTAACTGAACTTGATATTGACAAGAGATATCCTGTTAATATCAAACTTCCATGACTTTTTGTTTTGTTTTGTCATTGTATCTTCGGGAGCAGGAGATTTTGAGAAATGCTCGATAAGGTAAGAAAAATTAAACCTATTCTCCTTTTCCATTTTAACAAGATTCCCCTCGAAATTCCTGATTTCCAGTGATGTCAGGTCTACTTTTTTGTTTACCAGGCTAAACAGGTTCAGGTAGGCAGTTAGTTGACCAACATGAACTATGGTGTCATTGTCCTGCTCTTTAATTAAAACTTGTTCTACACGAAAGGTCGAGGGCAGTATAATTTCAATTCTGCCAATTTCAACAGCATCAGCCTGTTTTTTTAAAACCCTGGTTTTAATCTCCCTGACAATAAAGGTTTGAATATCAGGTATTTGTATTAATAAAAAAAGGGTAAAAATACTCCCTGTCAATATTAACATTAACCAAATGAATCCATGGATAATATATTGAATTACTTTTCTCATAAAACAACACTACCGGAAATCATCAGGCTGCACTTCCGGTAGTTAAAATTAAATTTATTGTTGTCGGGAGTTTAGCCGGCCTTTTTAAATAAATGGTAAATTAGTTTGGTAACCAATGTTGTAGCGGCTCCCATCAACATGGTTTTTACAGCTTCAGCAATGCTGGCCTGAACTATGCCTATGTCTCCTCTTACCCGGTCTTCTTCAATCATCAACTTGTATTTCAGTTTTTCTTTTTCAAACCTTAATTCCGTAAGATTTTTAATCACGGGTAACTTGTTTTGTTCAAAATTCTTCATCTTCAAATAATAATTTTGAAAGTTTCTTTAAGATACCATTTGTAAATAATGGTTTTCTTAGAAGTATAATAATTATTCCTATTGTTACCACGCCACCCCCTGAGATAAGAAAGCCATGCGATAGCAGACCATGTTCCTCGGCATACCAGAAACTAAAAGCAAAAGCCAGCATGAGAATAAAAATGGCTATAGTGAGGATAAATACAACCGAAGTAAAAAAATAGGTACTCGATTTAGAAAACCGTTCAAGAAAACTCAGCTTCCATAGGTCAACACGGGCATTGATATATGATTTAACCGAATCACCAAGTTCGCCCACGGATTCCATTAACGTGTCATTTCTCATTGTTCATGTATCTTAATTGGATAATTTATTACCAGAGCCGTGAATATTTATTTCACGGCTTCTTTCGCGGCAGTCTTGGCTTTTTGTGTTCTCTCGATAACGTCTTTTTCTACTTTTTCGAATTTTGATCTGAAATCGGAGACAAATTCATCC
>CAYRRV010000004.1:0-40237 GCA_964426725.1 uncultured Bacteroidales bacterium | reverse complement strand
AACGTCTTTTTCTACTTTTTCGAATTTTGATCTGAAATCGGAGACAAATTCATCCACGTATTCTTTTAAATCCTGAACCTGGGCGCCTATATTTTCTTCCAGATCGCTTTGTATTCTTTGCGCGTTCTTTTTAATTTTTTTTCTTGTTTTAGAACCCTTATCAGGTGCAAATAAAACACCCAGGGCTGCACCGGCGGTTGCTCCCGCTAAAAATCCAAAAATTGCATTTGATGCTGATTTAGCCATGATAAATTATTTTTAAGTTAAACATCTATTTATAGAATGAATGAATGAAAAAATCTTGCCAATAGTATTTAATCACCAATTTTCTAGTGAGTGATGCTAAATAGTATCTTTCTCTAATGTCCGGTTTCTTCGTACCCTCTTATTTGAAACAGTCATTTGTTGCAGTAAACTTCTTGATTATAAATGCTTCTCAAAACTCGAACTTGAACATTATGAAATAAGCTCTTATTCTATTGACAAATACTAATTAGGGAATTTTTATTCCATATTGTAGAGAATATTCTACGTTGCGTGTTTGATTTCATTTCTATATAATCGATTTTTCTCCTAACAAGGGCCATTATTCTCAAACAGATGAATAAAAAAGTCCAAGGTAGTGAGTATGATTCAGGAAATGTGGTTTATTCTTTGGATAATCCGCTTGTATGAAAATAAAATTATCCAATCTGGCCAATCTGTCAATAGTTGTTTCCGTGATATTTGCTCTCATGTATTTTGGCCAGGGAATTCTAATTCCGATTGTTTTTTCCGTGATTCTTGCTTTTCTTCTTTACCCGGTATGCGACATTTTAGAATCGAAGTTAAAATTTCCAAGGATTCTGAGCATTATTACAACTTATTTACTGGTTATTATTCTTTTTGTGGGTATTGGCTGGTTTTTTGGCGCCCAGCTCATGAATCTCTTTAAAAATATCCAGTCATTTGGCGAAGAAATCAGGACTCTCATTAAGCAACTCATTGAAACTATTGATAAAGAAGTATTGGGGCCCAATATTTCAATTCGGGATTTCTACTTGAACGGAAAATCCAACTTATTAAGCTCTTCGACTAACTTCCTGGGAAAAACCATCATATCATCCACAAATTTTCTGGTATATGCTGTACTTATCATTGTCTATACCTTTTTGTTCCTTCTGTATCGGACTTCCTTCAAGGTTTTTATTTTGAACAGGTTTGGGGGAGATCAAGAAGAAGAGGTTCAAAAATTTCTCTTTAGCGTCAGGCGGGTATCTCAAAAATATTTTTACGGGCTTTTCATGATAATTTTGATACTTGGTATTTTGAATGGAACCGGTCTGTTAATTATTGGTATAGATTATCCCTATTTATTCGGATTTCTGGCGGCGTTACTGGCGATTATTCCTTATATTGGAACATTCATAGGAGGTATGCTACCTACCATTTACGCGTTGATTAATTACGACAGTATATGGATGCCTGTTTTTGTGATCATGCTTTACATGGGCATACAAGCCATAGAAGGAAATATTCTCACACCTAACATTGTGGGTTCGCGGGTCAGTTTAAATCCACTTGTAGCACTTGTTGCCCTTATTACTGGTGGAATAATATGGGGAATCGCGGGGATGATACTTTTTATCCCCCTAACAGCCGTTTTAAAAGTTGTTTTTGACCATTTTGAGCCAACCAAACCATTTGGAAGATTAATGGGTAGTGATTTCAGGAGTCTTAAGAAGACTAATAACTAACCATTTTTTTGTTCAAAACCGAGAAATGTTTTTAGTTTAGAAAATGTAATCGCGTATTTTTTTGTTCCCCTGGGACCCAGCAAAAAACTAAAAGCATGGTACTTATCTATGTTTTTAAAAATTATTCGAAGGATTGCCAAAAATGGTACAACCACGAGCATGCCGGGAATACCCCAAACAGTTGCACCCAATACTAAACCTATTATAATGAAGAAAGGGTTAAGTCTTACATTTCCCCCCACGATGTTAGGTGTTAAAATATTGTTTTCAGTAAACTGAATGATTATGAAAAGAATAGCTACCCTAAGTCCCATGGTTAATGGAGATGAACTGGTGAGTAGCACGAAAAGAAATGGAAACGCACCGCCCATCAGGGTACCAAAATATGGTATGAAATTGAAAAAAGCAGATAATATACCGAATAGAATGGCATATTCAACTCCCATGATCCATAATCCGATAGAATTTAAAATGCATAATATAATTACCACGACTGATACTCCGCCCATGTAGCGGGCGGCCACGGTAGAAATATCCCTTAATATGTTTATTGTTCTGTATCGTTCTCCCGGTGGCACGATCTTCAGAATGAAATACGCGAATTTTGTTCTGTAGTACAGGAATAAGAATATATAAACGGGGAGAATAAGAATTTTAACAATAGTTCCGGTTGTAGCCGTAAATACTTGACTTAGTTGATCTGTACCGGTTGTAAAAAGCGATATTTGATTTTGAAAAAACGTTCTTATCCTGGTGTCATCCTCTCCAATAATTTCTTCAATAGTCTTTTGCACGCTTTGAATATTGGTTATGGCCTGTTTTTCGATTTCAGAAAAATCATTGATTAATTGCCCCAACTGAAGATAAAAGAAAAAGAAAATTGCCCCAATAGCAATAATCCCGAAAATAATACTTATTAAATTGGCCAGTATCCTTGGGACGCGGTTTTTTTCAAGAAACATAACAATGGGAAGAAGAAGATAAGCCAGTAGCAGGCCAAAGGCGATAGGATAAAGGAAGTTTCTGGCTTCTATTAGCCCGAAAAAAAATAACACCAGAACAAGTAAAAAGAAAGCAAACTTGTAGAGAAAGGTATTTTTCATGAAGTATATTTTTTTCATTCATTATAATACTCCAATGCTTTAGGCATTAATTTTTCTATGTTTTTTATTCTTTTTCCCGGGGGTGGGTGCGTGGAGAGAAAAACAGGAGGTTTTTCTCCACCTTGATGTTCCATGCGTTGCCAAAATTCTACAGCACCGCGTGGATCATACCCGGCCATGGCCATGAAATATAAACCCAATTCATCGGCTTCAGATTCGTGTTTACGGCTATATGGGAGCATGTAACCGAGTTGTGCGCCTGCTCCAAAAGCGGCCAAGGCAAGTTGTTGGGTTTTTTCAGGCTCTTTGTTGAGAGCTTCGGAAAGAGCTATGCCCCCAAGCTGAACCATTAACTGTTGTGCTAGTCGCTCGTTGGCATGCTTGGCTATCGCGTGGGCTACTTCATGGGCCATTACAACCGCCACGCCATTCCTGTCTTCACAAATAGGCATGATTCCCTCGTAAAAGGCAATTTTACCTCCTGGCATGCAGAAGGCATTTACCTCCTTCGATTGCAGCAGATTATATTCCCAGGTATACTCATTTATTTTTTCTTTCATGTTTTGCTGCCTCAAGTATTTTTCAACCGCAGATGAGATATTTCTACCCACTTCTTTCACTATTCGCGTTTGTTCTTGATTATCAGACAAGGAATGTTCATCGATTACTTTCTGATAACTATCCTTACTGAGCGCGATCATTTGTGATGAAGGTATAGGAGCGAATTGCTTTCTTCCTGTTATCGGTATTGTTGAACATGCTACCGTGAATAACATCAGGAATGATAAAATTATGTATTTTGAATGTTTCATTTTGTTTATTTTAAAAATGAGATTTGCAAAAGCTTTGCCACATTTTTCTTATCTTTTTTTTGGCACCAGTGACGCGTCATACATGATATTGCAGTAAAGATGTCCTTTATTTACCGCACGTGACACAGATCAACCGTCATTTTTCTATTGACATGTCACTCGTATATTTTTCCGGTATTTTGATACATTTTTACATGCTATTCTTTAATGTATCAATGTATATTTACACAGTGAATGAATGAAAAGAATATGAATATGAAAAGGCTGAAATTATCCTTGGAAGAAATGAAGTCATCCCCGTGAAGTTCCCATATGGAAAGAGAAATAAAAATCATTATTTTTGTTTAATTTAAAAATAGCATCAATGGCTAACAAACAGTCTATCAAGAATTCAACAATTTTTTTCTCATGTCTAGCCCTATTAGGTTCCTGCAAAAAGGAGAAGAAGAGTCTTATACATGAAAAGAATCCTAATATCATTGTAATTATTACTGATGATCAGGGATATGGAGACCTGGGTTTTCATGGTAATCCTGTGATTAAAACACCTGTTTTAGATAGCCTTGCCCGGGCATCCGTGCGCTTTAACAGGTTTTATGTTTCCCCGGTTTGTGCTCCAACCAGGTCAAGTCTAATGTCCGGTAAATATTCTATAAAAACAGGTATGTACGATACTTATAATGGTGGTGCACTTATGGAACCATCTCAAACCACTATTGCCGAGGCCTTGTCGGATCATGGCTATAGAACCGGAATTTTTGGTAAATGGCACCTGGGAGATGATTATCCAAGACGGCCGGTTGACCAGGGTTTTTCTGAATCTCTTGTGCATGGAGGTGGAGGTATAGGACAACCGGGTGATCATATTTATAATTTCCTCCGAAAAGACAGTTCGTATTTTGACCCTGTTCTTTTTCATAATGGAGAACCCGAGAAATTCAGGGGTTATTGTTCTGATATTTTTACCGATGCAGCCATTCAATTCATCAGTGATAAAACTGATGCGCCTTTTTTCATTTACTTGTCCTATAATGCACCTCATACTCCATTACAGGTACCTGGTGAATATTATGAAATATACAAGGATGTTGATATTTCACCCGATCTGTTTCCTCATCCTGACCTGATGCCGGAAATGACAGAAAAAGACAAGGAAGATGCCCGTAAAGTCTACGCGATGGTTACTAATATCGATGATAACCTTCGACGCTTGTTTAGCAAGATTGATGAAAAAGGTATCAGGGATAATACCCTTGTTATTTTCCTCACGGATAATGGGCCGCAACAGGCAAGATACAACGGGGGATTGAGAAACCGGAAAGGTTCAACTGCCGAGGGAGGTATAAAGGTTCCTTGTTTCTGGTACTGGCCTGGAAATTTTGAAGGAGGGCGGGAAATTAACCAATTTGCCGCTCACATGGATATTTTTCCCACGTTGATGGACATATGCGGTATTCAGAAACCGGATGATTTGGATGGCAGAAGCTTGTTACCAGTATTGAATAACGAAGAAAGTGAGAAGAAGGATCAAGATAAAGTGCTGATTTCCCATTGGATACGGGGATATCCCGAGCCATACAGGAACATTGCAGTTACAACTGACCGTTTTAAACTCTTAGCCAATGCGGACTGGATGGCAGATACTTCCGGGTTTATGTTATTTGACTTACACGATGATCCCTTTGAGCAGGTGAACTTACGTGATAGCTTGCCACATTTGAAAGATTCATTACAGGAAATATTTGATAATTGGTATTTGGAAAACGTTGTAGAAAATGAGTTCCTGGTTGGGCAATATATCTCTGTAGGAAGTGATCAACAGCCTGAGGTAGTGCTAACCAGGCAGGATTGTTTTGGTAGGGCAGGTAAAATCTGGACAGAACTCGATTCATACGGGTATTGGAAGATTAACGTCGAGAAAGAGGGGTTGTATGACGTGAGTCTTCTGTTTGAAAATAATCCGGAAATTACAGGAAATATTATTCTACGATCGGGGAATATCCAGCGATCACTTGAAAATGATAATCTGGAAACTAATAGTTTTGTCATGAAAAACATAGCCCTGGGAACAGGGGAACAGGTATTTGAAGTATTTTACGAGGGGGGAAACTGGCACGATCGCAGGCTTTTAGTGCCACTGTATGTAACTATAAAAAAATTAGAAAATCAGTAAAATAAATATATCATGAAACGAGCATTTTTAAGATATAACACAACCAATCTCCCGAGCTCAACGAAGTTAAATACGAATGAACAAAACGTGATTTCAATGTCTGCCAGGCAGGCAGGCATCCAACCTTTAAACAATAATTTTGTTCGGATTAAATATTTTATGATAGCATGGGCATTTTTATCTCTCGGGATAGCCCGGGCCGAATATATTGAATTCCCGGTAATTGAGGGATGGAAAAAGGCAGAAATCGTGGATGTTTACAACCCGGATAACCTTTGGAATATCATTAATGGTGCGGCAGACAATTTTCTGAGCTACGATTTCAGGGAATTACAGGTAATGGAGTACACGAACCCGGATGATAACTATATTCGGGTTGAAGTTTACCATCATAAAGATAAGGCAAATGCTTTTGGTATATACAGTCAGGAAAGACCCAAGGATGGTAATTACATAAATATTGGTGCAGAGGGTTACCAGGTAGGAAGCACTCTCAATTTTCTGGCTGGAGAGTTTTACGTCAAAATCAGCAGTCATGATGAAGCTCAATCTACAAAAGACGCCGTGAAGAGCATTGCTGAAAAGCTGGCTTCTGAACTGGAAAAAAGTCCTCGGTTCCCACTCATCCTTAACCATTTCCCTGAGAATGGAAAAATAGAACGCTCGGAACAATATATCTCGAAAAATTTCCTTGGATTTGGTTTCCTGCATTCTGCTTTTACTTGCGAGTACGAGATCGAAGGAAACCAGTTCAGGCTTTTTGTAATTGAATTGCCAGAGCCAGAAGCTGCTCAAAAAATGCTTGGTGAATACCTGGAATTCACAGATCAGGCCGTTGAGGATTTTGAAGAAGGATACTACGATGTTGAAGATCCATACAATGGCAATATCAAGATGGGTTACAGGAAAAATGTGCTGTGGGGTATACTAGATGCCGATAATCCTAATCTGGCAGAAGAATTCCTGGATTTCCTGGAGAGCAACCTGTTCCCCAAGTAGAAATAATATTAGCAAGTATGAATTTCAAGTAGGGACAGGCCATGGAATAAACCCTGCTAGTGCATCTGAGAAAGATTATTTTACTTCTATTGATTAGTCTTTGCGTCAAAAGCTGATCACTATATTTTTATTAATGAGGGGAAGGAAGAAAAAATCATTATCAGTAATGAGTATAATCACTTTAAAAGTGCGTCTGATCTGATAAAAGGGAATACAATTGTTGTTGAGAAGAGCGGTTTTCCACTGGTTGTTCCCGCGAATTCAGGATTATGGATGAGATGTGAAAGAGACTTTACAAAAGTGAATTAGAGAAAACATCCAACGAGAACAAAATCAGTAATGATATTAATGAGCAACTGCCGGGTTTTATGTAGATAGAGCCTTGGTTTTTCTCTTCTTTTCTATTATCCCAAAATAAATTCTGTATAACAGCTAATTTTCATTATTTTAGCTGCCTAAAATACTTAATATATGTACGAGTTTATTCTTGGGAAAATTGCAGAACGCACTCCTGCATACATGGTTTTAGAAGTGAATGGAATTGGATATTTCATTAATATATCACTTCACACTTTCTCGCGTGTTGGAGACAAAAATGAAATCAGGCTTTTTATTCATGAAGTTGTACGGGAAGATGCACATCTTTTATTTGGATTTGCTGATAAAAGGGAGCGGGATATCTTTCGGTTACTGATTTCCGTCAGCGGGGTGGGCTCGAATACCGCCCGGTTGATTCTTTCTTCTCTTTCACCTGATGAAATTGAACAAGCCATTCTTTCAGGAAATGTGAACTTGTTAAAATCAGTAAAAGGAATCGGGCTGAAATCAGCGCAACGGTTAATTGTTGACCTTAAAGATAAAATCGGGAAATCAAAAGAAGGTGAAGAAATTCTTATTCATCAGGACAATACAATCAAAGAAGAAGCGTTATCTGCATTAGTTACTTTGGGATTTGCAAAGGGACTCGTTGAAAAGACCCTCACAAAAATTCTTGCAAGGGAAGGCAGCAAAGATATGTCGGTTGAAGATATGGTGAAGGTAGCATTAAAGCAATTGTAGATCTAATAATCAGATATCTAATTGGAGCGGGTACTTAAATATTTGCTGGTATTTTTAATTCTTATCTTCATAATCCGTCCGTTCCGGGCATTAGGGGAAAGTTCTGATGATTTCGTAGATTACAGGTTGTTCCCGCCTGCTCATTTTTTACAACAGGATGATACCATCCGGGTAGATACCACGATAGACCTTAAATACCCTTTTGAAGATTATGAGTTGTATCCTGCCACGGGAATCACGGATCCAAAAGGACTTTTTTTAAAAAAACCTTCAAATATCAGATCAGAAATAGAATATGACCCGGAAACTGATCGATATATTTTTCGTGAAAAAATAGGTGATTTGGATATTCGACCTCCCTCTTATCTTTCTGTTGATGAATACTTGCAATATGATATTGAACATTCGGTAAGAGAATACTGGAACCAACGCGCTGCTGGTGTTGAGCCGGGCACAGATGCCTCTTTCATGCCCCAGTTTAATGTAGGTGGAGAAGCTTTTGATAAGATTTTTGGTAGTAACACGATCAACATAACTCCACAGGGCTCGGCAGAACTGATCTTCAAGTTCAACATGTCGAGAATTGATAACCCCACCCTTTCGGAAAAGTTGAGAAAAACTCCCTCTTTTGATTTTGACGAGCGAATCCAGATGAACGTGGCAGGAACCATTGGAGATAAACTGGAGTTGGGTGTTAACTATAACACGGAGGCTACTTTCGAGTTCGAGAATAAAACCAAACTCGAGTACGAGGGGGATGAGGATGAAATTCTCAAAAAAATAGAGGCCGGTAATGTTACCCTTCCGCTTTCCGGTTCTTTGATTACAGGTAGCCAAAGTCTATTCGGACTGAAAACCGAGATGCAGTTTGGAAAATTAACCGTGACCAATGTCTTCTCACAGCAAAAAGGCGAAACTTCTGTTATTGAAGTACAAGGAGGTGCGCAGGTAAACGATTATGAATTATATGTTGATGAGTACGAGGCCAATAAACACTTTTTTCTCGCGCAATACTTCTACGAGAATTACGATAATGCACTTAAAAACCTGCCTGTTATCAACAGCGGTATTACCATTAACAAGATAGAGGTTTGGGTTACCAACAAGTCAGGGAATTATGATAATGCCCGTAATGTCGTGGCCTTTCTTGACCTTGCTGAACCCAGCAGCGATCGCCTGTTGAATGATCAGATAGATGTAGCCCCTGGTGCACGGTTTCCTGCTAATGAAAGCAATGATCTTTATAATGATTTACTCAATTTGGATGGCGCCAGGGATATCGGGACTATCGCGAACAGCGTAAGTAATTTTAAAGGAAGCATGACAACGGGTCGTGATTTCGAGAAGATTGAAAATGCTCGACTGCTTACCCAAAGAGAATATACCCTGCATCCTAAACTGGGTTATATTTCCCTGAATACATCACTCAATTCCGATGAAATACTGGCAGTAGCATTCGAGTACACGGTGAATGGAAAAACATACAGGGTAGGGGAATTATCCAATTCTTCAGGTGTTACTGAACCCGATGCTCTCGTCCTTAAATTACTGAAAGGTACAAACCTTACCCCCTCGCTGCCAAACTGGCGCTTAATGATGAAGAATATATACGCCATTGGCGCCTACCAGATTAATCGCGAAGATTTTATCGTGAATATCTTATACGAGGACGACCAAAAGGGTGCCGGCGTGAATTATATCTCCGAGGGAGAAATAAAAAATGAAATTCTGCTTCGCGTTTTCAACCTTGATCGTTTGAATCAACAACTGGATCCCAAGCCTGATGGTGTTTTTGACTTCGTGGAAGGATTAACTGTTGATGCATCGGGGGGAAGAATTATATTTCCCATGGTTGAACCTTTTGGGAACTACCTTGCCGACAAATTTAAAAATAAGGACCTTGCCGAGAAGTATGCTTTTCCAGAGTTATATGATGAAACACAAACCAGGGCACGGCAAATAGCAGAGAAAAACAAGTTTAAAATTTCGGGTACTTATAAATCGGCCGTGAGTTCCGAGATAATGCTCAACGCGATGAATGTTCCACAGGGTTCCGTGAAGGTTACTGCCGGAGGTAGACAACTAACAGAAAATATTGACTATACTGTGGATTACACCCTGGGAAGGGTAAAAATCATCAATACCGGCCTACTTGAATCAGGTTCGCCAATTCGCGTCTCGCTGGAAAACAACTCACTGTTTAATATTCAAACCAAAACTTTACTGGGTACTCACTTGGATTACAGGATTTCAGAAGATTTTAATATCGGGGCTACCGTGTTAAATCTCACCGAGCGACCTCTTACCCAGAAGGTGAATATCGGGGATGAACCTATATCAAATACCATATGGGGATTAAACGGAACTTATCGTACCAAATCACAATTCCTAACCAACATGGTGGATAGAATCCCGCTGATTGATACAAAGGAAGAGTCCAATATAATGGTGGAGGCAGAGTTTGCACATCTTATTCCGGGATCATCTAAGGCCATTGGAAGAAATGGAGTAGCATTTATCGATGATTTCGAGGGTAGCGAGACATCTATCGAGATGAAAACCTTTAGTGCCTGGTCACTAGCCAGCACCCCGCAAGGACAAAATGATTTGTTTCCCGAGGCCTCGGAAATAAACAGGCCGGAAGTTGGCTTCAATCGTGCCAAAATTTCCTGGTACGTGATTGACCCTTTATTCCTGCGTGATAATTCACTTACCCCCTCGCATATTACCGATGAGGATCAATCCAGTTTTTACGTGAGAGAATTCTACGAGCGCGATATCTGGCCCAACAAGGAAAGTCCCAATAACGTACCCACGAATTTGTCACTGCTGAACGTGGCTTATTACCCGGAAGAGAAAGGTCCATATAATTATGATGTGCTCGGGGGAAGATATTCCTCCGGTATTAACGAGAATGGCTTGCTAAACGAACCCGGTTCCAGGTGGGGTGGTATCATGCGTGAGGTTCTTACCAATGATTTCGAGGCTGCCAATGTTGAATTCATTGAATTCTGGTTAATGGATCCCTTCGTGGAAGACTCTTTCAACCAGGGTGGTAATCTATATTTTAACCTGGGTAATGTGTCAGAAGATATTCTCCGCGACGGGCGGAAAGCATTCGAGAACGGGCTACCTGCACCGGGAGAAGATCCAGCTCTTGATACCACGGCCTGGGGAGTTGTGCCAAGAGCGCAGATGCTTGTGAATGCTTTCGATACCGATCCGGCCGCGCGAAGTACTCAGGACGTGGGCCTCGATGGCTTGAGCAGTATCGAGGAGTCTGAGTTTTTTAGAAGAAACGTGAATCCTCTTAATCCTTACCTCGATATAATTGATAGCCTTTACGATGCCGGATTTCTTACGGAAGAAGCCTACCTGCAAATACTGGAAGATCCTTCAAACGACGATTATCATTATTACAGGGGCAGTAATTATGACAGGCAGCAATTGGGTATCCTGGAGAGATACAAGAAATACAACGGCATGGAGGGGAACTCTCCCGTTGGGGATCAAACAGACGAGGATTATTTGACAACAGGTTCTTCAGAGCCTGATAAAGAGGATATAAATCGTGATAATACACTGAGCGAAGGAGAAAGTTACTTCCAGTACGTTGTGCCCATTACTCCCTCGGTTTTAAATAACGGGCATCCATACATCAGGGATGTGGTTAAAGCTTCCGTGCAGCTCGAAAATGGTAAAAAGGGAACAGTAAACTGGTACCAATTCAGGATTCCCGTGCGGGAAGGAATTTCGGTAAACGGTATTCAGGATTTCAAATCCATTCGTTTTATGCGAATGTTCATGAGAGGTTTCGAGAAAACAACGATTTTTCGGTTCGCGAAACTTGAACTTGTAAGGGGTGAATGGAGAAAATATGACCTTTCTTTCCTGGAGGGAGGAGAAGGATTATCTGAAGAAGAACCCGATGGTCAGTTTGATATTTCAGCAGTGAACATTGAAGAAAATGCCGGTAAATCGCCTGTAAATTACGTGCTGCCCCCGGGCGTCGACAGGGTAATAGACCCCGCGAACACGCAGCTAAGACAACTGAACGAACAGGCCATGGTGATGAAAGTACTCGAGTTGGCAGAGGGGGATGCAAGAGCTGCCTACAAGAACCTGCTGATGGATATGCGACAATATCAGATGCTAAGGATGGAGGTGCATGGAGAAGCAATTGAAGGGTACCCCCTCGAAGATGGCGATTTAACTGTTTTTATCCGGCTGGGAACCGATTACAAGAACAATTACTACGAGTACGAGGTGCCGCTTCATCTTACACCTCCAAAGCCACCCGAGGGATATGACAATGACAGTGAAAGTGACAGGCGAATTGTATGGCCCGAGGAGAATAGCTTCGACATTAAAATGGATATTTTTTTAAGGGCTAAGCAGGCGCGAAACGATGAAATGAGAAGGGCCGGGTCTGAAATCACCTATAATACTAAGTACCCGATGGCAGATGGTCAAAACATGGCATATGTCGTTGGTAATCCTAACCTGAGTAATGTAAGAACCATTATGATCGGGATCAGGAATCCCCGGACAGCTCCAAATGGATTTGATAATGACGGGTTACCAAAATCAGTTGAAATTTGGGTAAACGAACTGCGATTGACTGATTTTAATGACATGGGTGGGTGGGCTGCCAATGCCCGGGCTGCTTTTAAACTGGCCGATTTCGGTACTGTCTCAGTTGCAGGCAGTACACTGAAACCAGGTTTTGGTAGTATCGAACAAAAGGTGAACGAACGTTCAAAAGAAGAAATTAATACCCTGGATGTTTCTACTAATCTTCAATTAGGTAAGTTCTTCCCGGAGAAGGCTGGGGTAAATATACCCATGTACATGGGTTATTCTACCTCTGTTATTAATCCCCAGTATAATCCTCTCGACCCCGATATACCCCTGAAAGCAGCATTACAAAACGCTGAAACACGAGCTGAAAAAGAGGAAATTAAAGATGTAGCGCAGGATGTTGTGACCCGCAAAAGTCTTAACTTCACTAACGTGAGCATGAGACCACAGGGTCAAACCAGGAATCAGCCCAGGTTTTATGATATTTCAAACTGGTCTGCTGACTATTCTTACAACGAGATGAACGCGTCGAACTTTAAAACAGAGTATGACAACCAGGTAAATTACCGTGGCGGGTTAGCCTATAACTTCACGACAAGACCCAAGCCTGTTCAACCCCTGGGCAAGGTGAAATCATTGAATTCCCCTTATCTCAAGATAATTAAAGATTTCAACTTCTATTACATGCCACAGAGTTTTTCATTTCGAACGGATCTTGACAGAACCTACCGCGAGTCCAAGTTGAAAAATCTTTACAGTGATGTTGGCCAAAATGTTCAAATCAAAATTGATTCAACCATATTTAAAGATTTCAGGTGGAATCGATACTATGATGTTAAATACGATCTTACACGGTCATTAAAAATTGATTTTTCAGCTACCAATATTGCTCTTATTGATGAACCCGATGGCGCGGTCGATAAAAATTACTGGAGTACCTACGAGGCCTGGAAAGATTCGGTATGGGATAATCTTTCCGAGGGTGGAAGAACAACCAGTTATTATCATAATTTGCGGGCCTCTTACAATATACCTATTAACAAGATACCTTTATTTAACTGGGTAACTGCTACTGCCAGGTACGAGGGAAGCTATGGCTGGGATGTTAGCCCGGAAATCCGGATTCAGGATGAGGTTACCGGGGAAGATTTATTTATTGAAGTAGGGAATACTATCAATAACTCTAACAGAATGCAGGGGAATGGAAATCTAAACCTGCAAAACCTCTATAATAAAGTTGGATTTATCAAGAGGATTGAAGATAAATCCCGGGCCAGCGCGAGAGGCAGAAAAGAAGTGGAGATGAAAACCGTAACATATGAAGATGAAATTCGTTTCATGACAGGCGGTTATGCCAAATCTATTTTCCATAAACTCAAAACCGAAGATGTTTCCGTTAAATTTTATGATGAAAATGGGAATGAAGTTAACTTGAGCGTGGAGGTAATCAATGAGAACAAGGTCCGGGTTATTCCCGATCAGGACTTACGTAATTTGAGGGTAGTTGTAGAGGGACAAGTTAAAAAAAGAGAAAACCCGCTTATATTTATTGCTGAAAATTCAGTCCGCTTGCTTACCGGGTTAAAACGGCTCTCGGTTGATTATTCACAAACCAATGGTACCATACTTCCCGGTTATACCGAAAGTACCTACATGCTTGGAATGAACAGGGGATTCATGGCACCGGGCTGGCCCTTTATTGCTGGCTGGACAGATGAAGATTTCGGTGAACATGTCGCCCGTCAGGGATGGTTGAGTAAAGATTCCTTTGTTACACAACCTTATACCCTTACTTATAATGATAACTTCACGGTCCGCGGCCGTTTCGAACCTTTCAAGGGATTTACGGTGGATCTCAACGCGAACCGGATATTCGCGCGTAATTCAAGTGTAGATTATTTCTATGATTATGGAGCAGAGGATTATGTTTTTGACCAGGGACAACTGATTACAGGTAATTTTAGTATGTCGACTATTACCCTGAAAACCGCGTTTGAAAATCCCTCTCCTGATAATAAGTATGAATCCGAGGCCTTCGATAATTTCAAACTATACAGGCAAATTGTCAGCCATCGGCAAGGTGCCAGCCTGGAAAGATTGTATCCGCAATATGATCCCGATGCTGGCTTTATTGATAATGAAACCGGGGAATTCATGGGGGCACCGCCAGGTTACAGTCTCGGTTATGGACCTACATCCCAGGAAGTGTTGATGCCCGCGTTTTTATCTGCTTATAGCGGCGCAGACCCCCAAAAAGCATCATTGGATATGGTTCCATCAATTATGAAGATGCTTCCAAACTGGCAGGTTCGTTTCGATGGTTTATCCAACATTGAATTTATTAAGAAATACCTGCGTTCTGTAAATGTTAATCATGCTTATCGAAGTACATATTCCATCGGGGCATTTTCAAATAACCCGGAATATTTCGGTTTGCAGGATGGAAACCTGTCGCCGGAAGATCAGGACAGGGATTTCGGGAATGTGTTATTTGATGCACTGAATCCTGTAAGTATGAATCTGTTTCCTGAATTTGACGTGGCTGCCGTTTCAATTAATGAACAATTCAGCCCATTACTGGGATTTGACATGAACTGGCTGAATAGTCTTACTACAAGGATAGAAATGCGAAGGAGCCGAACCATTGCCCTAAGCCTTATCAATAACCAAATTACCGAGGTACTCACCCGGGAACTTGTAATAGGGGCCGGTTACCGGTTTAGCGAGGTAGAATTAAATATCACAACAGGTGGTGGAACTTCTTCATTTAGCAGCGATCTGAACGTGAGGGCGGATGTTTCTATCAAGAATAACCTTACAATTCTGAGAAAACTTACCGAGGGATTTCCTCCAGATGTATCATCCGGTGAAAGGCAAATAACCGTTGATCTTTCCGCCGATTACATGTTGTCCGATAAATTTAACCTTCGTCTTTTTTTTAGAAGGGATGTTAACACACCTTATGTATCATTGTATTACCCCCGTGCAAATACGGAAGTTGGTTTTAGCGTGCGGTTTACTTTAATACCGTAAGATTTTGATTCATGAAAAATAGTTGTAAATTTGAATTAATTAATCATATCATAAACACATAAAAGAATTATTATGAATATTCCTCAGGATTTAAAGTACACAAAGGATCACGAATGGATCAAGGTCGAGGGTAATACAGCTTATGTAGGTATCACGGATTATGCACAGAACGAGTTGGGTGATGTTGTATTTATCGAGATTGAAACCGAGGGTGAGTCACTCGAGAAAGAAGAAGTATTTGGCACGATTGAAGCGGTAAAAACTGTTTCTGACATGTTTATGCCCGTTACCGGTAAAGTTATTGAAGTGAACCCTAAACTGGAAGATTCACCTGACATTGTTAACAAGGATCCGTACGGTGACGGCTGGATGATTAAAATCGAAATCGCGGATATGGCATCCATTGATGAACTGCTTGATGCCAAAGGATATGAAGATTTGATTAATTCATAGCAAAAGATAATTCACACGTGTCCATTGATTTTCAGAGCCCGGCGAAACCTGTGAAAAAATTAATTTCGCGGATTTTGCCTGACAATTGAACCGAATGAAATGAGCATCACGTGAATAAAGTAAAATAATATTATGCAGGTAAAAAAACCGGGGTCAGTTAATGAACCCGGTTTTTTTTATCTACTTGTCAATTAAATTACTTATAGTTTCTTCTTTACCTCTACTTCCTTGTAACCCTCGATGATATCTCCTACCTTAATATCATTAAAATTGGCAACGTTCAAACCACATTCGTAACCCGATTGTACCTCTTTCACGTCGTCTTTGAACCTTTTCAGTGAACCGAGTTCACCAGTATAAATCACTATACCATCACGGATAATCCTCACTTTTGTATTGCGATGTATTTTTCCTTCTTTTACCATGCAACCTGCAATGGTTCCCACTTTTGTTATTTTAAATACATCTCTTACCTCGAGAGTAGCCACGATTTCTTCCTTGATATCCGGGGACAACATGCCTTCCATGGCATCTTTTATCTCATTGATAGCATCGTAAATAATGCTGTACAGGCGAATGTCGATTTCTTCCTTCTCGGCGAGCCTGCGTGCACCCATGCTGGGGCGTACCTGAAACCCTACAATAATCGCGTTGGAAGCAGCTGCCAGCATCACATCGGTTTCAGTTATAGCACCCACTGCCTTGTGGATCACGTTAACCTGTATTTCATTGGTAGACAGTTTAATCAAACTATCCGAGAGAGCCTCGATGGAACCGTCCACGTCACCTTTCACGATAATATTAAGTTCCTGAAAGTTTCCAATGGCAATTCTTCTGCCAATTTCATCAAGTGTAATATGTTTTTGTGTTCTCAGGCCCTGTTCACGTAATAATTGTTCACGTTTGTTGGCTATTTCCTTAGCTTCGCGGTCGTTTTCCATGACGTTGAAACGATCGCCTGCCTGAGGCGCCCCGTTCAAACCGAGTATCTGTACCGGATGTGCCGGACCGGCATCTTCTACCTTATGGCCCCGTTCGTTAAACATGGCTTTCACGTGTCCATAGTGAGTGCCTGCCAGGATCACGTCACCATGTTTAAGGGTTCCGGACTCGACCAGCAATGTTGCCACGTAGCCCCGTCCCCTGTCGAGGGTTGATTCAATAACTACTCCATTCGCCCTCTTATTTGGATTGGCTTTCAATTCAAGTAATTCTGCCTCGAGGAGTACCTTTTCCAGCAATTCCTCGATATTAATTCCTGACTTTGCTGAGATTTCCTGCGACTGGTATTTACCACCCCAGTCTTCTACCAGGAAATTCATATTGGCCAGTTCTTCCTTGATTTTTTCAGGATTGGCTGTTGGTTTATCAATCTTGTTTATCGCGAACACGATTGGAACACCAGCGGCGTGGGCGTGGTTTATGGCCTCCACTGTTTGAGGCATCACCCCATCATCGGCGGCAACCACGATAATGGCCACGTCGGTTATCTGTGCACCCCTTGCTCTCATGGCAGTAAATGCCTCATGACCCGGTGTATCCAGGAAAGTAATTTGCCTTCCATCATCAAGTTCTACCCCATATGCACCGATGTGCTGGGTAATTCCACCGGCCTCACCGGCAATTACATTGGCATGGCGCACGTAGTCAAGAAGCTTGGTTTTTCCATGGTCTACATGTCCCATCACCGTGACAATAGGTGGCCTGTGATGCATATCTTCCAGGCTGTCCTCCTCTTCTTCAATTTCTTCCTGTAAATCGGCACTCACGAACTCTACCTTGTAATTGAACTCGTCAGCTACAAGGGCCATGGTTTCGGCATCCAGACGCTGATTTATAGAAACCATTAAACCCAGGCTCATACATGTTTGGATAATATTTGTCACTGGAACGCTCATCATGGAAGCAAGCTCATTTACAGAAACAAACTCGGTAACCTTAAGCACGTTCTTTTCGGCCTGTATTTTTTCCTGCTCCTCTTTATACTTTTGATTAATAGCATCTCTCTTTTCTCTCCTGTACTTCGAACCTTTTGATTTACCCTTGGTTGTAAGTCTGGCCAGCGTTTCTTTTACTTGTTTTTGGATATCTTCTTCGCTGATTTCAGGCCTGCGTGCTTTTCTTTTCTTTTTATCCTTTTTTCTTGAAGTATCTTCAGTTACTGTTTCTTTTTTCTTATCATCAACATCAACCTTATCAACTTTAATCCTTCTTCTTTTCTTTTTCTTTCCTCTATCAGCAGTCTTATCACTGGAGGAGGCCACCGGTTTCTTCTTCTCTTGTTTCTCGGGAAGATCGATTTTGCCCACAACCGTGGGCCCTGTTAATTTCTGTACCTTGGAGCGGATGAAGTTTTCTTCCTCCTTCTTTTTTTCCAATTTGACTTCTTTGGTTTCTTCTTCTTTTCTTTCTTCTTCTTTAGGTGCCTCTTTAATCTCTTCAACTTCCTTTTCCGAGGTACTTTCAACCTCTTTTGTTTCTTTTTCCTTTTCCGATTTTTGTTTCTTTTTCCTTTCCGCTTCTTTTTCTGCTTGTGTTTTTTTAGCAGGTCTTGTTTTCTGGTTAAGGGAGGCAAGATCTATTTTACCTAACACTTTAAGTTCTTTATCGGGATCGGTTATTTCAGTTATTTCAGGCTCTTCTTCAGGCAACTCAGGTATTTCTACTTTTGTGTTTTCTTTCTGGTTAGCCACCGGCGGTTTAACTTCTTCCTTTTCTTCTTCTTTCTCTTCTTTAATTTCTTTAACTTCTTGTTCTTTCTTATCTTCTATTTTTTCCAGTTCTACTTTTTTCTTCTTTTTTGTCAGATCATCCAGGTCTATTTTGCCCAATACCTTGGGTTGGCCTGCACTGGGTTTTTCCTCGGGTTCTTCTTTTACCTGGCGGGTAAGACTGGTATCTTTAATGATAAGTTCATCATCAGAATCAGCTTCTTCCGGCTCCGGTTCTTCTTCAATTTCTTCAATATCGGTAATAGATACAGATTCTCCTTTTGACGAACGCAGGTTTCTGAGATTCAGCTTCTCGGATTCAGCCTTGGCTGATTTTTCAGAGCTATATTCCTTCATGAGAATTTCGTATACCTCGGGGGACACCTTGGCGTTGGGGTTGGCATCAATATTAATTCCCTTCTTGCCAAGAAAGTCAATAATGGTGGAAATACCCACGTTAAACTCTCTTGCTAGTTTACTTAATCGCACTGCTTTGTTTGCTGGCATATAAAACTTCCTAAATTAAATTCAAAACCCGAAGAATCGAAAATTATTATATAATGTTACTAATTATTCAAATTCTTCTTTTAATATTTTAATGACTTCTTTTATTGTTTCTTCTTCCAGATCAGTACGCTTAACGAGTTCAGGTATAGGGAGTTCAAGCACAGATTTGGCTGTATCACAACCAATTGCCTTAAATTCATCGATGACCCATCCTTCAATTTCATCAGCGAATTCTTCCAGGTTAACATCTTCGTCATCCTCGGTATCAGTTTCCCTGTAAACATCTATCTCGTAACCTGTTAACTGACTGGCTAAGCGAATGTTCAATCCTCCCTTGCCAATAGCCAGACTCACTTCCTTGGGTTCGAGAAATACTTCTGCCTGCTTTTCTTCCTCGTTGAGCTTGATCGAGTTAACTTTTGCCGGGCTCAGTGCCCTCGTAATGAAAAGCTGCGTGTTGTTGGTAAAATTAATTACATCAATATTCTCATTCTTGAGTTCCCTGACAATACCGTGTATGCGCGCTCCTTTCATACCAACGCATGCACCAACCGGGTCAATTCTCTCATCATAAGACTCAACAGCAACTTTTGCCCTTTCTCCCGGTACCCTCACGATTTTCTTTATAGTAATCAAACCATCGAAAATCTCTGGTACTTCAAGTTCGAATAATCTTTCAAGGAATATGGGCGAGGTTCTGGACAGAATAATCAGGGGATTATTATTTCTCATTTCTACTCTTATCACAACGGCCCTGATTGTATCACCTTTCCTGAAATAGTCTGAAGGGATTTGTTCTACCTTTGGCAGAATCAGTTCGTTACCCTCATCATCAAGAATAAGTATTTCTTTTTTCCAGACCTGGTATACTTCGCCGGTTACAATTTCACCGATCCGATCCTTGTATTTGGCGAATATATTATTTTTTTCCAGTTCCATTATCCGTGAAGTCAGGTTCTGTCTTAAGGCAAGAATGGCTCTTCTACCAAAATCAATTAATTTAACCTCGTCTGTAACGTCCTCTCCCACTTCATAATCATCATCAATCTTTTTTGCTTCTGAGAGGGGAATTTGCATGTTTGGATCTTCAATTTCATCATCATCAACCACTTCCCTGTTTCTCCAAATCTCGAAATCACCCTTGTCTATGTTGATAATTATATCGAAGTTATCGGCAGTACCAAATTTTTTCTCGAGCATGCTCCTGAAAACATCTTCAAGAACACTCATCATGGTTGCCCTGTCGATGTTCTTTAATTCCTTGAATTCCGAAAAGGTGTCAATAAGACTTAAATTATCCATTTCACTCGTTTATATTTTATTATTTAACAACCTTCGCGAAACCTGAAGGGCTCGGCGAAGTTAAACTTACCATTTAAATTATCATTACTCAATTAAAAACACGTGATGATTTTTCAATAACTGTTTCACGAATTATTTACTTGAAATTGATTACAATTCTCGTTGTTTTAATATCATCATACCGCATCCTGATTTTTTTCATTTCAGTTGCTTTCTTTTTCTTTCCCGGCACGTTTACTCTATTTTCCGTTTCCAGTTCTATATCTTCTCCGGTGACATCAGTAAGAACACCCTGGTACTTCTCCCCGTCGTGTAAAACGACCTCAACCTTCCTGCCTAAGTTTTTATTATACTGCTCCTGGACCCTGAAAGGCTGGTTTAAACCAGGAGATGAAACTTCCAGTTCAAAATCCTCCTCCTCGCGGTCAAGCATACTTTCAATTTCCCTGCTCACCAGAACACAATCATCAACACGTATTCCCCCGGGCTTATCAATCAACACGCGAATTTTATTCTTTCTATCAACAGATACATTCACCACGAAAAAACCCATTCGTTCTTTCAGCGTTTGTAAGATGCCTTCTATTGTTTTCTCTTCAATCATAGTTCCAATAAAATAGGGGACTATGTCCCCTTTTCATGTTCTTTCAACCCTTCTTTCAGGCTGCAAAATTAATAAATATCATTGACATTCAAAAATACTACTGAAAATTAAATATATATATTGTGTTAAAAAGTGATTTTTTCATTTAAATCCGGGAAAAAACTGTTTAGTTTAGCTTATCCTGTGGAAAGAAAGAGATATTTTTGCCATCTTTGTCATGTTACTTCTCACATTAAATTTTAATTATAAACTATTTGAGAACAGGAAAAACATATAAAAAAATAATAAATGATCCGGTTTATGGATTCATTACCATAAACTCTCAGCTTTTATTTGATTTAATTGAACATCCTGTATTCCAGAGGTTGAGAAGAATACGGCAGCTTGGACTTACGAATTTCGTTTACCCGGGTGCCAATCACACGCGGTTTCAGCATGCCCTGGGTGCAGTTTACCTGATGGATCAAGCTATTAATATCATTCGGTCGAAAGGACACCCCGTGACCCCGGAAGAAGAAGAGGCCGTTAAGATTGCTATTCTTCTTCATGATATTGGGCATGGTCCTTTTTCCCATGCACTTGAACATAGCATTATCAGCAAACTGAATCATGAGATTCTATCTGAGATTCTCATGGACTACCTGAATAGCCAATTTGATGGACGATTATTGTTGGCCATTTGTATTTTCAGGAACAAGTATAAAAAGAAATTCCTGCACCAGTTAGTCTCTAGCCAATTAGACATGGACCGGCTCGATTATCTTCGCAGGGATAGCTTTTTCACTGGGGTAACAGAGGGTGTAATTGGTTCTGACAGGATCATCAAAATGCTGAACGTGGTGGATGATGATCTTGTTATTGAATCCAAGGGAATATATTCTATCGAGAAATTTTTAATAGCCAGAAGATTAATGTACTGGCAGGTTTATCTTCATAAAACAGTTATTGCTGCCGAGAAAATTCTGGTCAATACGCTTAGTCGCGCCAAGGAAATGGCTGCCGAGGGGAAGGAGTTATTCTGCACGCCTGCCCTGGGTTATTTCTTGTATAATGATATTGATCATGAACATCTGAAAAACGATCAATCACCATTCCCGCGTGAAAAAGTGATAGATAATTTCATTCAACTGGATGATAATGATATATTAACATCTGCCAAGATTTGGTCTCATCATTCTGACAAGGCCCTTTCTTATTTAAGTAACGGACTCACGAATCGGAATTTATACAAAATCGTCTTCAGGTATGAACCTTTTGAAGCAGATCAGGTAAATAGCGTGAAAAAGATCGTACAAGATCAACTGGGATTCGATGAATCAACTGCCCGTTATTTCGTTTTCACGGAATCTATATCCAATAACGCGTATAGTGCAGAAGATGATAAGATCAAGATATTGTTTAAAGATGGTGCTATTTATGATATTGCCGACGCGAGTGATATGTTGAATATATCAGTTTTATCAAAAGTAGTAAGAAAGTATTACCTGTGTTATCCCAAGGGCACAAATATAAATGAGATTTTTTAATACGTTCACGAACTAATTTTTATAATATGGAATTCACTGCAAAAATGATAGCCGATTACCTCCAGGGAGAGGTTGAAGGAAACCACGAAGTCAAGGTTAATAATATATCCAGGATCGAGGAAGGTAAACCCGGGACCCTGGCTTTTCTGGCCAACCCGAAATACACGAAATATATATACGAGACTGATGCTTCTATCGTGTTAATTAACAGGGGTCTTCAACTTGACAGGCCGGTAAAAACAACGCTGGTAAGAGTAGATGACGCGTACAGGTCATTTGCTGCACTGCTTGAATTATACAATCAGCATCGCTTGCAGAAAGCAGGTATCGATGAAAAAAGCAGTGTCGATAAATCAGCTAAACTGGGTAAGGATATTTACCTGGGACCTTTTGCCTGCATTGACCAAAATGCAGTTTTGGGTAATAATGTGAAAGTATACCCCCAGGTTTACATTGGAGAAAATGTTGAAATAGGAGAAAAGACAATTTTATATCCCGGTGTGAAGATTTACCATGGTTGTAAAATCGGGGCAAATTGTATAATCCATGCCGGAACAATTATTGGTTCAGATGGATTTGGTTTTGCTCCCCAGGATGACAAAAACTACAAGAAAATTCCTCAGGTAGGTAACGTGATTATCGAGGATAATGTGGAAATCGGTTCGAACTGTTCTATTGACCGGGCTACTATTGGTTCAACCATTATACGAAAGGGTGTGAAACTGGATAACCTTATTCAGGTGGCACATAATGTTGAAATTGGAGAAAATACTGCTTTTGCTGCCCAGGTGGGAATCAGTGGATCTACCAAAATAGGTAAAAATTGCCAGTTTGGCGGTCAGGTTGGAATATCCGGTCATATTTCAATTGCAGACGAGGTAAAAATTGGTGCACAAGCCGGAGTTGCAGGTTCCGTGAAAGAGGAGGGTGTGATCTTGTTAGGTTCCCCTGCACAAAAAATTCAGAACGAACGAAGAGCAATGGCAATACATCAAAAATTGCCTGATTTATGGCGTCAGATAAACAGGATGGAAAAAGAAATCGAAGAATTGAAAAAGAATAAATAGTGTCTCTTCGGCGGACGTAATATTTTTTTAAAGTAGCTCATAGAAGGATTCAAGTTAGAAGCATAACGAAGAAATTAGAATTTTCTTGAAACCACTAAAAGATTATATAGATTTACACTACTAACCGGATAAATTTTGAATGAAATTAAAAACGCTGTATTATTATTGGCTTTGAAGAATAAATATAAAAGTTTTAGGGAATTTTCCGGTAGCAACGGGTTTTTTGGTTTACTTTTTTCACCTGAAGGAAAAAAGTAAATGCCCGCCCGGCATGAGGGCAAAATAAACAATCCGATTTTTAATCGGATACCATTGATAGATTTACAGTGATTTATTTTCTTCTTGAAAAAAACCAGAATTAGCGAATTCTTACAGTCGTATTTATGTATTCGTTTAAAATTTGTGTTTTGTTGAAAGAATGATTTTCGTATCTTCGGGACGTCAAAATATCTTTTATTATTTTAACATACAGAAAATTGAAAAATCAACGGACCATACAAAAACCTTTTACTTTAAAAGGAAAGGGCTTACATACAGGAATTGATGTAGAATTAACCATGAAACCCGCGGATGTGGATCATGGAATTGTTTTTCAGCGTGTCGATTTACCCGAAAAACCTGTTATTCATGCCATAGTGGATTTAGTAACCGAGACATCTCGTGGCACGACCCTGGAAAAAAATGGTGTGAAAGTAGCTACCATTGAACACGTGATGGCTTCCCTTACAGGCATGGAAATCGATAATGTGCTCATCGAATTAAGTGGCCCGGAGGCTCCTATACTCGATGGTAGTTCCTATTATTACGTGGAAGCCCTTAAAGATGCCGGGGTGCTTGAACAAGATAAGGAAAAAGACTATTACCGGGTAGAAGAAAAAATCGTGTATGAGGAACCTGAAAAGGGAATCGAAATTGCAATTTACCCGGACGACAAGTTGAGCATCGAGGTTTTAATCGATTATAATTCAAAAGTATTAGGTAATCAATATGCTACCCTGGATTCTCTCGAGGAATTTGAAAAAGAAGTGGCACCTTCACGTACTTTTGTTTTTCTTCACGAGTTGGAAGTGCTCTTGAAACATAATCTGATCAAAGGAGGGGATCTGGATAACGCGATTGTTATCATGGATCGGAAAGTGGAGCAGGAAGAACTGGACAGATTATCTCAACTGTTTAATAAACCAAGGGTAACCGTGAAACCTGAAGGCATATTGAATAATATTGAGATTCATTTTCCCAACGAACCGGCAAGGCACAAACTACTCGATTTAATAGGTGATTTAACACTGATTGGAAAACCCATACTGGGTAAAGTCGTGGCAAAGAGACCGGGGCATCATGCCAATACTGAATTAGCGAGGATTATCCGGAAAATGATAAAAAAGGAAACAACAAAACCAAAACCTCCTTTTTACGATCCAGCACAAGCACCTCTTTTTGATGTAAACGAGATAATGAGACGGCTTCCTCATCGTGCCCCCTTCCTGCTGGTAGATAAAATTACCTTCATGGACGAGTGGGAAGTTCATGGAATTAAAAACGTGACCATGAACGAAGCTTTTTTCATGGGCCATTTCCCTGAAGAGCCCGTGATGCCAGGTGTATTGCAAGTAGAAGCCATGGCACAGGTTGGCGCCGTCCTGTTAACAAGTTTCGTTCCTGATCCTGAGAATTATCTCACGTATTTTCTTAAAATAGAAAATGTCAAATTCAAGAGAAAAGTTGTACCTGGTGATACCCTGAATATTCGTATGCGTCTCACGGAAGAAATAAAACGCGGTATTGCTATTACCAGGGGACAGGCCTTTGTAGGGAATACCATGGTTATTGAAGGAGAATTCATGGCACAGCTTGCAAAAAAGCCGGAAGAAAGTATAAAAGAAGTTAAAAATTCTGTAAAATAAGAGATAGATGAATGATTCACTGGCGAATGTCCATCCTGATGCGAAAATTGGTGAGAATGTTTCTATCGCGCCTTTTGTTACTATCGAAAAAGATGTAGTTATTGGTGATAATACTGTTATCGAGCCGAATGCAGTTTTAATGAATGGTGCGAGAATCGGCAAAAACTGTCACATTTTTCCCGGTGCGGTAATTGCCGGTATTCCCCAAGACCTTAAATTCAAGGGAGAGATTACAACCGCTGAAATTGGTGATAACACTACCATTCGGGAGTATGTTACCGTGAACCGTGGAACAAACGCGAAGGGTAAAACATTGATTGGCAGTAACTGTCTAATTATGTCTTACGTTCACGTGGCTCATGATTGTATTATTGGAAACTATTGCATCATGGGTAGCTATGCCGGTACAGCAGGAGAAGTTGAAATGGAAGATTTCGCGATTTTGAGCCCGGGGAGTTTAGTGCATCAGTTCGTTCGTCTTGGAAAAAATGTTATGATCCAAGGTGGATCAAAAGTGTCGAAAGATATACCACCTTATGTACTGGTAGGCAGGGAGCCTCTGCGATACATGGGGTTAAACTCGATAGGTTTGAGGCGAAAGGGATTTAGTCAGGAACAAATAGAGCAAATTCATAATATTTACCGCGTTATCTATTCAAAAGGAAGAAATACTACACAGGCACTGGAATACATTCAGGATAATTTTGAATCTTCTCCCGAACAAGTCGAGATTATCAATTTTATCCGGGACTCGAAAAGAGGAATCGTGAGTGGTACCATTGATGAAGCCGGCAACGCGGTGGAATGATCTATTGTAACGGGTTCCAACCTTGCGCCCTGATAGGAATAACATTTCCTTCCAGGGTTATTATGTTGACAGATTGATCCCTTGGTGTCATGTGACCAATTACTTTTATCTTCTTATCTTCTTTTATTTTATCATAATCATTCTGGTTTATGGTAAACAGCAATTCGTAATCTTCACCCCCGTTGAGGGCGCATGTAACCGGATCAATATGTAATTCGTTCGCTACTTTCTCCGCGTCTTTCGCGACGGGTATCTTTTCCTGATAAATTTTGCACCCCGTGCCAGATTGACTGCAAACGTGCAATAAATCCGATGAAAGCCCGTCAGAGACATCAATCATGGCGGTGGGGACAATTTCCTTCTCGTTCAATAACTGAACAATATCGCCCCTGGCTTCCGGTTTAAGTTGACGTTGAATTACATAATCATATCCTTCCAGTCGCGGTTGAATACCCTCGCTTTCCATGAATATTTTTTTTTCTCTTTCCAGTATTTGTAAACCCAGGTAGGCGGCTCCCAAATCTCCCGAAACACAAATGAGATCATTCGGCTTCGATGTATTTCTGCATGTAATTGTCTTTTCGGGCGCTTCACCGAGAGCAGTCACGCTTATTGTTAAACCGGTTAATGAAGAGGTAGAATCACCACCCACCAGATCAACATTGTATTTATCACACGCCAGGGAAATTCCCTCGTAGATTTCCTCGATATGTTCCACGGCGAACTTGGCCGAGATAGCTATCGAGACAGTAATTTGAGAGGGAATTCCATTCATGGCATATATATCGGAAAGATTCACTACTACCGATTTATACCCCAGGTGTTTTAGTGGAGTATATACCAGGTTAAAATGAATACCTTCTGTTAATAAATCCGTGGTCAAGAGCATCTTCTTTTTACCCGTCCCCAGGATAGCTGCATCATCACCAACCCCCAATATCGTGGTTTTATGTTTTACCTTGATGTTTCTCGTGAGTTGCCTGATGAGACCAAATTCTCCAAGGTCGCTGATAGGCGTGAGTTTCTTTTTGTTACCTGGCATATATATTATGATTGATGCATGTAATACATAATACAAAAGTATTAAGAAAAATTAAAAGGTTTCCCGTTATTGAATTCCATTTCTATTGTTTATTGAAGAAAATACACAATTTATATGTCTGGTTCGAGTTGTTTAAGTATATTTGCATTATTTGTAATTAATCTAAATAAAGCGATTCGCGAACTCAGAATTATTGAATATTGTTACATTTGTAGCTATGGCAAAAGAACAGGATAAAATATTAGATCAAGTAACGAGTGGGGAATACAAGTACGGGTTTTACACGGATTTAGAGCTTGATGTGCTTCCGAAAGGGTTGAACGAGGATGTAGTCAGGTTGATTTCTGAAAAAAAGAATGAGCCATCGTGGATGCTGGAATGGAGAATAAAGGCATATAATCATTGGAAAACTATGAAAATGCCCCGGTGGGCACATTTAAAAATCCCTGGTATTGATTACCAGGATATGATATATTACGCGGCACCCAAGCAAAAGATCAGACCCGAGAGCCTGGATGATGTGGATCCCGAGTTACGGGATACTTTTAATAAACTTGGAATTTCCCTGGATGAACAAAAAAGGCTAACAGGAGTTGCTGTTGATGCAGTGATGGATAGCGTGTCGGTAAAAACAACCTTTAAGGAAACCCTCGCGGAGTTGGGAATTATTTTTTGCTCCATGAATGAGGCAATAAAGGAATACCCGGATTTGGTCAAAAAATACCTGGGTTCCGTGGTACCCTATACTGATAATTTCTTCGCTGCACTCAATTCCGCTGTTTTTAGTGACGGTTCTTTCTGTTTTATTCCCAAGGGGGTAAGATGCCCAATGGAGTTGTCTACTTACTTTCGTATTAACGCTGCCAATACAGGGCAATTCGAGCGTACGCTTATAGTGGCAGAAGACGATAGTTACGTGAGTTACCTGGAAGGCTGCACGGCGCCTATGAGAGACGAGAATCAACTACATGCAGCAGTTGTTGAAATTATGGCCCTGGATAGGGCTGAAGTAAAGTACTCGACCGTGCAAAATTGGTACCCGGGTGATAAGCACGGGAAAGGTGGCATTTATAATTTTGTTACCAAAAGGGGAATGTGCAGGGGTGAGAGTTCCAAAATATCCTGGACACAGGTAGAAACAGGTTCAGCGATTACCTGGAAATACCCGAGTTGCATTCTAAGGGGGGATAATTCTATTGCCGAGTTTTATTCAGTGGCTGTAACCAATAATTATCAGCAAGCCGATACCGGAACGAAAATGATGCATATTGGTAAAAACACCCGATCAACTATTATTTCAAAAGGAATATCTGCAGGGTATAGCGACAATAGTTATCGCGGATTGGTAAAAGTGCTTAAGAATGCACGAGGCAGCCGGAATTTCAGTCAATGCGATTCGCTGTTACTTGGTGATAAATGTGGTGCGCATACTTTTCCTTATATTGAAGTAGACAACCAGTCTTCTGTAGTCGAGCATGAAGCAACAACTTCAAAGATCGGAGAAGATCAGATTTTTTATTGTAATCAAAGGGGAATTTCTACCGAAGATGCCATCGGGTTAATAGTGAATGGATATGCTCGCGAGGTGTTGAACCAATTACCCATGGAATTCGCGGTTGAAGCTCAAAAATTATTACAGGTTTCGTTAGAAGGTAGTGTAGGTTAAATAATTAAGAACACGAGATAAAATGCTTGAAATAAAGAATTTAAAAGTTGAAGTAGAAGGTAAGGAGATTATTACGGGCCTGAATCTGAAGGTGAATCCCGGTGAGATACACGCGATCATGGGTCCGAATGGTTCAGGTAAGAGTACTCTTGCAGGCGCTATAGCTGGAAGAGACTTTTTCGATGTAACCGGGGGAGAGATTCTTTTCCAGGGTAAAAGCCTGCTTGACATGGAACCCGATGAGAGGGCCAGGGAAGGTCTTTTCCTGGGATTCCAGTATCCTGTTGAGATACCTGGAGTCAGCATGGTGAATTTCATGCGAACCGCCTTGAACGAGCAAAGAAAACATCAAAACCTTGAACCATTAAGCTCCTCAGAGTTTCTAAAAAAAATGAGAGAAAAAAAGGAAATAGTAGGTATTGATACAGCACTTACCAGCCGTTCGGTAAATGAAGGTTTCTCGGGCGGGGAGAAAAAGAAAAACGAGATTTTTCAAATGGCCCTGCTCGAACCAAAATTATCGATTTTGGATGAAACAGATTCTGGCCTGGATATTGATGCGCTCCGAATAGTGGCCAATGGTGTGAACTTGCTCCGAAAACCAAGTAACGCGACCATTGTTATCACCCATTATCAAAGATTGCTGAACTATATTGTTCCTGATTTTGTCCACGTGTTGTACAAGGGTAAAATCGTGAAAACTGCAGGCAAAGAATTGGCAATCCAACTAGAGGAAAAAGGATACGAGTGGATTAAGGAAGAACTAGTAGACGAAATTTGAAACAGGAAACCTAAAGTAAATGGAAACCATTACCCAGAAAGAGAATATTAATGATATTTATACCGGGTTGTTTAAATCGAATCTCGAAGTCTTGAAAAAGAGCTCATCCGAGGTGATAAACAGGTACCGGGAAGATGCCATGGCAGCCTTCGTCAAGTCTGGATTCCCGGGGAAAAAAGATGAAAAATACAAGTATACCTTCCTGGAACCGCTTTTTAATCAGAATTTAAAGAAATTTCTCGAACCTCGCGATATCACTTTTGACATTAACGATATGTTTCGTTGTGATATTCCCGAGTTAGATACAGACATGATATTATTACTGAATGGCTTTTATTATGACAGGGAAAAGCCATTGAAAGAATTACCCGGTGGGGTCATCGCGGGTAGCCTTGGAGCAGCAGCCAGGGAATTCCCTTCCCTCTTTGAAAAACACTACGGGAAATATACCGGGGCTCACCCGGATAGTTTCGCTGCCCTGAATACAGCTTTTGCCCAGGATGGAGTTTTTATTCACGTGCCCGAGAATGCATCCGGCAACAAGCCTGTTCAAATCGTGAATCTCCTTTTATCTGACGAAGCAGAACTCGTGCAGCACCGGAATCTTTATATCGTTGACAAAAATAGCCAGCTTAACCTTGTTATTTGTGATCACACCCTGTCTTCTCCAAGGTTTTTAACCAATTCTGTTACCGAGATATTCGTTGGCGATAACGCGGTTTTTGATTCAACAAGAGTACAAAATGAACACAACGGCTCCGCGCAGGTAATCAATGGTTTTGTCCACCAGGAAAAAGACAGTAGTGTGACTCATAACGTGATTACACTTCACGGGGGTACCATCCGGAATAATTTGGAAGTAAATATTAACGGAACAGGTGCTCACAATAATTCATTCGGGCTTTTTCTCACAGATCAGGGACAGCACGTGGATAATTATACCAATATCGGTCATCTCTACCCAAACTGTACCAGCAACCAGTTGTACAAGGGAGTGCTTGATGATTTTTCAACTGGCGTTTTCAGCGGCAAGATTCACGTGCATAAAGACGCTCAAAAAACTGCAGCATACCAGCGAAGCAGTAACCTGTTATTAACAGATGATGCCAGGGTAAGAACAAAACCTCAATTGGAAATATATGCCGACGATGTGAAATGTAGTCATGGGGCCACCGTGGGTCAACTTGATACAAATGCACTTTTCTACCTGCAGTCCCGGGGAATCAATAAAAAAGAAGCAAAATTATTGATGATGAATGCCTTCACACATGAAATCATCTCTCAAATTAAGGTTGAGGCACTGCGGCAAAGAATCAGTGAATTGGTAAATAAAAGATTACGCGGCGAATTGGCGCGTTGTAATAATTGTTCCATGCAGTGTGGTTAAACTTTAAAAAACATTATCGTGAGTATCAATATCAATAGTATCAGGGCTGATTTTCCTATCCTTGAAAGGAAGGTGTACGATAAACCTTTGATTTATTTTGATAATGGGGCTACCACGCAAAAGCCATACAGGGTAGTTGATGCTATTACCAAATTATACTCGCTGGAGAATAGCAGTATTCACAGGGGTGTTCATTACCTGAGTGAACAAATGACAGAACGGTACGAAAATGCACGAATCACCATTCAGGAGTTTATTAACGCGAAATACCCGAGAGAAATTATTTTCACAAGTGGCACCACGGGTTCAATAAATGCCATCGCTTTTTCCTTTGGTGAGCAATACGTGCACGAGGGAGATGAAGTGCTTATTACTGAGATGGAACATCATGCCAATATCGTTCCCTGGCAGATGATGTGCCAGCGCAGGAAAGCTAAACTCAAAGTATTGCCCTTCAATGACCAGGGTGTGCTGGAAATAGATAGTCTTGAAGCACGCATTACCGGTAAAACTAAAATAATTGCAGTCTCTCACGTGTCCAATTCCCTGGGAACCATTAACCCGGTAAAAAGAATCATTGAGATTGCACATCAGCATGATGTTCCCGTTCTCGTGGATGGTGCTCAGGCCGTGCAACATATAGATGTTGACGTGCAGGATTTGGACTGTGATTTTTACGTCTTTTCAGGTCATAAAATATACGGGCCTAATGGCGTGGGCGTGCTATATGGTAAAGAGAAATGGATTTACGAGATGCCACCTTACCAGGGAGGTGGCGACATGGTCGATTGCGTGAAATTTGAAAATACTACCTATAATGAATTACCCTTCAAATTCGAGGCCGGTACCACCAATTATATCGGTGCTGTCGGGCTTGCTGAGTCCATAAGGTATATATCCGGGATGGGTTTAAATAACATAAGGGAACATGAGAATGATCTGCTTGTATACGCGACAAAGAGATTGAATGAAATTGAAGGGCTTCGGATTTATGGTCAGGCACCTGAAAAAATTGCAACTTTTTCTTTTTTGCTGGATGGGATACATCCTTACGATGCTGGTATGGTTATTGACAAATTGGGTATAGCGATACGTACAGGCACCCATTGTAATCAGCCTGTAATGGACCATTTTGACATTGAAGGCACCATGAGGGCTTCTCTTGCCATGTACAATACCAGAGAAGAAATTGACGTTTTCATTGAAGGATTGCAAAAAGTAGTGAAAATGTTTCGCTGATATTTGTAATTGTTAAAAGATAAATAGATCGTGAAAAGTATAAATGAAGTACAAAAAGATATTATTGAAGAATTTTCTGTTTTTGATGAATGGCTCGACAAGTATAATTATCTAATTGAAATGAGCAGGGAAATTCCTGAAATTGCTCAGGAACACAGGACAGAAAAGAACCTGATCAGCGGATGCCAATCAAGAGTCTGGCTTCATGCATCCTTTCAGAACGGGAAAATACATTTCACGGCCGATAGTGATGCCATAATTACCAAAGGTATAATTGCATTGCTTTTAAAGGTTCTGAATGATCGTTCACCGGCAGAAATAAAAGATGCAGATATGTTTTTTATTGATGAGATTGGATTACGTCAAAATCTTTCACCAACACGTTCAAACGGTCTGTTGGCCATGATTAAACAAATTAAACTATATGCTATCGCGTGGGATGCCAAAACAAAAACTTCATGATATTCATGTTTAGATTTTAAAACTTCAGGAAATGACAGATAATCAAAATAATATATTGGATTTGCAGGCAAAAATAGTCAAGATGTTAAAGACTGTTTTCGACCCGGAGATTCCCGTGAATGTTTATGATCTCGGGTTGGTTTACGAGATTGATGTGGATGATAAAAATAATGTTAAAATAACCATGACCCTGACTGCCCCTAATTGTCCAATGGCAGATGATTTACTTAGGGATGTAACTGAAAAAGTAAAAATGGTAAAGGGTATTAACGATGTTGAAGTTGAACTAACTTTCGATCCTCCTTGGGATAAAGAAATGATGTCGGAAGAAGCAATGCTCGATTTAGGACTACTTTAATCATGATTAAATATTCGCGGGATTACAAGGACAGGATTAAAAACAAAGCTCTTGAACTGGGCTTTGATGATTGTGGATTTTCGAAAGCCGGATATCTTAAGGAAGATGCCGGGAAATTAAGAGAATGGCTGAAAAAAGGTTATAATGGCTCGATGAAGTACATGGAAAAATACTTCGACAAGCGGGTCAACCCGGGGAAACTTGTACCCGGGTCCAAATCGGTTATTTCTGTTATTATGAATTATTATCCTCCCGAAGAACAGCCGGAAGACACTTACAAGATAAGTAAATATGCTTATGGGAGGGATTATCATAGGGTTTTGAAAAGGAGATTACATCTGCTCCTCGATTTTATAGATAAAGAAATCGCGGCAGTTGACGGGAGAGTATTTGTAGATTCTGCCCCGGTACTCGATAAAGCATGGGCCGTGAAAGCCGGTTTGGGTTGGATTGGCAAGAATTCAATGTTCATTTCTCCCAGGCACGGTTCTTTTGTTTTTATCGGGGAAATCATCAGTAACCTGGAGGTTGACGTTGAGGCCAACGAGGTCAATGACATGTGCGGCTCGTGCACGCGTTGTGTCTGGGCTTGTCCTACAGGGGCTATTACTGAGCCGCGGGTAATTGATGCCAGCCGCTGTATTTCTTATCAAACCATTGAAAACAAAGGTGAAATTCCCTTGCAGCACATGGGCCGGTTCAATGATTATATTTTTGGATGCGATATCTGCCAGGATGTTTGCCCGTGGAATAAAAAAGTGAAAATTACTGCTATTCGCGACTTTCATCCCCCCCGGCACGTTCTTGAAATGGGAAGAAAAGACTGGGAAAACATGGAATTTAATGAATTTCTTAAATTGTATGGCAACTCTCCAGTGAAGCGGGCAGGCTTTAAAAAACTCAAAGAAAACATGGAATTTGCAAGGCTTTAAACCATGTCTTCGATGAAAATATTGAAGTGCAATATTTCATGTTGAATATAATCTCACTCATTGCCCGGTTAGCTGTAAATTATGGTAACAACAATATTTCTTTTTGATCGGGGACCATCAAATTCACACAGGAAAATATTCTGCCAGGTAGACAAACCCATTTGGCCATTTATTACAGGAATGGTTTCACCGGGTCCGACCAACCCTGCTTTCAGGTGCGAATCACCGTTGTTATCCTGTGCATCATGTTCCCATACCCCGTGAGGGATAAGTTTTTTGAGCAACGAAATCACGTCATTTTGAACAGAATCATCCCAGTTTTCCTGGATCATGATGCCCGCTGTTGCTCCCTGCACGTAAACTGAAACAATCCCGTTTTTCACGTTACTTTTATCCACAATACTTTTTACCCGTGATGTAATGTCAATTAATTCATTGCTTTTTGATGTCTTTACTGTAATGATTTCCTGCATGTCGTCAAAAAAATTGTGGTTTTTGTAAATATAAACAACTAATTAATGTTTTTCTTTGTTAATTTTAATAAAAATATAATATTACTTTTATATATAGTTGAGCAGAATGAGAGAGAAAGTGTTTTCAGGCAAATCTTTTGATGGGTTGGATCTTTTCGGCCGGTATTGGATACCTGATGATGAATTGAAAGGTGTAATAGCTATCGTGCATGGGCTGGGAGATCATTCGGGTCGTTATAGTTCCTGGGCACGACGATTTAATGAACAACATTACGGCGTTATCTCGATTGATTTGCGGGGTCATGGTAAATCAGAAGGGAAAAGAGGTCATGCATCACGTTACAAGAACCTTCTAAAGGATGTTGAAGTACTCGTGCAAAAGGCAATTTATTTTTTTCCAAACATACCAGTTTTCCTTTATGGACACAGTCTTGGAGGAAATCTTGCAATCAACTATATATTGTCTGGAAATGAAAAGCCATATGGACTTATCGTGACATCTCCCTGGTTGAAACTTGCCATGCCAATTACCCCTTTGGAACTCATGCTGGCTTCTGCAGTTCGGTATTTATATCCATCCCTTCTCGTGAATAACAAGGTGAATCCTGCTAACCTGTCTCACGATCTTGAAGAATGCAGGATGTATAGGGAGGATGACCTGGTACATGACAGGATTTCTGTCCGTCTGTTTTTTGATATTCAAAGACACGGGTTGCTCGCCCAAAAATCGATTTATAAAATTAACATACCACTACTTGTAATGCACGGGGATAAAGACAGGGTTACCTCCCACGAGGCAAGTCAGGAGTTTGTTCAAAATACCAGCAAAAAAACTACATTTAGAATATTCAGGGGAATGTACCATGAGTTGCATCACGAACTGAATAATGATGAGGTTTTTCATTTTATTCATGAATGGTTGGAAGAAGTCAATTTAAAAGTGCCCGAGAAAATAAAAGCAGATGGATATTTTTAGAACCGTTCTCGAACCGGAAGAGTCACCTTTTAAAATATCTTTGCATGATAAAATCATGCTAACCGGGTCATGCTTCACCGAGAATATTGGAGAAAAGCTCAGGTATCACAAGTTCAGAACTGATATTAACCCGTTTGGCACCATATACAACCCGGTTTCCATCGCACGTTCACTTGAAATGTTGATGGCGCCGAAAGAATTCAAAAAAGCCGACTTAGACCAGAGCCGTGGCATCTATTTTAGTTATTACCATCATGGAAAATTTTCTTCTCATGATCAGGAAGAATGCCTGGATAAAATTAATTCACGGTTATTCGCCTCCTCAGACTTTTTAGGAAACGCGTCTGTTTTATTGCTCACTTTTGGAACCGCGTGGGTTCACGAGCTTAAAAAGACCGGGCAAATCGTGGCCAATTGTCATAAGGTTCCTTCATCACATTTCAGTCGATATCTTTTAAAACCCGGTGAAATTGTACGCGCCTGGAGTAATGTTCTCAATTTGCTCAAAAAATGGAATCCCCGGCTTCAATTCATTTTTACTGTTAGTCCCGTTCGTCATCTCAACGACGGGATGGTAGGAAATCAACGGAGTAAATCCGTGCTATTCGTGGCACTGCATCAATTAATTGAACAATTTCCGGGAGTTGTTTATTTCCCATCCTACGAGATCGTCATGGATGATCTGCGGGATTATCGTTTTTTCGAGAAAAACATGACACATCCCAACGAAATGGCTGTTGAATACATCTGGAAAAAGTTTACCCGGGTTTTCCTGGAAGATGATACCATACGTGTTATCGATGAAATCAAGACCCTGGGGCAGGCCATGGAACACCGGCCATTCAATCCGCGATCAACGGAGTATAGCAAATTTTTACAGACATACCTGAAACGCGCGAAAGAATTAAAAAGGAGATTTCCAGAACTTGATTTCTCGGGTGAAGAACAATTTTTTAGTCGTAACCTCTTTGTTCAATAAAAATATAAACACGTTAAACAAAAATACTTTTTCCATGTTTTATTAAAATATCTATATATTCAGATTAATGAAAAAGTATTGGATCATAATACTGGTAATATTTCCTCTCCACGGTTTATTACCGGCTTCCGGTCAGGGCGGGGGAAAAGGGATAATTGAAGGCAGGATTTATAACGCGAAGAATAATGAACCGGTACCTTTCGCCAATATTGTAATTTGGGGCACCAATATAGGGTCGGTGGGTGATCTTGACGGGCGCTTTTTGTTCACGGGTATTGAGCCGGGTTATGTTGAATTGCGTGCTACTTCAATAGGATTTAAACCGTATATATCCGAGCAGGTGCTGGTTACAAACGCTAAGAAGGTTTATATTGAAATACCCATGGATGAAACCAGCGTGAGTATTGATGAGGTGGTAGTGAAGGCTTCTCCTTTTCGGCGTGATGAGGAAAGCCCGGTGTCGCTGAGAAGAATTGGCATATCTGAAATTGAAAACAATCCAGGCGGGAACCGCGATATTTCAAGGGTAATACAAACATTTCCCGGTGTGGCATCTACCCCGGCCTTCAGGAATGATGTAATCGTGCGGGGTGGAGGACCTGGTGAAAACCGTTTTTATCTGGATGGTGTTGAAATACCTAATTTGAATCATTTCGCGACCCAGGGAGCCAGCGGTGGACCGGTAGGTATTATTAATGTCGACTTTATTCGCGAGGTTGATTTTTACTCAGGTGCTTTCCCGGCTAACCGGGGTAATGCCTTGAGTTCAGTCTTGGAGATGAAACAAATTGACGGGAACAAGGATAAACTTAAATTCCGCGGCTCCGTGGGGGCTTCCGATCTGGCCCTGACAATTGACGGGCCAATTGGAGAAAAAACAACTTATATTGCATCTGTCAGGAGATCGTATCTCCAGTTCCTGTTTTCTGCACTCGGGTTACCCTTTTTACCCACGTACAACGATTTTCAGTTAAAGGTCAGAACCAGGCTTGATAAGAAAAATGAATTGACCTTTATCGGTCTAGGTGCTATTGACGAATTTGCCCTGAACCTGGAAGCCGATGATACCCCCGGGCAAAGATATATTTTAAGTTACATCCCCGTGAACGAGCAATGGAATTACACCGTGGGTGGTGTTTACAAGCATTTCAGGGAGAATAGTTATGATACATGGGTTTTGAGCAGGAACTACCTGAATAATATTGCTTACAAGTACAGGAATAATATTGAAGAGGATTCCCTGAAAACCCTCGATTATTCATCGGCTGAAATAGAAAATAAATTCCGTTACGAGAACACGGGGAGGTGGGACAATGGGTTGAAAACCAATTTTGGCGTGAATTTTGGCTACGCGAAATACCTGAACGAAACCTTTAACCGGACATTTATTGACAACAGGGAGTTTATTGTTGATTATGATGCTTTCCTGGAGGTCTTCAACTGGGGGTTATTCGGTCAGGTAAGCAGGGATTTCTTCAAGGAAAAACTCACCCTGTCATTAGGATTACGTTCTGACGCGATAGATTATTCCACCGAAATGAATAATTTGCTGGATCAACTTTCACCGCGATTTTCTGCTTCATACAGTATTACCAGGAATTTTTTTCTTAACATGAATCTCGGGCGCTACTACCAACAGCCACCATACACGACGTTAGGTTACAAGGATAATGAAGGAAATTTTGCTAACCGGAACAATAAGATTACCTACATAACGGCTGATCATTTCGTGGGAGGGATAGAATTTTTGCCCGGTCAGAATTCAAAGTTTACCATAGAGGGTTTTTATAAACTATATGCTAATTATCCTTTATCGCTAAACGATAGTATAACCATTGCCAGCAAGGGGGCTGATTTTGGCACATTTGGTGATGAGGAGGTAATATCGGAAGGAGAAGGAAGAGCTTATGGCATGGAGTTATTATACAGGAACAAAAACTTTCTGGAGAGCAATCTTATTGTTTCTTATACCCTGGTGAGAAGTGAGTTTGATGATTTTTCCGGTAAAATTTTACCCAGCGCCTGGGATAACCGGCATATATTGAACATTACAGCGACCAGAAAATTCAAGGGAAACTGGGAAGCCGGTTATAAATGGCGATTCGTGGGAGGTGCTCCTTATACGCCTTACGATTTGACAACATCATCTCTGAAAAGTGCATGGGATGCTTTTGGGCGACCTGTTTTGGATTACAGTCGTTTTAACTCCTCGCGTTTCGGGAGTTTTCATCAGTTGGACGTGAGAGTTGATAAGCAATTTTACTTTAATAAATGGAGTTTAATAACCTATATAGACATTCAGAACCTGTACAATTTCAAATCGGATGAGCCCGATAAATATATACGTGCAGAGAATGAGAACGGGGTGCCTAAACCGGCAACAGGCATGCCTCCCAGGTACGAGTTAACAAAAATAACCGGTGAAGGGCAGGGTACTGTTCTTCCAACCGTGGGGATAATCATTGAATTGTGATGTATTAACTATTAACCTGATCATGAAATGAGTGCTAACAGGAACAGAAACAGGAGCATCTATATTATACATGAGATAAAGTACGTTTCTAAAGCCATATATTTACTTTTAATGGTTGTTGTTTTTTTATTTTTATCCATGGCATGTACTTCAACCCGGAAGATAGAAGAGCTCCTGCCAGTTTACCAGAAAATTGAATCAAATTTAGCGGGTACCGGGATGAATCTGGAAATACATTTCACCAAAGGGAAAGCCCATAATCATCCCTTGATGGTAATATGGACCGAAGATACCACGGGAAAATATATAGAGACACTGTATGTTGCCGAATCGATAGGGAAGGGCGTGTTTTTGCATGGCGATGAATCTACCGGGAAATGGTTGCCCGGTGAAATAAGACGCCCGGCTGCCTTACCCTATTGGGCACATAAAAGGGGGGTAAAGGCGAAAGATGGTTTGTATATTCCCACGGCTGATGATCCAATGCCTGACGCGGTAACCGGTGCAACACCACCTGGCGATTTCATATTAAACACGAGAACATCGTCGGTGTACCCTGATGTTTTTAAAGTGCTTTTTGAAATCAATCAGACTTGGGACTGGAACGAGTACTGGACCAACAACAAGTACCCGGGTAATGATGAATACAAAACCTCTTGTCAGCCCGCGCTGGTGTACTCTGCAACACTTCATCCAAGAGATGCAGGCAGCGAGGTTGAATTGAAACTCATTGGTCACAGTCATTATTCCGGGGAAAATGGGAATTTATTTACCGATCTTTCCACTATCACAACAGCAAAAGTGATTACAAGGTCAGTTAAAGTAAAATGGGTGAAATAGCACTTTTTCTAAGCTACAAGTCCTTTGTCACGAATACAGCGCATCCTTGCCTCATGCCCCGCCAGTCATTGCCAACGCTCCTAAATTGCCAGCCGGAGCAATCGGTGGAACTTTTCTCATGAGCGATAGCGAGTAATTTTGCTTACGTGGGAAATTATTAAATTGAATTGCCGAAACATTATTTAGAAATTATTTTTCACTACTAACCGGGTAAATTTTGAATGAAATTAAAAACGCTGTATTATTATTGG
>CAYRRV010000003.1:75808-217445 GCA_964426725.1 uncultured Bacteroidales bacterium | reverse complement strand
TTTCAATAACCATTTTGTCAACGTAGGGGCGATAGGGTTCCATGATATCATCAGCAAGGCAATAGGCATTATACCGGTTGTGATGGTGAATACCAAGTGTAGGGATTAGTCCGGAGCCAACCAATGATCGGGCCGTTATTGCCCGAACCAGCGCGTATCCATAATTAAGCAGATTGTTCGGGTACATACCTTCCCTGGCTCTCGAAAACCATGGAATTTCAGGAAAAATATTCTGCCAATAAAAAGCCGCTGCCCGTGCTTCCCTGTTTCCTGAATCGCCCGATTTTACATTCGAAGCCCACAAATACATGTTATCGGCCTTTATGTCCCTGCTTTCAAGAACCCTACCCTGGTTGATTACTTTGGCCATAATGGTTTGTGCCCATAATTGCTTTTTCAGGGGAAGTGAAGCTTTTACCTGGTTTTCAAACCGCTCCTGCTGTAGAGTATGGCCATCCAGATTTAAAAAAAGTCCCGTGGGCAAATGTTTATTGTTGCAGGTAATTAGAGCGACATTGTTTTCCAGCAATTTTTCCATCAGATGATGTGTTATTGTTATTCTGGTATCATCAAGAATCACCACCCCAATATCTTCAACAGGTACTGATCGGGTCCTCTCCTGAATATCTAATTCCTTTGCATCGGGAACCTCAAACACCAACTGTTCAGCTTTACATGAAAGATAAGCCGGATTACCAAAATATAACGTTCTTTTAATCATATTGAATTTATTGCAATAATCCTATATCACCAATATTAGAAATATATATCTTTATTGGATTGAGAGAAAAAAGTGCTCCCAGACTTTGAACGTTAAAGTATCTTTTAGTACTCTTAGTAGTATTATTGTCAATTATTGATGTTTCACAGTGATGTCTAAACCATATATCAATTTGCCCGTTTCCCTTCAAAGAAAGTTTCTGCACTCTATATAAGAAATCACTCAATGTAGAATAGTCTCGCTCTCTGATTGCGGTCTCTGCTAACTCGTTGTCCAAACCAAGCAGAAACATTTCATTTTGCTGGAGGCTCATAACATATTCCCATTTCGGATCAGGAAGTTTGTTAAGAAATGTTTCCGGGCAATTATCAGGTTGATCCTGCAGAATTTTGTCCCAGGTTTCGGAAGGACACTTAATAACAACAGGAATACCATATTTTTTTCTTTCAACTGCATGCCAGAATGTACATACATGCTCTTGATATTTACCGGTTTCATCTTTGTATATAGCTATATGATGATTGTTCCCGGGTTTAACAAACGCAATTTCATTGCCATTTTCATTTTTTCTTACAGGTTCAACAACAGACAATCCAGTCATACAGCGTACTGATTTTATGGGGATTTTCTTTTCCTTGTTATACCAAACCGGGTTGTTTTCAAGATCTTTAAAAGCCAGTTTGGGATTACCATTAAATTCATCAAGCCTTTTTTGAACAATGGCTTTCACCTTATTATCGATGATTTTGTCAACTTTGTTAAAATTCGTGTCAAGCGTGTATTTCAGGACGTATTCTTCCCTGAAACAAGTTGCATATTCAAGAGGTACAGTGTCTTTTATCATTATCGGTTCCTTTTTCACGGATGCGAGGGCTTTTTTCAGATCACCTGAAAATGCAGCAAGCCGTTCTTCAACAAGGGTTTTTATGTAAGTGTTTACGATAAGGTGTGGATTTGCAAAAATATACTTTAATGGTTTTTTCTTTTCCATCAATCTTATTTTGCCATAAACACTCTCTTCACTCAGTGGTCCCCTCGGAACAATTATTCCTTCAGACTGGATAACTACTTTCTTTTTATCCTTTTTAATTTTTCGCTTTCCAAAGGTGGCTACCTTTTTACCGGGTTTATAAGAAATAATGATTTTTGAGGCGGCCTCTTCTACCTGTGAAGTAGTAAAAGGCCTTTGCAGTAATAGGTATTCCTCGTATAATTTTTTTCTTTGTTGTTCGTATGCTGCAGATGAAGAATTTCCAGGCATTTTTTTTCCATTATTAAGCTTCGCTTCTTTCAACTCTGTATACATTTTATCTCTTGTTTCCGAGGCATTAAGGGTGTTTAACCGTTGGATAAACCCTTGCTTTGTACAGGCAATGGTCAGGGCATCAATGGCATGGTGCCTGTGATCATCCCGTTTCGTCCATCCCTCAATAATTTCCCTTGTATGTTTTTGCCCATTATGTTCAAACTCTAAGGTTTTTGTATACCCCAGTTCCCTGTATTTGGGTAAATGCAGATTCATCAGCACATCATCCCATCCCCATGTATGTCTTAATTCGGCCGTTACCTTACCGCTGGTGGCCCATACATTCTTACAAATAGTCATTAATATTTCCCTTGCCTTTTTAGCAATATACTGTGATTCTCTTAATTGCCTATCAATAAAGTCATCAGGGATTTTGTCTCCGGCCAAAAGGAGCTTGTCTCTCTTGGCCTTTCCTATTTGTTTGCTTTTGTAAAGTTCATTTACTCTATCAATAAAGGCCAGGAATTCTACTTCCGACTTTTTTTTCATGTAATCAAAGGCAGTATCGTTTCCTTTTTCTTCATTACATTTTCTATGTGACAATGTCTTGTTGCTTTGGGAATCGTCAAATAATCTGGACTTAGGGATGATGTGCTCTACATCAATCTCATCACCATTTAAGGCAGCTGTTATTGAAATTGGTTTACCGCAATAGACGCAGCAGGCATTTAGTTTTTTATCTTCATTGTTTATTTCATGATACAAGCGCCATTTAATCACATTATTTCTTGATGCGCGGATGCCATATTCTTCCAGCTTTTTTCTGATGTCCTGATTTTCTCTTTCAATTCTTCGCATAGCCTTATCAGTGTCAGCTCTTTCTTCCCGACTTTGCTTTAATTCCCTGGCCAATTCCACTCTAATTTCATCTGGTTTGCCATATTTGTCAATAACCGCATTCACAACATTGATCATCTGGTTCAGGATTTTTTCAACTATTGGCTGACGCAAACTATTTTTTTGAAGAAGCAACAGCTTTTCATTGAGAGGACGGGACTGGTTTTCTTCCCGGGTAATTGAATTAGAATGATTATACCCTGCAAGAGAACAAGCATCACTATACCCAAATCCTTCCATTAAATACGGCATTATTTTGCGGATGGCTTTTGTCGATTTATTTCCAAACCCGTATCGCGAAAAATCTATAGCAGCCATGCGTCTGGCTTCTGTTTCTGCTATTCCAAAGTTTTTGACAAGTGCTTTCTTGCATTCTTCCCTGTCATGGATTGAATAGATCGTGTGCCAGAGCCTGTAAAATGGTTCGTTTTCTATATTATTTTCAATACAAAGCGCCGTGTGATTTTGCAGTATTTCTCTAGTTTTTTTATCCACCAGGTAGATTTCTTTTCCGGTTTCAATGATATTTAAATCAAAGTTAAAAAGTTGAGTGTATGAATCAGGATTATCAAAACATTTAGCAATTTGAAAATAGGTTAAGTTACCCTGTAATCCATTTTGGAGTTGCCTGTTACCATATACTTCATTTCTGTTTAATCCAAGTATTTTTAATAATTCCGTGTAAGTAAGTTTCTCATTTTTATTAAGATATTCAAATATGCTCTTTTTTGATTCCTTTGATATATTAATTTGTTTTCCAAGATTATCTTTAAGCCTGATATTATTGATGTTTTCCCATATTTTACATACCTGATAGACGGGGGAGCTTTTTGGAGCAACCCGGGGTCCAACAAATATTTCTTTATTCCTGTTTTTTGTCCAGAATCCTTCAAATTCACAAACTGATATAAGTTCTTTTTGTGATTTAAGCGCGCGCTGGAAATAAATAATCTCATTTCTTATTTTCTGTATTAGATCTGTCGTCAATAATTCAGGATAATACTTTTTTTGCGTTTCAATAATCTTATCAAATTCTTCAATATAAGCTTCCCTTGGATATACCTGATCTTTTATCCTGTAAAATTCATCATTCTTTAATTTTTCATAAAAAAACTGACCGATGGTTTTATTAAGTTCCTTAAGCTGCTGGTGCCGGCTTTTTACATTTGTCACGTATTCTGTATCCTTTTTATCCATGTTAGCTTCCGAGCGACTACTTTTATACCCCCTTTTTTGGTTCAAGTGCAATAACACTCTTCCCAACTCAGTCAAAGAAATTTTCTCATTTACTGCGCGATTTCTTAAATCCCATAATTCCAATTTATTTATTCCAACAAGATCTTTCCCCGGCAACATGTTAATTGATGACAATATCTCCATCAGGTATTTGCGGCGTAACTGGTACCTGTCATAACCCTTTCTTTGAGTTCGTTTTATTGTTCTGCTTTGGTTTTTAGAAATGGCATTGCCCCCGGTAAATTCATTTTTATCATCGGTAGATAAAGGAACAATACGGCTTCCCATTCCAAGAATTTCAGAATTCTCAGCATTTTCAGAGACAAGAGCCCAGCCAATTGAACTAACACCTAAATCTAAACCTAATATTTTTTTCATATTAATTTTTTTTTTATATTTACACTACAATTTGAAGCAATTCACAATAAGGATTATTCCGTTGTGAAAACATTAAAGGCGGCGAAAGTCGCCTTCTGTTTTTATATCACCTTATTAAATAAACAATTGAAGATAGATATTTTTTATTTATCTAACAACACATTTGATCAATAAAATAACCCTCCAGAATAGAATTATCATCTTTAAATCCGTGGGAAACGCGTGTAAAAGTGAAGCATGAAACGTTAATCAGGCCTGGCATGAGACGAGGATGCTTCCTGCAGCACCATCATGGCCTACTCCAGGGCATGATGGCAAAATAAACAATCCGATTTTTATCGGATACCATTGATATTTTTTATAAAATTATTTTTATATTGAGAATATTCTCAATAAATTTGTATAAAATTTAAAGCCAATGCCGAGACGAAGAAGATTGAGAAAAGTAGTGGCTCCACCAGGTTTTAAAGGATACAGGCCCTACGGGAATGTCGGGAATATCGCCGAACACGTTGATTTGCTGTACGAGGAATACGAGGCTATTAAGTTGGCAGATTATGATATAATGAACCACGATGAAGCTGCCGTGATCATGGGAATATCAAGGCCCACCTTCGCCCGTGTATACGAGAGCGCGCGAAGAAAAATCGCGCGTGCCCTGGTGGAAACCCGGGAGATAAAAACAGTGTTCGGGAATGCCTTGCTGGATAAAGACTGGTATCACTGCATCAGTTGTTATGCAAGGTTTACCATACCCGATCCACCTAAAGGCAGTAATTGTCCTATTTGTAAATCAAATGCAGTAGAACCGATAAATAAATAAAATAAATATCACTGACAACAATTTGAATAGCATAATGAAAACAGTAATTACATCGAGCGGGAACAGTCAAGATTCTCAGTTTGATCTCAGGTTTGGAAGAACTGCCTGGTTTTGCCTTTATAATGAAACAACCGGTGACGTTAGTTTTTTTGAAAATGTCTATGCAAATGCCCAGGGAGGTGCCGGGCAAAAGGCCGCGGAAAAAATGGTTGAACTGGGAGTGGAAAAAGTTATCTCAGGTGATTTTGGTCCAAAGGCCAAAGATTTACTGGACAGGTTCAAAATTCAGATGGTGATTATTCAGGATGATCAAATAACCGTTGAAGAAATTATTCAAAAACTAAAATCTTGATATCATGCCACGTTTAAACCATACTGGACCAGAAGGACAAGGCCCCGGCAGCGGTAGGAAACTTGGAGAATGCATGGGCACAACCGATAAAGAAAAATTGGAAAAACTGGGCAGGGGCCGTGGATTGAAAAGAAAAAGTGGCGGCGGAATGGGCCGCGGGAAACGATTAAGGAGTAACTCTAATTAAAAAAGGAGGTAATTATGCCAGCATTTAACAGGAGAGGACCATTAGGAAAAGGACCTCGAAGCGGACGGGGGCTTGGTAAATGCAACCCCAACAATGAAATTACAGCCAACACTTCTGAAACCTGGCCACGTTATGGCCTTGGCAGGCAGATTGGAAGAGGTTTGGGACGAAGACCCGGAAGAGGAATGGGGCTGGGTTCAGGAAGAGGACTTGCTAACCGGTTTGGCTTTGGAAGAGGAAGAGGAAACAACGAATAATCACGGTATCTTTCTCAAACCGGCAAACGATCAAGATATCCCGCGACTAATGTCCGGGAATGGGAAATTTGTATATTTAAAAAAACGAAACATGATGAAAAAGAAAATTGCGATCCCTGCAAGTGATGGAGTATTGGACGAACATTTTGGCCATTGCAGCCATTTCGCGATCATTACAACAGAAGATAAAAACATTATCTCTGAAAATATTGTAGATGCACCGCCACACCAGCCCGGCTTGTTGCCATTATGGCTCGCTGAAAAAGGTGTAACTGATGTTATTGCCGGGGGAATGGGCGGGCGAGCCATCCAAATCTTTAATCAACAAGGAGTAAATGTATTTGTTGGCGCCCCGAAGTTAGCACCCGCTGACCTAGTAAAAGGATTTTTGGATAAAACGCTCATTTTTACTGCAAATTATTGTGATCATTGATGTCCGTTTGCTTCGTTCATCCTAATGTTTATTTATTCAATTAATCATGCAATTTTGAGTAAGCCCTGATCATGAAACATGAATGCTTCGAATGTCATACACGGACAATAGAAAAACTGATTGAAAAATTCAATCCGCCAAACGGGGTTGCCAGGGAATTACAGCTTTCTGCATACCGGTTGTTAATTGAAAACCAGGGGTTAACAAACCCTCATCTTTCAACCCTTTTACACAGGTTGGCTAAAAAACAGTTGCAGGAAGAAGATCTTTTTTTTCATGAGAAATCAATGGCCAACCGGGCGCTCATGGAACAGTATTCCAATTGGAAGAAAAAAGTGGATGAAAGCGATGATTCTTTTCTCATGGCGACCAGGCTTGCCGTGGCAGGCAACATTATCGACTACGGTGCTCATAGCGCTAAAGCAAACGTACCATGTCAGGTATCTTCCCTATTGGAAAAACCTTTCGTGATAGATGAACGGGACGCGCTCCGCCAGGAAATAAAACAAGCCGGTTCAATTCTTTACCTGGGTGATAATGCAGGAGAAATTGTTTTCGATAAATTACTAATTGAGACCATTAATCATCCAAATGTAACTTTCGTGGTTAGAGGATTTCCGGTAATTAACGATGTAACCCGGTTCGATGCTGAGCAAACAGGCCTCGACAAAATCTGCAGGATTATCGATAACGGGCATGATGCCCCCTCAACCCTCATGGAACACGCCTCTTCTCAATTAAGGGAAGCTTTTGAAAACGCGGATCTCATTATTTCAAAGGGGCAGGGTAATTTCGAGGGACTCATGCATTCAGGAAAAGAAAACATCTTCTTCATGTTGATGGCTAAGTGTGAACCTATCGCTGAATTGTTGAAAGTGAAAAAAGGAGACCTGGTGGTCGCTTCACAAGGGAGGATTCGCTCATGACATACAAGATTGCCATAGCAAGTGGTAAAGGTGGTACGGGAAAAACAACCGTGGCAGTTAACCTTTATCACGCGATAGCAAGGGAAATTACAAACCTTGTTGGTATAACTGATTGTGACGTGGAAGAACCCAACACGGCGATTTTTTTCCCGGGTAAAACTATCGTTGAAAATCAAATTATTTACCAGCAAGTACCGGAAATAAATATTTCGAAATGCACCTTCTGCAGGAAATGCCTTGAGTATTGCGAGTTCAACGCGATCGTGGTAATTCCGCAAACGCGGTTTGCCGACATAAACAAAGATCTATGTCATTCCTGCGGGGGCTGTTCCGTGGCTTGCCAACATGATGCAATCAAAGAAGTGCCTGTAGAAGTAGGGGAAATTCATTATTTTGATGTTGGTTTTGGAAACGGGATTACCCGGGGTTTGTTGAAAATAGGATCAACCATGCAAACGCGTGTTATCAAAGAGGTGAAAAGTAAAATATTCGCGAAAAATGAAATCATGCTTTATGATGCGCCCCCCGGGACAAGTTGTCCCGTGGTTGAAACAATTGCCGATACAGATTTTGTTATTCTTGTTACAGAACCAACTCCTTTTGGCCTTTATGACCTAAAACTCATGGTAGAGCTGGCAAGAGACCTGGGAAAAGATTTTGGTGTGATCGTGAATAAATCCGATATTGGTACACCTGAAGTTTATGATTATCTCGAGGAAGAAAGAATTGAACTTTTGGGAAAAATACCTTTCAGTAAGGATTATGCCTCCAGTTATGCCAGGGGTCAATTGTTTGAAAACACTCCATCCAAGATCAAATCAGCGTACCAGTCGATACTGGATAAAGTGATAAAAAAAATCGCTAAACACGATGAAAGAAATTACAGTATTGAGCGGTAAAGGAGGTACAGGGAAAACCTCCATAATGGCAGCGATTTCTTCCATGGCTGACAGGGCAGTATTTTGCGATGCAGATGTGGATGCTTCTGATCTGCATCTGATTTTTCACCCGGAAATTATTGAAGAGCACGTGTTCTTGGGAGCATGGATTCCTGCCCTGGATGAAAATACATGTAACAATTGCGGCATTTGTATTGATCATTGCCGGTTTGATGCTATTCATCAGTTCAATGGAAACAAACCGGTAATTAATACTTTTCAATGTGAAGGATGCAGGTTATGTGAAAGGGTTTGCCCTGAAAAGGCCATATCTTCCGCGAGGAGCATCGCTAACCGGTGGTTTGTTTCTTCAACGCGTTTTGGCACAATGGTACATGCCCGCATGGGACCGGGTGAGGAAAATTCCGGCAAGTTGGTTACTGAAGTCAGGAAAAAAGCCAGGCAATTGGCCCTGAACGATGATGTCCCGTATATCATAACCGATGGTCCGCCAGGTATTGGCTGTCCAGTGATCGCGTCCTTAACGGGAACCCGGTCAGTGCTGCTGATAACAGAACCAACCCTATCCGGTATGCAGGATGTTTCGCGACTGGTTCAACTCGTGAATGATTTCGACATCCCCATGTATGGAGTAATTAACAAGTATGACATCAATCCTGAAATTTCCGGTAAGATTGAAAACTTATTTCATGAGAAATCCATCCCGTTGATCGGGAAAATTCCCTATACAAACGAGATGATTGATGCCATGGTGGCTGGGAAAACAATCAATGAATATCAACCCGGTTCACCATTAGTAAAAACCATTCAGAATATCTGGGAAGTATTAAAAAAATAACCATTCATAACCATGAAACATATTGATACATCAAAACTTTCAGGTGAAGAATGCTGGTCAGTGCAAATCAATGGCCTGTCGTATTGCGAAGACTGCAAGTTCACCGGCCTGTCTGCTTGCATGGGAAAAGAAATAAGAAAAACGGGGTATAATAAAAAGGGATTTAAGATCGGCCTTAACGGCATAATAGAATAATGATTAAGCATTGCAGGTAGAGAGAAGCTGGTAATTGGGTAATTTAGTAATTTATTGATTGATAGAAATTAGAAAATATGAAAAATAAAATTAGAATATGGAAAACAAGAAAATAATCGTGATTGGAGGGTCCGCGGCCGGACCAAAAGCGGCAGCAAGAGCAAGAAGAATGGATGAATTCGCGGAAATTACATTATTCCAGAAAGGACCGGATTTATCGATGGCATCCTGTGGATTTCCTTACTACGTGGGTGGGTATTTCGATGACAGGAATAAACTCTTGTGCACGCCTACCGGCGTGGTTCGGGATCCTAAGTTTTACTGGCACGCGAAGGGCATCGTGGCCAAAATAAATACAGAAGTAACAAAAATTGACCGGGAAAAGAAACTTGTTGAGTTCATTAACGTCGAAACCAGGGAAAAGGGAATACAATATTATGATAAACTTGTTATCGCTACCGGTGCGAAACCCAATATACCTCCCGTCCCCGGCACAGATTTGAAAGGAATCACCACATTGCAATCTATGCAGGATGCTGATTATCTCAGGCAAATCAAAGATGAAGGTAAAATTAAAAAGGCGGTTGTTATTGGTGGTGGATTAATAGGCATCGAAACGCTGGAAGCGCTTCAAATTGCAGGTATTGAATTAACCATGATCGAACTGTTACCTCAACTCCTCACCTTCCTGGATATGGAAATGGCCAGACTGGTTGAGAATTACCTGAAAACAAAGGCTAATGTAGTCACGAAAAATGGAGTATCCGAGTTCCTGGGTGAGAATGGTAAGTTGACAGGGGTAAAATTACAAAATGGTACCGAAATACCTTGCGAACTGGCAGTTGTGGCCATTGGAGTTCGTCCGGAAGTAAGTTTGGCCAGGGAAGCCGGTCTCGATATTGGTAAACTGGGGGGGATCAAGGTGGATGAGTACATGCAAACCTCCGATAAAAATATATACGCTGCTGGTGATTGCGTGGAAATCAAAAATATGATTACCGGTAAAAACGTGTTGGCTCCATATGGTGATCTTGCCAACCTGGAAGGAAGAGTAGCCGGTGAAAACACAATCAAAGGAAACGTGATTACTTTCCCGGGAACCATTCAAACCGGCATTTGTAAAATTTTCGATTACGGGGTAGGAATAACCGGATTGTCGGAAACAAAAGCAATCGAGAATGGAATTGAGTACGTGAAAGTATTGAATGCCAGTCCTGATAAACCTGGGTTCATGGATGGCAAAATGCTTATTACTAAATTAGTAGCCCAAAAAGATACTGGTCGGATACTGGGAGCACAATGTCTCGGGCCTGGTGATGTGAGTAAGCAACTGGCCATTTGGGCTACGGCCATAAGGGGAAAATTAACCGTTGATGAAATGGTAAACAATGATTTACCATATGCCCCGCCTTTCTCTCTTGCTATTGATCACAGCATTGCAACGGCACATATCCTCCAAAATAAGATACGTGATATTTTTACTGGCATTTCGGCAGTTGAACTCAAAGAAAAACTTGAGAAAAAAGAAGACATGTTTCTTCTTGACACGAGAGGTCCCGATGAATACGAGCAAACCCGGTTGGGAATCGGGGAAACACTTATACCTGTAGGCATGTTACGCGACAGGCTCCATGAATTACCAACCGATCGAAACAAAGAAATCATTACTTATTGTAAAATTTCTTTAAGAGGCTACGAGGCCGCGGTATTATTACAGGCCCATGGTTTTACCAACGTGAAGGTATTGGAAGGTGGAATCACCGCCTGGCCCTTTGAAAAAGAAAAATAGCAAAAAGCCATCAGGTAATTGATACAAGTAATTACCTGATGGCTACTTTTCAAAATCGGGATAAAAAATAATTGATTATTAAAAAACTTTACTTGTAATAAGAACGGATTTTTTCTATAGTTAACCCGCTCTCTTCTAACCCTTTCCGGTATTCGTCGTTAAGGGTTTCGAGCAATGCCTCGATATCGGATATCGTGTGATAATTGGAAACCACTACCCTGAAACTCGAGTTATTTACCGGAACTGCAGGGTATCCGGCGGGAGAAATATAATAGCCCCGTTCCTTTATCCTGGCTGTAATATCAGCGCAGAAAGTATAATTACCTGCCATGATATTGTTGACAGGAGAGACAGATTCACTGTAAACAGGAAGTCCCAATTCCCTGATCTTATCCCGGGTAAAGTACATGAGTTGATGTAGTTTTTCCTGTCGGGCATATATTTCATCACTCAGGTGAATTTTGGCTGACGCCACGATGGCCCCTAAAGTGCCGGGAGAAGGAGTGCCGGAATAAATCAAAGGTGCAGCAAACTTGATGATCTTTTCCTTTACACTGTTATCATAGCAAACGACAACCGCCCCCCCGGCACCATATCCTTTCCCGAGCGAGCTTACAACTATCATCCGGGGATGAAGGTCGATCTCGCTCAGGACAGCTCCTTTCCCATTTTCACCTGTCCAGCTCATACCATGACTGTCATCTGCCAGAAGGTGAAATTGCTCGTATTTGTTCAGCAGATGCTGTAAATCCTTCAGGGGAGCCCTGTCGCCCTGCATAGAGTAAATTCCGTCCACGCAATACCATATTTTCTCATGATTATCTTTCAAGGCGCGGATTTTATCCTCCAGCATATTCAGGTTATTATGCCGTACCAACTCAACGCGGGATCCCTGTGCTTTCATCAGTAATGATGCTGTTTTCATGGTTGCATGAACAAAATGATCAAGGATAATGACATCATTTTTACCCATTATCAAAGGAAATATTCCCACGTGAGCCAGGGTGGCCCTGGTAAAAATAACCACCGGCCTGTTAAATACCCGGCCCACCATCTCTTCAGCTTCTTCATAGAGGTCGATTTTCATGTAAGAACGGGAAACACCCGTGTATAAACCGTACTTCAACGTTGCTTCAATGGCAGCGCTTTTTAACCGTTCATCGGTAGAAAGGCAAAGATAATCCAGTATAGAAAAATTTTGCAGGAGTTGACCCCCAATAGATACCGGACTACCTATAACCCGGCTATCACCTGTCAGGTACCCTATTCTTCTGTCATTCAGATAAGAAGTTATAACTTCTCCATTTTTATCAAAATTAATTTTCATTTTTGTTAAACATTTTAGTAATTTGACAATGATTTATCCTGAAATTTGAAAAGCGGATATTAAATTAATAGATTTTTTCTAACATGTGGAAATACAGGGGAAATATTTGGAGAAGTATCACCGGGGAGCCTAATCAAAACACCTTTCGGGAAAGGTTTATCGCGACAATAAGTCTTTTTGTTGCCGTATCCTGTTTAATCGGAACTTTCGTGAATTTTTATCTTGGCCTGCATGTTAATCTGAGTTTCCTTACTTTTACAAGTGCGTTCATTTATGGTTACATTTATTACCTGAGCCGCTTTAAACATCAGATTAAAATTGCCAGGATTGTTCTGACCATGTATTCTTTGCTTTTTTTCAATATTTTGTGGTTCTACAATAATGGATCCCGGGGGCCTGTACCCTATAATTTCGTTGTATATTTCTCGGTAATGATTTTTATCTGGGAGAAAAAGGTTTTGAGAATTCTTGGATACATTGTATTCTCGAATATTTTAGTTTTAATGGGCGCGGAACTAATCTTTCCCGGGCAATTTAATTTTAGTTATCCCAGTAATGCTTCCCGGGTAATAGATGTTTACGTGGGTGTAACTATTTACACGGGTATTGTATACATTCTGATAAACACGGCCAAACAAAATCTTGAAATACAAATAGAAAGAGCGAAATATGCCGACAGGCTAAAATCTTCTTTCCTGGCCAATGTATCACACGAGATCAGGACACCACTGAACGCGATTCTCGGTTTTTCAGAATTACTATGCAGAAAAGAAATTGAGCCCGGGAAAAAGGAGTTATACACGAGTTTAATTAAGTCAAATGGAGAAAATCTAATACGGTTAATTGATGATATTATCGATATATCCAAAATTGAATCGAACCAAACTGTTATCAGTGAAGATGCTTGCAATATCAATGAGTTGCTTAAAAAAATACATCATTCTTTTCAGCCGGTGCTGAAAAACTACCAGAAAGAACATTTGGTTTTCAATTATCTGAAACCAAATCCACCCTTCTCGATTAAAACAGATTGTGTCCGGTTGGAACAAATTTTCAGCAATTTAATACTGAATGCAATCAAGTTCACCTCGAAAGGAAGTATTCTCTTCGGTTGTGAAGAGAAGGATGATATAATTCTATTTTTCGTGAAGGACACGGGCCCGGGTATTCCCGTGGGATATACCGGTAAAATTTTCGAACGATTTACCAAGCTTGACGTGGAATTTAATCGTTACGAACAGGGAGGCCTGGGAATTGGTCTCTTTCTTAGTAAACATCTTGTTTCTCTCCTTGGCGGCGAGATATGGGTTGAATCTGTCCCGGGTGAAAACGCGGAGTTTTATTTTACCCTACCGAAAAAAGAACACCAAATCTTACCAGGGAGAAAAACCAGGTTACATTCAAATAATCATTATAATTTTTCAGGGAAGAATATTTTAATTTGCGAGGATAATGATTCAAACTTTGGCTTGCTTGAAGAAACACTTTCTGCTACCAGCGCTAATATATACAGGGCTCTTCATGGCAGGGAAGCCCTTGATATTATCATGAAAGATCCCAAAAAATTCGATCTAATCCTGATGGATATTAGCATGCCTGTTATGGATGGGTACGAGGCAACTCGCAAAATCAGGGTGTTCAATGAAAAAGTGCCGGTATTGGCTCTCACGGCATACGCGATGGCTGGCGACAGGGAAAAATGTATTCAGGCAGGATGCAATGATTACATGGCTAAACCATTTTCAAGAGACGAACTCTTTCCGGTTTTGGATCATCTGCTTTTTCAGGTAGATAGTTAATTACCTACCAAGTTGAGTGTTATTAGAGAAGCAAACAAATGCTTTCTTTCAGTTGACGGATAACCCCGGTATTGTGTTTGATGAATTTAACAAACGAAGTGCTGTGAAATGCTTACAATATCTTCATCGATTATAAAAATCGTCAAATTGGGTATCCATCAACTTCCCCTGATTAGCCGTGTATAGTAAGTCAACGATATACCGGTAATGGCAGCCCAAACAGGCATGGTATATATCAAACCAGGAAACCCGTTAATGATTACAATGGTTATACCGGCGAAAAGGCCAATAAGCATGGTCAGTTGAACTCTATTCGGGTCTAATTGATCTCCCGTGTAATCACCGGTGCTTTCAATTTTGCCCGAAGCTATGATTAAAGGGATATAAAACAGGGAAACCAGTAAAATCCAAAGCGCCAACCGGGGTTCCCATTGTAATTCAACTATGGAAAACAACTCAAGAAATCTGGCGATAATGACCATAACTGCATTCAATGCTCCAAAAGCAAATTGTTTCCTGCTGTCCGGGTTCAGGTATCCATCCAGCAAAAACACGATGACCGTGATGATGCCCGGGATCCATAGTCCTCTCCATAACAACCACCCGGATAACAACGTGAGAATTGCATAGTCAGTAATCTTGGGTTGTAACCCGGTCGTGCGATTCAATACGCGTGAAGCCAGCAATATCCAAAAGAGTACAATAAAATCGGGCAAACCGTATAGAAAGAGACCTACAGCCATGAAAACGACTCCCGGGAATGCTGCCCAATGATGGTCCGGGTCAAATTCCCTGGCAATAGCCCATGTTAAAAAAACAGCAGCACCTGCACCAATCCCCCATAAAATAGAGTCTATAGAGCCTGTTCCTGATAATAACTGGTATACAAACCCGGCCAACAGTACGAAGATGGAGAAAAAAGCAATTACCTTGTTGGTAGTATATTTAAAATCAAGATGACGTCCGGTTCCTGAAAATTTTCTCTGATCCATTATTTCTGTTTAATGCAATAACCACGAATGAAGTCGATTGTTCAGGAAAATGTAAACTTAAGCGACTTACAACTGATCTTCATCTATTATTTGTTAGATTTATGGTAAAATATAATCGGGTATCATCATATTCACAGGCCTCATAACCCACCTCCTTATCAGATGGTTGCCAGGGGATATCCCGGTAGGGGCTTCGAGGGACAGGCTTATCATATTCACTTGAGATATCCCGCCAACTGGTATGAACTGGTTTTCAGGGATCGATTGATTAATAATCCTGGTATCGCTGAAGAATTTGGCTCGTTAAAACAAATACCCGAGAAAAAGTACCGAAACGACAGGGATGGATATACCTATGCAAAAACAGAAGTTATCAGGCGAGTTCTCGAGGATAAAAGTATTTAAATCCTGTCAATCTAGTGATGCATTACATTTGATGTTGCAGGAGATATGTCCCTTTATTCAGGACACGTGGCACAGATCAAGGCTGTCGTAAATCATGGATCCCTTAACAATTTGCCCCCGGGTAATTCTTCACCATCTGATTTACAAACTCCCGTGATCTCCTTCCCGGCGCATGTCAAAATCGAGCCGGTGCTGATGTGCCCCGCTATTTAAGGAATTAGTAATTGGTGTTATAAAAAACAGTAAAAAAGTTTTAAATGACTCGTGGAAAAGGTATTTTAGCGCGAAATACATGTTATCATGAATCACTTATTAAAATTCTCTCCATTGCTTGCTTCCGCACTGCTATGTTCATGTGGTGATAAGGAAGAAAAATCCGGTAAGCCCTTTAATGTTTTGTTTATTGTCGTGGACGATTTACGGCCCGAGCTGGGATGCTATGGAAAGAGTCATATCCATTCACCCCATATCGATAAGCTGGCTGCTGAATCCGTGCTTTTTTCACGGGCATATTGTAATATTCCGGTAAGCGGTGCTTCCAGGATAAGTTTTCTCACGGGAACCCGTCCTACAAGAAACTCACTGATGTACTATGACGACAGGATTGACGAGCAACGACCAGGAGTACCCACTCTGGGGAAATACTTTCGTGACCATGGATACCACACGATTCATAATGGCAAGATAATGCATCATAAGGGGGATGCACCTGGAAGCTGGACAGAAGAATGGTGGCCACCTTCCAATGTAACCTGGCGTGATTACGAGAAGCCTGAAAATGTGGCGCTGGATACTTCTGGTGTGACCAGGGGCCCGGCTTACGAGAATGTTGACGTGCATGATACTGCATATAATGACGGTAAAACCGCGGAAAGGACAATTGCCGATTTAGCCCGTCTCAGTAAAGCGGATACTCCTTTTTTCCTGGCAGTTGGGTTTTTGAAGCCTCATCTACCTTTTAATGCACCACGTAAATACTGGGAGTTATACGATTCTTCTGCTATCCAACTACCGGAAAGTACATGTAAACCAAAAAACGCTCCCGATTTAGCCATGCATAATTCCGGTGAGTTAAGGCATTATGCTGATATTCCGCCATCCGGTCCTGTAAGTGACAAGATGGCACGTGATCTTATTCACGGGTATTACGCGTGCGTGAGTTACACCGATGCTCAGGTTGGTAAAGTATTAAACGCCCTGGATAGTTTGGAGTTGAGCGATAATACAATTGTAGTTTTATTGGGAGATCACGGGTTTAACCTGAGGGAGCATGGTTTATGGTGCAAGCATAGCAATTTTAACACTTCTCTTAATGCTCCTTTAATTATTCGTGCACCAGGGATCAAGAGAGGTGTAAAAACAGATGCTATTGCCGAGTTCGTTGATGTTTATCCCACGCTTTGTGAAATGACTTCCTTACCGGTTCCTGATCACGCGGAAGGAATCAGCCTGGTGAATGTCATGAAAGATCCTGCATCTGGTACTGACGGAGTGGCAGTATCGAGATGGATGCAGGGATATACTATCATTAAAGATAACTATTTTTACACCGAATGGAGCGATAGTTCCGATAAAGTCTACGCTTCCATGCTTTTCGATCATGCAGTTGATCCTCATGAAAATGTAAGCGTGTCTGACAAACCTGAAAATGACAGTCTTATTCAGGAGTTGAGCAGTGAATTAAGGGAACACCGGGGTAGCCGTTTTGAAAACTGAATCAACCCGTTACTGTTACCTCGTGAATATTGGTGAAATCCAATTTCAGGCATTCTTCAAAGAGTTGATTCCTGTTAACCGGTACCACGCCGATTTTCTCGCAAACCTGGCCACCGGCAAGATTGGTAATAGCAGCCAGTTCAACGGGTTTTAACCCGGCAGCAAGGCAAAGTGAAGCAAGACTTATAACCGTGTCACCAGCACCTGAAACATCTGATATGTCCCTGACATGTGCCGGGATAGCCGAGTAACCCTTACCATCAGAAATAAAAATTCCTTTCTCGGAGAGCGTGAGCAGAAGATAGGTAAAGTTCATATCCCTGATAAAATCCCTGGCATTTTGATGAATTTTACTGAAATCTCCTTTTGAAAGAGAAATATTTAATCCTTCCCTGAATTCCTTGAAATTGGGTTTAAAAAGGGTAGCTCCCTTGTAATGTTTGAAATGTCTCTTTTTGGGATCTACCAGAACAGGGATTTGTTTAGCAACAGCTTCCTTTATTACTTCATGTATCAATCCGGGAGTGATCACGCCTTTATCATAATCCTGAAATATAATGGCATTTATATTATCATTTTTTATTCTATCCGAGAGGCGTTCGATAAAAATATTTTCAGTACCCGGGCTCAAAGGCCGGTTGTCCTCGTCATCTACCCGCAGGAGTTGTTGGCTGCCAGCGATAACGCGGGTTTTAACAGTTGTTTTTCTTTCCCGGTCAATCATGATACCCAGGTCTTCAAGACCGGCTTTTTCCAATAATTCCCTGAATAACATTCCTTTTTCATCATCACCGGTTACCGTCCATAGCAAGGGGCGTGCATTCATGGCCTTGATGTTAAGCGCCACGTTAGCAGCACCTCCAAGCCTGTTTTCCCTTCTCGTGCAGGCGACAACGGGCACCGGGGCCTCGGGAGATATCCGGTCGACATTTCCCCAAAGGTAAGTGTCGACCATTACATCACCTATAATTAGTATATTTTGTTGCTGGAAATTTTTAAATATGCTATCGACAAGAATTTTTTCCACGGTTTATTTTTTTCAAAAATAAGGTTTTCCGGGCTAAAAATAAAGAGAATTTTAAAAACAAGGCCCGCTTCCGGCTTTTCAGCTTTCCACGGGCCTTGTACCCATCGCCATGGTAAGTGGTTATTTGGCTATTATGATAGCATGGGTCAGCGTTTGTTGATTCGTGATCATCCGGATATAATACATGCCGGGTTTAAGATGAACGGGTGTCCATGTAGTCTGATAGTCTCCTTCACGCGCGTTTCCGCTGTACAAGGTTTCGACAACTTTACCATTCATGTCAAATACCTGGATTGTTAACCTGCCGGTTTGTGGCAGATGATAATTTACAAGTGTAGAATGACTGAACGGGTTGGGAGAGGTACCCAAGGTCAATCCCATGGGGCCCATTCCCTGTTTATCGATACCGGTTTTGCTTTCTATCACAATTTCTTTACATGATGTCGCGGATTGTCCGGTCACGGGATCCGATATGGTCAGACATACCGTGTATGCTCCCGGTGAATCATAAACATGGGTAGGCGACATGGTTGTCGAATCCTTGCTTCCGTCACCAAAGTTCCATACAATTTTCGCGGCATCACCAAGTGAGACTCCATTGAATTCAACCGGGTAGCCTCCTGTCTTGAGTTGTGAGGTATCTTGATCATAACCAAAGCCAGCCTTCATTCCCGAGAAAACCGTTCCAATGTTAACAAGGTCATAGAAATCACTTTCACAGTTCGATGATGTATTGGTTATTTGCATGTGAACAGTATAAATACCTGTATCTGCATAGGCATGTATCGGGTTTTGTTCAACCGAAGTATTGTTGTCATCAAAATTCCATGTCCACGAATCGGGTTCACCGAGTGATTTATCAGTAAAGACAACTTCCCTGGTCAGTGAATCGGTTACAAAAATGAATTCTGCAAGGCAATTCCTGGTTTCATCCAGGGCTACCTGGACATTTTTGCAGGTGCTGTTCTGAATTCCGCTACTGTTGTATACCGTGAGGCAAACGTTATAGTAACCCCCTACACCATATTGATGACTTGGGTTGACATCGGTCGAGGTATAACCATCCCCGAAATTCCACAGGTAAGTCAGTTCATCACCCACGGATTTGTCAAAGAATTTGATGGTTCTTGTTGAATCAACAGACTGGTATATAAACTCAGCTTCACAATCGATACCCTGGCTACCGATTAGTACCACGCTGGAATAACTGTCCATGCATCCATTTACATCATTTATCGTGTTCAGGCTAACGGTGTAAAATCCGGCAGCGGCAAACTTGTGAACAGGATTTGGTTTTGTAGATACACTACCATCCCCGAATCTCCAGAAATACCTTGTAGATTCACCCATTGTTTTCCCCGTGAAGTAAGCGATGTTCTTTGCGGAATCTACGTAATAATCAAAGTCAGCACTACATTCAATGGTCCCGACCTGTATCTCTTCCTCTATATAATCCATGCAATTACCGTCAGCATTGCTTACCGTGAGCCCTACCTTGTACAACCCAGGATTGCTATAAACATGTACCGGATCTATTTCGCCAGAGTAATTACCATCCCCGAAATTCCAGTACAGTAAATCACCGCCCGTGGAAACATCCGTGAAGGAGGCCCTCAGGTTATCCATGTCTGCCGTGTAATCGAAGGATGCTTTACATTCAACATCACCAATTTTAATGAAATCAGCCTTGGAATGACTACAATCTTTTACCGTGTCTCTCACGGCCAAAGATACCATGTAGTACCCGGGTTTGCTGTAAACATGCTCGGGATTTCGGACAGCAGAAGTTTTCCCGTTTCCGAAGTTCCAGAACCACACGTGGGCCTCACCTGTAGATTTATCGGTGAATTTCACGGTTTTGGACGCATCGTTCACGAATCTTGAAAAGTCTGCTTTCAGGTTGCATGGCTCTTCACCAGCTTTTATGGTTTTACAGGTCTTGTTACTTTTGCCGGTAGATTCATTAAACACGTTTAAACAAACATTATAAGAGCCGGGTTTACTGTAAGTATGTTGTATTTCATTTCCGGTTCCCATGTTCCCGTCACCAAAGGTCCAGAACCAATTGGTTATTTCACCTCTGGAATTATCCATGAATAACACTGAATTATTTTCCGGATTATACAGATTACTGAAGGATGCATCTATACTGAGACTTCCTACCTGAATCTCCCTGCACCTGGATGAAATACATTCATTAATAGTGTCGTAGGTTGTTAAACACACGTTGAATTTTCCCGCGCGGCTATATTTATGTTCTGGATTTTGAAGCGTGCTCGTGTTACCGTCTCCAAATTCCCAGTACCATGCATTAATATACCCTTCAGAGAAATCGGTAAGATGCACGAGAGAACTATCATCATTGTTGATGTAATGCTCGAATTTTGCATTGCATTCGACGTTCCCTACTGTCAATTCAATGGTTTTTTCGGCCATGCAACGCGTGGTGCTATCAAAAACAGATAAGTTCACGTCGTAAACCCCGGGCCAATCATATAACCTTACCGGGGCAGGGCCGGCAGCAGTTGTTCCATCGCCGAATGACCATGAAAATGATCTGGCTGTACTATCTCCCGTGTAGTTAAACTGTACATCCAGGGCTGTACCTTCGGTGGCGGTGAAATTGGCACCAAGGTTACAGCTTGAAGTAGCTGGTTCAGTTATTATAACAGTATCTTTCCTGTAACAATTGTTCTCGTTGGTGATATGCAACATGTAGCTACCTGCTGTCAGGTTCTTTAAGTCAGCACTGGTGGCGCCATTATTCCATAGGTAGGTGTAATCACCTGTACCTGGTACGGTAACCGAAATTGAACCATCGTGTCCCCCGGCGAAAGTAACATTGTTGACAACAAAGGTAGGCGGATCGATCACGCACGGTTTCACCAATAGTCCACCCGGGTAAGTTCCAATCCAAAGGTTTCCTCTATTATCCATGAGCAAGGAGTAGATTCCATAGTATGCATCCTTGTACGTGTCATTGATTGGAATCTTTTCAAGACCCGTGCCGGTATACCTGAATATTCCGGTGTGATCTGAAAACACGACGTTGCCACTCGCGTCTTCAATAATGTCCGTGCAATAAGGGTTTTCAATTTCCGGATGCGTGAACACGAACCAGGTAGTTCCATCAAATAAATGATAACCGTTGTAATTCACGATCCATAATCTCCCTTGTGAATCGTTGAACATTTGGGATACCCTTGTGCCGGTCTCCCCGTTTACCGGGAATTCACTCCACGTGTTCCCGTTGAAGGAAGATACTCCCCACTCATTCGCGAACAGCATGTTGCCATCCGTATCCTGAGTAATCGAAAGTACGGTTTGGCCGAGATTACTCTCCTCCTGTTTGTAGGTATACCAATTGGTTCCGTTGAACATGGCCACACCATCACCATTGTATGAACCAAACCATATTTTACCCTCGTTATCCTCGTAAATACATTCCTGATAGAGTCCGGAATCGACCCTGAAAATTTCAAATTCACTTCCGTTGTATCGTGTAATGCCATTTTTTGAGGTTCCAAACCAAATATCCCCGTTCGAGGCTTTAAGCATTTTCCAGGCATACCTGAATGCCAGACCATCTTCTTCCGTGTAATTGGTCCAGTTAGTTCCATCAAAACGGGAAACGCCATAGAATGAACAGGTCCAGATGTGATTTGAGTTATCCTGAACGATATCCCAAACCTCATTTCCAGCCAAGCCATTACAAGTATTGTATGATTTCCATCCTGGCACATCCACGAAATCGCCAAATACTCTTAATTGCCAATTTAGGGTGTCATTCTTATGGTATTGTTCATGAATGGCTGATGCATATAATTTAAAGTAGTTCCATTTTCCATACTTGGTAGTAAACAGGTTTGCTTTAGCCTCAAAGGTGTAAACAAAAGTGTCAGCAGGTGCAAGGGAAACATTTACCGTTTCATTGGGAATGCTTTTGCCATTGAGAATATAACCCGCTGTAAATCCGGCAACAGTATCAGTACCCACGTTTACAATTTCGATGGTGATATTTTCACTGTTTGATGGACGACACAATTGCCTGTCTGTTAGAAGCCGATTTACCTTTAGGTCATACTTGTCGGGCAGATGGCCTACCAGTATGTCTTTACAGGTGGTTGAGTAACAATTGTTTATCGTATCCCCGGATGTTAAGCAAACCGTGTATGTACCTTCCGGTATATATTCGTGAACCGGGTTTTGAAGGTCTGAAGTATTGTCATCACCGAACTCCCAATACCAGGTGTTCACGAATTCACTGGTGTTACCTTTAAACATCACGGTTGTGCTGTCAATTTCATCCAGGGTATACCCGAAATCAGCATCACAAGCTACCGTTCCCACTTCGATTTCTATCATGTTGTCTGCAGTACATGATGTAGCGCTGTCAAATACAGTAAGGTAAACCGGGTAAATACCTGGCCAGTTGTATTGATGCTCTGGTTCAGGGCCACTACCGGTTGTTCCGTCACCAAAATCCCATTCAAATGATTTACCGGTAAATGTATCACCATATATAAATTGCACATTCATCGAATCTGCATCATTCACCGTGAAATCTGCCGTTACATCACAAGTAATTTCTGCCGGTTCTTCAATAACAATGGTGTCGTACCGGTAACAATTATTCATGTTGATTATTTGTAAGATATAATTGCCGGCAGTGAGGTTGTTCAAATTTTGACTGGTAGCTCCATTGTCCCACAGGAACGTGTAATCTTCTTCATCCGGCATTTCTACAGTAATTGCACCATCATCCCCCCCGTGAACTGATACATCAATGGTAGTAACGCTTGGGGCTTCAACCAAACATTCTTGCATGAAGAGACCTCCACTGTATGATCCAATCCATAAATTACCGTCATAATCATTAAGAAGGGAATATATACCATAGTAAGAACCTGAATAGAATTCATCCACGGGAATTTCTTCCACGTTTGTTCCATCATACCTGAAAACTCTGTTTTCCTGTGATGCAAACAGCACGTTGCCCGCGTTGTCTTCAATGATATCATTGCAGTAACCATGTGACAGGTCGGGGATGTTCAGGGTTGTCCAGGTAGTTCCATCAAATAAATGGTATCCACTCTGATTCGTGAACCATATATTTCCATGAGAATCATTAAAGATTTGGTTTACATAGGTGCCTGATTCCCCATTCACTAAATATTCGCTCCAGGTGGTACCATCAAATTTTGATACTCCCCGGTCATTCGCGAACAGCATGTTTCCTGCTTCATCCTGACCAATAGAATTTACTCTCTGGCCGAGATTGGTATTCTCTGTTTTAAAGGTTTGCCAGTTGGTACCATCAAACATGGCTACCCCTGAACCACTATAAGAACCAAACCAGATATTTCCCTGATCGTCCTCGTAAATGCATTCCTCGTAAATACCGCTATCGATCGGGAATATTTCAAATTCGGTGCCATCAAATCGGGTGATCCCGTTTTGAGTGGTTCCGAACCATATATCCCCGTTGGAGTCTTTTAGCATTTTCCAGGCATACCTGAATGCCAGACCATCTTCTTCCGTGTAAATGGTCCAGTTGTTACCATCAAATTTAGAAACTCCTTGGAAAGAGCAAGACCAGATATTACCGGCATTATCCTGTACCATATCCCAGTTCTCGTTTCCAGCCATTCCATTACAGGTATTATAAGAATTCCAACCCGCGGGATCGGAAGAATGACCAAATAACCGTGCATGAAATTTAAGCGTGTCATTACCCGGGTTTTGTTCATCGGTTGCTGATGCAAATAATTCAAAATTATATTGCCTTAAATAATCAGTAGTATAAAGATTAGCGCTTGCATTGAAAGTATATTCCAGGGTATCGCCAGGTGCAATCGGCGTGTTCACTGTTTCCAGCGGGATGCTTGTACCATCCAGAATGTACCCGGCCGTGAAGTTGCTTACAGTTTCAAGACCCTCGTTCACGATGTAGACAGTTACATTTTCAGTGCTTGATGGTTGACACAAATACCAATCGGTCAGGATGCTTGTCACGGATAAATCATGATCAACTGCTCCCTCGGAAATCGAGAAATTATCAAAAGCAAATTCGCCTACATTATGGTCATCATCATTGATGAAAAGGAACCGGAATTGAACCGGATTTTCATTATCTGACAATTGAAGTGGTAATGTAACTGTTTCTGATTCGGTGTTTTCATTTCCGGTCCAATAGTGATAAATCCCTCTTTGTACCAAGGCGCTGGCCGGATCATTCGTGTTATGGTTATAGATATTTGTCTCATAATTATAACCAGCCAGTAACCAGGTGTCTCCCCCATCCGTTGAGTATTGAAGTACCACCCCGTCATCCAAATCCTCTATAGTACAGAGGTATTCGAACTCCAGGACCGGCTTCTTCAACGAAGATAATTCGAAACAGGGGGTTACGACATAGGCAAATGCACTATTTCCATAATCAATTCCCGGGCTTGTAGTCCAGAATATTTTTGAGCCGTTATCATAGATATTCCATGTTGAGTTTTCTCCCCCGGCATACCATGTTTCGGAAATATCTGATTCCATGAGGTAAGGATAATCAAGTATTGTCGGCTGCGAATAGATTAACTTGTGAAGAGTATCATTCATCGGGATAATATCCTCGATTACTTCATGCCAGATGCTTATGTCATAGACACCCGGTGTTCCCGTGTGCATTTTATGATGGGTCAGCGAAATGTTCACCGTATCACCAGGATATATATCTGTTTCTCCTTCCTGAGATACAATATCTCCATCATTCACCCTAAAGGAGAATACGGGATTTAACGCGGGATTATTTCCAACGTTGGTTACAGTTATTTCAATAGCTGTACTATCAGGGAGATTGCATCCATTCACCGGCGATTCCATTGAGATTATCTCCAGGTCGGGTAGTGCCAGGAACTCGTGTGCTCCCTGATCAATAATCGAATTATAGATTCTCGGGTTTCCAAAAATATCCTGTTCTGGTATGATGAGCCCAGCGGTATCGGGTGTTCCAGCATCGATGGAGGGAGAACCCGAAATGAGCTTGTAATCTGCATTCAGCATAGGATCGGCATCTTGATTACCGGTTAACCATTCTACAATACCGTTCACGTTGGTAACGATACCACCTTCACCATCCTGAATATTGGTATAACTGATGTTCAGGGTGCAGGTATCGCCATATTCTTCAAAACAAACCTGTTCGGGAATGTTTCCATGGATAATTGAATTTTGCAGGTTCGCGGATGCATTGTGCAGTTTTATACCTCCGCCATCCTGACTGGCCTGGTTATGTATTGCTGTAATGTTAATAATTTCTGATTGTGCATTATATAAACTAATTGCCCCTCCTTTCTCCGCGGTATTGTCGGCAATTAGCGCGCCTGATATCACGGGGGTTGATCCTGAAATGGATATACCTCCCCCGTAAACAGCATAGTTTTCTTTTAATATTACATTTTCGATCCTGGCTGAACTACCATATAGCGTTATTCCTCCCCCGGTATGATTCGAATGGTTATTCTTGATATGCAGGTTAGCCAGGTATGGATTCGCGTCAAGAACAAATATTCCTCCACCTGAATTATATGGCCATTCCCCATGAGGATTACCATGTGTGATGGTAAAGCCAATTAGCTGAGCATCGCTGGTTTCTCCATTCTCGAAAGATACTACAGAATGCTCATTCATCCCGTCAACGATGGTTTGTTCTATAAATGAATGATCACCGGTTTTAATGAACTCCGACGCGATCACGATATTTTTGCCGTTATAATTAATGTTCTCGTAATAAGTGCCAGGGCTCACGAAAATGGTGTCTCCATCGAACACCCTGTCGATTGCTCTTTGAATGCTCCGGAACGGGTTGGAAGAGGTACCGTCGCCGTTTTCATCACAACCTGATTCTGAAACATAGCATGTCTGCATCGGCAAGAGAACCTCAGTATAGAAGGTTGCATTCACGGGAACCATTCCATTGGCAGAAATATTTAAATCACCCTGGTATAATCCTGCTGGTTTATTTGCAACGAAACCTACTTCGAACCAGGCTGGCTGACCGGTTTCCAATGAATCAAAACCATGATCAATGAGGAAGTATCCCTCACCGTTCATCTCGATATTACCTCCATCGATTTGTGTATTACCAAAATTCGTTATTTCAAAATGGGTGATGGCAGTATCATTTGAATAGTGCAGGAAGGGGCCAAAGTCGCTAAACACGCTATTATCAGGCATGTAATAACCATCTTTCTTAACGACCAAAACAGCAGTATCAGGTCTGAATTCATTTTCTGACAGGGCCAGGGTTCCAAAACCGGAAGCATTTTGCCAGTTATCGCCGGTAAGTGAATACCAGGTTATAATAGCTTCTCTTTCAGTGCTATCATTGTCAGCAATCTGGATATCGAACCCGAATTCCATTCCCGTGCCTGCCCCGTGTAAGCCGAATACTTCCCATGGTATAGCGGCTTCGTATGTATAGCCCGTGCTATTTTCCATCATGCTGTATTCAATTTCTTCCGGGCCGGCCATCATCTCCGGCTGATCCCATACAAATCTTAATTGGTGATCATCATGATCATATTCATCTCCCTTGGAGTTATTCCAATCGAAGAAAAGTTCGATATTGTCATTAAACCAAGGATCTGTATACTGATCACTAAAGACGTTATCATCCAAAACTTCGATAAGCAGGTATAAATGACTCTCAGACCATGTAGCCCTGAACTTACCGTTGATATCTTCAACAGAGTTACTGGTTCCCCACACGAGGTTTTCTACAGGGTGCTGTGTAACATCCTGCCATGCAGTATCTGATGACATCCCGTCAATTGTTATATCACCCTTTACCTTTTGTATCATTACCGGAAGGTCTGGTAATTCAGGCAATACGTCGGTTGCCAGGTTAAAGGAATGGGAAAATCCGCCATCCCACGTGATTTCAAGGGTTCCTGATTGAACACCGGTTTCTTTAGGTACAAAATGTACTACAACAAATGTTGAGTCACCGGGAGCTAGGGTTGTAGCGGTGAACCCTGGCGACCAGTAATCGGTGCCATTTACTGCCAGGGATAAACCGGTTGCTTCCTGAATGGAGACATTGGTAAACTCAAAATAGGTTTTTACTGTATCCGAAGTGCTTGCCGTGTAAGTCCCCATCCAAATGGCATCGTACCCATCTGAAATATAAAAGTCGTTAAATTTTGGCACTACGAGAGGATCGAGCAGTGAATTTCCATCCATGGTCAGTCTCATATTCGCGTAACCGCTGGTGTTGCACCAGTTTTCCTGATCCGGGGCGTTCCATGTAAAGATCGCGTCCCTGCCTGTCCCGTCATTATCTGTTAATTGAACATCAAATCCAAATTCCATTCCTTCACCAGCTCCAAAAAGTTCAAAATCATTCCATGGGATAGCCATTTCACAAATATAACCGTCATTTGTAGGGTTAGAAGTAAATGCATAATTTGTATTCCCGGGCATGCAATTAAGTTCTGGTAAATCCCATACAATTCTCATTTGGTAATCATCATCCTCGAAATAGGGTGTTTTAGCATTATTCCAATCGAAGAATAATTCGATATTATCACTTTCCCAGGGATTTAATTCTGGATCGCTAAACATTGTTTCATCATATGCCTCGATTAAAATGTAAAGGTTATCTTCATCCCAGGTAATTTTATAGGTTCCGCTCAAATCATACTCGTCATCAATATTACCTCCAACGTGCCTGTTAATATCATAAGCATTTAGATTATTCCAGGTAGTTTCATTGATCACTCCATCAATAATGATTTCATCTTCCTTGTGAGAAATATTGAAGACAGGTTTAACTTCCGTGAATATATAATTTCCTTCCAGGGCTAGTTCAAAAATTTCGCCGGGAGATAGTGCCCGGTTAAAGATCGCGACATCATCGATTGATCCATTGAAAGGAGCATCAGCCGGAAGATAAGTGCCGGCATAAAGGGATGCAGCATGTTGGTCAATGGCACCGGAGGCTGGTTCCTCGTGTACCATTTCCCCGTTCAGGTATAATTTTACCATTGTTCCATCATAGGTAACAGCCGCGAAATACCAGTTGCCTGGTACAAGATTGACAGAGGGGCTCGTGATCATGGTTTCGTGGCCTGCCGACCAGTAGCTGAAATACAATGCCTGGTCCATTATGGCAAACTGGTAATTATTTCCACCATCTCGTTCAGCCAGAATGGTATTTTGACCAGGGTTTAATTGACCGGGGTTAATCCAGGCACACAGAGTGAGCTGATCATTTGCACCGGTCATTTTTATGTTCTTTCCGAAATCAATGTAATCATCAGTACCATCAAACTGGTATGCCGTGTTGGTATTGCCAAAACGATCTTCAACCAGCACGGGCCCGTGAATGGTTCCATGATTGCCGTTAGATGTTGTATCACTGGCATCGCCATTGAACGGGTAAAAGGCCATGATTGAATTGTCAAATGTTTTGATTGATATACCGTTATCTGAACCAATCCAAAGGTTTCCATCGGGCCCTTCATGAATGGTGCTAACATTATTGGATAGCAAGCCTGATTCACTCGTGTAGTTGATCCAGCGTTCGCCATCAAATTTCAGGATGCCGTTCCAGTCTGTTCCCGCCCAGATTGTTCCCTGGTTATCCTGGTAAATTGTAGTAATCCAGGTTGGCGGAATGCCATTCTGCTCATTGTAAATGTTAAGATTCGTGTCTGTTAAACAAGAAATATTACCATGTGTACCTATCCACTTGCGATTATTGTCATCGATAAATATTGCACCCGCGTCATTACCCGGCAGTCCATTTGCTTCGGTAAAAGAAGTCCATGCAGCACCATCATACTTGCCAATACCCGATGGAGTGGTAACCCATAATACCCCGTTTTGGTCTACTGCCATTTCTCTCACGTTATCATCAATCAATCCATCAGAAGAGGAAATTATTGAGAAATTTCCGGCAGTGTAAACAGATAGGCCAACCGGGGCATCATGTGAGATATAAACGTTGCCAGCATGATCCTCAACAATATCATGAATGTTATTCTCAGCCAATCCATTATCCGTGGAATACAGGTTATTCAAACCATCATGCCGATTAAGGGTGTGACCACCAATCCATACATTACCATGAGAATCTTCATATACCTTTCTTACATGATCCGAGGGCGCTATCCCGTCATGTATCGTGTATCCTTGCCAAATATTACCATCGTATTTTGACAGTCCGTTCTCCGTGCTGATCCAAAGTTTACCATCTGAAGTTGTAGTAAAATCGTTAATAGAATTACATAGCAGGCCGTCATTGGTGGTATAATTAATAACAGTTTTATTGTTCAAAATGCTTAATCCATTACTTGATGCAATATAGTATTCGCCGGTTGAGGCCTGGATACAATCTGATATATCATCTGCCGCGAGTCCCTGGTGTTTCGAGTAGTTAGTGAATCCCGTGCCATCGAAAATACTTAATCCCGCGGGAGTGCTCAGGATGAGTTGGTTGTTTAGTCCTGGATTGATTTTTTTTATCTCGTTGTTGATCAGACCGTTATTTTGAGTGAATATTGTCCATGCAGAACCGTCGTAATGACCTAAACCCTGTTCTGTTCCGAAGAAATAAGTTCCATCCTGTGCCTGGTAAATGGCTAAAACCTGGTTTCCCGGCAGGCCGTTATCCATAGTGTAATGTTTCCAACTCGTGCCATTGAAACAGCTCAGACCTATGCCTCCTTCAGCCCATCCGTATCCGACCCAAAGAGAATCAGAATCATCCAGGTAAACCACGTGCACTTCATTAGACAGAAGACCATTATCAGTTGTTATGACTTCAAACTGACCATTTACATCAATTTTGCTGATACCATTAGCTGTGGCAATGTATATATTGCCTGCCAGATCTTCAGCGAATCCCCGGATGTCGTTCGCGCTCAACCCGGAGTTATAATCAAAGTATTGATGCCATTCGGAACCATCTATCATGGTAATGCCATCCCATTCTTTTCCAATCCATATCCTCTCGCTGGCATCCTGGTAGAGGCATGTTACACGGTCATTTCCCAATTGAGAATTGAATTCATCAAAACTGGTCCAGTTATCATCTTTTATTCTTGAGATACCATGGGTGGTACCCAGCCATATCGAGGAATCACTACATTCAATAACGGCCCTTACATGAGAAGAGATAAGTTCATTACTACCTGTATTGGTAGTTCTTATACCATCATAAGCGCCAGTTTTGATTACAGGAGCAGGTTGATTAATGGTGATATAATCAGCTTTTATCACCGTGTCTTCATCAGCGCCATTGGAAACCTGCAGGCTAACCATGTATTTACCGGGCGAGATGTATGTGTTCGATGGGTTTTGTTGTGATGAGTGATTACCATCTCCAAAATCCCAATTCCAGGTATTCACGTTACCTGTTGACATGTCGTTGAACTGTATTGATGTTCCTTCCCTGGCCATTCGGCTGCTTGCATTAAAGTCTGCCGAGATAAACTTCTTCTCGAAAATACCTTCATTGGTTCCAAACCAAAGATTGCCATCAGGTTTCTGGATGGCGCAATGAACCGGGCCTTGAGGAAGATCTGATCCTCCAGGGTATTTTTTCCAGTTCGCGCCGTTGTAAAAACCAATTCCGTTATTGGTCAGGAACCAGTAGTTGTTTTCAGAATCAATAAAGATGTTCAAAACATCATTATCGGGTAAGTATTCGCCACCCTGGTAGGTAGTCCATTCCCCGGTTCCGGGGTTGAAATGACTTACGCCTCCGGAAGTGGCAAACCAGAGGCTCCCCTCACTATCCTTGAGAATTTGTCTCACGTCATCAGAGACAAGACCGTCCGAGGTCGTGTAGAAAGTCCATGATGTACCATCAAACACGCTCACTCCTGTATTTTCCCATCCATGGCATACCCAGACATTACCATCATTATCCATTTCCAGGCCAATTGAGGCGCTCCCGGCCATCACGCTGTTGTCGTAATTCGTGAAATTAATGCCATCAAACACGCTCACCCCACCTTCGGTAGCTATCCAGAGGTGATTGTTGTTATCGGTAAGTAAATCCTGTATTCCATCGTCGATAAGACCATTTGAGTTATCATACTTGATGATTGAATCAGGAGTTACCCTGGTGAGGCCAAATCCGCCATACCAGGTTACACCAGTATCAACTTCAATGGAAAAAACCGGGTCCGATGGGATTTCCTGGTAACCTGACTTCCATGATCCATCATGATATTTTGAAAGGCCGTTATCGGTGGCAACAAGAATCGTATCGTTCAAGCCCTTGGCAAAATCATATATTTGATTGCAAATCAGACCATCCATTGTGGTTATCCGGTTATATGATCCATCATAAATGGTAATTCCTGTCGTGTGGCCATACCAAAACTCCCCGGAGAGTGAATGCAAAATTGCATTCGTGTGTCCACCTGATCCAACTGCATTTAAATCAATAAAACTATAAGTTGTACCATCAAAAATATTGACCCCATTCTCGGTCGCGAACCTGTAATTCCAATCTGCATCCATGATAATATCAAATACCACGGAACCATTTAAGCCGTTATCTCCATCATGAGCAGTCCAGACATCATTTTTAAACCAGCAAATACCTCCACCCCAATCGGTGCCTGCCCAAATGGTAGAATCGGGAGATTCGTAAAGCGATACAATATTATTTTGATTTAGTCCGTCTGCCATCGTGTAGGTTGTCCACGTAGAACCATCAAAACAAGTAAGGCCATGATCACCACCATTATAAGAGAACCAAATGTTATTGTCATGATCGGCGAGAATAGCCCTCGTGTCATTCATTAACAGTCCATCTGCATCGGAATACCGGGTCCATGATGCACCATTATAACTCCAGATGCCATCTTCTGAAGCGACCCATGTATTCCCGTTGCTGTCCTGAGTTATGGAACGGGCACATCCGGCATTAAAACCATCGGAAGGATGGAAGGTTTTCCATTCACCAGTGTTCTGATTCAACCTTGTTATACTTCCCCATTCGGTGCCAATCCATAAAATTCCGGTCATGTCTGAAAAGAGACAATTGATATGATTCCCTTCTAATGGGGAATTCCAAGATGTATAGGTTTCCCATTCATCATCAGATATTTTTTGGAGCCCTCCTCGTGTGGCAATCCAAATATTTGAATCTGAATCGTGTGTAATGTCATTAATTACATTATCAATTAATGCATTACTTCCCGTTGTGTATGTTCGGTAAGATAACCAGTCCTGAGAGAAAATCGCGAATGAACTGAAAATAGAAATGATGAGAAATGAGTATAATTTCTTCATGATGGATCAATTATTATATTTGTATATTGTAGAATTTCAATGCACTTAAAATGTTAGCTAATTTGTTTTTATCGGAATTTAAAGATAGATGTCTTGTATCAATAAAAAAATACCCAGATCTGGGTATTTTTCTCATACACCTGATAACAACTACTGTCATGTCAATGAAAAAATGAAGGGTGATCCGTGCTAAAAGTTCCATGGAGAGGGATAACCTTCTGCAATCTTAAATGTGACGCGTCACTACATTGGATCCACGTCTGGTATTACCTGAATAGACTTAAAACTGGTTTGCGATTTGAACACGTCAATTTTAACGGAGATGGTATTTTTTATATCCGAGAGAGTTGCCTTGCGGTCAATTTTTAATATGATATTCTTGAGGTACCATTGTTGTACCCTTCCAACGATGGGAGCATCTGGCCCGAGAACAATTATACCCGGGACAGTTCGCAGCATATTCGCCAGAGCAGGAGCGGCTTTGTTAAGTACATTGTAATCTTTATGTCGCACCACGAGTTTCACGATGCGATAGAAAGGTGGATAGCGGTATTTTTTTCTTTCCGCAAGTTCAGTTTGGTATAACTGGAGGTAGTTGTTATCAAGAACCTGTTTGATTACCGGGTGTTCGGGCGTAGAAGTTTGAATAATTACCTTACCGGCCCTGGTTCTGCCTGCCCTGCCGCTTACCTGGGCCATCAGTTGAAAACTTCTTTCAAAAGCCCTGAAATCGGGAAAATTCAGCATGTTATCGGCATTCAGGATGCCCACAAGATGAACATTGCCAAAATCTAGCCCCTTGGTTACCATCTGGGTACCAATAAGTATTTTTGTTTCTCCCGATTCGAAAGCCGCGATAATCTTCTCGTAGGACTTTTTTGAACGGGTGGAATCCAAATCGAGCCTTGCGGTCTTAACTCCCGGGAATAGGATGCCAATTTCATCCTCTACCTTTTCCGTGCCGAATCCTCTTGTTTTCAAATTCGTGCTTTTACAGGAATCACATTGTGTCGGTATTTTATATTGGAATCCACAGTAATGGCACACGAGTTTATTAAAGGCCTTGTGCCAGGTAAGGCTTACATCGCAATACTTGCAGTTTGGCACCCAACCACATTCCAGGCACTCGAGGTAGGGAGAAAATCCTCTCCGGTTCTGGAATAGAATAACCTGTTGCCCCGAAGAAAGAGCCTCTCCAATTCCTTCTACCAGTTGACGGCTAAAATGCGCGTGCATTTCTCTTTTCTTGTAAGCTTTAGTCAAATCGACCACCTTGATCTCAGGCAGAATGATATTTTTATGACGTTTTGTTAATTCAACAAGTCCATATTTACTTGTTCTGGTATTAAAATAAGATTCAATCGAGGGCGTGGCAGTACCCAGCAGTACTTTCGCTTCATGAAAACCAGCCAGTACTAACGATGCATCCCTGGCATGATAGCGTGGTGCAGGATCATATTGCTTGTAACTGTTCTCATGTTCCTCGTCCGCGATGATAAGACCAAGATTGCTAAATGGCAGGAATAGTGATGAACGCACGCCCAGTATTACCGAGTATGATGAATCATCCTTTTTCAACAAGTTGTTATAAATTTCAACACGTTCTGAATCAGAAAATTTAGAATGGTAAACCCCAACCTTATGCCCGAATACTTTTTTTAACCGGGTTATAATTTGGGTTGTCAGTGCAATTTCAGGCAACAGGTATAGAACTTGTTTTCCCTTTTGCAGGTATTCGTTGATGAGGTGAATGTAAATCTCTGTTTTTCCGGATGACGTTACACCATGCAGTAAAACGGTATTTTTATCGTTGAAAGCCGAGCGGATATTTTTAAGCGCTGCATCCTGGACAACAGAAAGTTCAGAGGGTTTGAGTAGATCTGTCTGAAGACCCGTGTCTAAACGATCCTCCCTGATCCTGACTGTTTCGAGAATACCTTTTTCCTCAAGGGTTTTTAATGTTTGGGTTGATGCACCGGTTAGTTCGCGCAATTTGGCTGAAGAAACAGGAACGAGGTTGTTATCCTCGTGATGATTACTCAATTCCAGGTAGGAGGTGAGTAATTGTTGCTGTTTTGGGGCATTTTTTAATAGATCGAATGCTTCATTCAGTTTATCCCCGGACGCGTATTTTTTCGTGACTTGAACGTGTGACACCATTTTTGGCTTATAGCCGCCCCTGAAGTTCTCGCTGATGCATATGACGTTTTTCTCAAGAAGTTTTTTTACAAGAGGCAAGGCATTTTTTTTCAATTTTGAAGAGAGGGAATTAACGGTGATAGAATTTTCCCGTGATACGATCGAGATGAGAGATTCTTCGGCTGGTGTGAGCCTAACAGGGTTTTCTAGTGTTTCATTAATTGTTACAGCTGTTTCACTCTCTGGTTTCAGACCTGCTGGCAATGCTGCTTTATAAACTTCTCCGGTAGTACACATGTAGTACGCGGCAATCCATTCCCAGAATTTTATTTGAATTCTCGAAATAATGGGTTTTTCATCAAGGATGGCTTCAATGGATTTTATAATAGTACCGGATGGTTGGTTACAATGATCAGTGATTTCTTTTATAATTCCTGCATAATATTTCCTGGGGCCAAAAGGAACGATAACCCGCTTCCCCGGCTCGATTTGATCAAGAAATTCAGGGGGGGCCTTGTAGGTGTAAGTATCCTGCAGGGGCAGGGGCAATATGATTTTCGCGTATTTTATCTGCACCTTTTTTATTCCAGTGTCGACACAAATATATTGAAAAGGAATAACCGGGAAAAATTAATTCTGTGTTGAGCGATATGGGCTATGAAAAATAGCAAATTTTTTATACTTAATTTGGAGAAATTACCTGGTTCAGGACGGGTAATTTCTACATGATTTTTTACCGGATACTAAAAAAAGGCTACCAAAAACAGTAGCCTTCAAGGGCAAAGTATTATTTTTTGTTTATATCAATATATCGGCAATTTCCAGCAATGAACTGCTAAGGTTCTTATGGAGTTTGATGGTCTTGCTAAGGGGTACGAGTGATACCTCGTTATTCACAAGGCCTACCATTACTGATTTTTGATCTTCAAGCAAGGCTTCCACGGCTGCTACCCCCAGTTTGCTGGCTGTAACCCTGTCGAAACAAGTAGGAGAGCCTCCTCTTTGAATATGGCCCAGGATGGTTACCCTTATGTCAAATTGAGGAAATCGTTCTTGCATGTTTTTCGCTACATCAAATGCATTGCCTTCTTCATCACCCTCGGCGACCATAATGATATTTGATTTTTTGTGGTTCCAGGTTTTCGAGAGATAATCCACGAGATTGTTTATCTGGCCCTTTCTTTCAGGAACCAGGATGGCCTCAGCGCCGCAGGCAATTCCACTGCGCAAAGCCACGAAACCAGCCTCTTTTCCCATTACTTCAACGAAAAAAATGCGATTATGCGAGCTGGCTGTATCACGGATTTTGTCAACGGCTTCAACCACCGTGTTGAGCGCTGTATCATAACCTATCGTGTAATCTGTGCCATAAAGGTCATTATCGATAGTGCCGGGTATCCCTATTACAGGAAAATTATGCTCTTTGGACAAGAGACCAGCACCGGTAAATGAACCATCACCACCAATTACAACCAGCCCATCAATGCCGTGTTTTTTTAGTTGATCGGCTGCTGTTACGCGACCTTCTGGGGTTCTGAAAGCTGCTGACCTCGCTGTTTGTAATACCGTACCTCCTCTTTGTATGATCCCGCTCACGTCGCGGGATTCCAACTTTTTGATATCCCCGTTCATTAACCCCTCGTATCCTCTCATGATGCCAAATACTTCCAGCCCATGATAAATTGCCGCACGGGTTACGGCCCTGATGGCTGCATTCATGCCAGGGGCATCACCACCTGAAGTTAATACACCTATTTTCTTAATTTCTCCCATGATTGATCAAATTAACAGATTAAGTAAATTGCACGGTTCCAATAAGATAATAAAAAAAATCTTCTTTAAAACTGAAATGCAAATATTCAACTTATTTTTCAAAAATGAAACGGGCATGATTAAATAATCATTAAATTATTACTTCAAACCATGAATAATTTCTTTTGCTTCTTCCAGCATCCACCCGGGTGTGGAATTGGCGCCACTTATACCAACTGTTGAAATGCCATTGAACCAATGTTTTTGAATTTCATTCACGTTGTTTACCATATATGATCGAGGGTTGTTTTCGAGGCATACATTAAAAAGCATTTTCCCGTTCGAGCTGTTTTTACCGCTTATGAATAAAATCACCTCGTGGGTGGTAGAAAATTTCCTGAGTTGAGGTTTCCTTCGCGATACCTGCCGGCAAATAGATTCTTTAATTATTATTTGATTTTCAGGATCCCGATTCAATTCACGGTAACCATCTTTTATCTTTTTGATGATTTCCTGGTAATGCAATGGATCAACCGTTGTTTGAGCGTAGATATGAACTTTTTTCGAGAAATCTATTTTTTCAATATCACCGGGTTTTTCCACTATAATGGCATTAAATCCTGTTTGGCCTGCCAGCCCGATTACTTCAGCATGTTTTTCCCTGCCATAAATGACTACCTGCGTGTCATCATCCCGATGTTCATCCCAGTCGTTTTGAATAACATTCTGCAGGGATAATACCACAGGGCAGGTGGCATCAATAAGATGGAGGTTGTTTTTTATCGCGATTTGATATGTTTCAGGTGGTTCGCCGTGGGCACGAATTAATACTGTCGTGTTTTTGAGTTGATTAAATTCGTCTCTTGTTATGGTTACAAGACCTTTCTTCCCGAGCCGATCCTGTTCTGCCTCATTATGTACGATTTCACCAAGGCAGTATAATTTATCACGCGATTCAAGGTATGCTTCCGCTTTTTGGATCGCTTTTACAACCCCAAAACAGAAACCAGCATACTTGTCTATTTCAATCTCCATTATTAATACCTGCTATTTCTCCAAAGTTTTCTATAAACCATTGCCATTGTTCTTCTATTTCCATAGAGCTATTGTCTAGTAAAAGAGCATCAGGAGCTTTTTTCAAAGGGCTTATTTTTCTTGTTTGGTCTAAATGGTCTCTTTCAAGAATGTTTTTTTTTACCTCTTCAAAATCAGCCTCGTAACCTTTTGTCTCAAGTTCCCTGAAACGACGCATAGCTCTTACCTCAGGACTGGCAGTCATGAATATCTTTATGGAGGCATCCGGTAAAACTACAGTACCGATGTCTCTTCCTTCCAGTACTACACTTGAGTTGGCAGCCATGGTTCTCTGTAAATCTACCATTTTGCTTCTCACTTCTTTAATCGCGCTAACAGGACTAACAAAGGAGGCCACCTGCTTATCACGAATTTGTTTTTCCACATTGATGCCATTGAGTAATACTTCCTGATTTTCAGGGCCATTTCGCCGTGTAAAGTCAATATTGATCTTCCCGAGCCCGGCAATTAAATTTTCTGTATCAATATGATCATTTTGAACAAGGCCCCTGTCTATGGCAAAAAGTGTTACAGCCCTGTACATGGCCCCGGTATCAATATAGGTAAAATTCAATCTTTTCGCGATAAGCTTTGCAAAAGTGCTTTTACCGCAGGAAGAATAACCGTCTATAGCAATGGTAATATTCTTTTGGTTCGGCATACTTGAATTTAAAAATTTGAAAGATTCGTGGATATTGAAAAATGGTTCGTGCTGCCAGCAAGATGAAAATTCGAACTTGCATAGCTGAAGATGAACCGTTTCAGATTAATTCCAAAACCCCATGAAAATCCCACTGCACCTACCTTGTTGGCAATTTGTAATTCCTTTCTTTTTTGATAGTTGTATCCTGCCCTGATATGAAAAGATTTCAGGGGCATGAATTCAATTCCGGCGATAAAATGACGCATGGTATTATCCGCGAATTGTTCGATTTTGGATCTTTCGATTTTTTCACCCGTGAAAGGATCAAATTCATCCTTACTGTCGGGCAAATTGTAAGATAAATCCGGTTTTTGCAACTGATGAAATGTAAAAATCAGTCGGAATGGTGCATACCTGAATTTCTGGGAAAAACCCGCGATAATTTCTGCCGGAAGAGGCTCCAGGTGGTTTTGGTAATATCCCTTGAACTGGGTTCCCAGGTTTCTCCCGACAACAGATGCAACAAATAGATTGTCATCACTGTGGTATGTCACTCCAATATCCAGGGCAATAGCCCCGGCGGAGTATCTTTCCAAATGACTGTATATTGGTTTCAGGGAAGCGCCCACGTTGATATTGCTGTCGATTGGATATGACCAGGTGATATGAAAGGCGTACTCACTGGCCGTGAAATCCCCTGTTTTATTTCCATAAATGTCAGCCTCAGTGAAATCGCCATAGTTTACATAATGAAGTCCAAGGCCAAAATTCCCAAAACCCTCGTGAGTTTTGGCATACCCGACATAGCCGTAATTAATTCCGGCAAAATAGTTCACGTAATTTAAAACAAGATGATTATTCATACGCTCATTGAGCAATGACGGGTTAAAAAAAGGAAAATTCAGATCATCATCGTAGATGGCAATGGTTTTTCCACCCAGGGAGCTAATCCTGGCTGATGTGTTGAGATTCAAAAATTCCATGGTTCTGGTTCCTCCGATTTGTGCCAGCATGCCAGAAACTCCAACGAATAATAAAAGAATTATGAACCGAATTTTCAGCATATTTTAAAACTTTATTCCAAGGGTAAAATTTCCCCTTGGAGCTATTCCAGTATAAGATTGATCAAAAACAGTAATTTCACCCGAACGGTCAGCCTGGGTTTCATTAAGCAAGTATCGTAAACCACCACCAAATCCAACATCGAGCATTAATTGTTCAGTAACCGATAATTTCATACCTATTAGTACTCCCGTGCCGGTTTTGCTGTACCACCCGTATTCATCGTGCCACTGGTTATCTGAATACAAAGCCTCGTATTCAGTCTGGTCGAGGTACCCGTAAAACAGGTAAGGCGCGGCATAAATTCCCGTGATTCCAAAATGATAACCTGTAAAAGGCCTGTTCATTAAATAATACCTGTATTGAATTTCACCCTGGCCGCCAAGTGCTTCTCTATAATCGTCCTTGACAAGGGTAAGTTCACCTGAGATGAGAAAGGATTTATTTTCAGAAATATATCTTTCATACTCAATATGGAATGTGCCATTCACGAAATGAAAAAAACCAAGGTGAAGTTCATTCATGTACAAGGTAGAAATTGGTTCCTTGTCATCCTGGCTTTGCAAGGGGAATGACAAACTAAAGAGGGCTAAAACAATTAAAATAGTGTTTTTCATGGTAATGAATATTATTGGTAACGTAAAAATAGTTTTAATTAGTGTGAATGCATCGAAACCATCATGCTTTCTTTTCGAAATAAGATGAAAATAGACCGTAATTGGTTGCTGGTAACAAAAAAGTCAGTCGTTAAGCGACGCGAGCAGTCTTGGGTATATCTTGTATGCACTGTCGGCCCATTCACGGAATGACCCGGTATGGCGGTAATCATTTTTCGCGATAAAGTTATCCAGTAAATGCAGGTTAAACTCATGAGCAGCGATTCCGGCTCCTGCACTTTCAGCATCCAGGGCATTACATTCTTGTTCGAAATGTTTATAGGATGGAATCATGAGTGCTGGTTTACCCAGGTACATGGCCTCGCAGATGGATTCAAACCCGGCAGTGGTAGCGTAACCCTTGCAAATACTCATGTAATGGAGGAACTTTTTATCATCTATCTTGTGGGAGATAAACTTATCACCGAGGCGTATTTCTTCGTTTTCTGAATGATTCGCGCCAAAGAGATGGATTTCTGTACTGGAATTCTCTTCATGATATTTTTTTACATGTTCCGCGTAACCCGGGTTCAACACGTATACCAGGTACAAATTTGTCTCTTTTGGTTTGAGCTTCAATACCTCCTCACGGAGAAGCGGGGGGACTATTTTTATTTTTGATCCCGGTAAATCTCTCATCTTTTTAAAAGATAGTGCCAGCCATTTAGTAGAGCCCATCCCTGTAAGACGGGTATGGATTTTAATTAACCATCGCGAAAGGGTGCCCCTGGGAGGAAATACAAAATCGGGATGCATCAGGAGAAATTGATGCCCAATGCTATAAACAGGAGGTGTGGAAGCGTGTGTTTTTTTATATATCCCCGTGAGTACCTCGTAAAAATTGATAATGATATCAGGTTCTTGCTGTTTGATAAACCCGTGTAATACTTTTATGCTGGAAATAAAAACCGGTAGTTTCAATGAATTGTATAGTATGGTTTTCAATATGCTTATACCCTTCTGATTACTGCTGGAAGCGAAATTCGGGCTTTCAATCTCTACCAGCGGACATTGAAAAGATCGGGTGAAAAACAAGGGAATCTTCCTGAATTTGCTTTTTCCTATTACGACACCAGTGATTGAATGCCCGTTTTTCTCGAGGATCTTGTTCATGGCAATCGCCTGGGTCATATGTCCCCTCCCTTCTCCCTGTACGATAAAAAGAAATTTCATGTAGGATGATTAGTTAATTTCTGCTATCTGTTTGGCAGCGAGAGTTTGTTTACCTTCCTTTTTCTTCTTTTTTCTTGCTTCTTCATCTTCTTCCTCCCTGCGGAGGTCGGTATAATAAACAATGCTCCAGTTACCTTTGCGATCTTCAACAAGAGCCGATAAACTTTCAACCCAATCACCGGAATTCATGTACTCGATATTGTCGTAGATAGCGATGGCCGGATGATGAATATGGCCACAAATGATCCCATCGTAATTCTTAGATCTCGCCAGTTTAACGAGTTCTGTTTCAAAATCAGAAATATAAGATACGGCAGTTTTAACCCTGTTCTTTATTATTTTCGAGAGAGAATAATAAGGTAATCCTTTTTTTCGCCTCCGGTTATTATACACTTTGTTAAGCCATAACAGAAATGTATACCCGGTGTCTCCCAGTTTGGCCAGCCATTTTAGATTGGTGGTGATATTATCAAATACATCCCCGTGAATAACCCAGAGCTTTTTACCTTTACTCTCGTGTACATGATCCTTTACAATACTTAATTTCCCGATTTGAAACGGAACGACATTGTCAAGAAAATCGTCATGATTTCCCCTCACGTAAATTACCTCAGTGTTAATTTTATTGATCATTTTAACAATAACTTTAAAAAAGCGGGTATGCTTTTTTTTCCATTTTCCCGTTTTTTTAAGTCTCCACCCGTCCACTATATCCCCGTTAAGGATAAGTTTATCGCAAGTATTGGTTTTAAGAAAACGCACGAGTTCCCTGGCTTTCGAGTTGTTGGTCCCCAGGTGGATATCGCTGATTACAATGGTCTTGTAATGTCTTTGCCTGAGCATAGGTGTTTTGATCTAAAGTAAGGCATAATTATTTAATATTGAATTAATTCATTATTAAGAAATCACTAAATTTACTTTCATGTTGCTTTTGTTTGAATTATATTTTTTTCTTTGTACAAAATTTTTTTATTGAATGATGGAGGAAAGTGCAAAACCCGAGAAGATTCTTTTTATTATCAACCCGGTATCGGGGACGAAAGATAAGGCCAGTATTGAAACACTGATAAAAAAGAAATCAGGTAAATCCTATGAACCAAAAATAAGATACACGCAATACGCGGGACACGGGAGTAAGTTAGCGCGAAAGAATTTTAAAAAAGGGATTAAAAAATTTGTAGCTGTTGGCGGTGATGGTACGGTAAACGAGATTGCATCTCAATTGATTGATACTGATGCGGTTATCGGAATTATCCCTATAGGATCAGGAAATGGTTTGGCCAGGCACCTGAATATTCCTTTAAAAGCTGGGCCGGCTTTAGAATTAATTTGTAATCATAAATTGGTAAAGATTGATTACGGGACCATGAATGATAAGGTGTTTTTTTGCACTTGCGGGGTGGGATTTGATGCCCGTGTAGGAAGCAAGTTTGCCGAATCGGATGGAAGAGGATTCATCACCTATGCACGCACCACGATAAAAGAATACTTCAGTTACAAGACAAGGAAATATACCATAAAAACAGGCAAAAAGAAAAATAAACTGAAAACCCGCGCTTTTCTGATCACCTTCGCGAATGCTTCTCAATACGGGAATAATGCATATATTGCTCCAGATGCAGATATTCAGGATGGTAAAATGGATATTTGCATGATGTTGCCATTTCCGAAAGGACGTGTTTTCGATTTGGGTCTAAGGCTTTTCAGGAAAACGATGGGCCGCAGCAAGTACACGAACATGTTGAGAACCCGTGAAGCTATCCTCGAGCGTAAAAAGCCCGGGGAGGTCCATTTTGACGGGGAACCAGGGTGGATGAAGAAGAATATTAAGGTGAAAATGCATAAACAGGGACTGAATGTCATGGTTGCAGTGAATTCAAAACTCAGTTGATCCCAGGAGCGTTAGTATTTCGTGAACGGCAGGACAGGTCCGGATATTTTTCAGGGTAAGCTTCGATTTACCCAGGAATCCTTTTTGATCAGTATGCGGATATTCGCGGCATGCCCTCGGGCGATCATTATAGATGCTGCAATAATTATCTTTTCCAAGAAAAGGACAGGGCATTGATCGAAACACGTAATCCCCATCTTCGTCTAAACGGAGGTACTCGCTGGTGAATTCGCCAGGAGTTTTTTTGAGGGACCTCGATACACGACGGATGTCGGCATCTGTAAGCAATGGACCGAGAGAACGGCAGCAATTAGCACATTCCAGGCAATTTATTTTTTCAAAAACCCCTGCATGAATTTCAGCAACTATCTTATCAAGTTTTGACGACTTAACTTTTTTGAGTTGTTGCATTATTTTTTTGGCTGTCGGGTAAAAAGCTGTTGCTTTTTGTTTAATGATTTCCGGGTGATAGAACATGGCTTGTAAATTTCATGAATCATTATGTGTTATCGTAACGGGGCAATCAGAATGATATTTTATTTTTGATCGATACCTGCGTGAAAAGTAAACCAAGGATTACCAGGCTGATTCCAACTGCTTTCATGAGGGTTATGGTTTCATTCAGGTAATACCAGGCAAAAAATGCGGTAAACACCGGGATGAAATTTCCAAAAACACTCGCCCTGGCCACTCCCACCTTGCTAATCCCGTATGTGAAAAAAATATAAGCAAAGGCTGAAGCGAAAATAGAAAGTTTAAGAAGAGGAGTTAGGGCCGGGAGGGTAAAGGAAGTTTCCTTTAGTTGATTATAATCAAAAATTAAAAATAGCGGGAAAAAATACAATATGCCAATCATATTTTGGACGTACACGATGAAAAGAGGTTTGTATTTTTGAGTTAATCTTTTGATAACCATTGAATAACCTACAGCCGCGAAGACCGCCAGAAACATGAACAGGATTCCCGTTACAGAAGATCCGTTTGCTTGATGATTTTCAATGATCACGAAAGAAACACCGCCGACAGACAGAATAATTCCGGCAATATTGAGCCGGCTTAATTTTTCATTTAACAACACGATTCCTGCAAGTGGCGCAAATAGAGGTATAGTAGCAATTATGAGTGCTGCCAGGGTGGGTGTTACAAGCTGAACGCCCATGCTTTCACCCAGGAAATATAGAAATGGTTCAAAGAATGCTGAAAGTAAAAACCACCTGAAATCTTTTCTTTCAATTTTTCTTGAACGTCGCAAAATACGGATAAGCAGGTACATGAAGATCGAAGAAATGATCAATCTGAAGATAACGGTTGTTATGGGCTGAAAATACTCGTAAACCTGCTTGTACCAGATATAAGAAATACTCCAGAACAGCATGGCCATAATCAGGCTTGCATATGTTTTTATCCCGGTAGAGATTTTCATTCGTTTCAGCTTGAGCGGGCAAATATAGGGAATTCAGGAAAGGAATTACATGAAAAACCAGTGTTCTGTAACAATATATTTAACGGTTTTCAAGCCAATCCGCGAAACGGTCAAGTTCCGTGGAGTGAGATTTAAACCATTTAGTTACTTCCGGGTCATCAGAAGCCTGACTGATAAAATAAGTATATGCTTTAGTATTGCCTGATTCAACGATAGAATAGAAGAAATCAACGTAAAAATCCCACCAGAAACCGGAATTGTCCCTGCTAAGTTCACCCAGGAAAGAGAATAATGCCCGTGTATTTTCGGTGAATACCTGTAGATTCGATTTTCCGGCATCCATTTCAAGAGCTCTTGAAGCGGAGAGCATGCCCAGCATGATACCAGCAGCACCAAATTCTTCCTCGCCGGGGTTTACCTCAAGATCAATGGTGCCGTCTTCATTGATGATATTATCGCTCGAACCGGAATAAATGATTTCCTGTAAAAGTTCATAGGCATCCCTGGATCTGTCCGAATCAGGCTCTATGAGCAGGAAGTAATAAAGGGGCAACAAACTTTTAACCCTCTGTTCCTGTTCATACATAACGAATGTCAATAGCAAGTGACTACTGTTATGGGAAGGTTCATGCACGAGCGCGTCAATGAGGGTCTCCTCGGCAAGCTGAAGTTGTTCGTTATTGTAAAAACTCAGGGCTAAATTGTAATGTAACAAGTAATCGTGGGGATATTTTTCGAGAGCTTTCTTGTATACTGAAATAGCTTTGGATGTTTTTCCTCTCGCATCAATTGCAGAACCGAGAAGTATGTATATCTCCACGGGGGATGAAGGCTCTTTTCTTAAAGCTTTCCTGCAATACCGGATGGTTTTCTTGAAATCCTTCATGTTGTAGTAAGAATACGCGATTTCATAGAGCGGATCGGATGAATCCTTGTTAAGAACCATGGCACTTTTAAACCATACAATAGATTCAGTGTATTTTTCCCGAGATTGTAGTTCAGATCCCAGGACCATTAATTCATCATACGATTTTACCTGTCCCTGAAGAAAAAACGGTATTGAAAAAAGTAAAAATACTATGCCCTGTATTATTTTCAAGTCTATATGTTTTTAAAATGAATAGTAAATTATTAGATAATAAACGTATGTTTATAGATATATGTTTAAAAATATAAACGTTTGTTTATATTTTTTATGATTTGGTGCAAACTTTTTTGGTTTTTACACGTTAGTAGATAGCAATGACCCAAAAATATAAACAATTTTGAAAAAATGATGACTATCCGGGTATTATTTATATTTTACTTTAAATAATCTTTTTAAATTACTATAAGACAATTATTTTGTTAGTATTATATTTTTGGAAAATTTGCCTTTGGCGCTATTTTTTATTAATTTTGCAAAAAAATTACCGGGTTGAACGATATTATTAGAGAATTTCTTTTAACAGTTCGTGCAATATTTATAAAATTCAAGCGTAATATAATTACGTGTTATGGAAGTATTTTCTATTCTGCTACAATAGAACCGATTAGGTTGTCATTTAGTAAATATTCGAGTGTATGAATGGTTTCAGGCCATGCCCTGAATTTAATATAGTTAAAAGAATATGAGACAGTTAAAAATTACAAAATCAATTACCAACAGGGAGAGTGCTTCGTTGGAAAAGTATCTGCTCGAGATTGGCAAGGAAGAATTGCTGACGGTAGAGGAAGAGGTGCAGTTAGCACAGAGGATCAGGAATGGTGATGAGAAGGCTTTGGAGAAATTGGTCAGGGCAAATCTCAGATTCGTGGTGTCAGTGGCAAAGCAATATCAGCATCAGGGTTTAAGTTTACCCGATCTGATTAATGAAGGGAACCTCGGCTTGATTAAAGCTGCTGAAAAATTTGATGAAACAAAGGGATTCAAGTTTATTTCTTATGCTGTTTGGTGGATTCGCCAGTCAATATTGCAGGCTATTGCCGAACAATCAAGAATTGTAAGACTCCCCTTGAATAAAATTGGAACCATCAATAAGATCAACAAGGTTTTCAACAAGCTTGAACAAGAGTATCATCGTGCTCCTTCTGCAGAGGAAGTTTCAGAAATTGTTGAATTGCCCGAGGAAAAGGTATCCAGTACACTTCGCTTGCAGGGAAGACATCTTTCTGTTGACGCTCCTTTTGGCGAAGAAGAGGATGGAAGTTTACTCGATGTGATGGAAAACAAGGAATCCCCGAATGCAGATGATACCTTGCTGATAGATTCTCTTAGAAAGGAAATCTTCAGAACCCTGTCTATTCTTAGTGAAAAGGAAAGAACCGTGATCGAAAGATATTTCGGTTTGGGCAGGAAAGAAATGTCACTCGAGGAAATCGGGCATGAAATTGGCCTTTCAAGAGAAAGAACAAGGCAAATTAAAGAAAAAGCCCTGAGAAGATTACAACGAACTTCAAAGAATAAATTACTCAAAACTTACCTTGGGTAATATTTTTTGCACAGGATATATGAAAAAAAGCGAATAAGACGTCTTATTCGCTTTTTTTTTTAATATTAAACCTTTTTGATTTTTTCTCGTCAAAGGGATTAAAATACATTGAAAAATAAATTTAAAATAAATGGTTATGAATAAGAAAACGATGATTTTAACTTCCTTTTTAATGATATTGGGAGTTGTATTTTATTCCTGCGAAAAAGAGACGGATGGTCCTTCAACAGATGATGTTCAGCTCGCGATCGATGATGCGATTGTTACCGCCGCTTTTGATGATCTTTCTACTTTTGTTACCGAGGCAGAATCGGATTACCAAACAAAAAGTGCTGTCATCTCAGATGATAAATGTTATGATGATACTGTATTTATTGATGGAAACGTGTTGAAAGTAATTATTGATTTCCATGATGGATGTACAGATTTGTGGGGAAACACAAGGAAAGGTAAGATAGTTGCTACATTTACAAAATTCTACCGGCAGGAAGGTTACACCCACACGATAACCCTTGAGGATTATTACATAAACGATTACCAAGTCGAGGGAATGAAAACGGTTACCAATACAGGGGAAAATGAAGATGGTAATATAGAGTTTTCCGTGACAATCTCCGATGGGAAGCTAACAACACCAGAAGGAGTTGAAATTACCCGTGAATCCACGAGAACAAGAGAATGGATAGAAGGAGAAAGTACAATGAACGTGTGGGACGATAAATACGAAATTACCGGGGAAGCAACCGGCATAAATTTCAAGGGGAATGAATACACACGTACGATAACTCAATCCCTTGTAATTTCTGCCTCCTGTCGGTTCCCCCTCAGTGGTGTAATTGAATCCCAAGATGAAGAAGGCAGTATTGTAACCCTTGATTATGGTGCAGGTGATTGCGATAACAAGGCAACTGTTACAAAAGATGGTATTTCAAAAGAAATTCTCCTGAGGATGAAGAGAAGGGGATTGAAATAGTAAAAGAAAATTATGATATAAAAAAGCGTGCTATGTTTTCGATAGCACGTTTTTTTATGCTTTCATGTTTTCAATGAATGTTTGAACTTTACTTTGAATGTTCCCTTCTCCTTTCAGGCAATTGATAAAAGCCGTGCCCACGATAGCCCCATTCGCGAACCGGCAGGCTTCATCAAATGAGGTTTTATCCTTGATGCCAAAGCCAATCATGAGCGGGTTTTTTAGATTCATCTTTTTCAGGTTATTGAAAAACAACTGGTTTTCCGTAAATGTAGCGGCTTTCGTACCGGTTGTCGATGCGGTTGATACGATATAAAGAAACCCGCTCCCGGTATCATCGTATGCTTTCAATCTTTCCGGCGAGGTATAGGGAGTGGCCAGGAAAATATTACATAAATTAAATTTTTCATACATGGACTTATAATGTAACCGGTATTCCTTCAAGGGCATATCAGGCAATATGGTTCCATCAATACCAGTGATGAAGGTTTTTTCGAGAAAAGCCTCCATGCCATATCTTAAAACCGGGTTGAGGTATCCCATTAAAAGTAAAGGTATTTCTACTTCATTCCTAATATCATGGAGCTGTTCAAAAAGCAACTTTAGAGACATTCCGTTTTTCAGGGCCACTTGCGAACTTTCCTGGATTACTTTGCCATCTGCCAAAGGATCTGAAAAGGGCATCCCTATTTCAATCATGTCGACACCGGCATTTGCCAAGGCTTTTATGATTGTTACCGTGCTGTCTTTCCCGGGATAACCAGCTGTAAAGTAGACTGAAAGTATGTTTTGCTTTTTTTTGCTAAAAAGTTTTTCTATTCTGTTCATGGGTTATTCTTGAAGAAATTATTTTTCCTGATTTTCATGCATGTGTTGAATATATGTTTCCATGTCTTTATCCCCCCTGCCACTCAGGTTCACGATTACAACATCATTTTTATTAAATTTGAGCATGGACAAGGCTGCTAAAGCATGTGCCGATTCGAGCGCCGGGATGATTCCTTCCAATTTTGTTAGCTCGTGTACAGCGGCTAAAGCTTCCTTATCAGTTGCTGTTAAAAACCGGGCTCTACCTGATTCATGTAAATGAGCGTGAAATGGTCCGATGCCTGGATAATCGAGGCCTGCCGAGAGGGAGTAAGGTTCTGTGATTTGACCATCATTATCCTGCATGAGTAATGTTTTGCTTCCATGAATAATACCTGGTAATCCCAGTTGAATGGTCGCCGCCGATTGTCCTGAATTTATGCCCATCCCGGAGGCTTCTACCGCGATGAGTTGCACTTCCTCTTTATTCAGGTAATGATAAAATGCCCCGGCAGCATTACTGCCTCCACCCACGCAGGCAATAATGTAACCCGGGTTTTCATGACCGGTCATCTCTTTTATTTGCCATTGTATCTCCTCACTGATTACAGATTGTAAACGCGTTACCATGTCGGGATAGGGGTGAGGTCCAACAACCGATCCAATGATATAGTGCGTGTCGATAGGGTGATTGATCCAGTCACGGATAGCCTCGTTGGTCGCGTCTTTTAATGTTCTATTGCCGCTGGTAACCGGAACCACCTTTGCACCCAGCATTTTCATTTTTTCAACATTGGGTGCCTGTCTTTTTACATCGGTTTCACCCATGTAAACGATACATTCCATACCCATTAATGCACAAACGGTAGCAGTTGCCACACCATGCTGACCAGCACCGGTTTCTGCAATAATTCTTTCTTTTCCAAGGTGCTTGGCTATTAATATTTGTCCAACCGTGTTATTTATTTTATGTGCACCCGTGTGATTTAAATCTTCCCGTTTCAGGAGTATGCTGGCCCCGTGTTTTTCCGACATGCGGCGGGCGTGATAAAGTGGGGTAGGTCTGCCCACGTAGTTTTTTAGCAGGGACCGGAATTCACCCTGAAACTTCTTACTATTTAATATATCCAGGTAATTGTTTTTTAATTCCTCGATATTCGGGTAAAGCATCTCGGGAATAAAAGCCCCGCCAAAGCTACCGTAATATCCATTTTCATTTACCTTGTATCCCATCTTCTATTTATTTATTCTTTATTTGATTGATAAAATCTTTTAATTTTGGTACATCTTTTAATCCCGGTTGTATTTCAAAACGACTATTGATATCCAAACCTGCCAGGGCCGGATGCGATATATTTTTTATATTCTTTGCATCGTTGGGACCAATACCACCACTCAATAAAAATGGTATTGAGCCGCGGTATTTTTCGAGCAGCGACCAGTTGTATTGCCGGCCACTTCCTCCGAGAACCGGTGTTTTAGTATCGAAAACGAAATAATCACACACGTCGGCGTATTTACTGGTTATATTAAAATCAAAATTTTCGTCAATACCAAATGCTTTGATTACTTTGAGATCTGCTGATTTTAATTTTCTACAAATTTCAGGTAATTCATTCCCGTGCAACTGAACTGCATTTAAACTGTATCTCTTTACTGTTTCCAGTACCATGGAAATCTCACGATTCACGAAAACCCCGGTCCTGATAATGCTGGCAGGGAGCGTCTCAATGAATTGATGGTCCAGATCAGGTAACACGTGCCGGGGTGAAGATTCATGGAAGATAAAACCAATAAAGTCGGGTTCCAGTTCTATAACCGATTTAATGTTGCGGGGGAACTTCAGGCCGCAAACTTTTATCTTTAATGACGGTGTTCCCTTCATTTTAGTGAATTTTTCAAGTCTGTTATTAATTGTTTACATGTCATCGCCGGGTCTTTTTCTTTCATGAATAATTCACCTATCAGGAATCCTGTATACCCGGCATTGTAGAGTTGAAGGATGTCATTTTTACCGGTCAACCCGCTTTCAGCGACTTTCGTGAATCCTGGTGGTATTTTATCGGCGAGGTTTATCGAGTTGTCAAGGCTCACTGCAAACGTTTTCAGGTTCCGGTTATTTACACCAATGATATGCACGTCACCGGTGATCTTGTCCAGTTCATTCTCATCATGAATTTCGAGAAGAACTTCCAAACCCAGGGAGAATGCCAGTGTTGAGAGCATTTTTATTTCAGCCTTTGTCAGAACAGCCGCGATTAGCAAAACAGCATCAGCGCCAATAGATTTAGCCTCGATAACATTATATTCTTCCACGGTAAAGTCTTTCCTGAGAATAGGAATTGAATTTTGTTTCCTGGCAATTGTAAAATCATGAATACTTCCTCCAAAAAATTCGTTATCAGTTAATACTGAAAGTGCGGCAACCCCGGCTTTTTTATACCCGTTTGTAATAGTTACCACATCAGCATTATCATGAATGATTCCCTTTGAAGGGGATTTTCTTTTAAACTCTGCAATAACAGATGGCCCGCTATTTTGGCGAAGCGCCGAGGACAAGCTCTGGCAATCGCGATTAAAAAATTCGCTCTTCTCGAGTTCCTGCACGGGGGTTTTTCTTTTTCTTTCCCCGTTTTCTATGAGCTTGGCACGAACTATTTTTTCAAGAATACCTGTCATGGTTGTAATTTCATGAGTTGATTAAACACATCCAGCGCTTTTTTTGATTCCAGTGATTCCCGGGCCATTGAAATACATTCTTCAAGGGCCGCGTAGGGGTGATAGCATTGTAATCCCACGGCGGCGTTGGCTATTACCACATCGTTTTGTTCCCTTGTTCCCTCGCCCTTTAAAACTTTCATGAAAATTGTTGCGGATTCCGGCACATCCTTTCCTCCAAGTATCTTCGAGGGGTCAATCTTTTGGAATCCAATTTTATCAGGAGCGATTATCATTTCTGTATCATTTCCAACGATTTTAAATTCATCGGTCAGGGAAATTTCATCGTATCCATCCAGGTTATGCACGATGAAATAACTCTTGCCTGATTCCTGGTAAAGATAATTGTATAAACGCGCGAGTTCAAGACTGAATACACCTACCATCTGTTTGGCCGGGGAGGATGGATTAACCATGGGGCCAAGCATGTTAAAAAAGGTTTTTATACCCAGTTCTTTTCGAACGGGAGCCACGTTTTTCATTGCAGGATTAAAAAGGGGGGCATGGAGAAAGCAAATACCGGCCTTTTCAATTTGGAGGCGTAACTTTCCGGCATCCCCGGTAAACTTGTAGCCCAGGTATTCCATAACATTGGAAGAACCACATGAGGAGGATACCCCATAATTTCCATGCTTGGCAACCTTTTTTCCTGCTCCTGCCACAACGAAAGAAGCAATCGTGGATATATTAAAGGTATCTTTTCCATCACCACCGGTTCCACACATGTCGATGGTATCATATTCTGAGAAATCCATGGGAATGCATAGCTCCAGCAGGGCATCCCTGAAACCCGAAAGCTCATCAACCGTAATGTTTCGCATGATATAAACACTTATAAAGGCTGCTATCTCGGAGTTGTTGTATTTACCTCCCGCTATATTTTTTAAAACCTCGCGGGCAACATCCCGCGTGAGTGTTTTATGTTCAAATAAAGTTGTTAATATTTCTTTCATGGTACCGGGTATTAAGAGTTTAACCAGTTTTTAATCATTTGTTCTCCATGAGGAGTCAGTACAGATTCAGGATGAAATTGTACGCCTCTTACATCATATTTCACGTGCCTGAGGGCCATTATCTCGTTTTCGGGGTCTTTAGCGGTAATTTCCAGTTCTGCAGGCAGTTCTTCCTGTTTAACAATCCACGAGTGATACCTGCCTGCATCAAATTTGTCAGGAATACCCCTGAAAAGGGGTTCGTCATTTACCAGTACGGAAATCTGGCTGGCTACACCGTGGTAAACTTTATTAAGGTTTAGTAGCTTTCCCCCAAAAACTTCTCCGATAGCCTGTAATCCGAGGCAAACGCCGAATATTGATTTCCCGGGCGCGTACTCTTTTATGATGGCTTTCAGATTGCCTGCTTCATTGGGAATTCCAGGACCTGGAGAGAGGATGATTTTATCATATTTCTTTACCTCCTCCAAGGGGATCATATCATTCCTGTAGACGTCAGTTTTTCTACCAGTTATTTTCTGTACGGCGTGCACCAGGTTGTAGGTGAACGAGTCGTAGTTATCAATTACAAGTATTCGCTTCATCATTAGATTGCACTGATTATTTTATCATGGAAGGTTCATTTGCCATTAGTATGGCATTTTTTAAAGCCGCGAGTTTGTTATTTACCTCGTTCAGTTCACTTTCTTCATTTGATTCCGAAACGATACCAGCGCCTGCCTGGTAGTATAACATGTTGTTTTTGCTCAGGAAGGAACGTATCATGATGGCATGGTTCAGTTCGCCGTTCAATCCAATGAATCCCAGGGCCCCACCATAATATCCCCGGTTGCAATTCTCGTATTTATCAATTAATTCCATGGCCTTGTATTTTGGAGCACCCGAGAGAGTGCCGGCAGGAAACGAGTCGGCAAGAACGCGTATCCTGTTCGCGTCAGCCGGGATATTTCCGGCCACTTTCGAGACCATGTGCAGAACGTGCGAGTAATATTGAATTTCCTTGTATGTTTCAACCCTTACATTATCGGCATTCCTGCTCAAATCATTACGAGCGAGATCCACGAGCATCACGTGCTCGGCATTTTCTTTCGGATCTTCAGCCAGCCCCAGGGCTAGTTCTTTATCTTTCTCATCATTACCGGTGCGTTTGAAGGTACCTGCTATAGGATGGATGTAGGCCGTGTTATTTTTGATTTCCAACTGTGCCTCGGGAGAAGAACCAAATATCCTGTAGCTGCCAAAATCAAAATAAAACAGGTATGGTGATGGATTAATTGATCGCAGGGCACGGTAAACGTTAAAATCATCTCCTTTAAATTGTTGGTAAAACTGGCGCGATAATACAATTTGAAAAACATCACCCCGAAAACAGTGTTCTTTTCCTTTTGCAACCATGTTCATGTATTCCTCGTTCGTGATATTCGAACCTTCTTGACCGGTTAACTCGAAATGGTATGAAGCGAAATTCCGGTTTTTAAGTAAAGAGATTATCTTGTCAATAGAATTGGAGTCTTCCCCCGGGATATTTTCAATCACGTGGAGGTTGTTCTGGAAATGGTTTATGGCGATGATATATCTGAAAAAGGAGTATCGTAGTTCAGGAATCCCGGTATCTTCGTTCAAGGGAGCCCGCAGTTTTATATCCTCAAAATATTTAACGCCATCATAGGCGGTATAACCGAATATGCCATTCACGGGAACTTCATGATTGTCTGTTTCAAAGCATCCCAGGAATTGTTCCAGAAGAGAAGGAACGTTATGGTTCTCGTCTACATTAAAACTTTCTACATGATTTAGTTTATGGAAATTAACGTGAACCATGTATTTTTCGGCGGTGAAAGTAGCGAGTGGTTCAAGACAAATGAATGAGAAGCTTCCCTTACTGCCGTGATAATCGGAACTTTCAAGCAGCACGGCATTTGGAAAAATATCCCTGGCTTTCAGGAAGAAGCTCACCGGTGTTATTGTATCGGCCAGGATTTTTTTCGAGACTGTTTTAAGTTTTATTTTTTTCATCTTGTTCAGGGTTAAAAATGTAAAATAAAAAAGGGCTTACCGTGATTTGGTAAGCCCTTGCCTTATCTTTGTTAACAGAAACAGCTATGACCTCTCACGGTATTTGAAATCCGTCAGTTGCCACCACCACCAGTATCTGTTAATTGTCATTATCATTTTTCAATATTAACACCAACAAAGGAAATAATTTTTCTTAATATTTCCAAACGAACACGTGTAAATTACGCGGCTTTTAATTTTTTAAGATGTACCTTTTCGATCCGTTCTTTCGCGTACTCCAGGCTGATTACAATATCTGAAACTTTTTCGGTCGGGAGCTCGAACATTGAATCTATCATAATGGCCTCGCAAATAGATCGTAATCCCCGCGCACCCAGCTTAAATTCGATGGATTTTTCAACAATAAAATCGAGTACTTCATCCTCGAAAACCAGATCAATTCGATCAATACGGAAAAGTTTCTGGTATTGTTTCATGATAGAGTTCTTAGGTTCGGTGAGTATCCTCCGAAGCACGTCTTTATCAAGTGGGTCGAGATGTGTAAGCACGGGTAATCTCCCGATAATTTCAGGTATTAATCCAAAAGATTTAAGATCCTGTGGTGCGATATATTGCAAGAGATTTTCCTTGTCAACATGCTCATTGTCTCGTATCGCGGTGTAACCCACTACTTTCGTGTTCAAACGCTGGGCAATTTTCTTTTCAATACCATCAAATGCTCCACCACAAATAAACAGGATATTTTTGGTATTGACAGGTATCATTTTCTGGTCAGGGTGCTTTCTTCCACCTTGCGGGGGTACATTTACAACGGCTCCTTCCAGGAGCTTGAGTAATCCCTGCTGAACCCCCTCGCCGGAAACGTCTCTTGTTATAGAAGGATTATCTCCTTTCCGGGCAATTTTATCAATCTCGTCGATAAAAACGATACCTTTTTCGGCGGCTTCCACGTTATAGTCGGCTACCTGTAGTAACCGGGTAAGGATACTTTCGATATCTTCTCCCACGTACCCGGCTTCTGTGAGTACGGTAGCATCCACGATAGTAAAAGGAACATTCAGCATTCTCGCGATGGTACGGGCAAGAAGTGTTTTTCCCGTGCCTGTTTCTCCAACGAGGATAATATTTGATTTTTCGATCTCGATATCATCATCCTGCTTGATTTGTCCCGAATGCAGTAATCGCTTGTAATGGTTGTAAACAGCTACAGATAGAACCTTCTTGGCTTCTTCCTGGCCTACCACGTATTGATCCAGGAAATTTTTAATTTCCTTGGGTTTCATTACTTTTAACTGTTTGAAATCAAAATCATTCCTGATTTTTGATTCCTCCATCACTATTTCGTATGCCTGCTCGATACAACTATCGCAGATATGTCCTGAAATACCTGCAACCAGTATGTTCACATCTTTTTTTTCTCTGCCGCAAAATGAACATTTATCCATGTTAGCAATTATTTTAATTATTTTTTGGGAGTTTCCTTGAGCAGTACTTCATCAATCATGCCATAATCGCGTGCTTCTTTGGCTGTTAACCAGTAATCGCGATCGGAATCTTTTTCAACGGTTTCATAGTCTTTTCCGGTATGAAAAGCGATGATCTCGTATAATTCTTTTTTAAGTTTATTGATTTCCCTGACAGTAATTTCCATGTCAATAGCCTGTCCTTGTGCACCGCCAATGGGTTGATGAATCATTAGTCTTGAATGGCGAAGGGCAGTACGTTTTCCTTTTGTTCCTGCAGTTAATAAAACTGCTCCCATGGAAGCAGCCATTCCCGTGCAGATGGTGGCAACATCAGAGCTTATCCATTGCATGGTATCGTAAATGCCCAATCCGGCATGAACAGATCCACCGGGAGTGTTAAAATAAATTTGGATATCGCGGTGGGGATCTGCAGAATCCAGGTATAGTAATTGTGCCTGAATGATATTGGCAACGTAATCATCTATGGGCAATCCGAGAAATATGATCCTGTCCATCATCAAACGGGAAAACACGTCCATTTGTGCAACGTTTAACTGGCGTTCCTCAATGATTGTTGGTGAGATGTAGGCATTCCAGACAGAAAGGTAGCGGTGCATTGTCATGCTACTGATACCCTTGTGCTTGTTAGCGTATTTATAAAAATCATCTTGTTGTGACATAATTTATTCCTCAAATAATTTGTTAAACTTTTCTGATGATATTTCTTTTTTGTCAATCTTTGTTTTTTCTTTGATAAGCCCGATAACTTTTTCTTCCTGTTTTCTCTCGTGGAGTCTCCTTCTTTCATCTTCTCTTTTAAGAATTTCCATCGCGTAGTTATTCAGGTGTTCATCTGGCACATTTGCCATGCCATACTGCTGAAACTGCATTCGGGCGTAACTTTTGGCAGTTTCTGTCAGTTCTTCCTCTGAAACTTTTATTTCGTTATCCTTGCTTATTTTATTCTTAATCAATTGCCATTTCAGGTCTTCTTCAAATTTATCGAATTCTTTCTCGATTTGTTCCTCGGTTACCTTGCCCTCGTTGGAGTGAAGCAACCAGCGCCTGAGAAATTCAGAGGGCAGGTTAAGTTTTGTTTTGTCGAGTAAAACTTTTCGGGCATCAATGGCAAACCTGTACTCGCTGTCGTGTTGCAGGTTATGTTCAATTTCTGCAGTAATTTTTTGTTTGAACTCATCTTCACCTTTTACTTCATCTTTACCAAAGACCATATCGTAAAAGTCCTGGTTAAGTTCAGCCGGTTTAAATACTTGCATTTCGGCAACTTCAAACCTGAAATTTGATTGAATTTCAGGAATTTCCTTTTTGTCAATATTTAACAGGCCCGCGATTTCAGTATCGTTTGGGAAAGCTTTCTTAATATCGAAATCTAATCGCTCTCCTTTCTTAAGCTTGTCAAATGATTTTTTAATTTCATCATCTTTAATAACTTCCTTGGAAAGAGAAGCCTCTTCATTTACAATGCCATCTGGCAGGGGTTGGCCGGCTTCATCCAGTTCGATTAATTTTCCCTTGAACATTTCTGCTTTCGGGGCATCTTCAGCTTCAACAAAATTGCCATATCGCCGTGTAATATTTTCGGTATACTGATCGAGGAGTTTTTTATCGATGGCAATCTTGTATTTTGGGATTTTAATCTTCGTGTTTAAATCCAGTTCAAAATCCGGCACCATACCTATGTCAAAGGTGAATTCGAATCCAGATTCTGTTTCCCAGTCAATTTTTTGTTCTTCTTTACTTCCAGGAATCGGTTCCCCGAGAATCTGGATTTCTTGTTCAGTAATATAGCTATGAATGGATTCCGAAACAAGTTTATTTACTTCCTCTACCATCACCGGTTTGCGGTACATCTTGCTGATCAAGCCAAACGGAACCTTGCCCGGCCTGAAACCATCCAACTTCACTTTCTTCTTGTAATCTTTCAGCACGTCTGATACCTTCTCCTCGTAATCCGATTTTTCAATACTTATTTTCAACCTGGCGGTTAAATCATCAATGTTTTCCCTTGTTACATTCATCCTATAAAAATAATAATTTTCTATTGGTTAAAAACACCTTTTCCCCGATTTTATTAAAAGGGAAAAGGCTAAAGTGATTAAGGTGCGGATGAAGGGACTCGAACCCCCACGCCGTAAGGCACTAGATCCTAAGTCTAGCGCGTCTACCAATTCCGCCACATCCGCGGTTAAATTTTTGGATTTGCAAAGTTAGCCTTTTTTTTTATTTATAACAGGTTAATATAAAAAAATATGGGCAGACCTGGAATCTCCCTGCAAATTATTCATCGAGGAAAAATAAGATAAGTTTCGCAGATAACAGGGTTGAGGTTTACCGGGTTGATCTCGTGCAATAAAATCCCTTACAACCCGATATGTCTCAAATCGAAATTTTTACCAAGGTAGACATTCCGTACTTGTTCATCGGCAGCAAGTTCAGAAGCTGTTCCCGATTTTAATATTCTTCCCTCGAAGAGTAGATAGGCCCTGTCTGTAATCGATAAAGTTTCGTGTACATTATGGTCAGTTATAAGAATACCGATATTTTTTTCTTTAAGCTTGGCTACGATTTCCTGAATATCTTCCACGGCGATGGGATCTACTCCCGCGAAGGGTTCATCCAAAAGGATAAAATGTGGATTTATTGCAAGGGCACGGGCTATCTCGGTTCTTCTTCTTTCACCCCCGGAAAGCTGAATGCCAAGGCTTTTCCTGATTTTTGTGAGACCGAATTCCCGTAGTAATGATTCAGTTCTGTCTTTTTGCTCTTTTTTACTCATGTTCGACATTTCAAGGATGGCCATGATATTGTCCTCAACACTTAATTTCCTGAACACGGATGCTTCCTGGGCCAGGTAACCTATACCCTGCTGGGCTCTTTTATAGACCGGCTCCCTGGTAATGTCTTTATTGTCAAGGTATATCCTGCCCTCGTTGGGTGTAATGAGCCCGACTATCATGTAAAATGTTGTGGTTTTGCCAGCCCCGTTAGGTCCCAGTAATCCAACAATTTCTCCTCTTTCAACCTGTACCGAAACATGGTCAACCACGGTGCGTTTGCGGTATCTTTTCACCAGGTTATCAGTGCGTAATATCATCTGCTAAAGATTTCTTTAAAAATACATAATATTTCAAGAATCATGAAAAATGCCTGAGTCTGTATTCTTGTTTTGAAAGAAACGTGTACTTCTGGCGTTTATTTTTTAATTAGTGCATTATCCGGCTAGTGAACCCTCATCTTCTTCTTTTTTTTCTTCTTCGATCTCATCTTTTTCCTTCTGTCTTCTCAGAACATTCCTCGAAATATTTATACTCACTTCATAGAGAATTATTAACGGGACAGCTACCAGTATTTGACTGAAAATATCCGGGGGTGTTATAATTGCTGATAAGGTCAGGATAATGATGAGTGAATGCCTCCTGTATTTTTTAAGAAAAGGAGGAGATACCAGTCCTATCTTTGAAAGAAAAAATACCAAGATAGGTAGCTCGAAAATGATTCCCGATGCCAGCGTGACCGAAGCCACTGTTGATATATAGGACACAAGGTTTATCTGATTGGTAACTTGATCACTTACCGAATAAGAACCGAGAAAATGCACGGATAGCGGGACAATAACATAATAACCAAACAAGACGCCTAACAGGAATAAAAGAGATGAAAAAAAAACGGCCCCGCTAGCATATTTTTTTTCCGTTGAATAGAGGGCAGGGGCAATAAAACTCCAAAACTCCCAAAATACATATGGAAATGCAACTATAAGCCCTGCTAACAGAGAAATCATGATATGAGTCGAAAACTGGCCGGCCATTTTGATGTTAATGATATTAAATGGCTCGGCATTAATACAAAGCGCTCGGATATTGATTAATTGTCCGAACTCGCATAGAAGCCTGTTGGTAAAAAATTCCGGATTTTTCGGGGCAAGAATAATTACATCAAATACAACTTTGTGAAAAACAAACGCGATAATTCCTATCCCCACGATCGCCGCTAAGGATCGGACAAGATGCCACCTAAGGACCTCCAAATGTTCAAGAAAGGTCATGTCATCTTCAGTTTTTTTATTCATTTCAGGCTTCTGATTAAAAAAAAAATACTATCTTTATTATTCGAAAAATAAGCTACAAAGGTATTCAATTTTTGAAATATTGATCAACGGGGGGATTTTTTATCGTTGATGCCTTTATTGGAAGGATAGGTGAGGTAAATCACTTCAATATAAATAACATTTAATAAATTATTTACGTTTTTAGCGTAATATGTATATATTTTTTAATAGACAGAGGAGAAGAAAATGTTTGTGGAAAAGGAATTGTCTCTTTCTTCATTATTGAAGAAATATTTCGGATTCGATAGCTTTAAAGGCAATCAGGAAGAAATAATTAAGAACATGTTGGCTGGAAATGATAGTTTTGTTTTGATGCCAACAGGTGGAGGAAAATCACTTTGTTACCAGTTACCCTCCTTAATACTGGAAGGTACAGCAATCGTCATTTCACCACTCATAGCTCTCATGAAAAATCAAGTGGATGCTATGAGGAGTTTCAGTGAAGAAGAGGGAATCGCGCATTTTTTGAATTCCTCTTTAACCAAAACCGCTGTAAACCAGGTTAAAGAAGATGTTTTGTCAGGAAAAACAAGATTACTTTACGTGGCTCCTGAATCTCTCACCAAGGAAGAAAATATTCACTTTTTGCGGCAAATAAAAGTTTCTTTTTATGCTGTAGATGAGGCACATTGTATCTCTGAATGGGGTCATGATTTTAGACCGGAGTACCGGCGGATAAGACCAATCATTAATGAAATAGGGGAGGCTCCGATCATTGCTTTAACAGCTACAGCAACACCAAAGGTGCAGCATGATATTCAAAAAAACCTTGGAATGCTGGATGCTCGGGTATTTAAGAGTTCATTTAACAGGGCTAACCTTTATTACGAGGTACGGCCAAAGATAAATATTACCAAGGAAATCATAAAGTTTATCAAGAGTAACCATGGAAAATCCGGGATTATCTATTGTTTGAGCAGGAAAAAAGTTGAAGAACTTGCTGAAACTCTCAAGATTAACGGTATTAAAGCATTACCTTATCATGCCGGGATGGACTCGGCAACGCGCACAGGGAATCAGGATAAATTTCTGATGGAAGATGTAGATGTTATCGTGGCAACGATTGCTTTTGGTATGGGAATTGATAAACCGGATGTTCGTTTTGTTATTCATTACGATATTCCTAAAAGTCTCGAGGGGTATTACCAGGAGACAGGTCGGGCTGGTCGTGATGGTGGAGAAGGTAAATGTATAACTTTTTATAGTTATAAAGATATTCAGAAACTGGAGAAGTTCATGCAGGGGAAACCTCTAGCAGAACAGGAAATTGGGCGTCAACTCCTCCTCGAAACTGTTTCTTACGCGGAATCCGCGCTTTGCAGGAGAAAACAGTTGTTACATTATTTTGGGGAATCTTATCTTGATGACAATTGTGAAAATTGCGATAATTGCTTGCATCCCAAGGAAGAATTTGAAGGTAAAGATCATGTTCAAAAAGTTTTGGTCGCCGTTAAAGAGCTAAAAGAGAAGTTTAAAGCAGAACATGTCTCCGCTGTTTTGACAGGCCACGCGAATGCAAATGTAAAAGCATACAGGCATCATAAACTGGAAATTTTCGGTTCAGGGAGTGAAGAGGATGAGAAATTCTGGAATGCTGTAATCCGGCAGGCCTTGATCGCGAAATTACTGGTTAAAGAGATTGAAAATTATGGCATACTGAAAATCTCAAAGGAAGGAGAAAAGTTCCTGAAAAATCCCTATCCTTTTCTTCTCACGAGGGATCATGATTACGAGGGCCAGGAGGAAGATGAAATGTCGGCTGATGGTTCAAGAACCAGCACCATGGATGCCGAACTTTTTAATATTTTAAAGGACTTAAGAAAGAAAATTGCCAGACAGAAAAACCTGCCACCTTTTGTGATATTCCAGGATCCCTCTTTGGAAGACATGGCGATCCAATACCCGGTAAATATTGAAGAACTAAATAACATACAGGGAGTTGGTGCCGGTAAGGCTCAGAAGTTTGGAAAGGAATTTGTTCAGTTAATAAAGAAATATGTCGAAGACAAGGAAATTATCCGGGCACAGGATATGGTCGTGAAATCAGTGGTCAACAAATCCGGGCTTAAAGTATATATCATCCAGGCCATCGACCGTAAAATATCTCTAGAAGATATTGCTGATGCTAAAGGATTGGAAATGAACGAACTGCTTGAAGAAATAGAGTCTATCGTGAATTCAGGTACAAAATTAAATATCGATTACTACATTGATGATGTTATGGATCAGGATCACCAGGATGAAGTATACGATTATTTCATGGGTGAGGCCGAAACAGAATCAATCGAGGAGGCACTGGGCGAACTGGGTGAGGATGAATACACTGAAGAGGATATCCGGCTGATGCGAATTAAATTTCTCTCGGAGATGGGCAATTAAGAACCTGACCTGCATGAGGGAAATATTACAAATTAACAGGCTAACCAAAAAATACGGCAGGATCACCGCGGTAGATGATTTATCAGTTACCGTACTCCCAGGTCAGGTTTATGGTATTTTGGGTCCGAATGGAAGTGGCAAGACAACAACATTATCGGTGGTCATGGGAGTGATCACTGCTGGTAGTGGTACCTATAGCTGGTTTGAAAGTGAAAATAATACGGATTCCCGAAAAAAAATTGGTTCGCTGATTGAAACCCCCAATTTTTATCCATACCTTTCTTTAACAGATAACCTGCGAATAGTCGCGGCTGTTAAAGGTGTTCCCGTCCAAGATATTGACAGGGTGCTTGAGATTGTCGGGTTGAGCAATAGACAAAACTCATCCTTTATTACACTTTCCCTAGGTATGAAGCAGAGACTGGCTATAGCCTCTGTTCTGCTGGGCGACCCGGGTGTGATGGTTTTAGATGAGCCCGCGAATGGTCTTGATCCCGAGGGTATCGTGCAAATTCGAAATATCATTTTGGCAGAAAGAGAGAAGGGTAAGACGATAATCATGGCTTCACATATTTTGGATGAGGTGGAAAAATTATGCACCCATGCTGTTATACTAAAAGATGGAAAGCAATTGGCCGAGGGGCCTGTTGATCAATTATTACAAACCCGAAAGTACTACAAGGTTGCATGTGATAAGAATGAATTATTAGCAGAATCTTTAACAAGGGCCGGATTAATTGAAGATATAAAGCGAGAGAACGATTACCTTGATATTTATCCCGCTAAAAATACAGATGGTTCTGATATTAACAAGTTCGCTTTTGAACAAGGAATCGTACTCAGGCATCTTGAATTAAAAAAACCAACCTTGGAGAACCAGTTTCTTGAATTGGTTAAATCCTGATACTATGAAAGAAAGATTGCTCTACATTGAAAAGATAAAATTCCTAAATAACACGGGATTCAGGGTATTAATCATTTTACATATCGTATTTTTTTTCCTGGTACTTTTTATTTCATCACGGGTAGAAATCAATATTCCAGGGATAGACCCAAGAAAATTGTTCCAGTTTCCTTACGTGTGGAATTACGTGACCTGGCTGGCCAGTTGGTTTAATCTGTTATTTGGAATCGTCATTATCGTGCTTACCGGGAATGAATTTTCTTTTCGGACCTTTCGCCAGCAGGTTATTAATGGTACCAGCCGCACAGGTCTTTTCGCGGGTAAATTATCCGTTATCGGTATAATTGCATTGTACGGGCTTATTCTTACACTGATCTCGGGATTGGTAACAGGTTTCTTTTTTTCTGACAATATTGTCACCAAAGATTTATTCTCGAATATCTATATCTTGTCGGTTTATTTTCTTCAAACAGTGGCATACATGTCGGTGGCTTTCCTTTTTATTATTTTGTTAAAAAACACTGCTTTGGCAGTAGTACTTTTTATCTTGTATCGAATTTTAATTGAACCTGTTGCCCGGGCCGTTTTTCCTTTGCATGTAAGATATTTCTTTCCCATGAAATCAATTTCAGGATTAACACCTGCCCCGAAGTATTTTATGATAGCAGGAGATGATGCATCTATGCTTTCCCATGGGCAGAATCCAATGCAATTACCCGGCCTTCCTGAACAAACTGAACCAGGTTTGCTGCATTTCATAATAATGTCTGTCTTGTACACTGTTTTCTTTTTGCTAATTAGTTGGAGCATTATGAATCGTAGAGACTTGTAATCGAGACTTTTCTTTACACATTTTTAAAAATATTTTGCAGAAGAAAACATTCAGGGTGTTTTTCGTGTTTTTTTTACAAGTAAATTGTAATTTTCAGGTTGATAAAAAAAAACTTGTAAAACTTCTAAACCTTGATATCATGAAAAATCTTTATCTTTTATTGAGTTGCGTTTTAACTGCTTCAGTTATTACCGCGCAACCTGTTCTTACTGAGAAATCTCACAGCATTATTGCTGGTGACGCACATGACTATTTATTTACCAGTAATGCAGAAATTGGTCCTGCCGGCCCAATGACAACCTGGGACTTTACTGGTTTGGAGTTTACTGAAAAATCACTCACCAGTAACATGTTGAATTCGAGTGTAACTGAAAAAGCCCATCAGATTCCTGATGCAAATGCAGTTATTGAAGAATTCGGTAATCACTTTTATTTCAAGGTAAATGGTAATTCGATTGAGCAATATGGTGTAGTAACCAAAAATTCTGTTATAAGGTATGATAATCCAATTCTAAAATTGAGATTCCCGCTTTCATTTGGCGATTCCTATTCAGGAACTTTTTCCGGTGAGATTATGAATGGTAAAACTTCTGCCAATACAAACGGACACTACAATGTAACAGCTGATGGTTATGGGACATTAAGACTTCCCGGGGATATTACCATACATAACGTGTTGCGATTGAAAACAGAGCAAATCAGAAACGCGGGCAAACCGAACGAGCACGCCATAATTACCTATCGCTGGTATCAGCCGGAAGTGCGATATCCCGTGTTCGTGGTTATTCAATACAGGTCAGGTGATAGGCTTACAACTTCTCAAACTGCAGTATACGCGCATGCCACTTCAAATCAGGCAACCCTGAAATCTGAAAATGTAAGTGGAAGAACTTCTGAGCCCATGATATTTCCAAATCCATACAAGAATTTTATTAACGTAAGTTTTGAACTGGCCGATAACAGTCCTGTAACAATTGAATTGTATGATGCTTCAGGGAAAAGGATAAATACAGTGGTTAATAATCTACCTTTTGAAACCGGAAAACACATTCACAAAATTGATCTAAATGAAAATGGATTAAAGGCCGGTGCATATTACGTGCGTACCAAGTTGGGTGATGAAGTTTTTGTTAAAAAGATCGTGGCAGTAAAATAAATTTAAAGTCATTTATTACAGCCAGCCTTTCTTTTTACCGGTCTCCCTGGTTTCAAGAGCATCCCTGAGCCCGTTTCCCACGAGAGTGAAGGCAAGCACGGTTAACATTATTGCTATGCCTGGAATAAATGCCAGGTAAATCTTGTTTACGATTATGTAACCGTAATGCTCTTTAATCATGCTTCCCCAACTGGGAACAGGAGGTTGCACCCCAATACCCAGGAAACTAAGCCCGGCTTCAATCAATATCGCGGAGGCAAAATTAGCCGCGGAAATAATAACAACCGGTCCGGTAACATTTGGAAGAATATGCCTGAAGAGTATCCTGGAATCTTGAAATCCCAGGACTCTTCCGGCTTCAATAAACTCTTTTTCCCTGAGCCCCAAAACCTGTCCTCTTACGACCCTTGCTACTTCAACCCACATGGTGAGCCCAACAGCAATGAATATCTGCCAAAATCCCTTTCCCAGAACAAAAGTGATCGCGATAACCATGAGTAAAGTCGGTACCGACCAGATTACATTGATAAGCCAAAGAATGACATCATCAACGATTCCCTTGTAATATCCGGCTAATCCCCCAAGTGTAATACCGATAACCAATGAAATCAGAACGGATATAAGTCCCACGGACAGGCTGATTCTCGTGCCTATGATCACCCTGGCAAGAAGATTCCTGCCGAATCGATCAGTTCCAAGCCAAAATGTTTTTTTTATCAGGTTTTGCTCACGAATTTCTCCCTGAAGTGCTTGGATGCTTTTTTTTAGAGTTTTTCCACTGATGGTCTTGAAAACAATTTCATCTTGAGTCTGCATCAAAATTGGTTTGTCTCTGTCCAGAGCGTGCAGAACATCTGGTAGTGAATATGCATTCATTATAACTTCATCGCCTTCAAAATCATTGTAATTATACACGAGAACTTTAGATCCCTCAAAATGGATACTATCATATGGTACATAATTATAAATCCTTGGTTTTCCATGTAGTAAGTGATGCAACCATCCTTTACCCGGATCAGGAATGTTCTTTCTTATTTTAATCATATTCACGGTAAATCCTGGCTTTTTTGCTGATAATTCCAGGTGTTGCATGTTCGCGTTGGGTGATGAATCGGGAGAAATATAATAGGCAAATATCGCTACCAGTGTAAGCACGATTATGAAAAATAAACCAAACATGGCAATTCCGTTTTCCCGTAGTTTTTGCCACGCTATTTGCCCGGGACTTAAGGCTTCTTTATCTTTGACAAATAGTTTTTTTAACATTTTTTCAATTGACTTTCCTGTTTTTCCATTCAAAACCTCCAAAAAAGCTAATCAGGATAATAAAAGAGATGTAAAAGAAATAAATAAACTGAACCGGCAAAAGGAATCTCATAATTTTTTTCTGATTAAAAAAAGAAGACACCTCCTTGAGAAAGAAATAATCAATGGTCGATTTCAAAAGAAATATTATACTAAAAACAATTAGCAGGGAGAGGTTAAACAAACCGGCAAAAAAAGTAAAAAGTAATGTGAAATTTATCAAGGAAACGATGAGCGCGGTTATGATGGTATCCCTGTCCTTGTAGAAACGACTTTTTGATGTCCATCTTTTTCTTTGGTAGATATAATTCAGCAGACAAGAAGTTCCTTTTGTTCTGATAATTGCCTGTTTCGATTTCAGAAAACCTACCCGGATTTCCTTCGTCTTTTTTATTTCGTGCAATATCATGATATCATCACCCGATAAAAATTTTGCCCCCAGTATGTGGCTCATGTTAAGTGCAATATGTTTTTTATATGCCAGGTTTGCACCATTGCACATGATAGGTTTGTGTATTCCTGCTGCCCCACCCGTGGAGGCCACGAGGCTTAGAAATTCCAATCTTTGAAAAATATTCCAGAAACCGGGTTTTTCTTCAAGCAATACCGGGCCTATTACAAAATCATGGTTTTTCTGGCTCATGAATCCCGAGATTGCTTTTAACCAACCCGGGGGGTGAGTGCAATCGGCATCTGTGGTAATAATTATATCTCCCCTGGATGCTTTTATTCCATACCATATTGCTTTTTTTTTTCCTTCAATTGATTCTTGCATATGTAGCAGTGAATGGGAAAAATCAATGTGAGAATTTTCAATAATTTTTACTGAATTATCCTCAGAATGATCATTAATGAAAATAATTTCACAAAACGAACGCGAATACATTAGATTATTTAAAGATTCAATCAAAACAGGTAAATTGTTTTCTTCATTTCTGAAAGGAATCAATATTGAAATAAAGGAATTACCCGATTGTTTTAAAGGAGAATAGACAGGTACTCTCTTCCATCCAATTAAAAAAAACACGATCAGAATTATATAAATAAGGGAAATTAGCAGAATGCAGGTTATGAGGGCAGGATGCATTTTCTCTCAGAATTTAATGGCTGGCATGAAGTAGTTTCTCTATTTCACTTACAAGCTTCGTTGGGTTAATGGGTTTTGAAATATAAGCATTGCAACCAGCTTCCATGCATTTTTTTTCATCATTGGTCATGGCATGAGCCGTCTGGGCAATGATGGGTACTGAATGGTTGTATTTCCTGATTAGCCGGGTTGCATCATAACCAGATATTTCCGGTAGTTGGATATCCATGAGCACGAGGTCAATTTTCAAGGTGTTTTCACCGGTAAAAAAATCAATGGCTTTTTTTCCATTATTGGCAAGAAGGACATTCGCTTTATTTTTTTTCAACAGTAATTCGAGATATTTTGAACTCAATAAATCATCCTCGACAACAAGAAAAGTGTAACCGGACCAGTTGACATTCTCTTGTCCTGGAAAAACAGCAGTTTTTTTGTCATTATCAGTTTTAGTGATATGACTTTTGGTTAATGATGGAATCGTGAAATAAAAGGTGCTACCTTTTCCAGGTTCCGATTCAAACCATATTTTTCCACCCAATAATTCCGCGAATCCCTTGGAGATTGCAAGCCCCAGGCCTGAACCACCATATTTCCTCGTGGCTGATATATCAGCTTGAACAAAGCGTTCAAAAATTGTGTCATGTTGACCTGGTGATATGCCGATTCCAGTATCTTTCACGAAGAATTCCAGCGTTTCATTTTTCTGGTGAACGCCAAAAGTTATTGATCCCTTGCTTGTAAACTTGAAGGCATTCCCGAGCAAATTGGATAATATTTGTTTTATTCTAGCGGGATCCGATATGGCTAAATCTTGGTCATCGGGTATTGACTTAACTATATCAAAAGCGATATCTTTTTTGCGATCAACTGATTGATATGATTTGAATTTATTATAAACATCATCAATCAGGGCATTCACACCAAATTCTTTTTTTTCAATTTTCACGTGCCCTGTTTCTATTTGTGATAAATCAATAATGTCGTTGATAAGATTGATAAGGAGATGCCCATTGTCCAGGATTGAGCGGGCGTATTCCTTGATTTGACCGGGGAACAAATCTTCTTCCGAGAGTAACTGGGCGAAACCAATAATGCCATTCATGGGAGTGCGAATCTCATGCGACATGTTAGCTAGAAACGCGGTTTTCAGCCTGTCTGAATCTTCAGCCTTGTCTCTGGCGATGATTAATTCATCCTCGAGATGCTTCCTGTGAAAAGCAATTGAAGCCTGGTATAAAAAAGTTTCTATAGTTCTTTTTTGGAGAATATCGAGGTTGTTCTTACCCTGCACGTATATAATCGCGGTACCGAAAATTGTACCCTTGTAAATAAAACTCATCCCGTAAATCTCCTTGATATCCAGTAGTTTTTCAATGGCCTGGCAAATAAATTTCGGGAAATGCCCATTCACTACCTCGTGTAATCCATTCTCGAAGTTGTAAAGCTGTCTGGAATTATTCTCGATACTCGATTTAATATCAGGGGTGACTTTAATCTTGATATTCTCGGGATTAAGCCCTAAGATACTTATTATTTTGGATTTAAATTTTTCGAATCCACTGTAATATTTTAAAACAAGAACTTCTTCCAGTGGGTTAAAGGCTGTTACTGTTACCGGTAGCCCCTTGACAATTTTTTCAAGAACAGAGCCAATGTAGTTAAAAATTTCCTCGCTATCTGAGATTTTAAGAAAAGACAACGCGCTATGGCTCAAGAATGACTGAAGTTCCAGGTGTTTTTTTTCCCGCAGTTCCGCGTTTTTTCGAGATGAAATATCACGGCTGCTTATCACGATCCCCTCGATAAGCTTGGTTTCAATGTGGTTGGCAATAATACATTCGATATAAGCAACGTTCCCGTTTTTTTTAATACCCCGTATTTCCAGTTTTACTGTTTTTCCCGGGTCCTGTATTACATCCTCGAGTCCGTTCCTGAACTTAATTTGATCTTCTTTATGAATTAACTTATAAATGGATTCTCCAAGGAGTTCTTCAATTTCAAAACCTGAAATCTTTCCCTTCAAAGAGCTTTCAAATATTATTTTAAATTCTTTATTAATAACCGTAACACTGTCTGAAGAGTACTGGAAAAGGCTTCGAAGTCTTTCTTCATCGAAAAGGTTTTCATATTTCCTGGTATTATTAACAGATTTTCTTTCAAGGATGGCAAGTTGCTTTTTTGTTTCAGCTAATTCTTGCTTTGCTTGTTTAATTTCCTTGAGATAATTTTTATGTTTTCTTTTTAGCAGCACGTGTATTTGTTATTAAATCATGAATATGCCAATCATTGAAGCAGATTGGAGTATGGCAATTGATCCTCATTTGCTATGGTATTATCCACGGCTATCATTTAACTCTGCATGTTAAGGTAGTGACGCGTCACATTTAATAATGCAGAAAGAATGCTCCTTTATTTAGGGCACGTGGCACAGATCAACCGCCATTTTTTCATTGACATGATACTATTTGCTTTTGGAATCGGGCAGTGTAAAAAAATGACTTCTTTTCACGCGAGTGAATACTAATTTTTATCATTTCTTCTTTTTAGTTCATCCCTTATGCGTGATGCCTTCTCGTAATTTTCGTTTTTTATAGCCTCGTCGAGTTTTTGCTTCAATTCAGCTAATTCAAGCTCCGAAAGTTCATCTTTATAACTGTCGCTTTTTTCTTCAATATCCTCGAAATAACTCTGTTTCTTTACCTGACCTTTGCTTTCTTTCTCGAAATCGAGTACAATACCAGCTTTTGCAATGATTTCTTCGGTAGTGTAGATCGGGCACTTAAATCTTAAAGCCAGTGCAATAGCATCTGAAGTACGGGCATCTATTGTAACCCTGGACGCCCCGTCATCACATGTTAGCTTGGAGAAAAATACCCCTTCTTCAAGTTTGTAAATGGTAACTTCAAGTAAGTCAATCTTGAAGGCTGTTGCAAAACTTAGGAAAAGGTCGTGAGTAAGAGGCCTGGGTGGTTTGAGTCCTTCTAACTGAATGGCTATGGATTGTGCCTCGAAGGCCCCGATTATAATGGGTATTCTCCTATCTCCGTTTTCTTCAGTTAAAACAAGAGCATATGCCCCGGTTTGGGTCTGGCTATATGATATCCCTAATACATTAAGCTTAATCTTACTCATTTATTTCAGTGCTTTTCAATATTACTATTGCAAATATAATATAAAATATATCTAACTGCACTTATATAAAAAATATGTCTGCTGTTGATTACCATACCCGCCTGTTTTGACAGATTAGTTTATTATGTCTCAAATTTTGATGAAATTATTATAGTTAAATCTTTGCATATCAGATAAACTTTTATATTTTTGCACTCCCAATCTTTCAAACTTAATATTATAAAGAATGTACGCTATAGTAGACATTGGTGGTCAGCAATTTAAGGCAGAGAAATCGAAAAAATTATTCGTGCATCGCCTTAGTGGTAACGAAGGTGACAAAGTAGAATTTGATAAAGTTCTTCTGATAGATAATGATGGAAAAGTAACTCTTGGGTCCCCGGTTATTGAGGGAGCCATGATCACGGGTAAGATTATTTCTCATCTTAAAGGTGACAAGGTACTTGTTTTTAAGAAGAAGAGAAGGAAAGGATACCAAAAGCTTAATGGTCACAGGCAGTTTCTTTCTGAGATTGTTGTTGAAGATATTGTTGAGAAGGGTGCCAAGCCTAAGGCTAAAGCTGTTCAGAAGGAAGAAAAACCTGCAACAGGTAAGGTAGAAAAGGAAGTAAAGAAATCAGAAACTGCTGAACCCGGGAATGAAGAAAAAGTAGCCACCAAAAAGCAGCCCGCGGCGAAGACTGCCAAAGCAGAAGAGGCAACCAAAAAGGTTGAAGAGAAAAAGCCGGCGGCAACCAAGGAAGAAACAAAAACTAAAGTAACAACAGAAAAGAAAACTACTACTGCTAAAAAAGTATCTTCTTCCAAGGCAACGGCTCCAAAGAAAACCGCTGCTTCCAAAGCTGAAACAGCAAAGAAAGAAGCGAAAGAAGAAAAAAAGGACGATACAAAGTCCGCTGAAGAAAAAAGTGAATAAACAAAATAATAATTAATTACCATGGCACATAAGAAAGGAGCAGGTAGTTCACGTAACGGTAGAGAATCCGAAAGTAAACGATTAGGAGTCAAGCTTTTTGGAGGTCAGCACGCGAAGGCAGGGAATATTATTGTTCGCCAGCGCGGTACTACTCATTATCCAAGTACAAACGTGGGAATGGGTAAGGATCATACACTTTTTGCCCTCAAAGATGGTGTTGTTGCTTTCAGGAAAACCAGGGGTGATAAATCCCTTGTTTCCGTTTTACCTGCAAACGAATAGAACATTTCTGACTTATTTATTTCTCCTGGCCTGGGTTCTTCGATAACCGGTCAGGAGTTTTTTTATTCATAGTAATACAAATATTCAGGCTATGCTTAACCTCCAGGTTGTCAGAGAAAATCCGGATAATGTAAAGAAACGGTTAAAAATTAAGAATTTCGATGCATCAGCCATTCTTAATGCTATTCTTGAAAAAGATGAACAACGCAGGAAACTTATCTCGGAAACTGAGGCTGATCAGGCTAAATTGAATCAACTATCAAGGGAAATTGGGGATCTTTTTAAACAAGGCAAAAAAGAAGAAGCTGAAAATGCACGGGCTTTAACCGGGCAGTTGAAAGATAAGATAAAAGAGTTTCAGGGAGTATTAAGTCAATTGCAAGGTGAATTAAATGAGTTGGTTGTTCAGTTGCCAAATTTACCTCACGAATCCGTTCCTGAAGGTAAAGACGCCTCCGATAACGTTATGGTCAGAAGCGGCGGGCCTGCCCCGGTATCAGACACGGGTCTTTTGCCTCACTGGGATTTGGCCGAAAAATATGATATCATCGATTTTGAACTGGGGAATAAAATAACAGGTTCAGGGTTTCCTGTTTATAAAGGAAAGGGTGCCAAATTACAAAGAGCATTGATTTCCTTTTTCCTGGATGAAGCGGTTAAAGCCGGGTACCATGAAGTAATGCCACCGCTTATGGTAAACGAGGATTCCGGTTTTGGTACCGGTCAATTGCCAGATAAGGAAGGGCAGATGTATCATGTTCAGGCAGAGAATTTTTTCCTCATACCTACTGCTGAAGTCCCTGTTACAAATATTTTCAGGGACGTGATTCTTTCTGTATCTGATTTTCCAAGGAAATTTACCGCGTATACTCCCTGTTTTAGAAGAGAAGCCGGTTCGTATGGTAAGGATGTTAGAGGTTTGAATCGTTTACATCAGTTTGATAAGGTCGAAATAGTTCAGGTACAGCATCCGGAAAAATCATACGAGGCTTTAGAGGAAATGTTGGATCACGTGGAAGGATTGCTGGTTAAACTCGAATTGCCTTATCGTGTCATGAAACTTTGCGGTGGAGATATGGGATTTACTTCCGCGCTCACCTATGATATGGAGGTATATTCAAGTGCCCAGGATAAATGGCTTGAAGTAAGTTCTGTTTCTAATTTTGAGTCATTTCAGGCCAATCGCCTGAAGTTACGGTACCGTGAGGAAGGTGATAAGAAAACCAAACCTGCTCATACCCTTAATGGGAGTGCTTTAGCCCTGCCCAGGATTGTTGCAGCATTGCTCGAGAATAACCAGGATGAAAATGGTATTGTTATACCGGAAATATTAAGACCTTACACGGGATTTGACCGGATAGATTAACGGCATTCGTTTTCTTTTAATTTTACAGGTTTATTGAAGATGTAAATGAAGGATCAGGATAAAGCTTATATCTACGCGTTTTTAACCATTTTTTTCTGGTCCACGGTCGCGACAGCTTTCAAGCTTTCATTAGAATATCTTGATGTCTTTCAGTTATTGTTTATATCGACCTTAACGTCTTTTTTGATTTTTTTGATTTTTCTGATTACCACCGGACAATTTAAATTCATATTTCATTCAACTAAAGGAGAAATTCTGAATAGTGTACTACTCGGATTTTTGAATCCTTTTTTTTATTATGTAATATTATTTAAAGCGTATTCATTGCTTCCGGCGCAGGTGGCACAACCCCTGAATATGATCTGGCCCATTGTACTCGTGTTTTTATCGATACCCATGCTGGGACAAAAGATAGGCTACCGGAGCTTTATCGCTTTGCTAATTAGCTTTGCCGGCGTTTACCTGATATCTTCTGAAGGAAATCCCGGCAATTTTGCAGTCTCAAGTCCTTTTGGCACTGTACTCGCCCTGGGTAGTTCCGTGATATGGTCATTGTTCTGGATTATGAACCTGAAGGATAAAAGAAAGGAAGTGGTAAAATTATTCATGAATTTTTTCTTCGCTATGCTCTTTGTTTCTTTATCCCTTTTATTGTTTTCAGATATTAAAACTATTGATGTGGCTGGGTTGGCAGGTGGTATTTACGTGGGGATTTTTGAAATGGGTATTAGTTTTGTTTTTTGGATGAAAGCTTTGCAATATGCCCGAACCACCGACACGATTAGTAATCTGATATACTTATCTCCATTCATTTCCCTGTTTTTTATTCATCTTTTCGTGGGTGAGGAGATATATTTTACTACCTTCATAGGGTTATTTATGATCGTATTGGGGATTTTATACCAAAAACTCGGGAAAAGAGTTATTTAATAATAAAAGAAGTGAATACAAAAGTTCATGATTACGCGTATAACACACGAGAACCGGGTTTTGTGAGTGCCCTCATCCGCCAGTTGTCGGACACGGTCGAGCATTTAATACTAAATTTAGTCCTTCTTAAAAAGGACATTTTTTAAAATAAACAACATAACTCTATTTTAAATACATGAAATCACGTGCGTTGATTCAGGGGTTTTTATACCTGGCGATTACCATTTTCTTCCTGCAGGGTTGTGAGAAACCGGAGGAGCCAAGGGAGCAACTCACTGAGGATGAAGAAGCAATACAGAGAATTGAAACCATTTTTAATAATTATTATCTCTGGTACGATTCTCTTTCATACCCGGCTAAAGACAATTATGATGATCCTTACCAGTACGTGGCCGATCTAAAGGTGAAACCCATTGATAGATTCAGTTATCTTACAACTACAGAAGAGTTCGAGCAGTATTATTCGGCCGGGGCATACTATGGTCATGGCTTTAGCTGGAAATATGATTTGGACACCAATCTTAGAATTGTATTCGTTTACAAGGATTCCCCTCTATTTGAAGAAGGTGTTCGAAGGGGGTGGATAGTTAAAAAAATCAATGGCACAAACGTGGGTGTGGATGTTGATGTGAACGGGTTATTGGGCCCTCCCGAGGAAGGTGTAACCAATACCCTTACCTTCCTGACCAACGAGGGAGAAACAAAAACCATTACCTCATCAAAAAAGCAAATTTCAGTTAATACGGTATTGCATTCTGAAATAATTACCATTGGTGCCAGAAGAGTAGGTTATATTGTCTTTGAAAGCTTTATCCAGAAATCTACCGCTGAATTGGAGGAAGCGTTTTCAGAATTCAATAATGAAGGGATCGATGACCTGGTTGTTGATTTGAGGTATAACGGGGGTGGTATGATGGACGTGGCATTGAAATTTGCCGGGATGATAGCCTACGATCAATTAGGTTCGAAGGATTTTGTGAATATTGTTCACAATGATAAGAATGCATCACTTGATTCTACGGATCAGATTAAACAATCCGGTTTTTCACTGGGGCTCGGGAGATTGTTTTTTATTACCTCCGGGGGAACTGCTTCTGCAAGTGAGGTCATGATTAATGGTTTTGAGCCTTACATGGAAGTTTATGTAGTCGGTGATAAAACTTTTGGCAAACCTGTAGGTATGTACCCTTTTGAAATCAGGACAACAAAATACACCCTGGTGCCTATTTGTTTTAAACTTGCCAATTCATTGGGATACGGGGATTATTATTTTGGTATACCGGTTGATGCCGAGGCAGAGGATGATTTATCCAGGGAATTTGGAGATCCTCAAGAAGCCTCGCTTGCAGAAGTTTTATATTTTATAGAAAATAATCATTTTTCCAACCAGGTAAAAGGCAGGATTCCTTTTTTCAGGGAGAAACAGCCAACAGCTCGGTTAAGAGGCTTACGGTTTGAAATTGGAGCATATTAACAAATAATGAGTGTTACAAAATCAGGCAAGATCATTTTGGGGATAGACCCGGGAACTACCGTGATGGGATACGGTATTGTCCATGCTTTCGGGAAAACCCCGGTTTTAGTAACCCTTGGGATAATCGAATTATCAAAAATTCCTGATCATTATCTCAAGCTAAAAAAAATATATCAAAGAGTTACCTGGCTGATTGATAAATTTCATCCTGATGAAATGGCTATTGAAGCTCCTTTTTACGGGAAGAATATTCAAAGTATGCTCAAATTGGGCAGGGCTCAGGGTGCCGCTATTGCAGCAGCCCTTTCAAGAGACATGCCTATATTTGAGTACGCGCCAAGAAAAATAAAACAATCCATTACAGGTAAGGGAAATGCATCAAAAGAGCAGGTGGCCGGTATTTTATGCAGTTATCTTAAAATGAAATCTGCACCACGGGAACTTGATGCAACTGATGGACTGGCAGCAGCGGTCTGTCATTTCTTTCAGGCCAATTCACCATTTTCTGGGAGAGAAGATGGTTATAAAGGCTGGGAAGATTTTATCCGAAAAAATCCTCATCGCCTGAAATAAAAGGCTATAATTGAATTTCAGTGCTGATTTTTCGTGCAATTGACTTAAATTCTTCCTCGCTTAAATTGAGTTTTGGATTATGGAAGTTAATATCGCCCAGGTTATTGATAGGAATCAGATGTATGTGCGCGTGAGGAACTTCAAGACCCAGGACGGCGATACCGACCCTTTTACATTCAATAACTTTATCTATTGCCAATGCAATTTTTTTCGCGAATACCATCATGCCGCCTAATGTATCATCTTCAATATCAAAAATATAATCTGTTTCCTGCTTGGGTATAACCAGGGTATGTCCTTTTGCCAAAGGATTAATATCTAAAAAAGCGAAGTATTTATCATTTTCAGCGATTTTATAGGAAGGAATTTCTCCCTGTAGGATTTTAGTAAAAATTGTAGCCATGGCAACTTATTTTTATATTGATATGTCCACGATTTCATAAGAAACATTTCCTGAAGGGATGGTAACTTCAACAATTTCACCTACTTTTTTGCCAAGCAGGGCTTGCGCGATTGGTGTATTTACAGAAATTTTGCCTTCCTTCAGGCTGGCTTCAGTTTCCGAAACAATAGCGTATTGCATTGTTTTCCCGTTACTGGTATTTTTTATGGTAACTTTATTGAGAATTTGAACCTTTGAAGTATCAATCCTTGATTCATCAATAATCCTCATGTTCGCTATGATATTTTCCATCTTTTTTATCTTCAATTCAAGCATGCCCTGTGCTTCTTTTGCTGCATCATATTCAGCATTCTCAGACAAATCGCCTTTGTCTCTTGCTTCAGCAATTTGCATGCTAATGGATGGTCTTTCAACGTTTTTTAAATATTCTAATTCATCTTTCAGTTTTTGAAGACCTTCTTCAGTAATATACGATATTTTACTCGTTGTCATATTTATAAATTTTTGGACATTGGGTATAAAAGAAAAAAGAATTCCGGTGATTCGGAACCCTTTCGATTACAAATTTAAACAAATTATTTGATTTATAAAGATTTATTTAAATTTTCTACTAAGTATTTCACTATATATGATGGCTTTTTGCCAATCTGTATCATCAAAAACCCCGGTTGTATCCTGTTTTTCCGATATCTGATTCCTGCTGATTGCATCAGCTATTTCACTACTGAAAACGGAAGTTTCTTCTTCTGCTGGTACAGAATCCGGTTTTTTCTCAGTGACTTCTTTTTTCCCGTGTAAATACTCCGTTTTTTCTTTTACATATGCTGCCATGTCGGGCCTTGGTTCTTCTGCTGGAGGTCTTTGTTCTTCCTCGTCAGGGATTCCAAAGATTTCCTCCCATGACATTCCTCTTTCATTATTCATGTCCGGCATATTTTCTTCCCCGGCAGGTTCACTTTTTTCCAGTTCCCGGTTTGCTTTCATTTTGCGCAGCCCGGTTACTACCAGAATGATAATACTGATTAGTATGTAAAGGAATGTTCCAAATGCTTCATCCATTTTTATCTTCTTCTTTTTTTATAGCGATTCCTGTTAAGTAAATCACTGAAAAATTTTCTCCTGTTTTTTTTTTGATAATATTTTTTTGTTTTTTTATTGTTCGTTTTCATCCTTTTCTGCACCTCCGGAGATTGTATTTCCACGTGATGCTCCAATGCCATTTGAACTTTTAGTTCATTCGCTTTCTGAACTTCTTCTTTTCTTTTTTCTGCTTCTTTTTTTGCTTTCTTTGCCGATGATGGCTGGCCGTAAATAGAAAACGAACATACCAGTATCAAAAATACAAAAAAAGAAACAATTCTTTTTACAATAAACTTAACTATTTTTGTATCCAAAACAGGCTACATTAATTATGGTTAATCAAAGGGTTCGATCTAATATAGTGTTTTTGGTATTAATAATCAATACTTTATTATTTTTTTTAAAGTGTGATGACAAGCAGCAGTATCTTCCGTACGTTAATGTGTCGTATTCCATATCCAAGGTACAGCTCAATCACGTCGGCACACTGGGTCATTATATCGTGGAAAATGAAGGACTGAACGGGATTATTCTTTTCCGGAATGCTGAAGATATCTGGCAGGCGTTTGAAAAGACCTGTACTTATAATCCGGACGATCATTTATGTGAAGTAGATATTGAGGATGGTTCATTTTTTTCCGTTTGTCCCTGTTGTGATTCCGAGTTTAATCTGGTAAATGATGGAATTCCCCAGGTGGGGCCGGCAGAGCTTCCCATGAAGCAGTATCAGGTGCGTGAAGATAATTCCAGGGTCTATATTTCAAATTAGTGAAGCGTCACATTATAACATTAGAAAAGAAATGTCTCTATATGTAAGACATTTGAAACAGATCAAACGCCATTTTCTCATCGACAAGACATTAGGGTAAAAAAAAGGGTTGCTCTACCATGGCAACCTCTTTTTTTTTATATTCACAAAATGTATTTTTTAATACCTGTAATGTTCAGGTTTGAATGGTCCTTCCTTTGGAACCCCGATATAATCTGCTTGATCTTGCGATAATGTGGTGAGTTTCACTCCAAGTTGTTCAAGATGTAACCGGGCTACTTCTTCATCCAGTTTTTTCGACAACCTGTATACATCAATCTCATAATCGTGTTGCCATAAATCCAACTGGGCGAGAACCTGATTGGTAAATGAATTACTCATCACGAACGATGGATGTCCAGTTGCACAGCCAAGATTTACCAGCCGACCTTCAGCAAGGAGGAAAATAGCATTTCCATTAGGGAAGACGAATTTATCTACCTGGGGCTTAATGTTAATTTTTTCAATACCCTTGTATTCTTCGAGTGCTTCTACCTGTATTTCATTATCGAAGTGGCCAATGTTACAAACAATAGACTGGTCTTTCATGGCGGCCATGTCTTCAACGGTAATGACATCTTTGTTGCCGGTTGCTGTTACAAAAATATTCCCTTCTTTCAGGGCTTCTTTCATGGTAGTGACCTCAAAACCTTCCATAACTGCTTGCAGGGCACAAATGGGGTCAATTTCAGTTACAAGCACCCTCGCGCCATAGGCTTTCATCGATTTTGCACAACCTTTACCAACATCCCCGTATCCTAATACCACAACTACCTTACCGGCAATCATAACATCGGTAGCTCTTTTAATACCATCAGCAAGTGATTCCCTGCAACCATAGAGGTTGTCGAATTTTGATTTGGTAACAGAATCATTGACGTTAATAGCAGGAAACAGGAGGGTGTTTTTCTGTTTCATTTGATATAAACGATGCACTCCCGTGGTGGTTTCTTCAGAAACGCCTTTCATGTCTTTGGCCATCCGGTGCCATTTTCCATTGTCTTTTTCAATCGAAGCCTTGATTCTTTCAAGGAGGATTCTTTCTTCCTTGTTACCGGGTTTCTTATCAAGCAGTGAAACATTATCTTCAGCCTGATAGCCCAGGTGTAAAAGTAAGGTGGCATCGCCTCCATCATCTACAATGAGGTTGGGGCCTTGTCCGTTAGGGAAAGTCAGTGCCTGTTCGGTACACCACCAGTATTCTTCAAGGGTTTCTCCTTTCCATGCAAAAACAGGGATCCCGGCTTTCGCGATGGCTGCTGCCGCGTGATCCTGCGTGGAAAAAATATTACAACTGGCCCAGCGAACATCAGCTCCAAGTTCTACCAGTGTTTCAATTAATACGGCTGTCTGGATGGTCATGTGTAACGAACCGGTGATCCTGGATCCTTTCAGGGGTTTGTCTTTCGCGTATTTTTCTCTGATGGCCATTAATCCGGGCATTTCCTTCTCGGCTATCTCAATCTCCTTGCGGCCATAATCAGCCAACTCGATATCCTTAATTTTAAAAGGAATATCTTCAACCATTAATTCTGATGTTTTCATTTATCTTTGTTTTTATTAATTTACTGGATGAAAAATTCATTTTCATGTCATTTATTTCCACATCATGAATTTCATCCTAAACCTCACGTGAAATTCTTTATTTAATTATCGAGTCACGAAAATACATTATTGTTTCAATATAATGAAATCTATTTGAGGATATTCAGCACCTCTTTTTTATCTTTTTCCAGTTGATTTTTTAGTTCATCCATTCTCGTGAATTTTTTTTCATCCCTTAATTTTTTTATGAAATAAATCGTGATTTTTTCTCCATACAGGTTTTCGTCAAAATTGAAAAGATGGGCTTCTATTGTTCTTTTCCGACCGTCATTTATCGTTGGTCTGAAACCGATATTAAGCATGGCCTTGAAAATCTGATTTCTTCTGACTTCTACTTCAACAGCATAAACGCCATCGGGAGGTACCAGCTTGTACTGATCTTCAGGTTCAATATTCGCCGTTGGAAACCCTATTTTCCGGCCGATTTTGCTCCCCCCTGTTACATTGCCTGTTAAGTTATAATGATAACCCAGGAAATCAGTGGCTGTTTGCAGGTCCCCTTTTAAAATTGAATTTCTCACGCCTGATGAGCTGATTTTTTTGTCATTAACATCAAGGACAGGGATTTGTTCAACCTGCAGGCCATGTTCCTTTCCAATTTGTTGCACGTTTTCAAAGGTACCGGTCCGGTTATGTCCAAATTTTTGATTATACCCCATCAACAGAAGTGAAGCATCCAGGTAATCTATGAGTATTTGCTTCACGAATTCCCCGGATGTCAAAAGGCTAAATTCATTGGTAAAGGTCAATATTACAAGGTGATCAATTCCTTCATCCGAGAGGAGATTGATTTTTTCATCAAGGGTATTTAGCAAGCTGAAATCATTTCCGGCTTTCTTTAACACCATTCTGGGATGAGGCCAGAACGTGAGCACAACCGATTCCTGCTTTCTTTGGGTGGCCTTTTTTCTCAGATGATTCAACACGAACTTGTGTCCCTTGTGGACCCCGTCAAAAATGCCAACTGTTACAACAGGCTTGTGAATTGCTAATTTTTCGTTTTTTGAATGTATCTTCAAATTAATTTCTTTAATTTGACAGTTTGCAAAAATAAGTTAAAATGAATTGATGGGCAATTCATAATGTAGAGAATTATTAAGAATGCATGGTGAACGATTATGAGACAAGTTAAACCAAAAAAAAGACTGGGACAGCATTTTTTAAAGGATAAAAATATTGCAGTAAAGATCGTGAATTCGATCGATAAGAATAGCGCCGGGAAGGTTCTGGAAATAGGACCCGGCACGGGAATGCTCACGAGATTGCTTATTGAAACCTTTGGTTGCAACCTTTTCCTGGTGGAAATTGACAGGGAGTCTGTTGAATTCTTGAAAAACGAGTTTCCCGAGTTCTCGGGAAGAATTTTTTGGGCTGATTTCCTCGAGTTTGATATTGATGCACACTTTTCAGAACCTCTTACCATTACTGGTAATTTACCATATAATATTTCCAGTCAGATTTTTTTCAGGATATTGGAAAACAGAAATATGGTTAATCAAATGGTTTGTATGATTCAAAAGGAGGTGGCTGAAAGGATAATTTCTCCCCCGGGAAACAAGAATTATGGGATTCTCAGCGTGTTCTTGCAGGCATTTTATAATATTTCATACCTGTTCACGGTATCCCCGAAAGTTTTTTACCCGCCTCCAAAGGTCAATTCATCCGTTATTTCATTGAAAAGAAATTCAACGGGTCAACTAAAATGTAATGAGAAATTGTTTTTTTCCATTGTGAAATCAGCTTTTAACCAAAGGCGAAAAGTAATGAGGAATAGTTTACGATCATTTTTATTACCTTTGGCCCTGGAACATCCATTGCTGGGGAAACGGCCCGAGCAATTGTGCGTGGATGATTTCGTCACTTTAACTAATTTTATTGAGTCGGTCGCGAAATAGTTTTTGGCAATGAATTTTGAATTAACTAAAGAATATCTGGATAGCTTGCGGGCTATTATTGACAGTAAAGATGAAGAGACTGCCAAAATGATCATGCAGGATTTGCACCCTGCAGATATTGCTGAGATTTATGGTGAGTTGAGCCCGGAAGAATCAAAGTTTTTATACATGATTCTTGACGGGGAAAAAGCTGCAGATGTATTAATCGAACTCGAGGAAGACGATCGGGAAAAATTACTGCGAATATTGCCGAGTGATATTATCGCGGAACAGTTCATTGATTACATGGATTCCGATGATGCTGCCGATATAGTGGGTGAATTAAGTGCAGAAAAAAAGGAGGAGGTACTCTCGCAAATCAAGGATATCGAGCAGGCAGGAGACATCGTTGATCTCCTGAGTTATGATGAGGATTCAGCCGGGGGACTCATGGCCAAGGAGCTAATCTGGGTAAATGAAAACTGGAACATGCTTACCTGTCTCAAGGAAATGCGAAAACAAGCCGAAGGTGTTGATGAAGTATATTACGTTTACGTTGTCGATGATGATTTTATTTTAAAAGGCACTCTCTCACTGAAAAAATTACTACTTGCTGATTCTACTGCCCTCGTGAGAGAAATATATAATTCCGATTTGATTTATGTAAGAACTGATACTCCTTCTGAAGAAGTTGCCAGGGCGATGGATAAGTATGATTTGGTTACCTTACCTGTAATTGATTCAATTGGAAGATTGAAGGGACGTATTACGGTAGATGACGTGCTGGATGTAATACGGGAAGAGGCCGAGAAGGATTATCAAATGATTTCTGGTATATCGGAGGATGTAGAACCTTTTGATGATGTATGGATTTTAACGAGAGCGCGATTACCCTGGTTGTTAATTGGACTGCTCGGGGGTATTCTTATCGCTAATGTAATAGGAACATTTGAACAAGATTTGCGATTTTATCCTGAAATGGCCTTCTTTATCCCCTTAATTGCTGCCATGGGTGGAAACGTGGGGGTACAGTCTTCATCTATAATCGTTCAGGGTCTTGCTAATAACACGCTGGGTTTTGAAAGTACCGCACGCAAGCTTTTCAAAGAATTATCGGTTGCAATGATTAACGGGATTATCCTGTCCGGGTTAACATTTATTTACAATATTTTATTCAGTGATTCGATGGCACTCACGGTTACAGTGAGCGCCGCGTTATTATCTGTTATTCTTTTTGCCTCGCTCTTCGGCACCTTCATTCCACTCTTATTAAACAGGGTAAAAATTGATCCCGCTTTGGCCACGGGGCCATTTATCACAACATTAAACGATATCATGGGTCTTTTGATGTATTTGCTAATAGGAAGAGTTTTTTACAACATTTTCGTTTAGCTTGTTGTAACTGCAAGAAGTGCCTGTACATTTAGTTGTTCGTCAAAAGTGTGGGTGTTTAGTTCAAAATGTTCAATTTTGAGGCTCGCGAGGTGTCTAAAATCAAGGAGTTTACTGAAGTTAAATGACCATTTAAACACGAGCCTAACGAATAAATCGAATATTATGGACAGGCATATTTAATCAAAAGGTTGATCCAATAGCTTTCACCGGATCAAGCCGAGAAGCACTCAGGGCTGGTGTAAAACCTGATACAATCCCAATAATACTCGAGAGAAGTATGCCCGTGATTATGTTTTTAATTCCCAGGTGTATGGTAAATTCTGTTACATTATTCACGATGATTGTTCCGGCAAATACCATTAATAAGCCAAGAATACCCCCGGATAAGGCCAGAAGTAATGCTTCAAAAAGAAACTGGCTCAATATGAAATATTTTTTGGCTCCCATGGCTTTTTGTATACCAATGATACTGGTTCTTTCTTTTACAGAAACAAACATGATATTAGCAATACCGAATCCACCTACAAGTATCGAAAAAGCACCTATGAACCACCCGGCAAAATTGATAATGGAAAAAACCTGATCCAGGCTGGATGAAAGCAGGCTTGATTGATTGAGAGCAAAATCATCAACTTCTCTCGGTTTGAGCCCGCGTACTGAACGCATAATGCCCTTTAGCTCGTAACTAAGTTCATGCGCCTTTATATTTGGTTTTGCTTCAACCATGATAAAGGGATTGAGAGATTCTTTCCGGACGTCTACTAATTGTTTCGCGTAATTAATAGGTATTAGAATAACATTATCCAGGCTGCCTCCTCCAAAGAGATTCTTTCCCTCTTTTGCAGCGATACCGATAATACTTGTTTTTCTTCCCAGGATTTTTATTTCTTTACCAATGGGTTTCTCGTTTTTAAAAAACTTACCTGCCAACTCATGTCCGATTATTGAAACATTTCTTCCTGCTGATGACTCAAGAAGTGTGAAATATCTTCCGGCAGAAAGTTCGAATTTCCTGATGTCTTGGAACTCATGGGTATTGGCCCAGATGATAACATTTCTGGCGATATTGTCCCGGTATTCTATATTCTTTGAGGTAGAAACAGAAAATGCAAGATTTTCAGCAAGTGAAGATCTTCTTTTTATTTCTTCATATTCATTAATTTTTGGAACGGGTCTTTTCAAGTAATCCCACCAGGCATAAGTGCCTTCCATTCCTCCCCAGGGCCATTTTTGGATATATACGATATTATCTCCCAGGGAAGCCACACTTTCCCTGATATTTTTTTCAAGTGAATCGACAATTGTAAGTACAGAAATGATGGCGAATATCCCAATAGTTATGCCCAAAAGAGAAAGAATTGTTCTCAAACGGTTCATTACCACTGCATGTATCGTGAACAGAAAGCTTTCTTTTAATTGCACGAGGGTTTTTTTAATCATTTTCAAGTGAAAGGGAGTTTAAGTCGTTTTAATTATCTAACTAATAAAAGAATGTTATAAAATTCAATAAAATTATGAATAAAAGTATCTATTTTTATTGGGAAATTATATTAAAAAATCGAATTTTAATAAATCTAAGTAAATGAGCGATTTAAAGCAAATCAAAACAGCGCTGGTATCCGTTTACCACAAAGAAAATCTGGAAGGAATCATCCAGTTATTACAGCAGTATAATGTAAAATTCATTTCAACAGGCGGGACTCAAAAATATATTGAAGGATTTGGAGCGGAAGTTGTTCCCGTTGAAGAAATCACCGGTTATCCTTCAATACTCGGTGGCAGGGTAAAAACATTACATCCCAAGGTTTTCGGGGGGATTCTTGCCAGAAAGGATATGGAAGCTGATAAAAACGAAATGATTCAATATGAGATTCCCGGGATAGATTTGGTAATTGTCGATCTTTACCCCTTTGAAGAAACCGTTAAATCTGGGGCGCCAGAACATGAGATTATAGAAAAAATAGACATTGGTGGTATATCCCTGATAAGGGCTGCAGCAAAAAACTACAAGGATATACTCATTGTTGCTTCCAGCGCCCAGTACTTGTCATTGAATAATTTGTTAAAAGAAAACAAGGGGCAATCAACCCTGGCCGAAAGAAGAAAATTTGCCATGGAAGCATTTAATGTGAGTTCTCATTATGATAGCGCCATTTTCAATTATTTTAATCAGGATGAACCCTTGTCTGCATTAAAGATAAGTTACAGCAAAGGTAAAAAATTAAGATATGGAGAGAATCCTCATCAAAATGGAGTATTTTATGGAAATTTTGGTGAAATGTTTGAACAATTGCATGGAAAAGAGATTTCTTATAATAACCTGTTAGATATTGATGCTGCCGTAAACCTGATTAACGAGTTTAGTGAAACTACTTTTGCTATATTAAAGCATAATAACGCGTGCGGGCTGGCGTCCCGACCTGTTTTGGCAGATGCCTGGAAAGATGCGTTGGCAGGGGATCCGGTTTCTGCTTTCGGGGGTGTTCTTATCGCGAATGAAAAAGTAGATAAAGAAACTGCCACGGAAGTTGATAAGATATTTTTTGAAGTAATCATTGCTCCTGAATACGATGATGAGGCACTGGAAGTATTGAAACAAAAAAAGAACAGGATAATTCTGATTCTCAAGGAAAACACATTACAAAAATTTCAGGTGCGAACCGTGTTGAACGGTATATTGGGACAGGATAAAGATCTTTCTACAGAAACGATCGATGACATGGAAGTAGTAACCGATAAAAAGCCCACTTCTGACGAAATAGAAGATTTAATTTTCGCGAACAAGATCGTGAAGCATACAAAGTCAAATGCAATCGTTCTGGCAAAGAACAAACAACTCGTGGCCAGTGGTGTAGGACAGACATCGCGTGTGGATGCCCTTAAACAGTCCATTGCCAAGGCACGCTCATTTGAGTTTAACCTGACAGGGGCGGTAATGGCTTCTGATGCATTTTTCCCGTTTGCCGATTCGGTTGAAATCGCCAGCGAGGCGGGTATTTCCGCGGTTATTGAACCTGGTGGTTCTGTAAGAGATAAAGATTCTATAGATTTTTGTAACAAAAATAGCATGTCGATGGTATTTACAGGAGTACGTCACTTTAAACATTAATTTTTTTTTACCGTTAGTTGTATTAAATTTAACAACTTTTTTAAAACAGAGGGTTTTTTATTATGGGATTGTTTTCATTTTTGACACAGGAAATAGCAATAGACCTGGGTACCGCGAATACCATCATCATATACAATGATAAAATTGTAGTAGACGAACCATCCATTGTCGCTATTGATCAGGATACAGCTAAGCTAATTGCCATAGGTGAGAGAGCAAGACAAATGCATGGCAAAACACACGCGAATATAAAAACTATTCGACCCTTGCGTGATGGAGTGATTGCTGACTTTAATGCTGCCGAGCAGATGATTAGAGGAATGATCAAAATGATTAATTCAAAGCAGAAGCTCTTTACTCCGTCACTAAGGATGGTGGTTTGTATTCCCTCGGGGAGTACTGAAGTTGAAATAAGAGCCGTGCGCGATTCAAGCGAACATGCCGGTGGACGTGATGTCTACATGATTTACGAACCCATGGCTGCTGCCCTGGGAATTGGGATAGACGTAGAAGCTCCTGAAGGTTCCATGGTCGTGGACATTGGGGGAGGTACTACAGAGATTGCTGTTATTGCACTTGGTGGAATTGTTTGCAATGAGTCTATCAGAATTGCCGGTGATGGATTTACTTCCGATATTCAGGCCTACATGCGTCATCAGCATAATATAAAAATCGGCGAACGTACAGCAGAAGATATAAAAATAAACGTGGGTTCTGCCTTACCCGATATTGAAGATGCGCCTTCAGATTTTAACGTGAGAGGACCAAACCTGATGACTGCCATGCCAATAGAAATTCCTATTTCTTACCAGGAAATCGCGCATTGTCTGGATAAATCATTGTCGAAAATTGAAACCGCTATTCTCGCGGTATTGGAACAAACACCACCAGAATTGTACGCGGATATCGTGAAAAGGGGTATTTATCTTGCTGGCGGGGGAGCATTATTAAGAGGCTTAGATCAGAGGCTGACTGATAAAATCAGTATTCCCTTTCACGTGGCAGAGGATCCCTTGCACGCCGTGGCAAGAGGTACAGGGATCGCGTTGAAAAATGTCGATAAATTCTCTTTCTTAATGAGGTAACCTTGTATAATTTTTTCACGTTTATCTGGTTATATTAGTGACCGGATTGCATCAGGGGATGAATGTATGGTCAAAGAATAAAAACATTGTAAATCCGTTTTTCGCTGAGAATGCAAAATTTGTTAAAATTTATAATCAGGTATTATTTTTTCTTTTTATTTGTTGCTTTTGAGACGGTAGCTGTTATTATTCTTGTTAACGGAAACGCGTTTCACCGGTCTAAGTTTTCTAATCTTACCCGGAATATTGCAGGCATGGTTTATAATCGGGTCGATTATCTTCGGGAGTATCTATCACTCCGCGAAGAGAATAGAAAGTTAATAGAGGAAAACGTGCATTTAAAAAATATGCTGATAGATGATTTCGTTGTAATCGCGAGAGAATTCAACACCAGGGAGGATACGCTGAAATTACGTAAGTTTAAGTATACCAGCGCGAAAGTAATTAATAATACGGTAACCCGGCAACAAAATTTCATTACCCTTAACAAGGGAGCGAATCATGGAATTCAACCCGAAATGGCCGTGACTTCTAACAATGGAATTGTTGGGATTGTTGACGCGGTATCGCCTAACTTTTCAACTGTTATTTCGGTTTTAAACAGGAATCTTCATATCAGTGCAAAATTAAAGAAGAATAATTATTTCGGGTCTCTAAAATGGGATGGTAAAAACTTCCGTAAAGCAAAATTGGATGAGATTCCTCATCACGTGATGGTAAACGTGGGTGATACCATTGTAACCAGTGGATATTCTGCAATTTTTCCCGAGGGTTTGCTTATTGGGTACGTGGAAGATTTTGATTTAGAGGGAGGAAACTTTTATTCCATTGATATTAAACTCTCGAATGATTTCAAGAGGTTATCCGGGGTTAACGTGATTAAAAATCTCCTGCGTAAGGAGCAAAAAAAACTGGAAAAAGAATCGATTAAGAATGATTAAAGTACTACCCAGGAATATGTTAAGATTTGTTTTGCTGGTCTTTTTCCAGGTACTGGTATTAAATAATATTCAATTGGGGGGCTATATCAATCCTTATCTTTATATTCTGTTTATTCTTTTATTACCTTTTGAGACTCCTCCCTGGATGTTGTTGTTGACAGGTTTTCTTCTCGGGCTTACTATTGATCTATTTGTTCACACCCCGGGGGTACATACCATTGCCACGCTTTTCATGGCTTTTTCACGACCCTACGTGTTGGACCTTTTCGCACCGAGAGAAGGGTATGAGACCGGAACTTTTCCTCGTTTGTACTATTATGGTTTAGAATGGTTTCTTAAATATACACTGATACTTGTTTTCGCGCATCACCTGGTTTTATTTTATGTTGAAGTATTCAGGTTTTCTGATTTTTTTTCAACATTTTTAAGGGTAATATTGAGTACTTTTTTTTCAACCATACTCGTTGTAATTAGTCAGTATTTTGTTTTCAGGAAATAGGGGATATTCTTGTTATGAATCCTTACATGATCAGACGTTTTGTTATCGCCGCGATAATTACCCTGGTAATTATTGTGTTCATTGGCAGGCTTTTCGCTTTACAGGTAGTTAACAGTACATATAAGTTATCTGCCGAGAATAACAGCAGGAGGTTTGTTACTGAATATCCTGCCCGTGGCCTTATTTACGACCGTAACGGTGAAATCCTGGTTGCTAATCAGGCTGCTTACGATTTGATGGTAAACCCTTTGCAATTAAAGGAGTTTGATACTACTTCTTTATGTGAAATTCTTGAAGTAGAAAAGGAGGATCTTATCACCGGTATTAAATCTGCAATTGGTTATTCAAGATACAAACCTTCCGTGGTTTTTAAGCAGGTATCTTCTGAAACCTACGCGATCTTACAAGAAAAATTATATAAATATCCCGGTTTTTTTGTTCAATCCCGAACGCTTAGGAAATACCCCAGGGAAATTGCTTCACAAGTGTTGGGTTATGTTGGCGAGGTTGATGAAAGGATCATAAAAGACTATCCCTATTATCAGATGGGAGATTACATTGGCATAAGCGGGATCGAGAAAACTTATGAAGAATACCTGCGCGGCCGGAAAGGAGTTAAAATTTACCTGGTTGATGTACACAACAGAATCAAGGGATCTTATCAAAATGGGAGATATGATACTACTTCTATTGTAGGCCTTAACTTGACCTCAAGTATTGATGGAGATTTGCAGGCATATGGCGAGAGGCTAATGAAGAGAATGAAAGGCAGTATAGTGGCTCTTGAACCAAAAACCGGGGAGATACTGTCTCTTGTTAGTTCTCCGGTGTATCAGCCATCACTGCTTGTTGGTAGGGTTCGTAACAAGAATTACAAGGCATTGTCAAGAGATACACTTAATCCATTGTTTAACAGGGCTCTTATGGCCAAGTATCCACCCGGTTCAACCTTCAAGTTACTCACGGGCTTAATAGGTCTGAAACGCGGGGTGATCTATAAAGGAACCGAGTATTATTGTGACCTTGGTTATTACGCGGGGCACATGTTCAAGAAATGTCATCCGCATTATTCACCTCTTGACCTGGTCGCCGCGGTTCAGAATTCCTGTAATACTTATTTTTTTCAGACATTCAGAAGAATTATTGAAGATCCCAATTTCCAGAGCGTTTCTGAATCTTATTCCAATTGGAGAGATGATGTGGTTTCCTTTGGTTTTGGAAAGAAACTGGATACAGATTTTACCAATGAGTTAAGTGGGTTTATTCCGGAGACGAGTTATTACGATCATTATTATGGAGAAAACAGGTGGAAGGCTTTAACAATAATCAGCCTTGCCATTGGACAGGGAGAATTGGGGATTACTCCTGTTCAGATGGCTAACATGGCTGCCGTTATGGCAAACAGGGGTTATTATTACACGCCGCATATAATTAAAGATATCGAGGGTGGAGTGGAAATAGATAAAAGATTCAGGGAAAAAAATTTCACGAATATCGATTCAACATATTTTGAGCCTATTATCAGGGGTATGGAGCTTGCCGTTAATGGTGGAGCCGGGAGTACTGCACGCATAGCTCGTTTACAGGACATTGTGATTTGTGGTAAAACGGGTACCGCGGAAAATCCACATGGTGAAGATCATTCAATTTTCGTGGCTTTTGCCCCAAAGGATGATCCTAAAATTGCAATAGCAGTGTATGTCGAAAATGGCGGTTATGGGGCAACATGGGCTGCACCGATTGCCAGCCTGATGATCGAGAAATACCTGAAAGGATCTGTTTCCAGATCCTGGCTTGAAAATTACATTTTAAGTGCTGATCTAATATATCCTGAAGAAATAGATGAAGAGAATCGTTAATATTTGGACCTCACTCGATTGGTTTACCGTGATCATTTACCTACTCCTGGTTTTCATGGGATGGATTAATATTTATGCTGCCGTCTACAATGAAGAGCATCATAGCATGCTTGACATTACACAGAGATATGGTAAGCAAATGATATGGATCAGCGCTGCTATTATTCTTGCAACGGCTGTATTATCAATTGATGGTAATTTTTATAGTTTTTTCGCTTATTTTATTTACGGGTTAACCATATTTTTATTGATTGCAGTATTGATTTTTGGAAAGGAAGTGAATGGCGCCCGATCCTGGTTTGCACTTGGTAGTTTTCATTTTCAACCATCTGAGTTTGCGAAGATGGCCACTGGTCTGGCGCTTGCCAGGTTCATGAGTTCCTACAACTTTAAGTTACATACTATTAAATCACTGTTGATAATTTTGTTTATCGTGTTTTCCCCTGCCTTGTTAATCATTTTACAACCCGATATGGGCTCTGCCATCGTTTACACGGCTTTTTTGCTGGTATTATACAGGGAAGGATTATCATCGGCTGTTTTGTATTTCGGTATTCTCGTGGCTATTTTGTTTTTTGCCGCGCTTGTCCTTGATAAAATTATTATTATTGTTTCCCTGGTAGCACTTGCCTTATTAATATTTCTGATTATAACACGGAGAATAAAGGAAACCCTGATCGCCGGAATCATCATGGCTGTTATATCCGCGGGATTTTTTCTTCTAAACAGGAGTGCAGAGCTCGGTTTTACTAATTACTATATTGCTATTGCATCTATTTTAATTAGTGGAACATTGTTTGCGACGATCGCCCTGACAAAAAAAATAGAACGTGTATTTTTAGTTTTGATTTTTTTAATAGGGTCTATAGCTTTCACTTACTCTGTCGATTACGTGTTTCGAAATTTGCTTAAAGAACATCAGCAACGCAGGATGAATGTTTTGCTGGGAATTGAATCTGATCCTCTTGGAATAGGATATAACATCAATCAATCGAAAATCGCGATTGGTTCAGGTGGATTAACCGGTAAAGGTTTTCTGAACGGAACACAAACGAAATTTGATTTTGTGCCTGAACAGAGTACTGACTTTATTTTTTGTACAGTTGGGGAAGAATGGGGATTCGTGGGTACAAGTATCACACTTCTCTTATTCCTCACGTTATTTTTACGTCTGATTTACCTTGCTGAACGGCAGCGATCCGTATTTAGCAGAATTTACGGTTACAGTGTAATTTCTATATTGTTTTTTCATGTGATGGTAAATGTCGGTATGACCGTTGGCTTACTCCCGGTTATTGGCATTCCCCTGCCGTTTTTTAGCTATGGAGGTTCCTCGCTCTGGTCATTTACCCTGTTACTTTTTATCTTCCTTAGGCTTGATGCCAGCCGGCGCGAACTACTCAGGTAGTTGATGCCTTTATGTATGGGCCGGCTAATCCAGGTGTTTGAAATATGCCTTTGCTAATCAACGTGTAAGTTAATTTAATGTTATATAACATGTTTGTTTGCCGGACTTTTGGCCCTCTCTTTGCGTTTCTTTAATAGATAATTAGATACTTTTTAGAATTCAACTTGATTTTCGGGATTTTTATTTCTAAGTTAATTTTATTATCCTTGCAATCCTTTTCTGAAAAGTAGACCGCGATTTTTTTCGCGACCGGTTATTAGCAGAAATAGTTCTTTAATAAAAATATACTGTCATGAATTACCGAGCTTATAATCTTCGCAATTTTAAAAAAATTGCCCAATTAAAACACATCGATAAGGATGTATTATTTCACATGGAAGTGGTCGGTAATGTTCTTCCTTTCAAAACGAATAACTATGTTGTTGATGAATTAATCGACTGGAATAATTACCTGGATGATCCACTTTTCATTCTTAATTTTCCTCAAAAAGAAATGCTACAGGATGAGCACTACGAGAGGATGGCCAATGCCATGATTTCAGGAATGGAAAGAGAGGAGTTAAAAAGTATTGCCAATGATATCAGGACAGAGTTGAATCCTCATCCTGCCGGACAATTGGAACACAATATTCCTGAAGTACACGGGAGAAAATTATCAGGAGTACAACATAAGTACCGTGAAACCATGTTACTTTTTCCTGCCAAAGGTCAAACATGCCATGCTTATTGTACATTTTGTTTCAGGTGGCCCCAGTTTACAGGTATGAAGGATTTGAAAATTGCCATGAAACAATCAAAAGATGCTGTTGAATATATTAAACAGCATCATGAAATAACCGATGTTCTGATAACCGGTGGAGATCCGATGATCATGTCGGCTAAAAACCTGGGTATCTATCTTAATGAAATACTGGAAGCAAAAATACCGCATTTAAGGAATATCAGGATTGGTACAAAATCTCTTTCTTTTTGGCCCTACAGGTTTGTTACCGATGAAGATGCAGATGAAGTTTTAGATTTATTCAAAAAAGTTGTAGATGCCGGGTATCACCTGGCTGTTATGGCTCATTTTAGTCATCCTGCTGAACTTTCTACCACGATTGTGCAGGATGCAATTGAGAAAATTCTTGCAACAGGTGCGCAAATCAGGACGCAATCGCCAGTGCTCAACCATATTAATGCCAACCCGGGTATTTGGTCAGATATGTGGAAAAAACAGGTAAGCCTTGGACTTATTCCATATTACATGTTTATTGCACGCGATACAGGTGCAAAAGACTATTTTGCAGTACCCCTGGTTAAGGCCTGGAAAATATTCCGGGAGGCTTATTCTAAAGTAAGTGGCATATGCCGAACTGTCAGGGGGCCGAGTATGTCCGCCAATCCTGGTAAAATTCAGGTGCTGGGCGTGAATGAGTTTAATGGTGAGAAAGTCCTCGTGTTGAATTTCCTTCAGGGGAGAAATCCCAATTGGGTTGGCCGGCCCTTCTTTGCCAGGTATGACGAGGAAGTCACGTGGCTGGATGAATTAAAACCCGTGTTTGGTAAAAAAGAATTCTTTTATAGTCAGGAGTTCAGGCATATATTGCGTCATGAAAGAGAAAACAAGGATTCTATTAATATGAACTTGCAAAGGAAAATTCAGATTTATCCTTCCTGAACATAAGTGTCTGGAATAATTTTAATACCAAATTTTTCCTGGATATATTGAATTAACTGGGGGAAGTACTCCAGAAAGTCATTTTTAAATACACTGTAATATACTCGCAATTGCTTGATGGCATAGGCTGTCTCTTCAGGAAGTGATGTTCTTTGTGCCATTTTGTTTAGTACCTTCTCAATTCCCTCGATGGTTAAATAGGAGGCCATCCAGTTTTTTTCAATGAAAAGATGTATAAAGGATTGAACTTCAGGAGGTAGTATTTTGAAGTTGTTTAGTAAAATTTCATGGGTTTCATCAATAAAATCTGGAAGTGGCGTGTCGCTGAACTTTTTCCAGGCTACTGATAAAAAGTGATCATAAAAGATGTCAACTATTATTCCCGCGTGCTTATGATAACGAGGTGCTACCAGAAGTTTACTTCTCCTGACAACCGGGTGAGTATCGGTATAACTATCAATGGCCCTGTGCATCAGTATGCCCTTTTTAATTTTTTTGGGATAATTATTGAAGCGGCTTCCCTTCACGTAATCTCCAATGAAATTTCCTACCTTCACATCATCATGCGAGCCTGAAAGATATATGTGCGCCAGGAAATTCATAAAAACTGTTTAATACTATAACGATAATTTTATTAAAAATTGCAGAACATGTTATTAAAGATACGCGATTAAGCTTGATAAAAATATCAAAAATGTACCTTTATCCTCTCTTTTTCATTTTATTTTATTTAACTATTTAACCCCTAAAAAGTTTTCTTATGGATAAAAAGAACGTGATAATTATTGGAGCCGCGGGAAGAGATTTCCATAATTTCAATACTTACTTTCGAGGTAATGAGAAATATAATGTTGTTGCTTTTACAGCTGCCCAGATACCTGATATTGATGGTAGAAAATACCCCGCTGAACTCGCGGGTGAGCTTTATCCCAATGGAATCCCGATTTACGCGGAATCTGAATTGCCGGAATTGATTAAAAAGCTGAATGTAGACGATTGTGTATTTTCATATAGTGATGTGACCTATATTCATGTTATGTCGGTTAGTGCTATCGTGAATGCAGCAGGAGCCAATTTTGTTTTACTGGGAGGAAAAGATACCATGATCAGTAGCAAGAAACCTGTTATTTCAGTTGGAGCAATCAGAACAGGATGCGGTAAGTCGCAAACTTCAAGGAAGGTTATAGAATGTTTAATGGAAATGGGACTTAAAGTAGTTGCCATTCGTCACCCGATGCCTTATGGAGATCTCGTGGCCCAGAAGGTGCAAAGATTCGCACGAATTGAAGATTTAAGCAAACATAAATGTACTATTGAGGAGATGGAAGAGTACGAGCCTCACGTGGTAAGAGGAAACGTGATATATGCCGGGGTTGATTACGAGGCTATCCTGAGGGCGGCTGAAGAAGACCCTGATGGGTGTGACGTGGTACTCTGGGACGGTGGTAATAATGATTTTCCTTTCTATAAATCTGATTTGATGATTACCGTTACGGATCCTCACAGGGCCGGTCATGAGCTTACATATTACCCGGGTGAAGTAACCCTGCGTATTGCTGATGTTGCAGTAATTAACAAGATAGATAGTTCCGATGGCGATGATATTGAAACCGTGAGAAACAATATCATGAAGGTTAATCCTTCCTGTCAAATCATTGATGGTGCATCTCCGATTAAAGTTGACGACCCCTCTGTTATTCGCGGTAAGAAAGTTTTAGTTGTTGAAGATGGCCCGACTTTAACACATGGAGAGATGAAAATAGGTGCCGGTGTTGTGGCGGCCAGAAAATTCGGGGCAAGCGAGTTGATTGATCCCAGACCTTTCACCGTGGGCAAATTGCAGGAAACTTTTAAAATATATCCCGGGATAGGAACCCTCCTGCCAGCAATGGGTTACGGTGAACAACAATTAAAAGATCTCGAGAAAACAATTGAAAATACTGATTGTGATGCTGTAGTGATTGGTACCCCGATTGATTTGAACAGGATCATTAAAATCAATAAGCCTAATACCAGGGTATATTATGATCTTCAGGAAATCGGGAAGCCAGATCTTCAGGAAATTCTCAATGAATTCGTGAAATCGAAAGGATTAAAATAATCTGGAAATAGTATTTTAATTTTTAAAGGGATGATAATATATTTGTCATCCCTTTTTTGTATCTTTTCTCATTGATTATAGTTAACAGAAATGAAAAAATACTAAACTTGCAAATCCTTCGTTTGCTTACGGCATAATATTTAATTTATGAACATCTGTTTTTTAATGTATCCATGGGAAAAAATTGATCCCGAAACCGATAGTACACTCAGGTTAATTCATGAAGCCGTGTGCAGAAATCATAAAGTGGGTATCATTTATCCCAATAATCTGACTATCAGGAAGAGCCTGACCTATGGTTTTGTTAAAGTAATCGTGAAAAAGGACAAAATACACTCGGGTTCTGTTGCTTTTTACAAGGGAGTTACTTTTAAAGAGCAATTGCTTCCCATGTCGGGCTTCGACGTGATTTTCATGCGCGATAATCCTCCCATTGATAATATTGCCTTGAATTTTCTTGATTCTGTAAGAGATGATACATTTCTTATTAATGATATCGATGGTCTGAGAAAGGCTAATAACAAGTTGTATCCTGCCGCGTTCTATGATCCGGATAACGAGATAATACCTGTTACTCATGTTTCAAAGAACAAGGAATATCTCAAGAAAATTGTACAACAATCGCGGACTAACAAGATGATCTTGAAGCCTTTAAATGGTTATGGCGGGAGTGGTGTTATCGTAATTGAAAAGAATGCGATGCAGAACGTGAATTCATTACTTGATTTTTATATTGATGGCAAAGAGGGTAGCAATTATGTGATATTGCAGGAATACGTTGAAGGAGCAGAGGAAGGAGACGTGCGGGTTCTTATGTTAAACGGGGAACCTATAGGTGCCATGAAAAGAATTCCGGCTAATGATGATATCCGTTCCAACGTTCATGCCGGCGGATCAGTTATTAAACATACCCTTACCCGTGAAGAAAAACTAATCTGTAAAAAAATTGCTCCAAAATTGGTTGCTGATGGTTTATACTTGGTCGGTCTTGATATTATAAGCGGGAAATTAATCGAGGTGAATGTTTGCAGCCCAGGGGGAATATCCCGGATTAATAAGCTGAACAGGGTTAAATTGCAAAAGAAGGTAATTGATTTTGCTGAAAGCGTTGTGCGTGAAAAGGAAGCTTCAATTCAGCGAAAAAGTGAGTTTCGAAAAACAATAGAGAATGCTGAAGGATGATATAGAAGGGATAATTGCCAGGATTCAAGCCGGCAAACCCTTCGAGTCAATGGTAGGAGCTGATTCCTTTTATTTAAAAATAGAGGATTTTGTTCCCTTCATTTGTGTTGCAATTCATAACGGTCATAATTTCAGGAATAGTCTTGAATCGTATTGTTTACTCGGTGAACGTGAAAGATGGTATGAAGAAGATCCGTTAACCGGGAATTTTATTCGTTCAATGCCGGTGGTATTTATCTCAAATGATTCCCGATATGAGTATGATCTTAACAGGCCTGTTGAAGAATGCATCTACCAGGAAGCTTGGGGAAAAAGAATATGGAAAAGTGAATTGCCAAAAGATGAAAAGGAAATCTCATATCAAAAACATGTAGATTTTTACAGGATACTTGATGCCCTTTTGATTAGAATCGAGAAACAATTTGGTGCGTGTATAGTATATGATATTCATTCATACAATTATAAGAGATATGACAGGGAAGTTCCTCTTTTCAATATTGGAACTGAAAAAATAAACAAAAAGAAATACGGGAAATACATCCGGAACTGGATTAAAGAATTATCGGGCATTCGCCTGAGTCAAATTCAGACAGAAGTGGCAGAAAATGATGTGTTTTATGGCAGGGGATTTTTACTTGAACATGTTACCCGGGAATTTTCGAATACATTGGTACTTGCCACGGAGATTAAAAAAGTCTACTGCAATGAAAATTCAGGAGAGGTTTATCCCCTGGTTGTTTCAGAGCTGGAAACAAGCTTGAAAAAGGCAATCCTTAACAATGCTTTTACTTTTTTACAATCCCGGACGAAACTGAAAATTGTTAAGAAGCATGGACTTCTTTCAAGGGAATTGGATCCTTCAATATTAAATATAGACAGGAAATTATATCAACTCGTGCATACTTTCGAGGTATTAAATTATGTTAACCCGGTGAATATTGAATATGAGAAAAGAAAATTTTTTGCCTCAAGATACATGATAAATCCTTCATTCAGGTATCGCCAGCTTTCGATTAATCCCTTTGATATGAAAAGAAAATTGTACGGGATAAGAGTGGAGGATATTAAAGATATAAGTATTCAAACACTATACAAGGACACGATTTCAGCATATGGAAACAAGGTTGAAATTTTAGCCAACCTGGGAACACAAAAATTTTTATACAATTGTCTTCGTTATTATGGAGAGCCCAGGGATAGTGATTTGCGTGATGCAGAGTTTTTCGTGCATTGCCCGGAGATAATGGATGAAAAAGAAGAATTGAAATATGGATCCGTGGAAGCCAGGCGTTTTTTCCTTGAGATGGCGGAAAGCTATGGTTTTGATTTTAAAATTGATATTTCAGGGCGAATCGCATCAAAGGCATTGGTTATTAATCATAAGCGCAAGGCACTTATTAATAAATTTGCTACTTTCACTGAAAGTGAACTCAGGGCACTCATGAATCATGAAATCGGGGTTCACGCGGTTACAACAATGAATTCTTTGATGCAGCCCCTCAAAATATTCAATATTGGACTTCCTTTAAATGATCTTACCCAGGAAGGACTTGCCATCCTGAGTGAGTATCTTTCCGGCAATTTTAGCTTGAAAAGACTAAAAACACTGGCAAAAAGAGCTGTTGCGATAAGCTTTATGTTGAAGGGACACGATTTTCAGGAAACATTCAGAATGCTCATGGAGACTTATAAAATGGACAGGGATAGTGCTTTTTATTTAACGACCAGAACATTCAGGGGAGGTGGTTTTACCAAGGATTACCTGTACCTGCGGGGATTCAAGAAAGTATTACGTTTTTATAATGGCGGGCAAAATCATCTTGATAACCTGCTCATCGGAAAAACATCCCTCGATTATTTAGATATTATAAACGAGATGCTGGAAAGAAAAATGTTGATTCGCCCGCGTTTCGTAACCAATTCTTTCAATAATCCGGTTGAGAAAAACGGAACCCTTGATTATCTGCTGAAAAGACTCTTGTAAAAGAGAGAGATGGATTAATCCATCCCCATCTCTTTCAACTTGCTTTTTATCTTTTTTGTTTCTTCCTCTGAACCTGGTTTTTCAAGAAGTGCAAACATGTTTTTCTTGTAGGCCTCAACCCCGGGTTGGTCAAATGGATTAACTCCCAGCGTGTACCCGCTAATCCCGCATGCAATTTCGAAAAAATACATGAGTTGCCCCAGGTAATACTCGTTGATTTTCGGAACATCAATTTTAATGTTTGGAACACCACCGTCTACATGAGCGAGCATGGTTCCAAGTTCAGCCATTTTATTTACCTCGTCAATTCTTTTCCCTGCCAGGTAATTGAGCTTGTCAAGGTTTTCCTTGTCTTCAGGTATTCTTAATTCCCGGTTTGTTTCATTCACCGAAATTACTGTTTCAAATAAATTTCTCAATCCTTCCTGGATGTACTGGCCAAGTGAGTGGAGATCCGTCGTGAAGTCAACGCTTGCAGGGAAAATCCCTTTTTGCTCTTTACCTTCACTTTCGCCAAAGAGTTGTTTCCACCACTCCGCGAAGAACCGGAGCCTGGGGTTGTAGTTCACGAGGATTTCTGTAACTTTTCCTTTTTTATAGAGGGCATTCCTGGCTGCTGCATAAATGGCTGCAGGATTCTCATTAAAAGGCATATCCTTTCCGGTAGCCTTTTCCATATCTGCCGCTCCACGGATAAATTCCCTGATATTGAATCCTGCAAGGGCGATAGGAACCAGTCCAACCGGGGTTAGCACGGAATACCTTCCTCCCACGTCATCCGGTATCACGTATGACTTGTATCCTTCATTATCGGCCAGGGTTCGAAGGGCTCCTTTCTCTTTGTCGGTTATAGCGATGATCAATTCCCTGGCTTCCTTGATACCGACTTTATTCTCCAGGTGCTCGCGAAGTATTCTGAAGGCAATGGCAGGTTCAGTGGTTGTGCCAGACTTGGAAATAACCACGATAGCATATTTCTTATTTTCAAGCACGTCAAGTAATTCTGCCAGGTAATCTTCCCCGATATTTTGCCCGGCAAAAAGTAACATGGGTGATCCCGGATCATTGATTAGATGTGAAAAAGAATGAAGTAAACTTTCGGTAACTGCTTTTGCACCGAGGTAAGAACCTCCAATCCCCACTACCACTACACAATCAACCCGTGATTTGATGCGAGCCGAAAGTTGTTCAACGTCATTGATGTGTTCTTCCGCGATAGAACCGGGCAGATGTAACCATCCCAGGAAATCATTTCCCTTGCCGGTTTTTTCCTGCAATGTTTTAATATTTTTTTGAATTTCGCTTTCATAAGACATAACTTCTTCTTTACTGACGAAGTCGAAAATCCTGTCGATGTTAACATTGATTTTTTCCATGTTTTTTTTTATTTCAGTTTATCAGATAATATTTTTATTTCTATTGAAGGTGATATTTTCTCGTATAAAATGTTATAAACAGCATCCGTGATGGGCATTTTTACCATGTACTTGCTATTGATTTCCTTTATACATTTGGTGGAATAATAGCCTTCCGCGATCATGTTCATTTCGAGTTGGGCGGATTTCACGGAATAGCCCTTGCCGATCATCATACCAAAAGTACGGTTCCTGCTAAATTGTGAGTAAGCCGTTACCAGTAAATCGCCCAGGTAGGCAGAACTGAATACTTTACGCTTGTTCTTGTAGGTTTTGTCCAAAAAACGTTTAATTTCCTGGATTGAATTGGAAACCAATACAGCGAGAAAATTATCTCCATAACCTAATCCATGGGATATGCCAGCCGCGATGGCAAAAATATTTTTAAGCACGCCTGCATATTCGGTACCGTAAATATCATTCGTGGTGATGGTTTTTATGTACCTGCAGTCAAGCATTCCGGATAATATCTCACTATTCTTACTTAATTTAGAAGCAATGGTTAGATAAGAAAGTCTTTCAAGAGCGACTTCCTCGGCATGGCATGGGCCAGTGATTATTCCAACCTGACTAAAGGGAACATTGTAATATTGATTGAAAAATTCCGCGAAGGTTAAATTGTCATCAGGAATTATACCTTTTATCGCGGAGATAATGAACTTGTTTTTAAGGCTTACCGAAAGATCTTGCATGGATTCTTTCAAAAAAGCAGAGGGTATAGCAAAAATAAGTGTGGTTGACTTAGTGATAATCTTGTTAATATCATCTGAAAAATAAATTTTTGAGGAATCAAATTCCACGTCGCTCAGGTATTTCGGGTTGCGACCATATTTACGAGTAAAATTTATGTTATCAGGATTCCTCATATACCAGTTGATTTCTTCGAGATTATTCAGAAAGAGTTTAGCCAGGGCTGTAGCCCAGCTTCCACCGCCAATAATACCTACTTTTCCGTTTAAATCCATGATTATTGTTTAATTAATAAACCATTCGGGCTTTTATCGTGTGTTTGATATTTTTTAATTCTTTTAGTACCCACTTGTCTAATTCGCTATCAGTATCAATAATTACATATCCTATGTCCGCGTCTGTCTGGAGATACTCGGATGCAATATTAATGCCTCTTGAAGTAAACACGTAATTTATTTCCCTGAGAACACCGGGAACATTCTCATGAATGTGCAAAAATCTTTGCTTGAGATTATTGGGTTGTAGTGATATTTCCACGAAATTAACTGCACCTATCGTGGTTCCCGTGTCACTGTATTTAACAAGTTTTTCACTTACTTCAAGGCCAATATTTGCCTGTGCTTCCTCCGTGCTACCACCGATATGAGGTGTAAGAATTACATTATCATACTTTTGCAGTTCCGTTTGAAATATTTCATCACCTGACGCGGGTTCACTGGGGAATACATCAGCCGCGGCACCAAGTAAGTGCTGGTTTTCGAGGGCCTCACACAACGCTTCAATATCTACTACATCCCCTCTTGAGGCATTGATAATATAGGCTCCTTTTTTCATTTTGGAGATTTGTTTTTTACCAATCATGTTTTTTGTCATGGGAGTAGAAGGTACATGCAGCGTGAGAATATCAGCAGTTTCTAAAACCATGTTGAGTGATTCACAGGGAGTAGCATTGCCAAGAGTGAGTTTTTTTTCAATGTCGAAATAGCAAACATTCATTCCCATGGCTTCGGCTAATATTGAAACCTGGGTCCCGATATGACCATAACCGACTATACCCAGGGTTTTTCCGCGAACTTCCTTCGAATTATCAGCAGATTTTAACCATTTCCCAACATGGGCGGCATTGTTTTTTGGTGCAATTCCTCTCATGAGCATGATGCACTCGGCAATCACCAGTTCTGCAACAGACCGTGTATTTGAATAGGGGGCATTAAACACGGGTATTCCCATGAGCTTTGCAGTTATCTTATCAACCTGATTGGTTCCGATGCTATAGCATCCGATGGCCATAAGCTTTTTAGCATTACGGAGTACCTGCTTTGTTAATTCCGTGCGACTTCGGATACCAATAATATGCGTGTTTTTTATTTTTTTTACCAGCTCTTCCTCGGGTAGTGCTTTTTTCACTACTTCGACATTTGTATAACCATTACCATGAAAGAAATCCAGGCCATTTTCATGTATTCCCTCGAGTAACAATACTTTAATTTTATCTTTTTCTAATGAAAATCTATGCATATACCCAACTCTAAATGTGTAGTTTTAAACTTTTGCTTTTTGCTTTTTTTCAATTTTAATAGAATCAATAATTCGCCTCGCTATTTTCTTGGGATTAACCCCTTGGTCAATGTATTGTACCAATACCTGGTAAAGAGTATTATCGTGGATAAATCCAGCGTTCATGAATTTCATTTTTTGTGAGGAAACGAATTCGCCGGATTGCAAAAAACCCTCTATGCCTGATCGGGAAATATTATTTTGTGAAAAAGTCAAGTTTTTTATTCCTTGCAGGGATTTCAGGTTATTGATGGAGCCTTCTGCCGCCGATTGCAGGTTTGGTTTGATTGATGAAATGTATCTTATAGAATTGGCCATAACGATGATGGTTGTCCCCTGCTGGTAAGCATGAGTTTCCATTTCTTCAATATAATCCTCTGAACCAGGCGGGAAAAATACTTTCGTGGGTTTGAGTTCAAAAGGAGTTTCCAGGGAAAGTCCCATGGATCCTATAACTTTCCTGTTCCAGTTATCTTCTATAATCGTGGTGTTTTTCCTGTCGGGTAAAAGTGTTCCTATCTCGAAATCCCTGACAAGATATGCTATTCCAATTAAAAGGAAGGAGCCCGCGATGAAACCTAGAATTATGTTCAAAAAATACCTTGGGCGCCTGGTCGATTGATCATCAACTAGTTTTTCAACTTGTCCTTCCGTGTGCCCCATTGAATTCTTGAATTCATCAAAATTCTTACCCGGGTTTTCTTCTTTCCATATTTTATAACGATTATTCAGCTTTTGATTGCACTTGCCGCAAAAGGTAAGGTATTCGCTCTTGAGCTCGTTAAAGTAACCGCAGTTATTACATTTGAGATAATGCATTTTATTCAGATGATTATCGGTCTATATGACTGACTTGTTAATCTTGTTCTGTCCATTTTTTAACTTCATCGGGTTTTGGATTGGTTAAACCCAGTTTATGCTTTTTATTATACCCGCAGAGTTCCTGGTGTAATTTGTTGGGATTCACTCCTTTCAAGTTGGTTACCCGGGCATATCCTAATTTTTGTACAATAGGAACCCATTCATTCGGGATGCCCTTTTCCATGAACTTCTCGGGTGTGTCTTCCTCTTTCTTTTTTAGTGGTTTCATTTGGGGGAAGAAAAGTACGTCCTGAATGGAATTAGCGTTTGTCAATATCATGGCTAACCGGTCGATACCGATACCCAGGCCTGCAGTAGGAGGCATGCCGAACTCCAGTGCACGCAGGAAATCCTCATCTAAAATCATGGCTTCCCTGTCACCTCTTTTCCCCAGTAAAAGTTGTTGTTCAAATCTTTCTCTCTGGTCGATAGGATCATTCAATTCAGAAAAGGCATTACACAATTCCTTGCCATTGCAAATCGCCTCGAACCTTTCCACGAGGCCCTCCTTTGAACGATGTTTTTTAGCCAGGGGTGACATTTCAACCGGGTAATCGGTGATAAACGTGGGCTGAATGAGATTTGGTTCGCATTTTTCACCGAAAATTTCATCAATAATTTTACCTTTTCCCATGGATGGATCCAATTCAACATTAAGTTCACCGGCAGTTTTGGTTAATTCCTTTTCATCCATACCGGAAATGTCATATCCAGTGTACTCCTTGATAGCCTCGAACATGGATAATCTTTTCCAGGGACGTTTAAAATTAATGAGCTTGTCACCAACTTTTACCTCGGTTGTGCCATGTATATCATTAGCTGCTTTTTCAATCATTTCTTCCACGAGGTTCATCATCCACTCGTAGTCCTTGTAGGCAACATAAAGTTCAACCTGGGTGAATTCGGGATTATGAAACCTGTCCATCCCTTCATTCCTGAAATCCTTTGAAAACTCGTATACTCCATCGAAACCACCTACAATCAGTCTTTTAAGATAGAGTTCATTAGCAATTCTTAAGTATAATGTTTGATCAAGCGTGTTATGATACGTGGTAAAAGGGCGGGCTGCTGCACCACCATATATTGGTTGCAATATAGGTGTTTCCACCTCCAGGTATCCTTTTTTGTTGAGAAAACCGCGCATAGAATCAATTAATTTAGTTCTTTTGATAAAGGTTTCCCTGGTTTTAGGATTCACGATCAAGTCGACATATCGCTGGCGGTATCTTTGTTCCGGATCTGTAAAAGCATCGTATATTTTACCTTCCTTTTCCTTTACCACGGGGAGTGGCCGGAGAGATTTTGAAAGTAGGGTGAATTCTTTCACGTGGATTGTGATTTCTCCCATTTTGGTAATAAAGACGAATCCCTTCACGCCAATAATATCTCCAATATCCAGGAGTCTTTTGAAAACAACATTATATAGTGTCGTGTCTTCTCCCTTGCAAATATCATCTCTTCTGAAATATAGTTGAATTCGACCGGTCGAGTCCTGTATTTCTGTAAATGAAGCACTTCCCATTATACGCCGGCTCATAATTCGTCCCGCGATAGACACATTCTGAAAAATATTCTCTTCCTCGCGGTAATTATCTATTATTTCAGTTGCAGTTGTATTCACTTCATATAAATCAGCAGGATATGGTTCAATTCCCAGTTTTTTCAGTTCATCCAGTGCCTGTCTCCTGTAAACTTCCTGTTCGCTTAGCTCGTGATTTGCCATGTCTGATTTTTTAATAAATTTTTGCAAAGATATATTAATCATTTGCAAATGCATACGGTGAACTTAATATTATTCGTCAGGTGTAATATCAGTTTAATTTATTTTATACGAAGAATTAAATTAACTTTGTAATAAATATAAGAAAGGGATAAAAGTGAACCCGGAGGATGTTAAAAAAAGAAGAAGATTGCCCGCGTGGATTAAAATGAAAATGCCTGAAGGAGAAAATTATTCCAGGGTCAAGAATCTTGTCACCAATAATAATCTTCATACAATTTGTACAAGTGGTAATTGTCCGAATATTGGCGATTGCTGGGGAAGAGGTACAGCAACGCTTATGATTCTCGGTGATACCTGCACCCGTTCCTGTAAATTTTGTGGTGTTAAAACGGGAAAGCCCTTACCACCTGATCCAGGGGAGCCTTCACGGGTAGCTGAAACAGTTAAAATCATGAAACTCAGGCATTGTGTGATTACTTCCGTGGATCGTGATGATTTGCCTGATGGGGGATCATCTTTATGGGCTGAAACAATAAAGAAAATGAAGGAAGTGAACCCGGAAACTACTATTGAAGTGTTAATTCCTGATTTCATGGGTAAAACAAATTGTCTCGATAAAATCATCGAAGCCAATCCGGAGGTTATTTCTCATAACCTGGAGACTGTTCGAAGATTGACGCCCAAGATAAGGAGTGTTGCCAGTTATGAAAGAAGTTTAGACGTGTTGCGTTATATAGCCAAATCGGGTGTAACGACAAAATCCGGAATTATGCTTGGTCTCGGTGAAACCCGGGAAGAGGTCCTCGGGGTAATGGATGATCTTTTAGAAGTTGGCTGCAAGGTGTTTACAGTGGGGCAATACCTGCAACCCTCGGTAAAACATATGCCGGTCGTGGAGTTTATTCCACCACTCGATTTTGAATTTTATTATGAAACTGGCTTGGAAAAAGGATTCAAGTTTGTTGAAAGCAGCCCGCTGGTTAGGTCTTCTTTCCAGGCTGATAAACATGTCGGAGATTAAATATATTCGGGATGAGGCAAAAAGTTATATTTGAGGATCTGGGATTGATTAATTATAAAAAGGCCTGGAATATACAGGAAGATAGGCTTAATTCTATTATTGAAAGGAAGAATAATAACTTGCCGGTTTATCATCATCTTTATTTTTGTGAGCATCCTCACGTTTACACGCTTGGTAAAAGCGGGCAAAAGAATAATTTGCTGGCTAATCCTGATCTGCTGAAAAAGATCAACGCGGAGTTTTATGAAATTAACAGGGGAGGAGATATTACATATCATGGGCCGGGACAAATAGTGGGTTATCCTATTTTTGACCTGGAAGGACTAAAGATTCAGGTTAAAAAATATATATTCATGCTTGAAGAGGCCGTGATCAATTGCCTGAAATTATATAATATTGAAGGTGACAGGATGGACGGGGCAACCGGGGTATGGATCGATAAAGAAATCCCGGGGAAAGCCCGGAAAATTTGTGCTATTGGCGTAAGAGCCAGTAGGTTTGTTACCATGCACGGTTTTGCACTAAATTTTAGTACGGATTTAAGTTATTTTAAGTATATTAACCCATGTGGTTATATTGATAAAGGTGTTACTTCCGTTGAAAAGGAACTAGGTAGGGGAGTAGATATTACAAGATTCAAGGAACATTTACTGGAACAGGTTTTAAACATCTTTTTGTTGGAATTAGAATAAGTATCATGTATAAAACGGGCAGCGTTTCAAAAAAGACCTGGGTAATTAAAAAGCACGGGAATGAGAAAGAGGTTCTGCATCTCGCGGAAGCTTTGGGCGTTGTCAGGCCTATTGCCAACTTGCTGGTGCAGAGAGGAGTGAGAACGTTTGATGCCGCGAAAAGTTTTTTCCGACCTTCTCTTGATGATTTGCATGATCCATTTCTTATGAAAGATATGGACAAAGCTGTTAAAAGGTTGCAGGAAGCTCTTCAGAACAATGAAAAAATACTGATTTATGGTGATTATGACGTTGATGGAACTACTTCAGTAGCATTGCTTTATTCATTTTTCAAGGGTAAACATGAAAATCTGGATTACTATATCCCCGACAGGTATTCTGAAGGATATGGGATTTCATACAAGGGTATTGATTATGCAGCAAGTAAAGGCGTAACCCTGGTTATCGCGCTTGATTGTGGCATTAAAGCTGTTAAAAAAATTGAGTATGCTCTTGATAAGGGTATTGATTTTATTATTTGCGATCATCACACGGCAGATGTGGAGATTCCCAAGGCTATAGCAGTCCTTGATCCCAAACGACCGGATTGCAATTATCCTTTCAAGGAGCTTTCGGGATGTGGGGTCGGCTTTAAATTACTGCAGGCTTATTCAATGAAAACCGGGTCTCCCGTTGAAGAAATGGTTCCTTTCCTGGATCTCGTGGCTGTGAGTATTGCTTCAGATATTGTTCCGATCATAGGCGAAAACAGGGTGTTGGCCTATTACGGGTTGATCCAGTTGAACAAGAATCCGCGTACCGGGCTCAAGGCCGTTATTGGTTATGCCTCCCTGCGTGACAAGGAAATTACAATCGATGATATTGTTTTCAAAATTGGACCCCGAATCAACGCGGCAGGCAGGATCAAATCAGGTAAACACAGCGTGGAACTTCTGGCTTCAGAAGATGAAGCCTTTGCTGAAAACATGGGGAATATCATCAACGAGTATAACACGACCAGGCGTGCTATCGATGGAAACATCACGCAGGAAGCATTGATGCTCATCGCCAACGATCAAAAACTCCTGGATAAGAAGTCGACCGTGCTGTTTAATTCCAAATGGCACAAGGGTGTGATAGGAATCGTGGCTTCCCGGCTGATTGAAACCTACTACAAGCCAACTATAGTACTTACTGAAAGTAATGGCTTTATTACCGGTTCGGCCCGGTCCGTTATTGGCTTTGATTTATACTCGGCCATTGAAAGTTGTGGTGATTTACTGGAAAATTTTGGTGGACACATGTATGCTGCCGGATTGACTTTGAAAAAAGAGAATCTCACACCTTTTATAGATCGTTTCGAGAAAATTGTAACTGAATCCATTGAACCCTCTCAGCTAATCCCGCAAATTGAAATTGATACGGAAATTTCATTGGCAGATATAACTCCCAAATTTTATAGAATTTTAAAACAATTTGAACCATTCGGACCCGGAAACATGTCTCCTGTTTTTATTACCGAAAATGTGTCTGATGACGGTACAGGCAGGAAAGTTGGTGCCAACGGGGAACATCTCAAACTTAACCTTATCCAGGAAGATAATCCATTTAATGTAATGCCCGCCATTGGCTTTGGGATTGGAAGTAAACTTAAAAGCATCCGTACCGGTTATGCTTTTGATGTCTGTTATTCCATTGATGAGAACAACTACAGGGGAACAAAAACACTTCAGCTAAGAATACGGGATATCAAAACCGATTAGGAAATTATCCCCTGCTGAACATGAACGATTTACTTCTAATCACTACTTTATCACTACTCATGTCATGTCAATAAAAAATTGACGATTGATTTGTGCCACATATCCTAAATACAGGACTTCCCTCTGACACAGCAAATGTGACGCGTCATTAATTGCTTCATAATCATAAAATTATTACCTAAATTAATTTGTTTTTTGATGAGAACAGTGTTCTATGAATCACTGGATTTTTTTTATAATTTGTATTTTTATTTCAGTGCGGCTGGGTCCCATGCTTTTTTCATTCCCGGTTCCAATACTTTCACGGTCATTGTAATAAGTACGTCCTAACTTCAACCAGTAATCCAAATTCCATTTGGTTTTCCCCGATATTAAAAGATAAAATCTTGATCCGGGGTAATAATATGCAGGCACAGAAAAGCTATATAACAAGTCGTTCTCGTACATGTATATCCTGGTGTCGAATCCTCCCGGGTGAAAAACCGAGTATCGTAAACCAAGTTTAAACATGTTATTCATAAAAGAACGTGTAACGTCCTGATAAAAAAGGCTACCTGTTTCGGTAATGTTTTTTTCGTTTTGAACGCGACTAAATTCTATCCTGTTACTAAGACGGGTTTTATCATTGGGACTCCACATCAAGTGTAACCGCAGATCGTTTTTTGCACGCGTGCCGGGTACTTTTAATACTCCAGCGGCTCCTGTAAGATTTTCCATGTCGGTTTTATACCTGTACCGGAGGTACGTGGTTAAGTTACCGGTGGGATAGTAGTCAACTCTTAAATGATATTCAGTACCCCTTGAAGGACTATGGCAATCATATTTCAACCATTCATGAGAAAATCTATCAGTAAAAGCATTGATTTTGAATTTCGCGGAGGATGTGAAAAACAGCCCGGCGAATAAACCTTTCTCGTTTGAATTTTTACCCGTGTTGCCGAAGCCATTGCCATATGGAGCGTGAAAACCTTTCTCGTAATTTCTGTAAATAATTGAAAGCCCGCAATTTGATGTAATATAATAGGACAGGCCATGTAAGTGGGCCATTTTTAATTGTTGATCAATAGCTGTTTCTCCAAATCCATAAAATGGACCGTGATTTACCCGGTAATGCATACTGACTGCAAAGAATTCACTGCTCTTGAAATTAAAAATATCGGAAGGGGTTCCGGATAGAAATACAGGCAGGTTATATTCCCCTCCTACACCTGTAACGCCGGCAATGATTTGATTTGATGAATAATTAAAAGAAATACCCCCCAGTTGTTCTTTAACCGCATCTTTATTCTCCAGTTCATGAATGGTTCTGTGCAAGCCTGATGAAGGAAATGAGGTAATACCTTGTTTAAGGTTGTCATTCACGAGCCTGAATTCGGTATTGGCATCAATTTTTTTGGATGAGCCAAAAAGGGTAACCCGGGCGCGGGGAGAGCCAAACTCGATACCTGCCCCCCTGAAAAAATGATTTTCATTACATGAACTATATTTTACCAATCCATTCCTGTAATTACCGGAAGTTTCTATCGAGTAAAATTTTGATTTTGTAAAACCCACGCCCGTGATCAGACCTTCACCAAAGTTAGCCTTGAAATCACCAATGGTTATTGTCTGAATAAATTTCCCCGGACGAATTAATAAATGAGCAGAAGAAAAATCAAATAACATTGGATTGTGTTTTCCTGTTGACTCACCCTGGTCTTTTTCGAACGTGAATCCAAAAATGACTTTATTCCTGAGTTTATAGCTGTATTTAAAGTTGACTTTAAGAGGATTTCCCGGGTATGCCGTTTCAGTTGTCGAGTCATTCATGTACCTGTATCCATTTTGTCTTTCAAAAATGCTTTGTGCCCGGGTTAAAACCATTTGTCTTCCGTTTTGTAAATATCCAGTCCTTATAGATTGATTTCTTTCATTTTTTTTACCAGCATACACGTACGGGTATATTCTAAATGCAAGTTCCCTGTTAAAACCCGTGACAAATTCCAGTTCGTATTTCGACATAAATTGTTTTTTTTCGTTCCTGTAGGCAACGATACTCATGGCCTGAAATTCAGTGATAAAGAATATGGAAGACAGTTCATCTTTCGTGCAGGAGTTAAGATTTACAGGATTTTCTCTAAGATCTGACAACATTTCTATCATGTGCTCTATTTCGCTTTCCGGGTAATTGTTTTCCATGTATTCACCTGCCAGTTCTTCTTCAATTGTTATTTTTTGGGCATAAGTATTAACCGGCCAGGTCATAAATATTACGGATAAAATAACGGGTATGTAATTTTTAAAATTCATTAACGGGAGAAAATGATAGAAAATGAAGGTGTGGCTCCCAGCACCTGATGCCAGGATATGGCAGCATCAAAAAAAAGATTTCTATACCGGAACCCCATCCCTGCTGTAGAGGCTACCGGCTGTGTGATTATTCCTCCCCGCAGGTAGAGGTTTTTGATCAGGTTTAATTCTGTTGCAAACCTGAGATTGGAAGAATGAGATGTACTGGTTTCTGCTTCACAATAAACCCGTAAGTATTTTGATATTTGATAGGAAACACCCGTGATAAACCGGGTAGAAGGATTAATTTCTTCCCGGCTTTTGTGAAATGTTCCCGTGAAATTTGACACAGTTGCTCCAATAATCAGTTCTTCGAGAGGTGAATAAATAAATCCGCCGTCAGCGGTGAAGCAATAGTTTTTATTATACTTGTTACTGGTACTGAAATTCAGAAAGTTAATTTTTATTCCCGCGCCAATATTTTTGGCCAGTTTTTTAGAGAAAGATAAGCCAGAGGTTGAAGATTTATACAAGCGTGATCCCCTGGTTACATGACTAACCCCGAAAGTGCTTTTGAACGCGGGTAAGCTTAAAGCAACTGATTTTACAGCGAGTTCTTTAATGAAAAAGCATGACTCGTGATGCAAGGCAGATGTGAAGTTGTCCACGAATGCCAGGCCACCCTGATTATTAACCACTGAAAAAACATCTTTCTGTGTCGAGGTTATGCCGGCAAGTCCGGCACATCTTGCACCGCCGGGCAGATTGGTAGCAAAAACAACCTTATAAAAGGTAGTTAGCCAGATAAATACAATTAATCGCATTCACGAGTATTTAAGCCGGCTAACTATTCTCGAGGTTGAGCCGGATTTAATTTACCTTGTACTCGAACTTGATTTCAGATAAGTCTTTATTAGCTTGTACAATTTTACTTTCAAGTCCGGATTTAAATTCTTTCACGGTTTTCAAAACTTCCTCATCGCCGGTGGCAAGTATCTGAGCGGCCAAAATGGCTGCATTTCTCGCACCATTCAAACCCACCGTGGCAACCGGAATACCGGGTGGCATCTGAAGGATAGAAAGAATTGAATCCCAGCCATCAATAGATATTGATGCCTTGATGGGAACACCGATTACCGGTACTGGCGAAATAGCAGCTACCACACCTGGCAAATGAGCTGCTCCTCCTGCTCCTGCAATAATTACCCTGATCCCCCTGTCATAAGCACCACGCGCGAATTCAAAGGCCTGCTTCGGGGTCCGGTGTGCCGAGAGCGCGTTTACCTCGAAAGGAATCTTGAACTGGTTTAAAATTTTTGCCGCATCTTCCATAATGGGGTAATCTGATGTGCTACCCATGATAATACTAACTTTTGGATTCATGTTACTAATTTTTTATTTGAATTCAGCCCTTAAAGTTAGCTATTCTTTATTCATTTATTCTTAATTTCGCAAAATCTCGGACTTGTTACCAGAGTTTTTTATGAAAAAAATTAAAATCCTTGAAAAAACATTTGAGTTATTTATTTCCTCAGATGAGATTGATGCCATCAATAAGCGCCTGGCTCAAGCAATTAACAGGGATTTTAATGGCAGGGAAGTGATGTTTTTGCCCATACTGAATGGTGCTTTCATTTTTGCTGCTGACCTGATCAGGCAGGTCAACCTCTCGTGTAATGTTTCTTTTTTAAAATTAGCCTCCTACAAGGGAGTCCAATCCGCGGGGGATGTAGTTAAATTAATTGGAATCAATGAGAATTTAAGGGGGAAGGTGATAATTATAATAGAAGATATCATTGATACAGGGATTACTATCAGTGAGCTTATTGATAATTTAAAGGAGCAGGGACCTGCTGAAATCAATATTGTTACTCTCCTTTATAAACCTGATAAATGTGTTCGGGAAATAAAAATAGATTACCTTGGTAAGGAGATTGGGAATCGATTTGTTGTTGGTTACGGTCTTGACTATAATGGTTTTGGAAGAAATTTGCCGGATATTTACCAGGAAGTTGTGACGAGTCACTTTTAATATTGAAGAAGAGATGTTCCTTTATTTAAGACATGTGGCACAGAACAACCGGTATTTTTTCATAGATAAGAGAGTGGATTATTCATAATTAATTAATATTTAAAGTAAAAAGCGTATGTTGAATTTAGTTTTATTTGGCCCCCCGGGTGCCGGGAAAGGAACACAAAGTGAGAAGTTAATAGAGAAATATAAGCTTGTACATTTGTCTACTGGCGACATTCTCAGGGGTGAACTTGCTGCCAAAACAAAATTGGGTAAGGAAGCGAAAAAGTTCATGGAGAAAGGTGATCTGGTGCCTGATTCAGTAGTGATAGGAATGATTGAATCAAAAATTGACCAAAACATGAATGCCCCGGGCTTTATTTTCGATGGATTTCCAAGAACAACGGCTCAGGCAACGGCGCTGGATGAAATGCTTTCTAAAAAAGGAACATCAATTACCCTGATGGTGGCACTTGAAGTTGAGCATGATGAACTGGTAAAAAGATTATTGAACAGGGGTAAGGACTCGGGAAGGGCTGATGATAAGGATGAATCAGTTATTGAAAACAGGATAAACGTATATCATAAAGAAACTTCTCCCGTGATTGATTATTATGATGCACAAGGAAAATTCCGCGGTGTAGATGGCATGGGTTCAATCGATGAAATTTTTGTCAGGATCTGCAATGTTGTTGATGCTGCAAAGTAATCTGTCAAGAGTGATTAACTGATATTTTGAAAGGGTAACTGATCATCAGATGAAAGTTACCTTTTTTTACTGATTTTGAAATTTTGAAATATTTTGACGTTCTTGAAAAGATATGTCCGATACTAATTTTGTTGATCACGTAAAAATATTCTGTCGTTCCGGGAAAGGAGGTGCCGGTTCTGCCCATCTCAGGAGAGAGAAATTTATTCCCAAGGGAGGACCCGACGGGGGCGACGGGGGTGATGGTGGCAGCGTTATCCTGGTAGGAAATAGTAATTTGTGGACATTACTTCACTTAAAATTTAACCGGCACGTGTTTGCTGAAAACGGGCAACCCGGGTCCCGGGCCATGAAAACCGGTAAAAACGGGAAAGATGAGATAGTCGAGGTTCCTCTTGGCACCGTGGTTCGGGTAGAGGAATCCGGTGAAGAAATATTCGAGATTACTCGGCACGGGGAGTCAAAAATTCTGGTGCAGGGAGGAAAGGGAGGATTGGGAAATACTCATTTTAAATCGGCAACCAATCAAACTCCCCGGTACGCCCAGCCAGGTGAGCCAGCCGCGGAGGGATGGTATATCCTTGAATTAAAAATATTAGCAGATGTTGGATTGGTAGGTTTGCCAAATGCAGGGAAATCTACTCTTCTTGCTTCTATTTCTGCCGCGAAACCCAAGATCGCGGACTACCCTTTCACTACTTTGACTCCAAGCGTGGGTATCGTTCCGTATCGAGACAGCAGATCATTTGTAATGGCTGATATTCCCGGGATTATCGAGGGGGCAAGCGAAGGAAAAGGATTAGGCTTGCGATTTCTCAGACACATTGAACGAAATTCAGTTCTTTTATTTATGATTCCGGCAGATTCACCTGACATTCGGGAAGAATATAAAACTCTGATGCGGGAATTAAAGGATTTTAATCCTGAATTACTGGATAAGAAACGTGTATTGGCCATCACGAAATCTGACATGTTGGATGATGAACTCATGATGGAGATAAAAAATGATTTGCCACGGATCCCGGGTGTTTTTATTTCCGCGATCACCAATTATAACCTGGAGAAGCTTAAAGACCTTTTGTGGAATGAACTAAATGAAACAAATAAATGATTGATTTTTTGAAAGATATTGATCAGCAGCTTTTTTTATTTCTTAATGGAATGCATGGCCCTTTCTGGGATGATATCATGTATAATATAAGTGATAAATACATTTGGATTCCTTTTTACCTGTTTCTTATTCTGTTATTAGCAGATAAATATCAAAAAAAAGCAATTTGGATTATACTTTTCACGATTATTTCTGTGTCACTGGCTGATATGATTTCTGTTCAGCTCTTTAAAGAAACTATTCAACGATTAAGACCTTGTCATGAACCTTCCTTGCAATCATTGGTACATCTTGTTAACAATCATTGTGGAGGAAAGTACGGTTTTGTCTCGTCTCACGCGGCGAATAGTTTCGCGTTGGCTGTTTTCTTATCTTTTTTCTTCAAAAATCGACTGATGGTTTTCATCCTTTTGTCGTGGGCAGTTATTGTATCATATAGCAGAATATATCTTGGCGTTCATTACCCGGGAGATATTTTAGGAGGAATGTTACTTGGGAGTATCATCTCCGGATTTGTTTTTCAGGTATACTATAAAATATTTATTAAGTGACATGTATTACTTCGTGGAAGCAGGCATGACTGCTGACTTTTTGAATTCAGCAAAAAAAGTAGCCCCTTCACCTTCCTTGCTTTCACAACAAACCATCCCGTCCATGGCTTCCACGTTTTTTTTAATAATCGAGAGGCCTGACCTGGTTGAATTTTCACCTGCCGTTGGCCTGGTTCGAAGCTACTGAAATTTTTGGAATATCTTAATACATCCTCTAGAGACATGAATTCTTAAATTAGTTTTACACATGATTTTTAATTATACTTTTGTATAGATTTAAATTAATCATGCTTGACAAAATAAAAACTATTTGAATCAGAAAAAATATCCTTATAATGGAAATGAAATTACAAAATAATTGCTCTTTTAAGAATAATATTCTATAATGTATTTGATTGTAAGCCAGAAACGTGATCCTTTGTTTAATATTGCTGCCGAAGAATTCATGCTGAAACAGATGGCAGGTGATGTCATTTATTTTTACGTTAATAATCCATCTGTTATTATAGGTAAACATCAGAACTCCTACGCGGAAATAAATTATCCTTTTTTGCGGGATAGAAATATTCCTTTAATAAGACGTCTTTCAGGAGGTGGTACGGTTTATCATGACCAGGGGAATGTTAATTTTTCATTCGTGATGGATGGAGAGGAAGGAAAACTTGTCGATTTTCGGAAATTCATTAATCCGATTATTCATGCTCTTGGTCATCTTGGATTAAATGTAGTATATGGTGGTCGGAATGATCTTTTACTGAATGGAAAAAAAATTTCAGGCAATGCAGAGCATGTTTTTAAAAATCGAACTCTTCATCATGGAACGTTGCTTTATTCTTCAAATTTAGATTTTCTGGAAGAATCTATTCGGGTCAAACAAGGCAGGTTCAGGGATAAAGCAGTGCAATCAGTCAGGAGTAAGGTCACCAATATCCAGCCTCATTTACAGGTGAAGCTTTCCATTCATGAATTTATCACACATCTGTCTGCTGAAATGATGAATTATTTTAAGAATTGTCTGCCTTATACATTCACGGACCTGGAAATAAAAGAAATTAAAAAACTGGTAACGGAAAAATACAGTACATGGGAATGGAATTATGGTTATTCTCCAGGATACGAGCTAACAAACACGATTAATATAGATGGAAAAAACAGCAAAATATTGATTTTGGTTGAAAAGGGAATTATCAGGAATATTAGAATAGAACCAGGTTACAGGGAATTGGAAAACTGGGTGAACAGACATTTAACCGGGCAAAATCATGAATTTAAAATTATAGCTGAAACAATAAAGGGAGCTGATTTTGCCCCCTTGAAAAATTTGACAGATCAGGATATTATACAATTGTTTTTTTGACAGGCTTAAAGTATTTGTTATTCGTTTTCTTCTTCTTCGGGAGGAGGGTTATACCCGTAAACTTTAGCCTCCATGTCATATCCGGGAATTTCACCATATCCTCCCTTCATTTCAGCCTTTGTAATTAGTATGACATTACCCCCCATGTTTACTGCCTTCTTTTGCATAATAATAATCGCGTTCTTCTTGGCAGCTTTTTTGCTTCGACTGCTGGAAGGAGATGAACCCTTGACAGTTCCGTATTTGTAAAGTCCTTCCACATCTTTTTCTTTTTCAGTAACCCAAACAGATTCCCACTCGTCTTCTCCAATCATCTCGAGAATAGGTTTGTTAAAAACATCGACCCCTCCCGTTTTATAAACAATTTTTTGGATTTGTTTCCTTTCAATGCTGAAAATAGTGTTGTCATCGGGTTTTTTATAAAGTACATCTGTTCTTCCCACGTTGATTACATTGACAGGCATCGTTCTGCCTCCTAACCTGAATATGGTGTCGAGAGGCTCCTCAGATGATTCCTGACCACTGGCAACAGCACTTAATGCAAAAAAAGTAATACTTATTCCCAATAATTGTATTAATTTGTTTATTTCCATCTGCTTATGATTTTTATTCGTTCCTGAATTAATGTTGTTAATTGTTAATGCAAAAATCAAAAATTATACCAAGAACTCCAAATTTATCCTTTATTACCCCTGCTGAAAAAATAAAAACCAATACTGGCAGGCATCAGGTACATGATAACGTGGTTTGATAAATTTCCATCAAACAAAATGATAATTTTGTAGGTGGATAAAATAAATATTATTAAACCAGATACCACAGTGAGTGTAGCTGTATTAATGAAACCGCCGATAAAAAGCAGAACCCCGAAAATGATGTACAGGGAACTAACATAAAATCCCGGGAAATTAAAATTGAATGAGGCAAACACGCTTAAATGGTAATAGAAAAGGAAAACCAAAATGGAAATTCTTAATAACCATTTCGCCAAGGGTACTCCTGCTTTAAAGGGTTTCATAAGTTATATTTTTTTTTGTCGTGTAAAAATAAAAAAAACTTTTATTATACATTTGTTTATATTTGAATCGTTTATTTATAGTTGAATATTTGTGAACACTATTATTTCACTACTCGTTTTAGTTGCTATCGTTGGGTCTGTACCCGTTGCATTCTGGCCGGTTGCTATTTTATGGCTGATGGCAATTCCATTTGGGAAAGGTGATGTTTTAATGCATAAAATTCTGGAAGGATGGGCAAGGTATTTCCTGTGGGTTTGTCCTTATTGGCATTTTCGGATGATAGGAGCCCCGGTAAAAGAAAAGAATCGTCCCTATGTAATTGTTTCCAACCATCAGTCAATGCTCGATATAATCGTAATTTACAGGTTGTCCATGCAGTTCCGGTGGGTTTCTAAGGTTGAAAACTTCAGGATCCCATTGTTTGGATGGCTCATGGAAATGGCTGGGTACATCAAGCTGAAAAGGAATAACAGTAAAAGTATTCTAAAAATGTACAATGAGAGTGCTAAAGTCCTGAGTGAGCAGAAATCAATACTTATTTTCCCGGAAGGTACCCGATCTCGTGATGGTCAGTTGCAGAAGTTTAAGGATGGGGCCTTCAGGTTGGCACATGATATGAAGGCGCCCATTCTGCCCGTGGTTATAGAAGGCACACATGGTGCGATACCTGATAAAGGAATACGTCTGGCAAAAAATAAACGTTTTACGATGAAGGTGCTTGAACCTGTCGGGTATGATGAATTTAAGAATAAAAGTGTAGATGAAACAGTAAAAATGATTCGGGAATTGATTTTGTCAGAACTTACACGTGTTAGAGAAAAAAAACATGATTAACCGGAAATTTCTTAAAAGAATTGGATATGTTACCGATCAAAAAGGAATCATTAACAGGTATATTGAAGAACAGGAAAACTGGTCATCTCACCTGAATAACAGCCGGCAAACAGTTCTTGATTTTTGTTCTCGGGTGGATACGGAAAAGTTGACAATTTTTGGTTCAGGCTGGTTGCTTGACCTGCCGGTATATGACCTCATTCCCCGTTTCAGGAAAATTGAATTGATTGACGTGTATCATCCCAGGCAAATACGCAAGAAGCTGGGAAAGTTTGATAATGTTGAGTTCACGTGTACCGACCTGACGGGAAATGGAATTGAAGTTGTTGGGAACTGGCTAAAGAAAGCAGGATCTGTCGAGAGTATTGAGGGAATAGAAATTTTTCCCTACTCTCCACCCGATAAATCCGGATCTTTCGTGTCCTTAAATCTCCTGAATCAGTTGGACAACATATTATTGGATCCAATTCAGAATAAATTAAACCTTGGAAGTGAATTTCTTATTCCCCTGCGTGCAAAAATTCAAAAAGCTCATCTGGATTTATTAAAGACCCTGAAGAGTTGTCTGATAACTGATGTTAATGAAAAAATTTACGGGAAAAAAGGTCTTGAAGAGACAAGAGACCTTGTATTTGTTGCAATTCCAAAAGGCGTGAACCAAAAATCATGGAACTGGATTTTTGATACACGCGGGGCCTATTATCCAGGCAAAAGAGTTGAATTCAGCGTGCAGGCAAACATGTATAATATTTAATTTTTCATGAATCCGCTAAAAATTTATTTTGCTAAATCAGAAGTTTTAAAAAATCAGATTTCACGAATTACGAGAAAGTTATTGTGGTTATCGGTTCTAAGATTGGTAGTGTTTGTATTTATAATCACCACGATTATAGTTTTTTATAATGTAAGCCTTTCCCTAACCATAGTACTCGGTCTTTTCTTTATTATTACATTTGGTTTACTCTTCAGGTATTATAACCAGCAGGTATGGTTGAAAGATTTTCTTAAATTAAAACTGGACTTTTGCCTTGCAGAAATTGACATGCTTGAAAAGGACTTTTACTACGTGGGAGACGGGGGTAAGGAATTCCTTGATATGTATCATCAGTTCACTTATGACTTGGATGTTTTTGGTGAAACATCATTGTTTTCTTTCCTGAATCGTACTGTTACATTCTCGGGAAAAAACCTTCTGGCGAGTTGGATAAGCGAACCTGATACGGAAATAGTTGTGCTGCAAAAAAGGCAGGAGGCGGCCAGGGAATTGTCTGCACGAATCGATTTCCGCATGAATTTTTACGCTACCGGTAGAATGTATGAAGAAGAAAAAAATGATAGCATTAAGATAGAAGATTGGTTGAAGGAAAAAGATTTTCTGCAAAAATATCACTTCTGGTTCATGTACCTGGTGCCTGTGTTATTTTTAATTTTCCTTGGAACTGCCATACTCGGGATATCAGGGTGGTCCATGCTATGGATACCGTTCATTTTATCAATATTTGTCAACATGTTCAATGTTCGAAATATGAACAAGGTACACGCCATTTTTTCAGGCAGGTTTAAAATAATGAAGAAGTATAGTAAGCTGATTGATTGTATTGAACAAGATGAATACACCGCGGAACTCCTCATGAAGCAAAAAAGACTTCTTGTGGACAAGCGTGAATATAGTGCTTCAAAAGAAATAAAGCAATTGACAAGATTACTGGATGCTTTTGATTACAGGCTTAATATCTTCGCGGGTTTTATTTTTAATAGCCTGTTGATGTGGGATTTTCAATGTGTATTTGCTCTCAGGAGATGGAAAAGGAAAAACCGGCAAAGATTTTCAAAATGGATAAATGCATTGGCTGAATTTGATGCACTGCTTTCACCCGCGAATGTTATCTTTAACTTTCCCGGTAATGCCTTCCCTGATTTTATTAAAAATGAAGGGTGTCTCGATGGACATGATTTCGTCCATCCCCTTTTACCGGCTGATAGTCGAGTACCAAACTCCATTCAGGTAAAAAAGAAAGGTTTTTTTACATTGATTACAGGGGCAAATATGGCCGGGAAAAGCACCTTTTTGAGATCCGTGGGGGTTAATATGTTACTGGGGTATTGCGGATCTTCTGTCTTTGCCGAAAAATTTAACTTTTCACCATCCGTGCTTTTTACCAGTATGCGCACGGCTGATTCACTATATAAAAATGAATCATATTTCTATGCAGAATTAAAGCGGTTAAAAGATTTGATTGACATACTTGAATCCGGAAAACATGCGTTTATACTGCTGGATGAAATTCTGAAAGGAACCAATTCAATAGATAAACAAAAAGGCTCTGCAGAAGTTTTGAAACGCTTAATTTCACTGGATGGGACAGGTATTATTGCAACACATGACCTGGCCCTGGCTGAATTAGAACGGGAAATGCCAGAAAACATAGATAATAAATGCTTTGAAGTAAGGCTGGACAAAGGAAAAATGTATTTCGATTACAAGCTGAGAGATGGTATTGCTCAGAATATGAATGCCGGGCTTTTACTGAAACAATTGGGTATTGTTAAATCCTGATCCCGAAAAAATTATCAACAGGCCCGACTAATTGATCGGAAGCGGTTTTGCTGTTATCATCGCCCTTTTACAACGTGTATTGGCTTTCCAGGATCATTTATAAACGGTTTGTTGAAAAAAGTTTTTATTGAAGAATTCGTTGTTTAATTATATTTGCGCAAATTCCGAGGAACTATGACAGCAGCAGCATATTCAGAAGATACGATACAAACTTTAGACTGGAAAGAACATATCCGCAGACGGCCGGGCATGTACATTGGGAAGTTGGGTGACGGCAGTTCGCAGGATGATGGTATTTACATCTTATTGAAAGAAGTACTGGATAATTCGGTAGATGAATTCATGATGGGATACGGGAAAAAAATTGAAATCACCATAACCGAACATACAGTTACAGTTAGGGATTACGGCAGGGGTATACCACTTGGAAAGTTAATTGATGTGACTTCTAAAATGAATACAGGTGCCAAATACGATTCAAAAGTATTCAAGAAATCTGTTGGGCTCAATGGAGTCGGGATTAAAGCCGTGAATGCATTATCTTCCGAGTTTATTGTTTCCTCTCACCGGGAAGGCCGGGTAAAGGAGGTCTTGTTTAACGCGGGAGAATTGGTTAGAGAGGAAAAAGAGAGGGACACCAAGGAAACTAATGGAACGAAAGTAATATTTAAGCCAGACGAGGAGTTGTTCGGAAATTATCATTACCTGACCGAGTATATCGAGACCATGGTCCGGAATTATGTTTATCTTAATTCTGGTCTTACCATTATATTCAACGGGGAGAAATTCTTTTCCAAGAACGGTTTACTCGACCTGCTTAATGATTACCTGAATTCAGAAATTTTATATCCCATTATTCATTTAAAGGAAGATGATATTGAAGTGGCGATCACTCATGGAAATCAGTACGGTGAAGATTATTATACCTTCGTGAACGGGCAAAATACCTCCCAGGGTGGTACTCACCTGGCTGCATTCAGGGAAGCTTTAATCAAAACTATACGAGATTTTTATCAGAAAGATTTTGATGCCAGTGATATCAGGGCATCCATAATAGCAGCCATCAGCGTGAAAATAGAGGAACCGGTCTTCGAATCCCAGACAAAAACGAAACTGGGAAGTAAAGATATGGCACCGGGGGGGCCTGGCGTTAGAAATTTTATAGGGGACTTTATTAAAACTCACCTGGATAACTACCTTCACAAAAATCAGGAGACTGCCGATATACTCCTGAAGAAAATATACGAGTCTGAAAAAGAAAGAAAAGCTATCAGCAATGTAAAAAAGATTGCCCGGGAAAGAGCTAAAAAAGTCAGCTTACACAATAAAAAACTTCGCGATTGCAGAATTCATTATAATTCCATTGATGATCGTCGTTTGGAAACTACAATATTTATTACCGAGGGTGATTCTGCCAGCGGTTCTATTACAAAAGCCCGGGATGTCAATACACAGGCCGTGTTTAGTCTCAAGGGAAAACCCCTGAACACCTTCGGTCTCACCAAAAAGATCGTTTATGAAAATGAGGAGTTTAACCTGTTACAGGCAGCTCTCAACATTGAGGATGGAATTGAGAACCTGCGTTACAATAACGTGGTTATTGCTACCGACGCGGATGTGGATGGAATGCATATTCGTTTACTGCTCATTACTTTCTTTTTGCAATTTTTTCCTGACCTGGTAAAGAAAGGACATTTATATATTCTTCAAACTCCGCTTTTCAGAGTTCGGAATAAGAAAACCACCCGGTATTGTTATACCGAACAGGAACGGGAAAAGGCCGTTCGCGAATTAGGAACATCTCCTGAAATAACCCGTTTTAAGGGATTAGGAGAGATATCACCTGATGAGTTCAAGAACTTCATCTGTAAGGATATCCGGCTTGAGCCCGTGAGATTAAGAAAAGAAGACGTTGTTTCTGAATTGTTGAATTTTTACATGGGTAAAAATACCCCTGAAAGACAAAATTTCATAATCGATAACCTGAGGGTTGAAGAGGAGGTAGCCTAAAACCAAAAAACTTGGTTTTCTTGGTTTAATATTTGATTGGAGCAAGTAAAAATGGATAAAGAAAATCTTGAAAATATAATTCACGGTGATAATGGTGACGGTTCACAAGAGCCTATCCATAAAGTATTGCAACTTTCCGGCATGTATCAGGACTGGTTTCTCGATTATGCTTCATACGTAATTCTCGAACGTGCTGTTCCTAATCTTATGGATGGCCTGAAACCGGTTCAACGAAGAATTCTGCATGCCATGAAAAAGCTGGATGATGGCAGGTACAATAAGGTTGCGAATATTATCGGGAATACCATGCAATACCATCCCCATGGCGATGCTTCCATTGGAGATGCATTAGTGCAGATGGGACAAAAGGATTTGCTAATTGATACCCAGGGTAACTGGGGTAATGTACTTACAGGTGACGGGGCTGCTGCTTCACGGTATATTGAAGCAAGGCTTTCTAAATTTGCCCTGGAAGTTATTTTTAACCCCAAAACAACAGATTGGAAACTTTCTTATGACGGTAGAAATAAAGAACCACTGGTGCTGCCGGTTAAATTTCCATTGCTTCTCGCTCATGGAGCTGAAGGAATTGCAGTAGGACTGGCTTCAAAAATTTTACCTCATAACTTCATTGAACTCATCGATGCATCTATTAATTACCTGAAGGGAAAAGAATTTGTGTTATACCCCGACTTCCCAACAGGAGGGCATGCCGATTTTTCTCGCTATAATGACGGATTGCGGGGTGGACTTATCAGGGTTCGTGCAAAAATTTCTAAACTGGATAAAAGAACATTGGTGATTACAGAAATTCCATTTGGAAAAACTACTTCATCATTGATAGACAGTATTATAAAAGCCAACGAAAAAGGGAAAATCAAGGTAAAGAAAATTGATGATAACACGGCAGCAAACGTTGAAATACTCGTTCACGTGGCTAATGGAATATCTCTTGATAAAACCATCGATGCTCTTTATGCTTTCACGGATTGTGAAGTACCGATTTCTCCCAATTGTTGCGTGATTGATGATGAGAAGCCCCGTTTCATTGGTGTTTCTGAATTGCTTAGGCTGTCCGCGGATAACACGGTCAGTTTGCTTACCAAAGAGCTTGAAATTCGAAGAGGTGAACTTAAAGAAGAACTCCATATGTCATCTCTCGAGAAAATTTTTATCGAGAAAAGAATCTACAGGAAAATCGAGGAGTGTGAAACATGGGAGGCTGTAATAGAGACAATTGACAATGGCCTTGAACCCTACAAGAAATTGTTTTACCGCGAGGTGACAAGGGATGATATTATAAAGCTGACTGAAATAAAAATCAAGAGGATTTCAAAATTCGACACTAAAAAGGCCGATGAGCAAATCAAATCCCTGGAAGAAGAGCTTAAAGAAGTAGAAAATAACCTGGCGAATATAATTCCGTACTCCATAAATTATTACAGGCAAATTCGTAAGAAGTACGGTGCAGGTAAAGAACGAAAAACCGAGATACGGAGCTTCGATACCATTGAAGCTACTAAAGTAGTGGTCGCGAACGAGAAATTGTACGTGAACAAAAAAGAAGGATTTATTGGCACGTCCCTTAAAAAGGATGAGTATATCTGTGATTGCTCGGATATTGATGACATCATTGTTTTCAGGAAAGATGGTTCCTATATTGTTTCCAAGGTTGAGCAAAAGGCCTTCTTGGGGAAAGATATTATCTACGCGAACGTTTTTAAGAGAAATGATACACGAACAATATACAATGTATTATATCGTGACGGTGAAACCGGTAATACCATGATGAAACGATTTGCCATAACAGGGACTACGAGAGATAAAGAATACAACGTGACAAAGGGCCATCCCCGTTCTGAAATATTATATTTTAGCGCGAATCCTAATGGGGAATCGGAAGTGGTTAAGGTGTATTTAAAACCGCGACCACGACTGAGAAATCTGATTATTGATGCTGATTTTGGAACCATGTCCATTAAAGGCCGAAATGCAATGGGCAATATCGTGACCCGGTACGCGGTTCATAAAATTGTTCTGAAAGAAAGGGGTGAATCCACGCTTGGTGGAAGAAAAATCTGGTTTGATAATGCTGTTCTTAGGCTTAATGCCGATGGATACGGGTCTTATCTCGGTGAATTCATGGATGACGATAAGATACTTGTTGTTACCAATGATGGAGATTTCAAAATGACCAGTTTTGATCTTTCTAATCATTATGAAGATAATATTAAAATTATCGAGAAATTTGAACCTGGAAAAATATTTACCGCCATTTTCTATGATGCAGATCAGGAGTACTATTATCTCAAGCGATTCACATTTGAAACCAGTGAAAACCTTTCTAGTTTTATTGGAGAAAATCCTAAATCAAAACTGATTGCACTTAGTAGCGAAAAATTTCCCCGTTTCGAAATCACCTTCACAGGTAAACATGAAAACAGGGAACCTGAAATTGTAAACGCTGAAGAGTTTATTGGTATTAAAAGTTACAGGGCCAGGGGAAAACGGTTAACTACATTTCAAATTGGCGCAATATCCGAAATTGAACCCGGGAACCGGGAAGAGGAAGAAGAACCGGACACGGTTTCTAAATCACAGGAAAACGGCGAAAAGAATGATGATGAACTATCCCAGATGACTTTGTTTTAATGCCTGAACATAGAACTATGAGAATTTTCCTTGTAGGTTTCATGGGAAGCGGAAAGACCACGATTGGCAGACAGTTGGCAAGACTGTTGGATTATCGGTTTATTGACATGGACGATCTGATCGTGAAAAATGAAGAAATGGATATTCCCGCGATTTTTGAGAAAAAAGGAGAAAGTTATTTTCGCGGGAAAGAGCAAAATTTGCTTCACGAGTTAAAACACTTAAAAAATGTAGTGATTTCAACCGGGGGCGGGGTCCCATGCTATTTTGATAACATGAAAGTGATCAAAGAATCCGGGATTTCCGTGTATATCAAGCTGCCTGCAGGAGCCATTGTTCAACGACTTCAGAATTCCGCGGGAAAACGGCCCTTGGTTGATAACAGGAACAAGAAAGACCTGACAGATTACGTGAAGCGGAAACTTGTCGAGAGAGAACCTTTTTATTTGCAAGCAGATTATATTGTTGAAGGATTTAATTTAAGTGCAGAAATTCTGGCAAAACAGATTGAAGAAAGATGCGATAAATAATTTATCCTGTCTTTATTCTGAAATCAGCTTCTAGATCAAGGTTCAGATATTTTGAGAAAAAGTTAACCCCGAGATAAAAAGGAATGGTATCTATTAATGCCGCTGATAATTTAAAAATGTAGTTTGAGAAGATCAATATCATAATTGCATGCGTGACGGTTTCACCGGGTTGTATCTGAATCGCGTTTTCTGTATAAAAGTAAGTAATGGCCACAACTGAAATGGAGTCAACAAGTTGGCTGGTAAGGGTCGAGCCATTATTTCGTAACCAAAGATGTTTGCCTTTCGTCATTTTCTTGAGTAGATGAAACAATTGCACATCAACGAACTGGGCGGTGAGGTAGGCTATCATGGAAGCAATAGTAGCGCCAAAGGTCCATTTCCTTATTTGAAAAAAAGTTCTCGCGGGATCTTCTAAGGCCGGCAAACCGTTATCAACAATCTCGGGTGACGGGGGTAAAGTTCCGCCCAGCCAAAGAATAAACAATACCCAAATATTAAGCAATAAACCTACCCAGACAACCAGGTTAGCTCTTTTTCTCCCGTATAATTCGCTGATAAAATCAGTACATAAAAAGGTAATAGGGTAAGGTAATACACCCACGAAAACAACAAAAGGAACTACACGTCCAAAAAATTCAAATGACAAATCAATTTGCCTTGATATTCCCAGGATATTGAGAATGGCAAGAGTGCCAAGAAATACTCCAGAGAGTATGACAAAAACAATTTCTCTTCGCCACGTGTAAATATCAACTTCCTTCCCCGGGGTCTCAAACATAGTATGTTAGTGGTATATTTGAAACCAAGATATGTTTTTTATCCAATATCACAAAATAATTATATTAAAAGTTATTCATAACCGTGTATTATTCATAAATTTTGATTAAACATAACGTGCAGAAAGACAATGATTAATAGCTATTTAGATGTTTGAGTATTTTTTTTTTGTGGAACTATTTTAGAAGTGCGCACGGGAATTGCTATTTTTTTCCTATATTGCTGATTGATTTTTAAAATATTACAGCTATTTCCTTCAATGAATAAGGCGATTTTAAGGTGGTTTAATATCGAGAAAGGAGAAGAAACAACAGTATTGCTGTTTATCCTTCAGTCGATATTCATTGGTGTCTTTTACGGCGCCTTTGATGTAGGTGCCCATGCCTTGTTTTTAGATATTTATCATCCGGAGGATATACCTAGGGCGTACGTCGTTTCCGGTGTGGCTGGTATTATTCTTACCAGCTTGTATACCATGTTTCAATCAAGAATTAAATTTAGCAGGTTTGCATCCTTTAATCTTTTATTTGTTGTTCTGGTAACACTATTTCTCAGGCTTGGTTTAGGTGCGGTACCCAAAAATATTCTTGTCTTTATAGTACTCGTGATGATGGGACCTCTCAATATTCTGGCAATGCTTGGTTTTTGGGGTTCTGTAGGACGGATTTTTACACTCAGGCAAGGTAAAAGGTTGTTTGGGTTAATTGATACCGGCCAGATTGTAGGGATTATCGTTGGTACCTATACCATTCCTATTTTATTGTCCCTTGGGTATGACACGTGGGATTTGTTGATTATTGCAGCGGGTAGTATTCTGGTTGCCATGTTATTTCAACTTGTTATCGCGGGGCGGTATTCTTCTGGTACTAATGTTCCAATTGTTGCCGTGAGCAAGAAACGTGATAATTTCTTTTCGCTTTTGAAGAGTCGTTACGTGATCCTAATGTCAGTTTTTGTTGTTCTCTCCGTAATTACTGCTTTTTTTATTCAGTATTCATTTCTCGCGGTTTCAAAGATAAACTACCCGGATACAATTAGCCTTGCCCAATTTCTTGGTGCCTTTACTGGTACTGTTATGGTTTTTTCAGTTATGATTAAAACTTTCGTTTACAGTAAATTCCTTAAAACATATGGACTGAAAATCACACTGGCATTATCTCCCCTTCTTTTACTTTTATTTACTGGTGGGGCTGCATTTATCGGTTCCTTTTTTGGTTACACGAAAGAAGCGGCTGCCTTTACATTTTTTTTCTTACTTATAGCACTGGGGCGTCTTTTCTCGAAAACCCTGCACGATTCCTTTGAGGTTCCTGTTTTTAAACTCCTCTACCAGTCGCTGGATATAAATATTCGATATAATGTACAGGCAAGAATTGATGGAACAGTAAATGAAATTGCAGCGTTGACCTCCGGGTTAATCCTCATGGGATTAACCTCCTTGTCATTTTTCCGCTTGATAGATTTTTCATTTGTTTTAATTGCTGTTGTTCTGGTATGGATTTATATTGCATTTAAACTATATAAGGCTTATAAATTATCGCTCAGTCATTCACTGGAAGATTACAGGAAAAGAAATCTGCTAACTAATGGAAAAGAAACGGTTTCTGATATCAAACAGGTAATGAATAAGATTTTTTCGGAAGAGTTCAATATTACTCATTATTATGTTCTTGGTATTTCTGAAATGATTAGCCCTGCAAGTTATGAACAAAACCTTCCCGGTTTTCTGGAGCATCCGGATTCCCGGCTTCGTTCATGGACAATTGATAAAATTAACCAGAGAGAACTTATAGGGACAAAACCGGTATTGCAGGAAATATACAAGACCGAAACCGAGAAAGAGTTGATAGATAAGATGGCGCCTTTAGTCAACAGGTTTGAAGCAATCGATTTTCAAAGTTTTAACGAGAATACAATTGAACAAGCCCTGAAATCAAGGGATCCTGAATCGCGAAAATTGTTCGTGAATATCATTGTTGAAAATGGTGATCCGGCATTTTATTCCTGGTTGAGATTTTTGGTTCGTGATCCGGACACCCAGGTTAGAAAATTGGCCATTCTTGCAGTTGGAAAAACCCGGTATACAGAAATGATGTTTCTTGTTGCCGAATACCTGGGTACCGATGATTTTTACAGTGAAGCTTTCGATGCTCTGCTCTTATTTGGCGATGTTGTTTGTGATCACCTTGAGCAAATGTTTTATCGAACTGGTATTGACGAGAAAACATGCTTGAGAATAATAAGGCTGTGGGGTAAGATTTATTCTGTTAAATCCACGGGATATCTGGTAAAGAAAATAGACTACTATAACAAAAAACTCGCTTGGCATGCCGTGCGGGTATTAAAAGAGAATCATTTCCATGCTAAAGGTAACCTGGTTCAAAAAATTCTTGATCTGGTAAGAACCCAATGTGGTATTATTGGAAGGAACATGATTGTTGTATTGGGGTTTAAAGATAACGGGGAATTAGCCGGTTTAAAAAATCAAATTGAGATTGAACAGCAGGATCACATGAATCACCTTTTTGATTTGCTTTCACTCGTTTATGATACAGAATCTGTCGCGCATGTAAAAGAAAATCTTCAGACGGGCACGAGTGAGAGTATTGGGTTCGCGATGGAATTGTTGGATATCTTTATTCACGATGAAATCAAACCATACTTGTTGCCCTTGTTGGATGATATGCCCTTAGCTGATAAAATAAAAGAGCTTCAGAAAGAATATCCACTGGTTAAAGTTCCGTTTGAAAAATTGCCTGAAGAGATTTTGAATAGGGATATATATCAAATATCCCCTGTCAGTAAAGCTATCTGCATTAGAAATTTCGGTGAAGTGTTTACTGCAAAAGCAACCGGATCACTTATCGCCCATCTATTTAATCCATTGAGGTTAATTGCAGAGACAGCCGCGTGTAAGTTGCATGAAATAGATTTTGAATTTTATCAACAATGCGCGTCCCGGCTGCCAGATGAAACCCAACAACAAAATTCAAGGGCTATAGATTATTATCAATCTTCTTCTTACCACTTGTTGCTGGACCGGGTAATGTTTTTAATTGAACAGTCTTATTTTTCTAATCTTAATAGTTATGATATTGTTTGGGTAGCGGAACAGGTAAAAGTTCATCTGCTCAAACCGGGTGAAACATTTGGTTCCGGTTATAATCAGGATATGATTGCATTATTGATGGTTGTAAAAGGGAATGGCCGGATTGTAACTGAGAAAGAAGAAATCATCCGGATACAGGAGAATGATATTTTTGATCTCCGGGTAGTTGAAGGTTGGAAGGATTGCGAGTGTAATTTTATTGCGGATGAAAGCACTGTTCTTTATGTTTTGAATTACGCGGCGCTAAATGAACTCGTTTTTGATTATCCAGAAACGGGAAATATTTTGATTAAATTGGCAGAATCTTTAAAAAGGAATAATATAATGATAAAATAATTCAGAAAGAATTGTATGAGAGGAAGTACAACGATTTTTAAACAATTGATCTTTAATGTGGTAGTGCCTGCCGTGATTGCCCTGATTGTACTGGGAATTATGAATTACAGGCAAACCAGGTCTATTCTTGTTGAATCTAACCAGAGTAAGAATCAGATAATATTTGATGAAATTTTCCATGTCATGGAATTTCAGGACATGGCTTTGAATATATTGGAAGACGATCTGAATGATCGCCTGCAAAACCTGAGCAATCAATTAGTAAATAATTATTTTAGCGATCCCCTTGATATTGAAAATGCAGATCTAGATAAAATTGCCAGTGAAATAGGTCTGAATCCAAAATTGGAAGACCTTTATATTATAAATAAAGATGGCGTTATCATTAATACAACTTTTTCAAAAGATTTAGGGCTTAATTTGTATGATTTTGGCTTAGAACATGAAAATTATTTACGAAATGTATTCGAAGCCGGAGAATTTGTGAGCGAGCGTTTCGCGATTGAATCTTCAACAAGAAGATTGAAGAAGTATTCCTACCAACCTACCAATGATCGTGAATATATCATTGAAATTGGGATCTATTCTGAAAGAGCTGACGATATAATCCAGTTTATTAAAAACAGGTTAACGGATATTTCCCGGCAACAAGAGAGTATAGAATCTGTCGATTTATTTATCGGGGCAGATAATCCATTTTCACTGGTCCCCGATGTCAATATAATAGATGAACACAAGCCTGTTTTACAAGATGTTTTCGCGACAAAAAAAACGAGATCTGTAATTGAAGAAACAAGAAATTCTTTATTACAATACCAATATATCTATATCGATAGAAAGAAGACCGATTTATACAAGGGCTCCGTTGTCAGAATCGTGTCAGATAGGACCGCCGAGAAACAGGTTTTGCGAACCGAATTACTAAAATTCATTGCCATTTTCGGGTTAACTGTAATTTCTGTTATTATTCTTATTTACCGTAAAACCCGGGTTATTACCGATCCTATTAAACGTCTTGTTCAAAAAGTTAACCGCATCACAGACGGGCATTTAAATGAAAGAGCAGATGTAATAGGCAATAACGAGATAACTACCCTCTCGAAAAAGTTTAACACGATGATTGAACAACTCGAGAGTTACTATTATGAACTGGAGGAAAAAGTGCGGGAAAGAACTGCTGAAATTGAACGTCAAAAAGAGGAAATTGAAGCCCAACGGGATAGTATCGAAGAGCAAAAGAATACTTTAGCCGAAATCAATGAAAATCTTCAGGTTGCTTATACCGAGATTGAAGCTCAGAAAAAACATATTGAAGATAGCATTCATTATGCCAAAAGAATCCAGACAGCAATACTACCCCCGGATAATTTGGTAAATAATTTATTGCCCATGTCCTTTATTCTATACCTGCCCAAGGATATAGTTAGTGGCGATTTTTACTGGATTAAAAAGAAAATGGATAAAATAATGTTTGCTGCTGTCGATTGTACCGGCCATGGTGTCCCCGGGGCCTTCATGTCGATTGTTGGAAATAACCAATTAAATTACGCGGTGAATGTAACAGGTGCGAGTACTGCTGCTGAAATCTTAAATGACCTTAATAGAGGAGTTACTGAAACGTTAAGGCAAACCAGGGGAGCGCATAGTGTGAAAGACGGGATGGATATCGCTCTTTGCGTGCTCGAACCCGCGACGAAAACTTTACATTTTGCCGGTGCGTTCAATCCTTTATATATCATAAGAGATGGAGAGATCCTGATTTATAAACCTAATAAATTTCCAATCGGTTCTTTTATTGAAGAAACATTAGGTCTGTTCAACGAACACAGGATTGATTTACAATCAGGAGATATTCTTTATATCTTTTCTGATGGTTTCGCGGATCAGTTTGGAGGTGAAAATGATCGGAAATATTTATCCAAAAGATTCAGGGAATTATTACTTGAAATACATGAACAACCCATGGAGGAACAAAAAAGGCTTTTATATCATGCATTTTGTGACTGGAAAGGCAACAATGAACAGGTTGATGATATTTTGATCATCGGAGTCAAAATACCTTAAACGAAATTTGTTTTTATTTTATGGCTAATGTAAAAGAAATACCACTTATTTTCAATGATGAAATGTCAATTGATTTTTCTGATTCATTGCTAAAGGTTCCTTCAATCCTTGAAAAAATCTTGTTTAAAATTGATAAAACAAATTACAACATACTTCCTTTTTCATATAAAGATCCTTTGGAGATTGATTCTGAAGCCTGTATTCTCATGTTTTTTATAACTGAAGAGCAAATCGCGAATACAGATTTCCTGCATTACATAAAGCAAACCCATGAAAATCTTTCAAGTGAACGGGAAATTATTTTTTTAACCAGTAGCTCTTTTGAGACTGAAAGTATTAATAAAAGTATTTCCACTCCAGAAGTTTACCCGGTTTTCAAACATACGGGAAAACTGGTTCCTGATTACACTGCCCTCGTAAATATAGCTTACAGGATAAAAAATTGTTTTTCCAGACCCCCTGAACATTCTGTGAAAGGCAATGTTTACCTGGCTGAAACATCTACTGATCAACAAATCGCTTATGAGAGCATCAGGGGAGAACTAGAATTGGCAGGTTATAAAGTTTTGCCAGATAAACCCTTACCTGCCCGTTTGGATGATTTTATGGAAACCATGAGACAATACCTCTCAAGGTGCTTTTGTAGCATACATTTTATTGGTAATCAGTATGGAAGAGTAATTAAGGAAAGTGGTGAATCTGTTGTTTCATTACAGAATAAGATTGCCGCTGATTTTTACCGGGATGGTAAAAGTCGGAATTTTCATCGGTTAATTTCGATTCCTGTTCACCTGGTTCCTGAAGATGAAAAACAAAGAGAATTTGTTGATTATATTATGAGAGACAGGGAAGAACTAGCAGGTGCTGAGTTAATCCAAGCCCCGCTGGAAATGTTTAAATCTTTGGTTACAAGTAAAATAAATCAGTTTGTCACTGGTGCATCTGATGAATCCCAATCATTTATTTATTTTCTTTATGACAAAGATTCAAATGAAATCAACATGATGAGAAAGTCATTAAAGACCGGGAATATTCCTTTTCTTGAAATACAACCTGCAGATCCTGCAAATGCATTCAGAAAACATATTTCGTCTTTAATGGAATGTGATGGTGTCATTATACATTATTCAGGTACAAGTGAAAAATGGTTAGAAAGTAAAATAAAAGATGTAATTAAGGCTCCCGGTTTTGGAAGAAAAAAGCCTTTTATTTGTAAAGTTATTTCCTTTGGTGAGCATCAAGATGTTAATAGTAAAATAGAAATTCCTGAAGATTTCGTGACAATTAACAGTGAGGGATTTAAATTTGAAAACTTGCTGAATCCTATCAAAGAAAAACTAAAACCAAAATGAGCTCTACCTATTCAGAAAATACAAAAACGAAAAGCCCGGGAATGAAAAAAAAATATTCAAATCCATTCCCCGGGTTAAGACCTTTCACTATTGAAGAGAGCCATCTCTTTTTCGGGCGTGAAGGACAAAGTGAAGAAGTCATCCGGCATCTGGCTGCTAATCGTTTTGTAGCTTTAATTGGTGCCTCGGGAAGTGGTAAATCTTCTCTCATGTATTGTGGTGTTGTTCCTGTTTTGCATGGAGGTTTTATCACGGGTTCCGGGCTTAACTGGCGGATCTTTCAGATGAGACCGGGGAATGATCCACTGGGCAATATGGCAGAGGCATTAATTGAGGAAAATATTGAGATGACAGGTGAGGAAAGAGAAATGGAAAGCTCCATTTTGAATGCCCTGATACGTCGTAGTTCCAATGGTTTACTTGATGCAGTAAAACAAGTATTAAAGCCCGGGGATGAAAATATTCTGTTCATCATCGATCAATTTGAAGAATTATTCAGGTATAAAAAAAGCCGGAAAGGAGAAGAAGGATTAAATGAATCGGAAGCATTCGTTAAATTGATCGTGAATACAGTTCGCCAAACAGAACTTCCGGTCTATGTTGTATTAACAATGCGATCTGATTTTATTGGCGATTGTAGTCAGTTCCAGGAACTAACCAGCCTGATCAATGATAGTAATTACCTGATTCCCCAGATGACCCGGGAAGATTTCAAGAAAGCAATAGAAGGTCCGGTGGCTGTCGGAAATGCTTCTATCGATCCATTTCTTGTTCAACAATTGCTCAATGAGGTGGGAGATAACCCCGACCAGTTGCCCATTTTACAACATGCACTGATGAGAACATGGGATTACTGGGTAGAAAGAGAAGAGTTTGATCAACCGATTGGTCTGGCTGATTACGAGGCAGTCGGCAAAATGGAATCCGCACTTTCCATGCATGCCAATGAAGCTTATGATGAATTGGATGAAGAGGAGAAAAGAATATGCGAGTCCATGTTTAAAACCCTTACAGAGAAAGGACATGATAATCGTGGTATCCGGCATCCGGCCAGACTCAGTGCCATTGCAGAAATAGCGCGGGCCGATATAAGTGGAGTGGCTAAAGTTGTTGAAGTATTCAGAATGCCGGGGCGTTCCTTTATTGTACCATCTTATGAGATTTCCTTGGATAGTGATTCTATTATTGATATTTCACATGAAAGTCTCATGAGGATTTGGAACAGGTTGAGAATGTGGGTTGAAGAAGAGGCTAATGCGGTACTCATGTATTTGCGACTCAGTGAAGCCGCTGAATTATACCAAATGGGGCGTACTGGTTTGTGGCGTCCACCTGATTTGCAATTGGCAACCAACTGGAGGGAAAAACAAAAACCTACACTTACCTGGGCTGCTCGCTATAACCCTGCCTTTGAAAGGGCCATGGTTTACCTGGAAACCAGTGAACAGGAATTTTCACGGGAAGAAGAAAATAAGGTACGGCAACAAAAAAGACAATTAAGACGTACCCGGATTTTTGCTATCGTGCTCGGTTCTGCTGCAATTATTTCAATTGGTCTTTTTATATACACGCGGGATTTGCAACTCGCTGCAGACAGGGCAAGGGTAGAAGCTGAACATAGAACTACTGAAGCTCAGGAACAGCGCGAAATAGCAGAGCAACAGAGGCAAAGGGCAGAAGACGCCCTACTTGAAGCTGAACAACAAAGATCTCTGGCCCAACAACAAACAGAAATTTCTGAAGAACAAAGAAGATTGGCCGAACAAAACGCGCAACGGGCATTGATTCAGGAGCAACAGGCCAGGAAAAATCTCGAGCTGGCTAACGAGCAACGACAACTGGCTCTGAATAACGCGGAGGAAGCAAGACGTCAATCACAACTCGCGGATGAAAAAAGCCGTGAAGCTTTTAACAGGAGAATGCTTTCAATTTCTTTATCACTGGCTGTTAAATCGCAACAAGTTGAAAATGATCCGCGATTAAAAGGATTGCTCGCATACCAAGGATTTCTTTTTAATGAAGGTTTCGAGGGACCTTCACATAATCCGGATATTTATCTTGGACTTTATTCTAGCGTCAAGGCACTGAAAGGTGATGACTATAACGTGCTTAAAGGACATGACGACGCGATAAAATCAATTACTTTTCAACCAGAAACTAATACAATATTCAGTACGGGTTCTGATGGGAAGATCATTAAATGGAATTTGTATAATAACCCCGTTAATTACAATGTGATATCAAGTAATCAGCTATCAAATGAAGTGTTGGTGGTATCCCCTGATGGCAAATACCTGGTTTGTGGTACAGATGGCATGGGAATTCAGATTTTTGAAACAGCAAGGGAAAATCTTCCACCTCGTTACCTGAATGCCCATAATGGCAAGATCAGATCCCTGGCTTTTGCCAGTAATAGCAGAACATTATTCTCTTCCGGTACAGGCGGTGATATAAGGCGTTGGAATGTTCTCGATGGTTCTTCCGAAGAAATTATCAATCATAATGCCAGGATAATTCAAATCGCTCTCTCTCCAGACGATAAATACCTGGCAATTGGAACCAGAAATGGAGAAGTAATTATTTATGATACCAAAAATGAATACAAGTCACGCGTAATTTCCCAAATACCCCGGACTTCGGTATTCACAGTCGCTTTTAATCCGGATGGAAAATATCTGGCTGCAGGAGACATGGAGGGCAACATAAGGATATGGAATACTAACCAGTGGAAATTAACGGGCAATATAAATGCACATAACGCCCGGGTGCAGGATGTGAAATTTAGTCCTGGTGCAGATATCCTGGGATCTGTTAGCCTTGATGGTACAATTAAATTATGGGATTTGAATGATTTGAATAATCCCCCCGTTGTGCTTTCCGACCACGAGGGATTTGTTTTTGCATTGGCATTTAGTCCTGATGGCCAAGGTTTTGTGACTGGCAGTACCGAAGAAGACAGGTTAATCTACCGGCCTACAGAAGCAAGATACATGGCTATTGATTTCTGTTCCTTGTTGAACCGTAATTTTACCCGGGAAGAATGGAGTACTTTCGTGGGAGAGGATGTTCAGTATCAAGCAACTTGTAGTGAAAAGGAATTATCTCTCGATAGTGCCATTGGTAAGGTTAAAGATACAACTAATGATAAGTTTTGATTTACTGAAGAATAAATTGAACAGAAAATTTAATTACCTGTGAGAAAAATAATTATCATATTGATTTTCCTTCCGTTTTTTAGTTCTTTTGTCAGTGCCCAGGATGAGCAGTGTGCTTTCGTGTTAAGAGAGGCCGAAAAATTGTATAACCAGGGACTGATCGAGGAGATACCAAACATGCTGTCAGATTGTATCAACAAAGGATTCTCCAAAGAACAACGATTAGAAGCTTACAAGTTGATTGTTTTAAGTTATCTTTTTGATGATCAGGGAGAAAAAGCAGATTCTTCCATGCGCTTTTTTTTAAACCGGTATCCTGAATATGAAATCCAACCAACAGATCCATTGGAATTCAGATACCTGTTTAATTCTTATAAAACATACCCGCTTGTTAATCTTGGTGTGAATTTCGGTGTCAATATATCTAACATGCTGGTATCCCAAAATTTGAGCGGGTTGAACCAAACAGCAGGTACCACGGAGTATTTTACAACTCCCGGCATTTCATTTGGAATTTCCACGGTATGGTACCTTTCTCCCCGGCTGAACCTGGGATTTGACGTAAACTATAACCAGGTTGAATATACTACTTTTGATTCGATTGGGTTTCTCAGTAAAAACCGGACTATCGAGTTTATTGAGAGACAATCATTTATAGCTTCTCCCGTGACTTTGATGTACAAGTTTAATCCATGGGGAAGATTTGTTCCTATTCTGAGGATGGGAGGATCTGTTAGCTACCTGCTGAGTTCAGAGGGTTCTGTATATGTTAGGTATACCGATAATAGCTTTAATAATGATCAATCAATTACCGATACTGATCTGCTCGCGCTAAGAAATAAACTTCTTTATCATGCTAATGCTGGAGTTGGTTTAAGGTATAATATAAAAAAAGGATTTCTTTTTTTTGATGCCAGGTATAATTTTAACCTGAATACACAACTGAATGAAGAAAGTCTTTATGATTATAATAATCTCCTATTTGAAACAGGCTTTTTAAGCGATGATTTCCGGCTCAATAATCTGGCAATCTCTGTGGGTTATGTTTATTCTTTTTATGTTACAAAAAAAATTAAATAATCTCCCGAATATGAAACCAAGCACCCGGTTATATTGTTTTATTGTTTTAAGTATGATCATGTGGATAACCCATTCGTGTAATCAGGAGTTAAAAATTGAACCGGAACAATCAAAGTCTTTCATCAGGTTTTTTGGTAATTCATATCAGGATCATGCCTCCGATATCCTGCAAACTGATGATGGGGGCTATGTTATTACCGGTTCAACACAAGCTGTTTTATCAGGGCTTGTCGGTTATTTTGATGTTTTTATCATGAAAATCAACAAGTACGGGAATATTGAATGGGGGCCAAAAATATTTAATAACGGGATGAATGATGAAAGTAAACGGGTACTGGCCACAGGTGATGGAGGATACCTGGTAATAGGTTCTACTGAAATTACTTCACAGGATAAAGATATCTGGGTCATCAAAACCACTTCTACAGGTGATTCATTATGGACAAAAACATATGGTGGAAGTAATCATGAAGAAGGGTTTACCGGTTTTATCACTAACCAGGGTGATTATGTTGTGGCAGGTTATACCGAGAGCTTTGGAGCAGCCGGAAAAGATTACTGGATACTTCAGTTAAACGAAAATGGTGATATAAACTGGAGCCTTCCTAATCCAATCAATTTTGGGTTACCTGGCGATCAGGTAATTCTCGATGCTTATTACACTAATGAAAGTTACTTTTTCATCGGTTACGAGAGTTCCGCGGGAAATGAATCTGAAGTAATGGTGGCTGAAGTGCCAGCAAATGGTCGATTTATTCTGAAAAATAATCTGGAAGTTGATGCTACCTCTTGTGTTGGTAATGGAATAATCGTGCATGAAGATGGTTCTTTCCGGGTGCTAACCACGATGATCCTGGAAAATGGACAACAAAAATCCGGAATAATAAAATTTGACGGGAATATTCTGGCGCCGGACCAATATTCTTACAAGTATTTCGATATCCCCGGTAATCAAAAGGCCAGTTCCATATCTTCCATTAACAACGGGGGGTATATTATTACCGGAACTGTAGTAAGTGGTGGTAATAATGATCTGTACCTGCTTAAACTGGATCATGATTTAAATATGATCTTTAAGAACAATTTTGGCAATGCTTCCGATCAGGAAGGATACAGGGTTATTCAAACATCTGATGATGGATTTGCTGTTGCTGGTACCTCTAATGCAAATGGTGACTGGCAAGTTTTAGTGCTCAAAACCGCCACGGATGGTAATCTTTAATATATTGATTTAAATGCTTTTCGAAGATGAAAAGAATTAGTTTTTACCTGATTACGTTTTTGATATTCATTGGATACAATGGATTCTCTCAAATGATCCCCGATTCTCTTCGTTATGAGAATTTCTTATTGAATGTTTCTGATGACGACTCCTTGTTTTTATATTTTTCAGAAAATGTAACTTCCCCGGGAGATAATGAAGATTATCAGATTGAAGTTGATACGGATAATGATTCAAATTACGATGTAACCCTCGATCCTGCTACAGATTATTCCGTTTCAGGCTCAGGTTTTTTAATCAAATTTAATTTCACCAGTAACGGGCAGTCGAAGTTTTCTACAATGACCAACGGTAATTTTAAATTGGCAGTTCTCAGCCCCGATAGTATTAAAGAAACTACCTGGTCAGATACGCTTGTTGAGTTTAGTGGTGCTGATGCCCAGGAACCTGATTTAATTATTACGGATAATGGAAATATAACTGAAAGACTGGAGAGTGACGGGCAGATAAATATTTTCATGAAGGATTTTGAGTTTAAAAGTACGATTTCAATTTCCGATTTTAACATGACTGGTTCTCCCACGGGTGTAAACCTTGCCACGGCCAATAGTTCTGGTGACCATAATGCCACACTCACGGTTACAAACGCTTCCCGTGATTATGACAGTGATTATGTTGCAAACATTACTGTTAAAGGCTCTGCAACAGAGGGTACCACGGGAGATTTGACTGAAAATTATACATTTGAAGCGATAAACGATCAGGAAACATTATCTTTTTCTGGCTCAATAACTGAAGGAAGTGAAAATGGAGCCATGATAGATGTCAGTCTTACGGGTGGGACGTTTATTCCTTCATTCGATACAAGTAAATGGGTTATTTCTCACCTTCCCACCGGGGTAACCAAAGGCAGTATCGTGCCGGGATCAGATTCTGTAACCGCTATTATTACCCTCTCGGGCAACCGGACGGTAGATTACGATATAGATATTACCAACCTTGAACTGAAACTTGATCCATCGCAATACCATGAAGCAGACAGTGTAATAACAGTGAACACGGGTGTGGTATTTAATGCTGATGGAAGTGATGAGAACCTAAATGCTGAATGGAAAGTCAATAATGGTATCGAATCTACCCTTGATAGCGAAGAAATAACTGTTTCCATTGACGAGGGGACCTTTTATACAGCTAATATTAATACTACAAATGTGCAACTTTCAGGAACAGCAGTTACAGAAGCAGGTGTTTCCTTAAACAATATTTCCAACGTGACCCTTACTTCCTTCGATCTGGCCCTGAGTTGGGATGGGACAGACTTTGACGAGGATAAAATATTAACCATCACGGTTAATGATAACGCGTATGCCGAGGGAACAGGTAATATTTCTGATAATCTCACGGTGACCGCGGAAGTGGAGCCAGTTACGATAGAGGTGACTGATGATGGATTAATAGAAGAGGCTGCTGAGGATGGAGAAGCGCTTACTGTAACGATTAATAGCGACAAGTTTATTGAAAACCAGGTTAATACAACAAACGTTATCGTCAGTAACCTCCCGGAAGGTGTAACAAAATCTATTAATTATGTTGATGAAGTGACGATTGAAATTATACTGGCAGGTAACAGAACTGTCGATTACGACTCCGATATCGAGACGGAAATAAAGGTTTTGGATGCAGCTATTCTTGGTAATACCGGCGATAAAATAGCAAATTATACATTTATTGCTACAGATGATAATGAAACACTTTCTTTTTCTGGTACTGTTTCCGAGGAACAGGAAGACGGGGATAGTATCGA